>QIAU01000096.1 GCA_003225055.1 Acidobacteriota bacterium
GACGACAGCTGAGGCGGACGAGATTCTGGCCGAGAAGCGGGTGTTCGCTATCCCTGACATCCTGGCGAACTCGGGCGGCGTTACCGTGTCCTACTTTGAATGGGTACAAGATCGCCAAGGCTACTTTTGGCTGGAATCCGAAGTCAACCGCCAGCTCGAAGACGTCATGCGGCATGCCTTCGCGGAAGTCTTGCAGTACGCCGAGAGTCACGGAGTGAGTAACCGGATTGCGGCTTACATGCTGGCAATTGACCGGGTAGCATACACCCTACGCCAGCGGGGCATTTACGCCTAGCTGGCGTAGGCGCCTCGAAGCCAGGGGAGCAACAGGCATCTACGAAGCCGAGTTGATGGTCAACGATCACACCAAAGATGTCCTGATGGATTCCAACGGCACAATCGTGGAGGTAGAGAAGCAGGTTGCAATCGATTCACTCCCCGCTGCGGTCAGAGAGTGGCTGCAAGCCCAGGCAGGGAAAGATGGCAAACTTCTCGAGGTTGAGTCATTAACCAAACACGACAAACTGGTGGGCTACGAAGCACAGGTCATGATTCATGGAAAAAGATCGGAAGTGCAGGTCGGCCCTGATGGAAAACCTCTGGATCACGAAGAATAAAGCGTAACTCGCGCGCAGATGCAGCGTTCTGGGAAAGCCTCGGCCTTGCATCTCCGCAAGACTCGCAACTCCGCTTGTCAAACGGCAGCCTTTATGCCGCACTGCCGCTGATCTCTTCAATCGCGTCAACGAGGGCAGACATTCCGCCAACATCTTTGGAAACCACAGCTCGTACACCAGCAGCATGCGCAAGTTCTGCGAGTTGCTCAGATGCGTACATCGTGAATAGCAGCATCGAGCATTGGGGCGCAATCGTAGCGATCTTGCGGGCCGCTTCGACGCCGTTCATAACAGGCATTGCATAGTCGAGCAGAACCACGTCTGGTTTCAACCGAGGGACCATGTCGATGGCGGCTTGGCCATTATCCGCTTCCCCGCACACCGTCCAACCTTTATTAAGCTCAAGACACACGCGAAGCGCTGTCCGAACCTGTGCGTTGTCATCGACGATGAGAATTTTTGTCATGATTGTCTGAGAAGGATCAAAACAGCCGATTTACTCCTAGTCAGGTTTCGAAAGGAAGTATCGATCACAGATGCGGTTGGCTACATCCCAAACGCTCTCTTGTGGGCTGGACAAGATGCGCAACGCCATCATGCGAACAAGCATATCAAGTTGTTCTAGTTGCTGCACTGTAGCTCCAAAATTGCTGGCCAGCTCTCTTGGCGGCATGTCCTCTCGCAGACGCGACATTCAGCACCGTAGTGACTTGAGAGTTTTCAGCAGACCTATTTTCCTCGTCCCGGGTGTATTGCGAAAGGTGTGACGTTTCGCCGCATTCAAGATCGCCGTAATCCACCACTGATCACGGTCCAGAAACTCACAATCCAGGGCAGCTTCCTGGGTCTGTTCACACAAAACATGTCTCTGCTATTCGGGCGGATGGGGCGCACGTGGTCATACCGCCCTTCGACACCGTTGAACCTCGGTTACTTAACATCAGGGGTTTGAAGGTTGTTGTGGGAGACCTTGTCGCCAACGGAGCGGTCCTGGAGTTCACGCGTCGTGACCCCGGGAAATCGCGGCTAAAGTTCTAGGTTCACGAATTTGTTCTTCAAGATTTGGGCAGCAATGGAGCGATGTCGTTCCAAACGACGGTGTCCAATCCAGAACCATCGGGAGAAGTACGCGCGACCGGCCGGCTGGGTCCGTGGAGGACTGATGATCCGTCTCAAACACAAATCTTTGGCCCTTTACACGTTCCGACAGGCAAACCTTGGCGCATTCAGAGGCATTGGAGGAATTCTCTCTTCAGGCGGAAAGTTCCAGGGGATGCTCAAACACTTGGGCGTAGAAGGTTCTACCGATATGCTCGACTTCGAGGTTACAAGCAGCGCCCTCAAAGTCCGTTTGAGCACCCAGTTTCGCGCCTTCGTGAATGCCACCAACGGAGACGTGGAATTGAGGGAGGTGAGTGCCCACTTTGGAAACACGACCATTGTTTCGGAGGGCAGTATTGCGGCCCAGCCCGGGCAAAAGGGCCAGACTGCATCGCTGCCCATGGTTGTTAGAGAAGGGCGAATCTAAGACCTCCTACTTCTTTTCGTGAAATCGCAGCGTTCTCCTCTTACAGGTGTCGTCAGTCTTAGAGCAAAGGTTGCCATCCCTCCAGAACACAGGCCATTTCTCCAAGAGGTGGAGTTGCAGGCTGACTTCGGTATCGATAGCGCGCGTTTCACCGCCTCGAACACACAACAGACAGTCGACAAACTGAGCGAGCGAGCGGAGGGAGAAAAGAGCGAAGATCCTGAGAGCGTGCTTTCCGATCTGAAGGGTCACGTAGTCCTGAAAGACGGCATAGCCAGTTTTTCCAGCCTCTCTTTCAGGGTTCCCGGCGCGGTTGCGCAAATACACGGTACATACTACTTGGTCAGTGAACGAATCGACCTGCGCGGAATTCTTCATATCCAGGCAAAACTCTCGGATGCTACTACTGGAATCAAGTCCTTCCTGATTAAAGCTCTTAATCCATTTCTGAAAAATGATCATCCGGGCGCCGAAGTCCCCATGCGCATTACCGGCACCGGCACGTATTCGCACCCTGTTTATAGGCTCTCCTCTGGTTCTAAACCTTGAGAGTGTAGGACAGGCCCGCAAATTGGCAAAACGGGATCGCGCGGGACTGTGCCGGACAGTTTGTGATATGAGCGATTCTGCACAGTATTTCGACAGGAAATGAGCGACTCTATAGGCTCTAGAGAGCAGTCGATCCGTCAAACCAGACGGCCCACCCACCTCTCGAGGCAGAGCCTGCCCCGACAAGGTGGTTCGCGGGCTATTGCCGGGCGTTCGTGAGCCGGAGTCCGCAACCGGGTCGCCCTCCAGTGGAAGGCACCTCGTCCGGGCCGGCCTCGATGGCACACCTCCGCGAGGAGGAATGAAATGCATCCAGAAGATCTAATGAAAGCTGACCTGCTCAGCGAAGTTGTGCTGCTGGGTGGCGGTGAGGTGATATTCATTTCACTGTTGCTGATCGTCGTAATTGCGCTCACGCGAGTTTAAACCCGGCAGCCAGTGTTTTGGGGGGAGGATTCTATGCCCACAACTGTTCAAGTCGGTACGATTCTGATCGGAGAGCCGCCGCTGAGCGCCCAGGTTCTTGGGCTGGAGAGTGAGCCTTACTCAGGGAACTGGGGAATGGTCAAAGCTGTTGATACCTTTGCCCTCGATCGCAAGATCCAAGGTGCCGGATGGAGTTTCTTCTTCATGGCGGCAGGAGTAAAAACGATGTTCTTTGGTGCTCTTGGAGCGAAGAAGATCCAGAACGCATTGCAGAGGATTCTAGAGAAGGTCAAGCGGCAACATTTCAATGGCCTCGAAGTAACTGGAATTGTTGCGAAGCGTTTTCTGGGTGTGCCCTATGACATCTTTGGCAACTCTCGACATATCCAACAGAGCTGCTACTTAGATAGCGCGGAGGGACGGCGGACGTCCCAGCGCGACGCAGAATGGGCCAGAGGTTAAGCCCTGTTCTCTGTCCCGGAAAGTGGATTATGAAACCTAGCGAACATCAGAGCCTCGACCAAATCCTCGAATCTGCCGTGGTTGTAAGTTGGGCAGACTTGATGCGTGGCGCCCAAACTGGCTTGATTCATATTGAATATGGCTTCGCCCCCAGCGGTACTTTGGATTATCTGCAGGTCTGGTCATCCATAACCCGAGGCCATTGGCTTCTGGCTTGTGCGTACTGGATGTCAGCTTCCAAATTTCACTACACCGGTATCCACTTTGATAATGGATACCAATCAGAAGGTCTGGCGCACACGCTGGAAGTTGTGATGCAACATCAGAATGCATTCGCTCTTCCCCCAAACCTCGGTCGACAGGGATTGCTCCAGATCACAACACCCACGGAAGAGGAGAGCACAGCAGCAGCCGCGTCGGTGAGCGAAGCCTACGACCGCATCAGCTCAGGGCTCGGCCAGCAGGCGCCGGCCTGAATTCTGGGCGTTCGTTGATCTACCTCACCTTAAGGTTTGGGCCGTGCAGAAAAACCGTAAATTGCTGATCTGAAATTGCGCATCCGATGGTCCAGATGAAAGAGACTGAGACGTCAATCTTCGAAGAGCAATACAGAGTCGTCGCCGTCGAGAGCGACCGTCTACTGGTCCGAGGAATTTTCAGCGGTGAGGTGCTGACGATCATCAACTCCGAGCCCGAGACTCCTCTTGCACAAGCAGACTATCCGCCTGGAACATTAATTGCCCTGACCGACCCGTCAACGGCGCCTCTGAATTAGGGTTGTCAATTCTTCCCGATTTGCGGAGCGATTCGAAGAATCTCGCCGTGGACCGCGAAGTGTACCTGAATTGCTTTTCCAACCGAGCAATATTGAACATCGCGCCCTCCCCCGCAAGGCGCACCATCTCTGTAGATAGGGTGATGGTCATGGCTGGAAGTTATAGCGGCATCTTGTCAACTGTTTCGATGCTGACGATGTGCCCACCAAGTTTGTCTTCCTCGAGACGCTTCTTCAGCTCGCCCTTGGCCTCACCAGGCCCAAATATCAGAATAGATTCTGCATCACGAATACTCGCAATCACCGCATCGTAGTAAATGTTGAGGTGTCCCGTGAATTTTCTTTCGCGGGTATCATCTGCCGGTACTTGCTGTGATTCATAGGGAGTCGTAGAGCGTGCACCACCAGAAGGTCCGAGCTGTTTGTCAATCTTTGATATTATCAACCTTGTTGCTTCCCCTTGGTCCGTAACAGCTATAATCACAGCTTTCCTATGGTCAGTCCACAAACCCACCTTTGTGCTGATCGATTTCGCCTTTGTCCACTAGATAGGCTCGTGCCTCCGGTTTCGTCTAACAGCGCTGAAGTGGCGTCGGGTTCAACGACTGGTTAGTTGCGCAGGGTCAGTCCCAATAGCTTTCTAGCTTGTCGGCGTGCCCCCGACTGCCACGAAACAGAAAAGCCGTCAATCCGATTATTCAGCACTAAAAGCTTAAGTGGCTGACGGCCATTAGCAACCCCTCATGAGCACGAATGCTGATCCTACAAACGGAGTAACCTAGCAGCACCAAGGATTGAACGCACTTCAATTCAGTGCGAAGGAGACTGCCGATGATTCCAATCCCCATCATTGCCATAATTATTGTCGTTCTGTACATCCTTAGCTCGATTAAGATCCTGCGGGAGTACGAGCGTGGCGTGATCTTCCGCCTGGGGCGGCTACTGCCCAATCCCAAGGCCGGGAATCATCCTGGTGTTTGCGCCGGTCGACCGCATGGTGCGGATTTCGCTGCGCCAGGAAGCACTCGAGGTACCACCGCAGTCTTGATCGGAGCGGTCGCGAAGCTGTAGAGTTTCTCCCCGGCGCGAACTTCCGAAGGAACGCATGAAACCTAGCGATGAGGTTCGAACTGGTTCCATTCCCACAACCAAAACTCCTTCTATTTGTTCTCATTACAAACACAGGTCCAAACAAACACAGGTCCAAACGGCTGGTCTTTCTTATCCTATAACTTTGGCACCATGTTCGAGCTCCTTCTGCTCTGGTTTGGAGCCTTCCTTCGCATCATTCACACCCTCCGAAGCCTGGTGCTGGAGAATCTTGCTCTCCGCCAGCAGCTGACCGTGTTGAAACGCAGGCATCCTAAACCGCGATTCGATCCATTCGATAAGTTGTTTTGGGTGGTGGCGCGCCGATTCTGGTCTAAGTGGAGAGACCCCATGGCCTGATCTTCACTCGCTCGCGGCTCGATGGCTTGCATCACGGCTACGACCGGGCGGCGTAAACAGCATGCCGAGGTTCCTTGCATGGTGCGCTGCTCGCGGCAGGACTGTTTGGCATTTCGGGGCAGCGGAGGCCCGCGGATTCTGCCCAAATCATCAAGACTTATTCAAGCTGAAAACTCTAACGGAATATGCACCTAGTGCGCATGGAATTGTGGCGAGACACAATCAGCTATCATCCAGGTGACTCTGCAGACAACGGAGTTGCTCTCAGCTGGCTCCGCAAAACATTCCGGCTTACTTAACCCGCAGCTTTTGAGTCATGCGCTGCTGGGGGGCTTCACCAGCCCGAGCGCTTTCCGCAATTCGCGGTTGCGTTTCCTGCGAAGGATTTTCTGCTTGCGCTCTCTTCCGAACCTTGACTTATCGCCGTTGCGTTCTGACAAATTGGACATCCTTGTCTTATTGGCGCTGCGGCTTGGGCTCGCACTTAAGCCCGAGATACTCGGCGGCATCGTGGCAGTTCAGTTGGTTTGGCCGGGGGGGCGGAACGCCCTGTAATGTGCCGGCGTCAAAGAAAGGATTGTGCCCCATTCATGCTGGATCCTTCAAGAGCGGGTGAGACAACAAAAATTCTGCACGCGAGGCCCTCGATCGCCGTCTATAGCTATGGTTGCATTGTCCGCGTTGGAGCCGACACTCAGATAGCCGACCTTCTTGTCGAGAAGAGTGCGCATCCCTTGGAGACCTGCGCGCCTTGCCACTTCTGCGACCCATGGCCGAAGCGTCTCTCACACCTTCCGCGCACGCATTTCCTCACTTTCCCTTCGAAAGCTACGAAGAAGTCCTTTCTTGGCTGGCGTCCTCGCGCATATGGACCTGCCTGCAATGCTTGTCGAACTGCCGCTGCAGGGTTTTCATCGCCGCTGCAGGGTTCCTGGCCAACCCAGGTCCGGCAATCGTAAAGTATGCGGCGCAGCTGGCACACTTGCCATGCAGCCCCGACTTGTCGTTTTGGGTTACCTCAAGATGTGGCTTTTTCATGCCCCCAGCTTAACAGCAGTCAGAATTTGGGTTCCTAAGTGCCAGACGTTTGTGCGGATGGCATTCGGAATGTAGGAAATCTCCAGACGAGCTTAAATGATCGGTTCCGGCTAGTGAGTAATTCTGTACAGTTCGGCAAGAGCAGATGAGCGAATATAGTGGCGACTCGGCAGTACGAGCCAACGGGGAAGGTGGTGGCGAAGGGGATCGTTTACCGTGAAGTCAGTTCTGGAGGTTCTATGAGTAAGTACATAATAGCGTTTTTGGCTCTAATGATTGCCTGGATTTGTGGCTGGATTGTTTTTCATGTGACGAGCGGGTTGATTCATATTCTTCTTGTCGTGGCCGTGGTGTCGCTCATTCTGCATTTCGTCCGCGGCAGACACGGGGAGGCGGACCTGCGCATTAGGAGATGATTCGCTAATAAATAATGGCGCTCGTTGCCGCGATACAACCCTTGTCATAGAAGACGAGCAGACGAACAAGCCCTGCAGGCATTTAGCAACAGCAGCATACCGGCAATGCCGAAATCCGCGAGAGATGTCCGGAAAACATTGGGCGATTTCTCAGGCTCATTCATAGCGGACCGAAAATCGCGAATCGCTTCTCCTAAACTGTCTCCCGGAGTGCGCGTTACTACACAGCTTAATCCGACGCTCGTTACTTCCTTATTGTCGATTCGAGGCGAGTCGAGGCCTTAGAAGTGAAAGTCCTGCTTATTTCAGCCCGGAATGAGTTCGGTTGAGATCGATGTTCCCTTGCTACTCGGTCTGGCGTGTGTTGCTACTGCAACGGACAGAGCCGGCCATGACGTAGTTGACTACAACGATGGCGGATTGCAGGTCTACAGCTCACTACTTTAATGTAGTTCTGCACGACTGAGCACTTCCGCGGAAGCCGTCGAGATGGGGCACGCCTCGATAAGATTCATTGACTCCCATTCGACCGGCGGGAAGTGACGGGCAACACCCGGCTCAGTCACTTTGTTTTGCTTGTTGCCGCACGCCAGGCAAACCGCTCCCACCTGTCTGATCTCGGTCTCTTTCGATATTTCACTCTCCCGCACCGCAAGTGAGCCTGTGATGACCGGCCCTTGGCACTTGTTACAGAGATAAGCTGACAGGTGAAGGTACTGTCTCTTCATATCGCGGCCTCTGAAGGGTTAATCTCCCAAACCCAAATCCTATGTCTTCGGGGGCCAATACGTCTGTTCAAAACTGCTCAGCCAAGCTGCGCCGGTCCAGAGTCACACGCTAAGCGAAATCCCGGTCAATACTGACCAGTAATCTGAGAGCCCAGGCCTGACACTAGCCCCGGATAACACTCATCCACGGTTGAGAAAACCACCGGATCTTCGGGCCTGGAGATCTCTTGCGAGCCGATAGCACAAGGAGTTTTGTTAACCGCCTTTTTATCACCGATATCGCTCTCAGCCAGTTTTACACCTTTTCCAGACAAACGCTGGGCACAATCACGTTGGAACCGGGTGTCGAGCCGGTCGGCATTGGCTTCACAAATGCGAATTGGCAGAATCCATAAGCACCCTTGCCTAAAGTCTGCTCGCGTACGGCTCAAGTCTGTGATGCTGCGACTGTGAGAATGCCGCCGCGCTCGAGGCGACCGAGCTAGTTAAGGGTGTCTTCGCGTCCGTGGATCGATACCCGAGGAGTTACAGCGGTCGGCGCGACACCAGCGACAGCCAATGAGCTCCCTTATGCAACCGTCGCAGCGGTGCATCGCATTTGGTCGGATCAAAGCTGTAGCGTTCGACGATGAAGCGGCCGCTGCATTCGAGGCGACCAAGAAATTTTGTATTCTTCATGCGTTTTCTGGTTATCCCCTATTTGATGTCGAGTTTTGGACCGGTCTCTTGTGGCCGGCGTTCTAGCACATAGCACTGGCGCATTGTTAGGAGATTCGTTTGTGGTGGCGAAAATGATCATCGCCACGCATGTCCCTAAACAAAAAGGTCCAAGCCGAGTAGCTTGGGCCTACACTGCATATGCTCGGTACGCGCGTCGGCTGGAAAAAGCAAGCCCTACAACGACTGCTACGAAGAATTGCTGCTCAGGCGAGGATCAGTGTTTCGAGCAGATCGATTCCGGCATTTCGCAGCAACCCGGCGACCACGCTTTCCGACAGACGGGAGGCATCGTATTCGATTTTCAGCGTACGCTCTTTCTCGCTAAAGGCAATACGCCGGATACCATAGACCTCACGCACCCTACCGATCGCGCGCATTTGATTTTCCCCTGGTTGTGCGGCATAGTGAAAGGCAACGTCCATTAAAGTCATCTTCAGTCCGTCCTTTGGTTAATGGTTGTTGGTGTGATTAATGGTTGTTGGTGCCAGGAAAACTTGGCGGTGCGATTCGCCTGACAACGGTCATTTCCGGCGAGGGACTCTGGTACCGTCACGATTAGTTCCCAGTCGCTCCAGCCGATTAAGTGATTAAGTTGCTTGATCCCAAGAACAACTAAACCAAGCCCTAACCACAGCCGCTACGTAGCACTACCCGGCTTCACTATTGTGGATCTCATCTCCACCGCCAGGCTCGTTGCTTCGCTCTTGCGAACTTACAGTGAGTCTGAACTTACAGGTCACGTCTCATCCCACAACCGAGACCAGTGGCGGGGCTCGAGGGTTCCTTGAAGGCTCCTATCGCCCACAACTGGAGCTTATGACCGTACCCGCCCGGATGCTTTTTCTGAAGCCACATGAGTCGGCGGTCGGTCACAGTCAGTTTCCAGGCAGGGGTCACTGGATCCATCTTCGATGGCCGAGCGCTCTCCAAGCATGCTGTCATAAGAATTCTTTGCAACTCACTGAAGGAGCTTCCTCGTCTTCTTTAAGTACCCAGTGGCATCGTCTACGCTTGGGTTTTCGTTTGGACAGCCTTCGTCATACATTCGCCATGAGGCTTCTTCGTCGGCCCGCTGACCTTGGAGCACAGGAAGTTGTGAACCAGGGCCCGATGAAGCCCACCTCCTATGGGCGCTCCCGCGTTCGCGAGATCGCCCTTTTGTTGTTTCCGCGATTCGCTCTATGTTCTTCGCCTCCACACTCGCGGAGAACTGCCTTGTTTTCGACAGTAGCTTCTTAGACTGCTGGACCGTTTCTGCTTGCTTCGCATTCATGCGTCTGGTGATCTCTCGTCTCTCGCCGGTGTTTGGCATGTCTCGTCCCTTCAGCTAAATGTACGGTGGCGTCTCAGCTTGATTGACCGTTCTATTCCCACTGTTCCAGAATCTCGACCCGCTTTCCGATGGACGCCACCCTCTGATCTATTAACTCGGCATCCGATTCAAGATCGATCGAGAGAGATGTCAGGAGAGATTGCTTTCAGCTTCTGGGCGTGGTGTTCCCGTTGATCAGCATCTCGATTCAGTACTTCAATGACAGATTTCAACGATGTTTTCATGAATCCACAGCCTTCTATTCAGCAGCTCACTGCCGCGCGGCGCTCGCCCTTCTTTCACCGCTTCGGTCAAAGGCATGTTTACCAAGTGCTCACTCAGAAACCACACCCGGAGTTCGTTGGTCCGCAGTACTTGAGTGACGAAGAGGTCGTTCGTACCGTCGTCACCGCTCCTACCGGAGAACTGGCTTGTGCTCGGTCTGGATCGCCCTAGCCTCTGAGGGCGTTAGACGAGAGGGATCGCAATAACCATGACCCTTTAAACAAGCCGTGTAATTACGTTTGTGCTCAGCGTCGGCCAGCATCTTGGCCTCGGGAGGAGTCAGTTTTGAGTAGTCACAGGTTTCCTGGACGTCCCTACAAGCGGAGAGGTTGCGCTGGTGTTCTGCAACGGCTGTTTGACCCGCTTCCGACGGAGTGAGCTTGGAGTGGTCGCACTCCTCCCAGCCGTTTTCGCAATTCCGCGCGTTGCGGTTGTGTTCTGCAGCGGTCACCTCCCTCTTTTCCGAAGGAGTTAGCCTGGAATGATCGCAAGCCCCAGTGCCATTCTTGCAGTCGGAGACGTTGAGCTGGCGTTTGGCAGTGTCCACTGCTCCCGCTTCCGACGGACTCAGTTTGGAGCGGTCGCAATCGCCTACCCCGTCCTTGCAATTGGCGAAGTTGCGCTGGTGCTCCGCGACGGCCATTTCACGGGCTTCGGACTGGCTTAGTTTAGACGGGTCGCAGGACCCCCTGCCGTCGTTGCAGTTGGAGACATTACGCTGGTGATCGGCAACCGCCAACGCAATAGCTTCGGGTTCGGTGAGTTTCAAGTGGTCGCAGAAATTGTAGCCGTTCCTGCAGTCCGAAACGTTGCGCACGTGGCCGGCGAGAGCCACGTCAGCCGATTCCAACTGGTTCAATTTCGAGCGATCGCAGGTTTCGCGGCCATTCTTGCAGTCGGCCAGATTTTGGGCAAGATCAGAGGACTGAGCAAACGCCAAAACAGGCCAAAGACTGAGGCAGGCTACTTGTGCCAAAAGACATTTTCGTAGAGTGACTCGCATGTCGCCGCCTTTCGGGCGCAAGACGAAGCTACGCTGCAGTTGACGCGTATACGACCAGCTCTCGTGACGGTCCTTTCGGAGCCGTAGAACTAAGAGGAGAGAACTTCAGGTGGGCTGACTTAGTTCAGAGGACCTGAAAGAGAGCGAGGAACTGCTCGTCTCCGGCACCATGATCGCCCAGGTATAAGAGAATAGCTGGTCTAAATTGCTCACTTCCGTCTTGTGGCCCCAACAGATGCCGGATTGTCGCAATGCCGAGATTGAATGTTTATGTGCAATGTCAGCAATCCTGCAATACAGAGTCGTCGCCGTCGAGAGCGACCGCCTGCTGATCCGAGGAATTCTCAGCGGTGAGGTGCTGACGATCATCATCCCCGAGGCCGAGACTCCTCTTACACATGAAGACTATCCACCTGGACAATTAATTGCTCTGACTGATCCGTCAACTGCGCCTCTGAATCTAGGATTGTCAATTCCTGCCGACCGCAAGCGATTCGGAGGATTTCGCTGTAGCCCCGAAGGTACCTGAATTGTTTTTCGAACCGAGCAATTTTGAACATCGCGCCGTCCTCCGCAAGGCGCACCATCTATGTAGATAGGGTAAGGGTCATGACTGGAAGGTCGTGGCGGCCAGACTAGGCATCGGATGATCGCCGGACTTCCCCCTCGACCCATTCCCGGGAGCCATATCATGGTCAACCACTCCGCTACCAACGCAAACAAATCTCTCGAACCGCCACTGCCCTATCCAGGAGCAACGCCTGACGCGGAGCGCGCCCAGAAGCCAGCGCTGCCTGAGCCTCCATATAGGCCTTACGCCAAGAAGCCAGCGCTGCCTGAGCCTCCGTATGAGCCTTACAAGGGCATGTAGTCGCTGGGCGAAGGTCAGTCGTGGAAAGTGCGCGAATTTGAACAACGGACACGATGTGAAAACTTTCACAAAATCTGAGGAAGTGAGTAATCTTGAACAGTCACACCGTTGTGGGAACAGTACTATTGCAATCTGCTTTAATGCAGTAGTCCCCTGAGAAGGCGGACAGCCCTTTGTGGGCAGGCGTGGGTTATGGTCGGCCAGTTTGGCGACGGTCACGCCCGCTCCAGTTTTTCCAATTTAGTGCTCCGTCGGCCGACACAAAGCTGTTCCGCACTATGTAGCCATGAGAGTCACCGAGAAACAAGCACTGGCGGTGCGGTGCCCCACTTGTGGCGCTAAGCCGGGAGAGAAATGCGAGCTTAGTACCGGGCAGCCGCGCACTGAACCCCATCGAGATCGGCGCCTGACGGGTTCGGACAAGTAACTCTCTGCGCAAACACGGAATCAGCTCGCCTCAATCGTGCAAGCTAAACCTCGCCGTGATGCTTCGCGCATCGTTTGTTTGCACTGTGGATCCACCAGCACCGCACTTTGGGACTACAATTGACGATCATGAGTTCTGTTGTAGCATCCAAAAAGAACCGCAAGTTTGACCCTAGCACCTTCCTCGCGACAATTGGCCAGGGCAGAAAGAGCCTGACCGTTGCCAAGAAGGAGAGGATCTTCACACAAGGGGATGCGGCGGACGCTGTCTTCTATATCCAGAACGGCAAAGTGCGACTCACTGTCGTATCCAAGACCGGCAAGGAAGCCACGATCGGCATATTGAGCGAAGGGAATTTTTTTGGCGAAGGCTCGCTGGCCGGTCAGGCTCTCCGTATGGGATCCGCAGCTGCCATGACAGACTGCGATCTTCTGCGGATCGAGAAGAAGGCGATGATGGAAGCGCTTCATCGGGAACACACTTTTTCCGATATGTTCGTGGCGTATTTACTGGCCCGCAATATCCGATATGAAGAGGACCTGGTCGACCAACTGTTCAATTCCAGCGAAAAGAGA
>QIAU01000097.1 GCA_003225055.1 Acidobacteriota bacterium
TGGAGCCATCCTATGGGGCGGACAAAGCTCCGCGACCTGAAAAATGGCTTCGCTGGAGATTTTGTGCAAAATGTAGCGCAGATTGCGTGGGCTGGTCAAACCGACACTGCGACCTTTGTGTCTGATCCCGCCGAGACTTCAGTGAACGAATTCTCGCTGCTTGCGCATGAGCGCAATGGCGTTTTCTTTTCGTGATCGATTTCAGACTGCCCACTCTTTGGAGAAATCGCAAGGGGTGGGCGATTTTCTTTTAAGCGACTCCCGAAGCTCACAGCGGATTTCTTCCGCCCGAACCCAATACTGTTGCAGGCTACTTTGTGCGTGGAGTTCCTCCTGGGTTGTCTGGCCGACAGAAAAATCGATCACCACGTCAATTTTCTGAGGTGTAAGTTGCCTTTCAGCCCGTATGCCGAAAGACGGCTCGGAGGAGGAACCTCCGGCAGGCCAGAGCGAGTGAATGGCTTCGCGGATGCGGCATTCGGAAAACGCGCTGTTCGGCTGCAGGTCCGGTAGCGTGATCAGCTTATCGGCCAAAGCCGCGTCCAATCCCAGAACCTTCACGCTGGCAATATTGTATTGGTCTCCTTCATGCATTTGCACGGTGAAGAACAGGGTGCGGGTCGCTCGATGATAGTTTTCCGAAAGCTGAGGATCGGCGTCGAGATAGCCCGAGCAGGCATAGAGACGACGGATCTCACGTAGTGCCAGGTCAAGTTTCTCCCCGTCCACCGGGTCGCCCGGATGAAACGGGATGAGATCCCGAATCTCCTGAGCCGCGAGCGCCTTCGTGCCCCCCACGGCGAGACCGCTTATGTAGTATCGCTCTCCCGGTTCGACGTGAAACCTCAGGACAACACCGCCGCGCCCCTCGGCCGGCTTCACGCTTGGCGGGTCAACGACTGCTTCCATATAACCGTAAGAGTAGAGCACCTTCCGAAGCCAGCCCGTGCTTTGCGAGACCAATTCAGATTGGGTGAATGCCGCCGCCAGGATCCTTTGCTGAGCTATTTGGGTGACCGATAGAGGAATGGAATCGGTGCCGTCGAAATCAACGGAGCACACGGTGACAAACGCGCTCCCCGCGGAGGGACGGGTCTGACCGTGTGCGCTGGACAACACAACCAGCAACCAACAGACCCCGAGCAGAATCTCGGCAACCCGGCCCATGCGGTGATGATACACCCGACAGCCGTTTTGATTGGCTGGGACAGGGGTGCCATAGTTCCTTTTCCGAGGAGTTTCGATTGACCGAACAAGCTCGTACGATCACGATGCGGGGACTACGCATCGTTTGGCGTGTTCTGCTTCTCGCCATCGTTTTGTACGTGTGGATTGCGGAGAAGCATCATCCAACCAATAAACAGATCGGCGATGAGTTCTATACTGCAGTCTGCATTGTTTCCATTTGTCTGATTGGCACTATGTTTTCTGGTGCAAAAACGATCAGCGAAGCAATTAGAAATGCCACCCAGCCCTCCTGATCCGAAAAACTTGCGGCGTGCCTATGCTGTCCAACTGCTGCTTATGGCATGTAGCCTCGCCGTAGTTCTTTACGGCCTTGTTGTTCGGTTTACGGGCGCTACCCTGGCGCAGGCCTTGCCTTTTTATGTCGTGGGTTCTTCACTACTTCTCTACTTCAAGCTGAAGCAGATCGGTACCGGTACGAGGTGAATGGCAATCCCGGCCCTGCGGCAGCCAAATGGGTCTGCCGACGAGCAGACCGGATCGTAAGTGATATCGGGTCTCTTTCAACAGTGATTCCTCCCTAATGCGCATTCGCCGTCACAGGGGCGCTCGCAATCTGGTCCAAGAACGCAACATAAGCCGCGAGCAGGCGATATGTTTGATAGTAATCGTCGAGCCGCATGGCCGAAATCCTGTCCTTCGACGTGTGAAGGATGCGAGCATCCCAGGTCTCCTGGGTTAGTGAGTGAATCGTAATTCGGGGAATCTTGCGTTCGGAGAACTGCTCCGCGTCGCTGCTGCCGACTTGATCCACATTGACAGCGGTGACGGGTACATTCAATTGTTTCGCGATATAGACGAGTGCACCAAGCAACCTTTTGTCCGAATGGCTGGCCCAAACCTCGGTATGCGCTAGGCCAAGCGTGTCCATGTTCACCATCGCGTCGGTCAAAACGACCTGTTCCTTGGTCATCTGTCGGGCATAGAAACGCGACCCCACTTCGCCTTGCTCCTCGTCTGTGAATCCAATGAAAATGTAGGTATGCTTGCGCGGCTCGGTTTTTACGGCTTCATACAGGGACGGCAGCAGCGACGCACCGCTCCAGTTGTCGACGACTCCATCACCGTCGGGCGCCCGATCAAAATGCGCTCCGACGATGATCACCCTTTCGGAGCTGCCCCGCAGCAAACAAATGACGTTAGGTAGCTTCGATCCCTTCACTGGCTGTTCGGAAAGGTGCTGGTCGTCGCAACCAGCATCAGCGAACATTTGCTTGAGCGTCGCCTCGCGTTGCTTGTTGTTGCCAGCGTATTTCCCCAGTCGGCTTTCGACCGCCTCGCGTGGCACCGGATTGTATCGGACGTTCTCGGCAGTGACCTCGATCCAGGAGTACAGCAGCAATACGATTAACGCAATAGTGCAAGATTTCGATCGAACGATCCGACTGGACATACACCCAGGATACCCTCTTGGCGTACGAGCTTAAAGACACTAACTCCCGTGTACCACATACACCAGCGCGTCAGATTGTTTACGCAACCAGGCCATGTCGCTCATCGAGTCCAGAGGGGTGGGCCGGGGGAGTAGTTGGTGACATGGCGATGTTACGCCAACTAGGAAGAGACCTACCCCGCCAAGAGCAATCAAAGGGAGTGTTCGTATTATTTCCCCACGGTGAGCCTGGGATTGGAGTTAGGTTTCAGTTCGAATTCACCTTAAATCCGAGCACAAGGTTACCACTGCAGGAAGCCGGGCCCGCGCCTCCTGCTGGACCTCTCAGAGCGACCGTTGTGTCGGTACGATAATTCGATACCAGAACGCACCTTTTATTCCCGAACTGCGGAAATGGACATCCGTCACAGTGACTGCGTCATCATAGTAGTCGTACATCACGCGCCCTGCTGACTGAGGGTCTGCTGCCACTGCGGAGTCATTTCGCCGGGTGGTCTGCATAGGTCCGGCAATCAGCAACGAATCGGGCGAAAGCCGCTGGATCACATGGTTATGGCGGGGCGCGGTGGCCCTCAGCGCCTTGCAATCAGGTTGTTGGTCACGCACGCGGCCTCGACGCCTATTGCCAGGTTCTCAACAATGTGCTCCATCCTGTGGTGGCCGGTGCGATGGAACAAATATGAGGTCCCGAGTCCGAATGCATACCCGAGGGAAGACGCGGCGAGTTGTCCCGCAGTTCCGTGTATGACAAAAGGCCGAGCCAGGGGATCCACCTCTCTGCGGCCATCCATGCTCAATAACTGTTGGGTCGTAACGCCGTCTGCAGCGACTAGGCCAGCTAGAACGGAGAAGCGAATCTTGGCCGGGCGGTCTAGAAAAACCTGACTATGCGCCTTGGGTACAGTCTGCACCTTACTCGACACGACAGGAAGAACCGGTTGCACCCATAGAGCGCTCGGGGCCTCTGACAAGGCAACGTCAACCCGCGCATTGTTCGCTTGGGTGGCCCCGACTTTCGTGACCTGAGCGACTGCGGGAAGTACCATTAAACACATTAAACAGACGATAGCGCGCAAGTAGTTCATAAATGTCCCCTCGCCCGTCCCGTTTCCTACATCCGTTAACTTAGTGAGCGGGCATTGATTGCAGGCGGGGGGCTCGCCTGTGGTGCTTGCACGAAAATGTTGCGGCGACGTTTTTGGCAGAAAGAAGTGTGCTAGCCTGTCTCAATTTTCCCAAACGACGCGGGCCTTCTTCGTCGTTCCGTGTTCGTTTCTTATCTTAGGACAGGTGCCGCATCACCCCTCAAACCAAAACCTCCAAGACAACCGTGCAATACGCTGTAGAGATGGCGAAGCCGAATTCCTGGTTGCTCCATTTCGATAACTAATGCTGCTGCCGCACCGACTAGCACACCCAGGATGGCGACAACAATGTTCTTGTACCTGAACAAGAACGTAACTCCGGCGGTGTTGATCTTTGGAGAGAACCCGCAGCCAAAGCTTCCTTGGGGGCAACACCCGACCGGAAAAGGCTGGGAACGACGATTCCGGCGATGAATACCGTCATCGCCAACTCGATGAGTAGTTGAAGCAGGGAGAAAGCCCTTTTGCCCCTTCGTCTTGTCTCTCTCCAGGCTCAGGATTTCGATCCGCGGCCGCTCCCCCCGGGCAACCATCTGGTTCGAAGAATCCATCCACCCGTCTGTCACAAAGAGGTTCATGTCGTTAGCTTTCTCCCTTCTCAGACAGTCCGTTCCACCGCGTTAGGTGGCACTCGACCTCGTCTGTTGAATAAGGGAATCTGGGAGCCGGAAAAATGCTTGGTAGGCGGGTGCCCAAGCCCCCAATGCCTCTCACTCCTCTCTAACTCCTTCACCCCACAGAGAATTTTCCCTCGCACCGGCAATGTCCCATTTTTGCCGGAATTAAGGGCGATGTGTGTTGAGGCGCATTGCGGGTCTTGAGGGCAGCGGGGGCCCGCAGCCGAAATCCCGAACGCAGCAAGGAACCTGTTCCTCACACATCGCGTTCTTTGACAATTCGGGTTTGCATTCGCGCGGCACCGGCACAAACGGGGGTGTCGGCCTCGCACATGACCCAGTTATGGTTTTTGCGGCTAAATCTTTTAGAACATAAGATTTGGGAGGGGACTCGTCTCTAAATCTTTGATTCCAAGCATCGCCGAGGCAGAGGGGTATCTGATCCACGCATTCATTTCCTATTTTGTGAACACATCAAGTAAGGACAGCATCCGCTGCGGCTTGCCCGCGCTCCGCTGCCGCGCCCGGCGGCCAGGCCACAAGAGACGCGCGCCGAGACGCGCTCTTAAACGCGCAGGGTCGCACCAGCAGTGAACTAGCCGACACTCTCCAAGCCCCGCGATCCAAAGTTTCCGAGTGGCTGGCTCGCTATGAAGCCCACGGAGTCGAGGCTTTGCTGGAAGGGCTATCGATCCGGCCGTCCTGCCGGCTTGAGTCTGCAACAAAAGGAACTGTTGAGCGATATTCTGGACAGCGGCCCCATCGGGTGCTGACTCGCGCCAATCCCACCGAGCAGGACCGCTGGCATCGCTACACCTATCCCAGGCTTAAAAAAATCCCAAGCGAAAAACTGGGCACTAATCTTTAGCGATGAAGCCAGCTTCCGCCAGGATTCCACCCTGCACGCCACCTGGAGCCGTGTGGGACATTCACCGGAGATTCCCGTGACCGGGCACGTCAAGATCCTGGGCGCCATCGAGTTGTGGAAGGTACGGTTTCATTATCAGCGAGACTGCGTATTCAATGCCGAAACCTACTTGGCCTTTCTGCAGACCTTGGCCCGACGCTATCGGCGGCAAGGCGCGATTCTCATTACACGACAACGCCTCCTATCACAAGAAGCCGCTGGTGCAGACCTGGCTGGATGCCAATGGAGACTGGCTGGGAGTCCAGCCGTTGCCCAAGTATTCTCCCCAGCTGAATCCCACGGAACGACTTTGGCAATACACCCGTAAGAACGGCACGCATAACCGATACTTTGAGAACCAAGGCGAGCTGGTGGGTACTCTGACCCGAGTTTTCGGAGAAATGCAGACTTACCCGGAACTGATTCGCCCGTCGATACTTCCCTTTTTTAATCATTATGTCCCTTTAATTATGCTCGGATGTATATCTGTTAGGCTACGCGGGCTGCCGTTTCCGTGGAATTTGCGCTAGCGGAGGGTACGTCATCAAAGCGCGGCGAAAGGGGTAGGAAAGGTGGGACGTTCGACACGAAGCTCGCCAACTACTGCGCGACGCTGCGCGCGACGCCGGGAAAACACATCTGGATGATGGGCGGCGGAGAACTGATCGCCTCGTTCCTCGATGCCGGCGAGATCGACGAGTTTGACATCCACGTCATTCCTACTTTAATCGGTGAGGGCATTCCACTCGTGGCATCGCGCCATCGGGACGTACCGCTTCGCTTGCGCTCAGCCAGGAAGTACTCAGACGGCGTCGTCCGACTGCGCTATGAGGTCTCGAAAGTAGCTCGCCACGGACGCGACTCGCAACATAGGTGTTCTGCTGAAACAACCGGACAAGCAGGAGTTAACTAACAATTAGGTTCAAACCAAGCGACTCACGATTGGCGGGCTGTGCAAGCGCTATCATGGTTATGACCCATGTGGCTAAAGCCGTTCTGCTCTGAGAAGGATATGAAACTTGAGGTGGATTGCTATTCCGGTTGGAAAGCGGACGAAAGGCCCATCCGTTTTCGCCTCGACGGGCACGAATACGCGGTCGAGGAAATCCTCGATCAGTGGTATGGCCCTCAGGATGCCATTTACAAAGTCCGCGCGGATGACGGCAATCTCTATATTCTGCGGCGCGAAGCCTCGACTCCCGAGGGGGCCTGGCATCTGGTGTCATTCCGCCAAATGCTTCAGCAACGCTGACTATCGGGCGTTCCGCGCCGGAATCGGATTTGGAATTTCGCTACATTGCTGGGATCATTGGGCCGGAGAGTCTTAAGATGTGGGGCAAAGAGCCAAGAGAATTCAGCGAAGCAGAGTTCTTCCGGTTCGCAAAAGTCTTAATCTTTCGGAAGCATTTCCAAATCCGCAACGGATCGACTGTCCTGCTGAGTCTGAACTGACGTGCTTGGCCGAGCATCCGAAGCAGACGAAGATAACCACCCCGATCATAGGCCGCTGATCGAGCGGGCCAGACTTGTTATGGTTGCGAAGATCTCCTCGTCGTGAGTCCGGCCCGTGCCAGCGCATCGTAGGCCTCAAAGCCGGTCAGCATGCTGAGCACATCCGCCGCGTGATGCAGCCGTTAGACGCCAGCGTGTTCGCGGCTGTCGCAATGCTTCTGGTAGGAGTAGCCGGTATCGCATGTCTACGTCCCGCGTGGCACGCATCCCGCCTTGATCCGACGCAAGCTCTTCGCAGCGAATAAGAAACAGAGGTGATGTCATGCTATGGGTTCGGCGATTGTGACTAAGCTTGCAGACTTTGCTCCGTCGGCAACGGGTTTCCAGCAACTATATAGACAATGAGATTCAATTTTATCTCGACCAGCAGATTGCCGAGAACATCGCCGCGGGCATGAGCCGCAAAGATGCTGATGGGCGTTCTTCATCGCTGAGTTTCCTCGAATATTAATAGGGATAGGTCCGGAGATCCTCCGAGCGGACTGGGTTCTGTCGAAAATGCGGTGAACGATTCCGAACGCGTTCCAGAACACAATCCAGAGTCTGTCCCGCTTGCGGACTGCAGCAAAGATCGCGTACGGAGCCCGTGTGGTGTCAGAAGTCAGCCGGGGCGAGTGGTGGTCAGCATTCGATAGCAATCCTAATCGCACCTCTGGAACTATCCGCTTAACGATGTTCGCGGGTACATGGCAAACAAGGAAGGTGTTGGCAGACGCTTCTGTCCTGTCTCTGGTCACGTTCCGTGTCTCAAAACGTGACATCATCTGCGGTCAACTACAGGATTCGCCGTACAGGATTCGCCGTATTGAAAGGACCGGAAACGATCTTTAGCTTGATGGATATCTCAGACAAAAAAGTGTGCCGTGGCGAAGCTAATCGAAGCGCCGATACCTCTTGAATCTCCCAACCTGCCCACCGAGATTCCCAGCAGGGCGAAACGCTGGCTCGTGCTTGGCGACGAGGCTCTAAAGGAAGCTGCCAAGGGACGCCGTGGAAGAGCGCGTGCGAAGCAAAATGGCGTTGTGCGCCGGCCCCAGCAGCCAATCGAGAGGGCTTCCGAGTCTCCTAAAAAGCGGAAAGTAGCATGATGATTTGGCATCGCTGGCGCGGTGACTCCGAGCTAATGTACCCTGCATCAATCATTGGGTTATAACTTCGCAGGCGGAATACGATGTCTCAGGAAGGGGCCAAGCCCACAAGAGATTGGCGCGAGATAGCTGCCGAGGCGGCTGAGGAGCGCGACCTCCAGAAGCTACTAGAACTCACTGAGGAGTTGCAGCAGGCCCTAGATGATGAGATGACACGTGATGAGAGATGATGTGATTCAGGTCACTGCGTGAAGGTATCTGGCACCAGATTCGGCTTACCTAACCTTACTGCCCGCGCAGCGCCAGCGGGGGTACATACATTCCCTTCAACTCTCTGCGCCACCAGTGGCTGGTAGCTCTCTTCTCCGACGGTGTCGTGAAGTGATACTCATACACCAGCGCCCGAACGTAGCGGGGCGGACGGTTGGGAAATGGGTTCTTGCCGAGTAGTGCCAAAACCTCAGAGGTGCCCTGGAGCAAGCGCGCCATGCAACGGATAGTCCAGGGATCGTTGTGGTAGTGGCCGAGTGCAGCGAACCACATCTGCCAGTCCAGCCGCGGCTGGTGCGGCTCGACGAACATGGGCCGGCGGCTGAGGTCGCCGGCTTTGTACTTAAATTCGTAGGCCAGCCAGGTCTCGCCGTCGTTGGACCCTTCAATCACAATTTCCGGACGCGTAGTGGTCATGTTCGCAAAAAGTCCGTAAGTGTTGATGATCTCGAATGGGGCGATGGCGCGAATCACGGCATCGGCTGGCCTCCAGCGAATTGTGGTCAGTTCACCGGCGGTCACGAAGCCACTGATGAACAGTACGAACGCAGCGAACACCTTGGGAAAAACCGCTTGCCGCCGTGGCGCCGAGCTACCCCCTGCTGCCCCGGTCTGCGGGGCGAGTCGCGCGAGAATCTTCTCGGGCTGCTCGAACGTTGCGTCTTCATAAAGGAATAGACACAGAGCAAGGGTCAGAAGGTTGAAGAAGGCGAAGTTCCCGGTCAAGAAAATCAGTATCTGCAGCGTAATAATCGAGCCCGCGGCAAAATGGCGCGGCCGGCGGGGAGCGAGCACCAGAAACGGAACCACGAGCTCCACAAAGAACAGAAATCCCACCGACCCACGATGAAACCAGCCCGGAAGCTGAAAGATGTACCAGGCCAGGGGCGTCGGCAGTGGCTGAGTTTCATAATGTACCGGCAGGGCCGTGAAATGACGCCAGGTCAGATCGCCGCTGGCCAGCTTGACGGCTCCGGAAAGAAAAATAAAGCGGCATAATAGCCAGCGAAAGAGCTTCACGATCACTGGCGAAGAGCCGAGAAATATGGAGAGAAACCCGGCCTCGAGCAGCAGGGCATCCCACTGATAACTCATGAACACCTGGCCGGCAGTGACCAGAGAAAGATAGAGCAAAAACAGGGCCAGCCGCAGAGTAGGCCAGTTCAGGCCCAAGAAAACCAGAGCGGAGAGAACGATTCCTACGATCCAAACCGCTTTGAGGAATAGATCGCTTCTGCTCACCCAGAATAAAGTTGGAAGGTTCCAGTAGGCGCCCCTTCCCAGGGTGGTATAGGCGGCGTCGAGATAATCGGCCAGCGGAAGAATTCCCTGCGATCCAATGAGGCCGGCGGCTTGCACTCCGAATGAGGAAAAGGCAATCAGATAAATCGCGCCGAGCGCTCGTAAAAAAACCCATGTGGAAACTTCGTATGTTTCCGGTTCAATCGGAATTCCCCAGAAAAATTTGGTGGCCTTGTAAAAAAACGATCGCTGGCGAGCGAATACGCCGTAGGTGGCTTCCGAAGCGGCGGCGACGCCGGGAAGATTCTGGTAGGCCCAAAGTGCCGAACCTTTTCCCGATGCGGTTGCCAGCACGGTGAACACGGCATGGGCGCCGCTGCGCACCTCACGATTCGGGAGGATCAGCTTGGCGGCAGTTGCAAACTGTTCCGGCGAGATGTTGGGGAAACGCGCGCCCACCTCCTGGTAGGGCGCGTAGTCTATGCGGTCACCGGTGAGGCGTTTCCAGTAATCCACCCAGGCGCGGCAGAAGGGACACTCACCATCGAAAACCAGCAGCGGGCGATCGAGGGAGTTTTCGGCCATGGAACTTCCGGACTGTCGTGTGCCTCAGCTTATGACAAAAACAATGCACAATCCAACCACAACCCGGAGAGATGCTGAGGGATGGGTCACAGTGCACCTGGTCGATGTAGGGCAGATGGTGGAGAAGTTGATGAGACTGTTTCTGGGAATTGGAGTGAACCCCTATTCTGAGACAGTTTGTCGGCAAACTTCGCAGGGAAGGACAACTATTTGACTGACAGGGTGCAAACTTGCGCTTCGCGAGCAAGTGCCAATTTCCAGGCACTGCTGTCAGTCTTGGCGACTTGATTCCGGCGCACGGCCGATCACGAAGGTGGCAGCAATTTCGCGCTTGCAGAAATAGTTTACCCGATCGAAAAACCGTGAACGACTTTAGGCTTGCTCATTGCGCGGGCCGGCATCCCGCGTGACCTCACAACTCCCATGCCGCAGTCAGCCGAAGGGCCTGGCTTGGGCTGCGAGTTGATGGTGTGTCGGGTAGCGCGAGGGGCGGCATGCCGCCAAGTTGACTTAAGGAAAGGAACTCAGCACCGGCCGATACCGAAACACGGAGTCGAGCCGCAAATCGACGTCGATTTCGCAGTCACCTACCCGCAAAGTCACCCGGAGACTAAGACCTAAACCGTCCTCCTCCGATCCGCCAGGAACTATAGCGCGAGCGACCAATACCGGGCACGCCGCGTTTGGCAGACTGTTTCTTTATGCCGACGCCGCCGTGCCTCTCGGGGTTTCCTCACGGTTTGCCATCTCGATGCTTTCTAAGCGTTGCTTCTTGTGCAAAAAGAAATAAACCGTCAGGAGAGTCAGCATTAGCAACGCAAGGACCACCATGGACAATGCGAAGTGCGCCACGCTACGAAAGGGAGCGAGGGCTTCCTGTTCGTCTTGGCTTACCAGAATGAGCCAGCCCAAATTGGAGTATTTTGCCTTCAGGCCAATGTCTGCAAACCCGACAATCCGGTTCTCGCCCTTCCTGGTTGCTACAACGTACCCTATCTGACGACCTTGAAGCGTACCCAGTGCGTCACTCACGGCAGGGTACTCGTCCAACTTCAACTTCCGAGAGGCATCCACCTTCGGCGCGCTAATCAATGTACCATCATCCTTTACCAGCATGGTGCGCGCGGTCCGTCCCATATCTCCGCGTTTAAAGCGGCGTAGCAGACTGGAAACATCTACCAGTGCGTTGAGGGCGCCGACGAACCGGCCAGTGCCTTCTTCGAGCACTGGCACACCGATTTCAAGGTAGTGCAGGTTGCTTTGGTCGTCATAGCGAAGCTCGGAAACGTAGACGCTGCCTGCAAGCTTGCCATAAACGCCCTGCCAATACGCCGGGTCCGGTTGTATGTAATGTAACGGCTTATCCGTTGCGGCCACCGTCGCGCCGGTCTCATCCGCCACAATAATCTTGAGGATTCTCGGATCGACTTCGCGGTACTGCCGCAACGCCTGTGAGGCCGGTGACGATAGCAGCGTCTCGACCAGGGAACCGACCTGTGGCGCATCCCACGCACTTTCGATCTTGCGGGCTCTTGCCGCGACCGTGGCATTCTCCAGACCCTTGCGGGAGCGCTCTACTTCGGCAATCGCCTTGCGCACGGCTGGGTTCACCGCCAGGGCGGCTACGTCGAGCGTGCGATCGTTGATGAACTGGGCTGTCGCCGCACCCTCAGTCTGGGCGATGGTTCTGAAGTGTATACCCAGAGTTTGCTCCAGAGCCGTGTCGCTCTCAGAGGTCAGATACAGCCCCACGAAGCTGAGCGGAACGATAACCAAGATCAGTCCGATCAGTAGCTTTTGCAGTGAAACTCGGATCTCCAGGGCATCGAACGGCATCGTAGGCCTCCTTTCAATTCGGGAGGCAGAGGACTGCTCGAACTTTTGGTTGAGCCAAGGTCTGTGTGTTTGCGGTCATTATAGCGCGACCGCTCCCAATTGCGGAGTTCTCTTCTGGACGCCGACTTAAGGAAGAGTGCCGATCTCAGCCGGTACGCCGTCCTCCGCGAAATTCCCCCGAGCTTGCGCTTTGAGAATGGAGTACCATAGTAGGAGCAAGCTGGCTTCATTCTGCTGTCCGAGTAAAACCGCCGGGAACCGGTAGCTCACTTCCGGCTTTCCGTGCAGTTCAGTCGTTTCCGTGGAAGGAGGAGCCATGCTGCCACGCCTTCCGAGTATTTTTCGCAGGCTTCTTTTCTTAGCGGCATTCGTCGCCGTCCTTGCCATCGATTCTGCAAGCGCTCAGAAAGGCGAAGCCAACACCGCAAACACGCCCAGGTACGATCTGAAGACCGAAGCCAAGATGAAAGGCATCGTCGAAGAACTAAAGCTGCCGGCCAAAGAACGGGAGAAAGAAGCTGCCCACTTGCTGCTGAAGAACGGGACCGATACCCTTGACGTGTATCTGTGCCCGAAGGCTTTTCTCGACGATCTGGGCGTGAGCTTCAAAAAAGGGGACGAAATCAACCTCACCGGCTCGAAGGTCAAGCAGGGCGCGGCGGATCTTATCCTCGCACGGGAAGTTGTGAAGGGTTCTGACACGTTGGTGCTTCGCGACGACAAGGGAATCCCGGTTTGGAATTGGCGCCGCTGAGCGCCTTGCAAGGTCGCCTTCTGAATCACCGGCAATCCCCACGACATTCCGTATTTGTAAAGTGTCTACAAGT
>QIAU01000098.1 GCA_003225055.1 Acidobacteriota bacterium
GTCAGGCGTTCAGCTCTGACACCGAGGTGCGCTGGAACGCGATCATGGAGGCGGCGAACCGGCTGGAAATACCAGTGTCTCCCAAACTCACGGCCCAGCTGGAAGGCGATTCGGCATCGCCCCAGCTCGGCTACAAAGTCACTAAGAAAATTCTGGCGTCGCGCGAGCCGTTCACCGCGCTGTTCGCTTTCAATGACAGTGCAGCGATGGGCGCAATTCGCGCGCTTCGGGAAACGGAGCTGCGCGTGCCCGAGGACATCTCGGTTATCGGCTTTGATGATATCCAGGGTGCAGCGTACCTGAACCCGGGGCTCACGACGGTGAAGCAGCCACTGCGAAAAATGGGGAAAATTGCTGCCAAGACCGTGCTCGAACGAATTCAGCGACCCGACTCCGACTCGAACGCAGAGTACATAACCGTAGAGCCTGAGCTGGTGGTCCGCGAAACCACCGGGCCCGCCACTGAGATTCCGCGAAAGTGCGGCAGAATGTCCTAACCACCTCCTTGCTCCTGTGACAGTTAAGCTTCAGGCCTGCGTGGGTGTTGGCCAAATTAGCCCTGCTGACTCCGAGTCAATCTGACCTTTCTCCTCGCCTGGCATGTCCTTTCGACACCTGCCCTAATTTCTTCTTCAAGGGCAGAGTAGTCCCTGCTTACTCGCGACCGTATTCTTGCCACCTGTGAGGTGTAGCGCAGTCCCTCCCAGTCCGAATAGTGCACCTTCTAGAGGGGGATATATGTCTCAAAAAGCGAAAACGATTTTTCAGGCGAACCCAAAGACTCTGCGCCAGTTGAAGGTACTTATCATTCTGTTGCCACTGGTGATAACCAGTGTGACGCGCGGTGGAACACAAACGGTGGCCACCGATCCTGGCGTGCGCGGAGGTCCGGCCGGAGTTGGTGCGCCGCTCGCTGGTTTGACGGATAACCAAACCGCTTATTTCAACGCGGGTCTGAATGATTTCATGGAGTTACAGTCGGTTTTGGGCTCGATAGCCGATACCGGCGTCGGACTCGGACCGAGATTCAACGGCGAATCCTGTGGTCAATGCCATGCTCAACCGGCCGTGGGCGGCACCAGTCCCTCCGCGAACCCCCAAGTCGCCGCCGCCACCGATCAGGGCGCAACGAATCAATTACCGTTTTTCATCACCCTCAATGGCCCGGTGCGCGAAGCGCGATTTCCCTTCGCACCCGATTTGCGGCATGCGGACGGGGGTGTCCACGATCTGTTTACCATCACAGGTCGCAGCGATGCCACGGGCTGCAACCTCGCACAACCGGATTTCCGGAAAGCGGCAGCGGAGGGAAACCTCATTTTCCGCACTCCTACTCCGGTATTCGGCGGTGGACTCGTCGAAGCCATTCCGGACTCTGCCATCGTCGCCAACATGCGCTCCCAACTTGATCGCAAGCGGCGCCTGGGGATCGCAGGCCGCCCCAACACCAATGGTAACGATGGCTCGATCACTCGCTTTGGTTGGAAGGCGCAGAACAAATCGCTGGAGTTGTTTGCAGCGGAAGCTTACAACGTCGAGATGGGCGTAACCAACGAGATCTTCCCCAACGAACGCGACGAGTCGCCAGCATGCCAGTTCAACGGCACTCCAGAAGATGCTACCCACTTTGATGAAAACGGGACGGAGTTTCCCAGTGATGTCGTGAAGTTCGTATTGTTTATGCGTTTCCTGGATCAGCCAAAACCTGCCCCAAGTACTCCTTCCATCGAGAACGGAAGACAAATCTTCCAGAATATTGGTTGTGCTCTATGCCACACCCCGGCGTACCGCACCGCAAAATCTTCGGTGACGGCATTGAGCAATGTTAACGTGAACCTGTTTTCCGACCTGCTCCTCCATCACATGGGTCCGGGACTCCATGACCACATCAGCCAGGGGGTGGCGAGAGGAGACGAATTTCGTACCGCGCCGTTGTGGGGATTAGGCCAGCGAATCTTTTTCCTGCACGACGGCCGAACCACGGACCTAGTCAAAGCAATCCAGGCACATGCGAGCAACCGCAACCTCTGGTATCCGGATTCGGAGTCTAATGCTGTAGTTGGTAACTACAACCGGCTTTCGGTGCGCGAACAGCAGGATCTGTTGAACTTTCTGCGCTCGCTGTAAGTAAGGGGAGCTGAAAAATCTTCTGGTTGCCGCAAGGGTGGCGAAGGGGCGCGACCTTTTCTAAGTTTCGAGCGCCTCGCGCCACTCGATTGGTTCCGAATCGGTTCCCAGCTCGGTCTGCCAGACCAAACTCGCCTCGTGCGGGGATCGTCTGTCCTTAACCCGTGGACTGTTCGCGATCAATTTTCGCAGTCGCTGACGTCCTTCTTGAGAAATCGCGAGGAACCGGATGCCGGTTCCGTAGCCGCCGACGCTGCTCACAACCACTCCTTGCGCCCAAATCTTTGCTGTTCCGATCCACATGGCGACGTCGAGGCGCGCTGCGAGGGGTACGACATTGAGCATGTGTACGAAGCAGCCGGCTTCGCTGATGTCACTCGTCGTACTCCAGATCGGCACGCACGAGTTCTCAAGCCGGATCTCGACGGCCAGCTCGTGAAGATATCGCGCTTGATGCCGCCTACTTTCGATACGCGGGCGCCGATAGCTGTCAGGTGCGGGTAGCGGGAGATCAAAACCCCAGAACAGCGTAGCGGGTGACGCATGTCGAAGCCCCATCTCGTTCCCATGCGGCGTTTTCTGAGCTCGAATTACTTCAAACCTTCCTTTATATTGCCCGTATCTGACGACGACAATGTCGCCCGGTCTGGCGAAACAGCGCTCGACCTCGACCAGGAGGCCTCTTCCGCTTATGTCTCGGATAATTGCCGGTTCCAGGAATGCGCGCCCCTGATTCATTCCGCAAAGGCTGCCCTGAGAGTCAAGCTGAATGCGAGGTTCCAGACGATGTCCCATGTGCTCCCTACTGCAACGCTTAATTTTCGGAGGTGGGGGAGCATGGGTAAGACTGCACTCCTGATGCCAGACAGGGGAATGCATCTTGCCACGTGGGAACTACTTGTAAATAGGGGTAGTTAGGCCCAGGGGCCAGGGGAGGCAAAGAATTGCACACAAATGAATAATTTTTCCAATTGTGGGGCATTTAATGGCCACCTCCAGGCCTGCCAGCCCTGCGGGAAACGCACGCATCGTGACCATGTATCGGCGAAACGGAGAGAAGCCCGGTTCGCATCTCCCTTCGGAAGACCCGACCTCAGGCAATTCATCCCATAGCACTTTCGGGGTAGAGGAAATGGTAAGAACCTGGCTGAGAGCCACGGCGTCAAGGCCTCCAGGTTTTACTTGGATTGCACCGGAACAGGTTCAGGCAGGTGCATGGATCGCTGCCCGCCATCTCTAATTGTCAGCTTCTGCCCCTGCGGGGTGTAGCGGGCGATGACGCCGGGTTGGGACCAGTCCAGATCCCAACCGTCCTCGATCGCAATCACGGTATAAGCGCCGGGAATTACGCTTGGCAGTTTAAAACTCCCATCCAGATCACTCTGGTCACGCCGGAACCGTTCGCGGTTTGATTCGGCATTTTCTGGTACCAGCACCACCATGGCGCCGGGTACAGCCTTTTCTCCACGCTTCACGAATCCTTCCACACTCACGGAGCCTCCAACCAGTGAAACCGTGATCGAAAGATCCGAACCGGGGTCTAGGTTCAAGGTATGCCCGGCGGTGTCATTGCCCTGCGATGAAATTCGAGCCACGGAATAGGCTTTGTTTGGACTCGGCGCCAGGACCACGTACTTCCCGGCAGCGACATCACCGAAGTTCACCTCGCCTTTCGCATCAACCGGGTGGAAAGCCACAATTCTCCCCGCGCTGTCTCGAAGAGCAATGGAAAGTTGTTCCGGCATCTTCTCGCCCTCCGCCATTTGAACCGAGACCTTCACCGTGCTCATAGGTTCCGCGCCGGTGGTGTCCAACTCCTGACTGCTGTTGGTAAGGTCGATCTCGCTTGCTTGTGCGCCCTTCCCGGGTTCCGAGCCGAGCATGCGAACGCTGTACTTGCCGGCCGGGATTCCGGTCAATTCGAGAAGGCCGGGAGAGACCGCCTGTGCTCCCTCATAGCGGACGAATTCGGTTGAATCGAATTCCCGCTTGTGAAGCACAGGCATAGATCCTCCCTGTTGGCTATTCTCGGGAACGCGAACAAGCAAATGCAGTGCAGGAACGGGACTGAGGTGGATCTCGATTTCGAGTCGGTCCCCACCCCTTACTGGAATCGGCAAAGCATCATCGGAGTCCGTGGCGTCAGCGTAATAAGTAGTTGGATAGGCGACATCGAGATTCCGGTCGACCATTACCGCAGAAGCCTGTGCGTTGTCGGTGCGCGCTGAGACAGGATGCACCGCGTACCAGGGCGCCACCACAGCCGACACATAGTAGGTGCCGGGATTGAGTGGTGAAAACTCGAACCATCCTCGATCGTCGGTGGTGTCGGCGGAAAATCTGACAATGCGGCTCACGCCCGCGCTGTGATCTTCCCGATAAAGCGTTACGTTCGCATGGCGCACCGGCTCCCCCCATTCGTCGATGACCTTACCCGACAGCACCGCAGAAGGCGATAACCGTAGCACAAGGTTTTCTGTGTCCACTCCCACGCCGGTAACGATTGCGGTTGAGAATTGTTCGTGCTGATTGTAAAAACCGGTGACAAACCCACGTCTTGCTCCCTTCAAGGAGTACTTCCCGGCCTTCAGTTGCTTGAATTCAAAGTGTCCATCTTCAGAGGTCACCATCGAGTGTGCGTCGCGCGGATCCTTGGTGTTAACAATGGATACCAGAGCTTGCCCAAGGGGCGTCCCGCTGCTTGCGCTTACAACTGTTCCCGCGATTCGAAACGACCCGTTCACAGGCGCACCCTCCCGACTGCCGCTCTGAGCGCTGCAGAGGCCAGGCGACACGATCCGCGCCAGGAGCACAAGACCGGCTAACACCTTGAGGAGTCGAACGGCTGACATAGTTATTCGTCTGTCGAGATCAAGTGAAGCTGTAAGTGTTCCTTCTGGCCTGACACTAGGCGGACAAGCACGCCCTTCGAATCATAAGCGCGCATGGCTTCCGGGTTCTGATACTCGAGTTCCGGGTGCGGTCGATCGAAAGCTAATAAACGATAAGTCCCGGGCGCAAGTTGGATAGAGCTGAATTTACCCTCCGGCGATACCCAAATTTCCCGAAACTGCCCGGCGCTGTCCGGGAGGGGAACGCAGTAAATATAGGGTGAAGCCCCAGGTAAGAAGGATGAAAGTGTGCCGGTAGAAACGCCTGCCCCCAAAAGTGCCGTCGCCACGCCCTCGACTGTGCCATCAATCTGGGCGCCATCGTCGCGCATCGTCAGCTCGATCGGAGGAGGCGACGCGCCCAGGCCGACCACAAGCGTGTGATGCAGCAGATCTACTCCACCAGAAGTGATCGATGCTAGAAACCCGCGGGATGAATCCACCCGCACCCAGTACCGCCCTGGCTGCACGTCATCGAGCACAATGGAGTCGTCCTCTCGCGCCGAAGGATTCCGCGGGCCTCGTTCGATGCCGAAATCCTCAGCCGGTTCTAACCTGACATTCGTGTAGCGTCCGCGATTTTGCCTGATGCCATCGCCACCGCCGAGACCATTCGTCTCTGGATTGTTGTCACTTGTGAATTGTTCTTTGACATTCACACTAATCGAGCCGTTAGGAAGCAATGTCATGGTTGGTTCTTGTACCGCCGCACCTTTCACCGTGAGGTTCAGCAATCCGGTCGCCCCATTGGTTCCGAAGCTTACGGCTTGAACGCTGTAGGTCCCGTCCGGCAACATACCTTCAATCGTTCCTGTCCTCTCGTTGTAGCCGAGGGAATACCCTGGACCTCGATGGCCGTGAAGAGAGACCTCCACTCCGATCGGAGTACCGGCCGCCAGGTTGCTTAGGCGCACCTTTACCGGATAGTAGGCTCTCCTGACTGGGGTCAAGTCGGCATGGAAAATCCTGCCCGGTGATAATGAAATAGTGCTGCCCGATGCAAAGTCGTTTGCCGCGGGAAAGTAGACAGGCGGATATCCATACAGTTGTCCGCGCGGGTTGAAGGTCAGGGGGTCGCGATCCAACAACTCGTGCGTGAACAGCTTATATGTGCCTGCAGCAAGCTCGGTAAAGCGAAACTCGCCGTTGGACCTGGTCCAGACCCTACCTGCAGATATCCAGTGGGCTCGGCCTTCCTGGACTTGGCGGCGATATATCTCGACTTCCACTTTGTCCGAGCCGTCTGTAGTGGGCAGCACAACCCGTCCCACAATGGCGGCTTCCGGCACCAGCAAGATGGTTAACTCCTGATTGGGCGCAGCCGGCTGGAAGTTCTGAACTCCCGGGCGGTCGGACAAAAATCCCGGTTTTCTCGCCGCTAGTGCGCCTGGAAGAATCAAACCGGGAGCTTCACCCGAAATTCTGTTTGCGCCTCCCCCTGAATTAGAGTCGGCAGACCTATCGGGGCCGGTCTGAGGGAAAGTGAATTCGAAATGCCCCTGATCATCTGTCATGATGGCAAAGCGGTTGTCAGAGGAGACCACCAGCGCGCGACCTATCGGTTCACGCGTAACGCTGTTCAGGACAGTGCCGTGAATACTCGCGGCCTTGTTGTCAGCCTGTGTGTCCTGTGCGCACGACTGCGGAATGCAGCAGGAAAGGACGCCAGCCAAGGCGACCACCTTGGGCAACGACCATCCGCACACGCCGGAATAGCGACTTGACTTGCCAGCAACCATCGTCACGATTACCTATTAGACGACGTGCCTTAGACCGTCCACAGAGTATGATGCGAGAAAAAAACAAGAAAGGCAAACCTGGAGGGACGTGTCCGCCTCAGCGGCTGAGACGGACAGATGCGTTCAATTGATGAGAAACGCAGAACGCAGAGCCTTCTAACTGCTACTGGATAGAACTAGCTACGTTGGAGAACACAGTATTCGATTTGGTCCCGACGAGTCGAATGGTGCCCACGACGAGTACAAGAATTACGGCCAACATCACCGCGTATTCGGCAATGTCCTGCCCCTCATCGTCTTTCCACAGTCTGCGCATAACCTTGGTCATATTCGCCTCCCACCCCTGGCTCTGCCGATTGACGTGCCTACACTCCGAGTTCCATACCACACCACAATTCGAGCCGTCCGTCCTTGATCTAGCGCAAAGAAGAACGGGTCTAGCGCAAAGAAGAACGGCGGACCTATGCTCCTGACGCTTGAATGATGGTGTTGAGAATGATGGGAATGATGGTGTTGCGCTATGATGTGTTGCAACGATGCTGCAACGATGTGGGGCTGTGTGGGATGTGTGTTGCGCTTGACACCCAGACACCGGGGAGAGTAGCCTACTGCCCGCTACTTCGAGGGTGTCTAGTCTGCCCAAGGTTTCTACTCTCGGGTCGGGGTCCCGAGAATTCAGGCATTTTCCGAAGTGGGAAGCAAGTGCCTCCTCGGCTGCAAGGTGGATTCGAAATAACGTCGCTCCTTATCGTCACCAAGCAACGTTAACCAGCCAAACGCGGAGTTAGCTACGCTCGGCTCCCAGCCGGGCAGACTCCGGGAGGAATTGTCACCGTGAAAGAGCGAATCCCTTTGTTGGGCATCAGTGTGTTTCTGCTCGCGATCGCCGTGCTCGTGATCCGTGGGCAGTTCTTACTGGCTGGGCCGCCGGCCGCGAAGGCAGCGCCGGTCACCACGCTTAACTGGCTGCACTATGGCAACGACCTGGCCAACACCCGATTCCAGGATGTCGATCAAATCAATCCCAGCAACGTTGCCAATCTCAAGGTCGCTTGGGTATTTCACACGCAAGTACTCGATGACAAGGCCGAGCTGGAGACGTCTCCCATCGTAGTCAACGGCACGATGTACATCACCGATGGCCATGATGATGTATTCGCCTTGGATGCAGCCACAGGCCAACAGAAGTGGTCTTACAAGCCAATCGAGATGCCTGGCGAAATGCCTTCTTTGGATCAGATTTCGGTCTGCTGTGGGCGCAATAACCGCGGCGTCATTTTTGTCCCGGGCTCGGTCCCCTGAACAGATAAAACCGGCGAGGTTCTCTGGAAGAATGCCGTGGCCGACTTTCGCACCCGGGTTGCGATCAACATGGCCCCTCAAGCAGCGGGTGGATTGGTCATCGTAGCTCTATCCGGTGGCGAGTATCAGGTTCGTGGGCAAGTCATCGCGCTCCGTACGGATAGTGGCACGGTTGCCTGGCGCTTCTACACCACGGAACCGCATTCTTGGACGGGTGATTCCTGGAGGGCGGGGGGTGCTATGGCGTGGCAGACACCCTCCATCGATGAGCAATTGGGCCTGGTCTACTTTGGTACTGGAAACGCCGCCCCTGACATCAACGGCGTCGATCGAAAAGGGGACAACCTGTATTCTTCCTCGACGGTTGCTCTCGATCTCGCTACCGGCACGGTGCGCTGGTATTTCCAGGAAACGCACCACGACCTCTGGGACTACGACAGCACGATGACGACTGTGTTGTTCCCCGTCCGCAGAGGGGGCCAGACCATCCCGGCGCTCGGCCACTGCAGCAAGAACGGGAATTACTATATTTTGGATCGGCGAAACGGCCACCCAGTGTTCCCGGTGAGAGAGGTCAGGGTTCCAACCAGCCCCGCTTGGCAACACCCCTCGCCAACCCAGCCGGTCTCCTCGGTTGAACCGCTGACCCCGCTAAAATTTGTACCCGGCACCATCGACCCCACCTTGCTGCCGTCGGGGGTTAAGTTGGCGCCGCAGTATACTATTCCGCAGCAGCAGACATACCTTGTAGTGCCGGGAGATGATGGCGGCTGCGAAGGGATCGCGCAAGGGTATAGTCCGCGGACAAAGTACGTCTACTACGGAACACGATACGAGCCGACCACGTTCTTCACCTATCCCAATAACAAAGGCCCCAACGCAGGCGGTCTCTTCTTGGGTTCCACGTTCGACGAATTGACCCCGAGAGAAGGAGTAACCAATTTTGGGCTGTACGGTGCGACCGATACCACCACCGGCAAGATCGCTTGGAAGATAAGGATCGACCAGCCGGCAAAATCCGGAGTGGTCATCGCCGGAGACTTGATGTTCTTCGGTGAGGGTAACGGCAAATTCCGCGCGGTGAATGCGGCCACCGGCGAAATGTTGTTTACCTTTGACGGCACGACCATTGCCAACGGAGGTGGGGCGCAAGGTGCCCCGGTGGCTTACGTTGTGAATGGCAAGGAATACATCGTGAACGATTTTGGCGGGAACGTCCCGGATAGGGCCAATTTTCCGCCCAACCCTGTGGGCGATGCGGTGGTAGCTTTCACGTTGCCATAAAGGACCTTTCGTCGCCTCTGGGCGTGGTAAATTACAGCGAGACAGCCGCCGCGAAACAAAACGAAGTCTCTGAGCATCAAAGGAGCTATGCATATGGAATGGGTTACCCCTGATTTTGAAGACATTTCAGTGGCATGTGAGATCAACTCATATGCCGTAGCCACGCTGTAACCAAGACGGTGCGCGTCAAGGTACTGGGCTCCGCTGCGGGTGGCGGATTTCCGCAATGGAATTGTGCCTGTCGCAATTGCAAGGGAGTACGCGAGCGGACGCTGAACGCCAGCGCCCGCTCGCAATGTCAGATAGCGATCAGCAGCGATGATAAAGACTGGTTTCTGCTGAATGCCTCTCCCGATCTTCGCACTCAAATCGAGAGCACACCGGAGCTACATTCGCGGCCTGAGGTCGGCCCGGCAGAGTCGACAGCGGGTAGGAACGCGTTCCGCCACAGTCCCATTGCGGGGGTGGTGCTCACCGGAGGCGACTTGGATCAGGTTCTCGGGCTGTTTCTTCTTCGGGAACTTGAGCCAATTCACGTCTACTCCACGGCGTCTGTACGACGGCTGCTCCGGGACCACAATATCCTCTTCAATATGCTCTCCCGGCAGCCTTGGCAGAGCATGTGGACGGATATCGTGCCAAGCGAAAGCTTTCGCCTGGCAACTCCGGGCTCCTCCCCTTATATCGGGTGTCAGCCGGTTGCCCTGTCCGGTTCTTTTCCGGCCTATGTGGATGGAAAGGGAACGGACTTGAAAGGGGAGGAAGCTATCCTGGGGCTCGTATTCGAGTCGAGCCATGGCGGCGGGCGCTTGGCCTATTTCCCAACCGTACCCGCTGTAGGAGATCAACTGTTAGAGCTGTTTGACTCGTGCGATCTCTTACTATTCGATGGGACGTTCTGGGCTGACGATGAGCTGCTAGGACTTAACCGCGGCTTCCGCAGCGCTAGTGAAATGGGGCACCTGCCCATGTCCGGGTTGGCAGGGAGTCTCAACCGGCTTGCCAAACTCGGGCGGCCGCGCAAAATTTTCGTCCATATTAACAACACCAATCCCGTTCTGGATAAAGACAGCGTGCAGTACCGGCAGGTGAGTGAAGCTGGCTGGGAAGTAGCGGAGGATGGATGGGAATTCAGGTTGCAGTACCCGAAACCAGCTCGCGCGTCTTGAGCCAAGAAGAATTTTCCGCGCGTCTGGAGAGCATTGGGGAGGAGCGCTATCATCACCGCCATCCCTTTCACCTGCTGATGCACGAAGGGCGTCTTACCCCCGGACAGCTTCAGGCCTGGGCGCTGAACCGCTACTACTACCAGAGCCGCGTCCCCATGAAGGACGCAATCATTCTCTCCCGCAGCGATGATCTTGAGTTTCGCCGGGCCTGGCGAAAACGGCTGCTCGATCAGGATGGCCGGGAGGGTGCCGGAGGCCTGGAATGCTGGTTGAAATTGGCCGAGGCGACCGGGCTAGGGCGCGAGCGGGTGACCTCCTGCGCGGAGTTGCTGCCCGGCGTGCGATATGCTGTCGACGCTTACCTGGCACTGGTCGAGCGAGGAACTTTGCTGGAAGCAGTGGCCTCGTCCCTGACGGAGTTATTTGCGACCCGCCTGATTGCTGTACGGCTGGATTCCTTGCGCCGCCATTATGCATGGCTTAGTAATGCGCTCGGCTACTTTGAGGCGCGGCTGTCTCAAGCCCCCGAAGATGCGCAATTTGCCTTTAATTGGGTGTACCAGCATGCCCGCACGCGCGATGAGCAGGAGTTGGCAGTTCGAGCGCTCACGCGCAAATGCGACCTGCTGTGGGCGCAACTGGATGCTTTGTACTTCGCCTATGTGGAGCCCGGGTGGCCTCCTCCGGGAGCTTTTCGTCGGGAGCAGGATTGACCACCTTGAACCGCTCGTCACAGCCGCGACTGGCCGTTGGTTGCCGCGTTCGGGAAGGCGAAGACGGTGTCGGAGCGCTGTTGCTTCCAGAAGGTGTTCTACGGCTGAAAGGCACCGCCATTGATATTCTTCGACTCTGTGACGGCCGCCGCACATATGCAGAGATTCTCGCGGAAATGCAGGGCCGCTATCAATCGGCTGACCCCAAGCAGATGGAACAGGAGATCGAGTCTTTTCTGAACCGCCTGCAGCAGAGGCGAGTCATTGATTTCTGATGGCAACCCCACCACTGGCGCTGATTGCCGAGCTGACACACCGTTGTCCTCTTCATTGTGTCTACTGCTCTAATCCGCTACAGTTGCGCACGAATTCAGAGGAACTCCCGACCGGAGTGTGGACTCAAGTCCTGGAACAGGCGGCAAAACTCGGAATGTTTCACGTGCACCTTACCGGTGGAGAGCCGCTGGCCCGCAGCGACCTCAATTCGTTGGTTTCCGTCGCTCATTCTCTTCAGCTATATACGAACTTGATCACCTCAGGAATAGGGATGAATGAGAAGAAGCTGGCTTCATTGCTCGCAGCAGGTTTGGATCACCTGCAATTGAGCTTTCAGGACGCTGAGGAGAGTTCTGCCGATCGCGTGGCGGGTGTGCCCGTCCACGCCCGAAAGGTGGCTCTCGCCAACCTTATTCATGAGTGCAAGAACCTGGCTTTTACTGTCAACCTGGTCGTACACCGTCACAATTTGGATCGCCTCGACTCAATGATCTTGTTTGCGGAATCCTTGGGTCCGCAGCGCATCGAGATCGCAAACGTTCAGTACTACGGGTGGGCACTGAAAAACCGCGAATGGCTCTTGCCCACTCGCGAGCAGGTTCAACGGTCAGTTGTGATCGTGGAGCGGGCGCAAGAACGTCTTAAAGGCCAGGTCAAGATCGATTTCGTGACGCCCGATTACTACGCAAGCTTCCCCAAGCCTTGTATGGGAGGCTGGGGCCGCCAGCTCATGTTGGTCGATCCCTCGGGCATGGTCTTGCCCTGCCATGCCGCGGCTGTTATCCCCGGAATCGATTTCGAAAATGTACGCGAAAAACCTCTGTCCTGGATTTGGGAGGAGTCCGCGTCTTTCCGCCGATTCCGGGGCGAAGACTGGATGCCCGAGCCTTGCCGAAGCTGCGACCGCCGCGCCTTGGATTTTGGCGGCTGCCGCTGTCAGGCATTCCTGATTACCGGCGACGCGGCCGCAACCGATCCCGTCTGTTCACTGGCACCGACTCGCAAGTTGATCGACGAGCGGCTCGCGCGGGCGAATTCAGTCACAAACCCTGGCTATCGTTCGGCGCCAGCACCCGAATCAGCCGACCCGTGGACCTACCGTTCTCAGCCCGCTTGATCATTATGGTTATCGTGACGCCGAAGCAGATTTTAGCGAGCTTGCCTCGACCAAGCGCTGTACAGGCGCAACCACCATGAGAAGAAGATCAGCCACCGATGCCTTTGCCCGCCCGATGTCAGCGAGTTGCTGCGTTCTCCATGATTCCGGCGAGGGCTCTCCTTTATCGAGATACCCAAGCGCCTTGAGTCCTGCCGCAGCAACGGTTGAGAGGTTCTGCGAAAGAGGCGCAAGCTCGCTCAGCAGGAAAGAATGCTCAAGGTAAGGATGTAATTTATCGTCGTTGCCCTGCCAGGCAGTGAGCAGGGCCCGCATCGCCGACTCGGCATCGGGATCCCTGAATCCGCTCTGTACATAACGCTGCACAAGATCCGCAAAATGTCGAGCGGTGTCGCTTTCCGGACTGGCCGCGTCAACGAGACGATTCAGCGGGGCCGTATTGTCCCAGGGGCCCTTTAAGTTTTCCATGCGGGCATAGTCCTTCACCGGTTCAACGACATCGGCGAGCGTGCGCAAAGCCGAAATGTCATTCACGCCTGCCATGCGATGCAGCATGTGAATCTTGCCTGCGCGATGAGCCAGGCCCAGCCATTCGAGGCGCCAGCTGAGCTCGTCTAGCCGCGTATACATCGAATTCACATCGCGTACTTCCTGCGGCGACCACAGCCGCTCCGCAATGGCAGCGGTGCGCGGCCAGATGCGCGAATCAATATTTTCGGGCGTGGTCCACTCTCCCCACATGCAGGCCTCACCTCCCCAAATGCGGTTCTTCTCCTCAGGACTCAAAGTGGCTGCCGCATCCGCCATGGGGTCCACCGCATAATGACGCGCGGCAGGCCACATCAGGTCGAGGTAATAACCAAAAGAAAGCAGCCCGCTGTAGCCCTGTTTTGCTGCCGCCGCCAGTGACTGTTGCCCACGCCAGGACTCGACGACCACGTTCTTCGGCAAGTCGGGATGCAGCACCTCGTCCCAACCGATCATGATTTTGTGGTGCTTGTTCACGATCTTCTGCAGGCGCTGGTTGAAGTACGCCTGCAAATCCTGGTTATTCTTCATCCCGTGGGAATGAATGAACTCCTGGATCTTCGGATTCTTGTCCCAACCCTCACCGCTAACCTCGTCCCCTCCGATGTGAACGTAGGCATCGGGAAAGAGCTTCGACATTTCTCCTAAGAATTTATCGAGCACCTTGTAGGTTTTGTCCTGGGTGGGATCCATCACGGGATCGGGACCGCTGCCGGGTTGAAACGAGTAAGGTCCGGGCAGACTGGCGAGCTCGGGATAGGCCACAAACCAGGCGCGGCTATGCCCCGGCATTTCAAACTCCGGAAGTAGGCGAATGCCGCGGTCGCGCGCATAGGCAATCAGGTCGCGCAGTTCGGCCTGCGTGTAGTAGGCACCGGCGGAACCCACTTGGTGCAATTTGGGGTAGCTCTTACTCTCGACCCGAAAGCCTTCATGGTCAGTCAGGTGTAAATGCAGAACGTTCATCTTCACCGCTTCCATCCCATCGAGATTGCGCTTGAGAACGTCAAGAGGGATGAAATGGCGGGCCACGTCAATGAGCAATCCTCGCCACGCAAAACGCGGCTGGTCTTTGATCGTGACCGATGGGACTCGAAATCCGCCGGGCGTGATCTCTACCAGTTGGAGGAACGTCTGGAGACCGTGCAGAATGCCGAGCGGATTGGCCGCATGCAGCTTCGCGAGCGACTCGCCGATGGTCAGGTCGTAGGACTCATCTTCACCCACTTTCTGGACCGGCTCACTGTCGTGATCCGCATGGATCAGCAGTGTGACTTTGGAGGGTTCGCTCGCCGTCGGCTTGAGGAACATCCCGGTTTGCCGGGAAAGCTGCACAAGGAATCTCTGTGCGCCGCGGTCGGTTCGCCCATCATGAAAGCCCGTGATTGCCAGAGAAAACGAGCGCGTAATGGGAAGGCTTCCAGTTCCGAGTTCGACAGTCGTGGGTACGGGAACAAACATGAACTGGGGTTGCGACCCGGCTGACGCGGTGGATAGGAGGAAGAAAACGGCCGTGACGAGAATGGTCAGAGTTCGCATGACGTTGAAGCATTACCGCATGTCCGTAATTTCGATATCAGCGGTTCGCCCGCCGGTACACCCGGACGTAGTCGACCAACATGGTCTGGGGAAACACCGTGGAGGAGTCCGGGTTTCCCGGCCAGTTTCCCCCGACAGCAACGTTCAGGATAATGAAAAACGGATGATCGAAGACCCATTTCTTTCCGCCAGGCAAGTCTTTCGGTGTACGCGTCGCATAGCGCTGGCCGTCCGTATAAAAACGGATCACTTCCGGCTCCCACTCGACGGCAAAGACATGAAAATGGTCTGCGAAGCGGAGACCGTGGGGTAGGGAATAGGAGGCGCTGATGCCGCCCGCGCCGGAATATCCTGGCCCGTGAATGGTGCCGTGGACCGCCGATGGTTCCTTCCCGACGTTCTCCATGATGTCGATCTCGCCGTCGTCGGGCCAGCCAATTCTGTCGATATCCACTCCCAGCAACCAGAAGGCGGGCCAGAGACCCTGGCCGCGAGGTATCTTGATGCGGGCTTCAAATCGGCCATAAGCCTGGCTGAACTTGGTCTGGGTTTTGAGTCGAGCCGAGGTATAGTCCCGCGTCACGCCGTCCGGGCCAGTGTATTTCTCCTGGAACGCCTCAATGATCAGGTGTCCGTGCCGCACCTGCACATTCTGCGGCCGCGCGGTGTAGTATTCCAGTTCGTCGTTGCCGAAGCCTCCTCCTCCGGTTTCAATCACCCACTTGGTCGCATCTATCGTGGTGTTGCGACCATTGAATTCATCGCTCCAGACGAGACTCCATTGACCTTTGTCAGCTGGTGAGCTCACGCTGGTGGGAAGCGCCAGGAGAAATGCTGCAAGCATCCAGAAAACGGTAAATTGCATTCTCATTTGCGATAAGCCGCTTGAGATCGCGACGAACGGGGCAATTTATCCTTGGAGAAGCGAGCGACAGTCTACCAAAAAACCCCCCGGCTTGCCTCGTCTGCTAGGATGACAGTTCTGTTGTCAGTGAGTCGCGGTACCAGGGTTACCGCGGAATCACGGCCCAATCAGGAAAGCGACGCATGGAAAATACGCGACGGGACTTCCTCCGAGTTTCGGCGTTCGGGTTGGCAGCAGTCACAGCGAAGAGTTTCGCGGAGCCTGTGGAGAATGCCGATCGCGACGTACCCTCCGGCAGCATTTCTGTGCGCGTCACGTATGCTGACAAGCGTTTTGCGGCCGCCCCTCCGGTCGCCTGGCTCCCAGCCGCCGGCCCTGCCGGGGCAAATTCGATTGTGCTCGATCCCGCCAAGAAGTTTCAGGAGATTCTCGGCTTTGGCGCTGCCTTCACAGACGCCGCTTGTTACATGTTTAGTCAATTGTCCCCAGCCAGCCGGGAGCAGCTTTTTCACGAACTCTTTCATCCCTCGGAGATGGGCTTGAATGTCTGCCGAACCTGCATCGGCTCGAGCGACTACTCGACCAAGGTTTACAGCTATGACGAGGGAGAACCCGATCCCGATCTGAAACGGTTTTCCATTGATCATGACCGCGAGTACATCCTGCCTATGCTGCGCGAGGCGCGGAAGCACAGTCCCGATCTCTTCCTCTTTTCGTCTCCCTGGAGTCCTCCGGGATGGATGAAGGCGAACGGGTCCATGTTAGGCGGTTCGATGCGCCGCGCCTACATGCCTTCTTATGCCAACTACTTTGTCAAGTTTCTCCAGGGGTATGAGTCAGAGGGGGTACCCGTGCAGGCAGTCACGGTTCAGAACGAGGTCGATACGGACCAGGACGGCCGGATGCCCGCATGCATCTGGCCGCAGGAATACGAAGCCGACTTCGTGCGCCGGAACCTCGGTCCGGCCTTCCAGAGCAATGGCATTAAGACGCAAATCTGGTTGGTCGATCACAACTACAATTTATGGGGTCGCGCAATTGGGGAACTGGAAACACCGGATGTGCGCAAATACGCCAGCTCAATCGCGTGGCACGGTTACGTTGGTCAGCCGGAATGGATGAGCCGCGTACATGATGCTTTTCCCGACGTCCCGATGTACTGGACGGAAGGCGGTCCGGACTACACGGCCCCGAATTACGCCGCGGACTGGTGTGAGTGGAGCGCTACCTACAGCTCGATTCTGCGCAACTGGTGCCGTTCCATCACCGGTTGGAATCTTGCCCTCGACCAACGTGGCCGTCCGAATATTGGTCCGTTTTCCTGTGGTGGCTTGGTCACCATCCACTCCCAGACCCGCGAGATTACCCGTAGCGGACAGTTTTGGGCGTTTGCTCACTATACCCGGTCGGTGCGCCGTAATGCCCGTCGCTTCGAGACGCAAAGTACGGCTGCGAACTTGTCTCATGCAGGGTTTGAAAACCCAGACGGTGAGCGCGTGCTCGTCCTGACCAACCCGGGCGCCGAAAGAAGAGTTCCATTGCAGATGAGCCGGAAAAGCGCTGAAGTTTCCCTCCCGGCAGGTTCAGTGACAACGTTGGTCTGGCGCTAGGCACACGGGGCGAACGCCGAGTCGTGACGATTAAAGCATGGTCCGACGGAGAAGGCTGAGTTGGCTTAACGCGTACTGCATGTCGCGGACCTCTTGCGACTGCGGGCCCTGGTTCAACTGGTGCAGGCGGCTATCGATTGCGGCTTGCGCCAGCATGATGCGCTCCAAAGCTTTTTGCAGATCGGTTTCGAAGAGGGCATCGCGATAAAGGTCTTGCCATGCTGATTCAGGTTTTCTCATGAGTTTTATTGGGAGGCGCCCATGGTGCGGACTTTCTGACCGGTGATCTCCGCTCGCGCCCGGAGCCAATCTTCGAGGTCCTGTCCATGTTTCCGGCCGCGCTGCTCGTAGAGCTCGTAGGCACGGCAGCGGATCCGCTCCTCGAGGTTTTGAGTCGGCCCGGTGGCCACCTGCTGCTTCATAATCGGCTCTTTTGCCATAGGAACCGTTCCTTTCGACGCTCAGGCGAACCCCGGGGAGGCGTCCTGGAACAACTGAGTTATTGAGTCACGATAATTGCCAACTAAGCTACGCTCATCTCGGTGCCGGGTCAATTACCTGAAATTGGTGCAATCCCGGATGACTCCACGCGAGTCCGAGATGAGGGCGCATACCAGACGCTGGTTTGAAAAATCAAGGCCCGGTTAATTAAGCGATGGTATCCTTCCGGGAACTCGCAATGATGGGAAGAAGTGGTGGCCAATGCCGGTGAAAACGGACCATGTGCTTGAGCACACGTCATGGTCGCTGCTCGCTCTTTTGATTTCTGCTCGGGGATGGATTGCATTTCTTATGTTGACGCTGGCGAGCGCGGGGCTTTGCGCTCAGGATCACAATCCTTTTGCCGGTGACCCCAAGGCGGCGAAGGTGGGCGAATTCCAATTTCGCATCAACTGTGCGTTCTGCCACGGCCTGGGCGCGCGTGGAGGAGGACGTGGACCCGATCTGAGGCGCTCGCAAAAGCGCCACGGAAATTCCGATATCGACCTGTTTCGCACCATTAACCAGGGCATTCCGGGAACCGCAATGCCTCCCAATGGAACAACCGGTCAAGGTGTAGGAATGACCGCCGAAGAGATCTGGCAAGTCATTAGCTATTTAAGAAGCGTGCAGGTAAAGACGGCGGAGCAACCCCCCGGGGACCCGGCACACGGCAAGCAACTTTTTTACGGCGATGCCAGCTGCTCGGGATGTCACATGGTGGACGGCAAGGGCGGCCGCCTGGGGCCTGACTTGAGCGGTGTCGGCGGCGCGCGTGCCGCTGACTACATTGTCGATTCGGTCCGCAATCCGAGCCGAAGGCTGGCACCGGGACTGACTGAAGCCACGAAAGAGTTCCCCCAAGAATACGAAAAGGTGACGGTTGTGACCTCCGAGGGCACAGAGATAACAGGTGTCACTCTGAACGAGGACAGCTTCAGCGTTCAGCTAATGGACGCGAACGAGGAACTCCACTTTCTCGAGAAGGATGGACTGCGCTCTTTTAAGAAGAGCCGTGTGTCGCTCATGCCAGCCTACAAAACAAGCTTGTTGAACGACAAAGATCTCGAGGATATTGTCGCCTACCTGCTCAGTGTGGGGACGAAATGAGGATTACCGGCTTCGCCAAACTGGGGTGTGCCTGTTTGGTTCTGCTCGCTGTGGGTGTTGTGGCCATCAATGCTTGCGCACAGGTTACTTTCGTCCGGATCGTAAATTCTGCAAAGGAACCTCAAAACTGGCTTACCTATTCGGGGGATTACGCTGGCCATCGCTTCAGTTCGCTCGATCAGATCAACACCTCGACCGTCCACTCCCTGGTGGTGAAGTGGGTCTATCAAACAGGCGCAACCGGGAAGTTCGAAACCACACCGCTTGTCGTGGACGGGATCCTTTACGGAACCGGCCCGGAAAACCGTGTCTTCGCGCTCGACGCGCATACCGGCCGCCCCATCTGGCTCTACCAGCGCCAACTACCAGCCGATATTCGCCCCTGTTGTGGCCGCGTCAATCGCGGTGTCGCCATCCTGGGAGACAAAGTCTTTTTCGGCACGCTTGACGCTCACGTGATGGCTCTCGACGCTAAGACCGGTAATGTTATTTGGGACGTCAACGCTGTCGACTATAAGAATGGCTATAGCTTTACCCCCGCACCATTGGCGGTAAAGAACCTCATCGTCCTCGGTGTTTCTGGGGGTGAGTACGGCATCCGCGGTTTCATTGATGCCTACGATGCCGACACCGGCCAGCGAAAATGGCGCTTCTACACAGTGCCCGGACCCGGCGAGCCCGGCCACGACACCTGGGAAGGCGATTCCTGGAAGATTGGCGGGGCGCCTGCCTGGATTACCGGTACCTACGATCCCGAAACCAATCAATTGTTCTGGCCAACCGGCAATCCTTCGCCTTCTAATCGTGGTGAAGGCCGCGTCGGTGACAACTTGTACAGCAATACGCTTCTTGCTCTTGACGCCGACACGGGAAAGCTTAGCTGGCACTTCCAATTTACCCGCCACGATGAGCACGATTGGGACTCGACTCAGGTGCCGGTGATGATCGATGAGGGAGCGAGGCACCTGATCGCCCAAGCCAACCGCAATGGCTTCTTCTACATGGTGGACCGGACGAGCGGCAAACTGCTATTGGCGAATCCGTACGGTAAAGTCACTTGGAGTGACAGCAAGGACGCCGAGGGCCGTCCGGTCGCGGCCAAGGAAAGTTCGCCGACTCCGGAGGGACGGCGCGTTTGTCCTGGCGCCGCCGGCACGACCAATTGGATGTCCCCCACCTTCGATTCGCAGACTGGACTGTTTTATGTGAACGCCCGCGAGCAGTGCGACATATTCAGCACCGCGCCGCAGCCCTATGAAGCCGGACATGCCTACTACGGCAGCGCTTATTTCCCCGCCGATGACACTGAGCCCTACTGGGGCGCTCTCCGCGCCATCGATCCTGCCACAGGAAAAATTAAGTGGGAATTTCCCCACCCCTCGCCTTCCTGGTCCGGCGTCTTGTCGACCGCTGGAGGGCTTGTGTTCACCGGGGACGCCGAGGGCAATTTCATCGCACTGGACGCGGCTTCCGGCAAGCCGCTGTGGCACTTTCAAACCGGCGGAGCGGTTTACGCGGCGCCGATAACCTTCGCCCTGGATCGAAAGCAGTATATCGCCATTGCCGCGGGAAGCTCTCTATACACATTTAGTCTTCCCTAAGGCTGCCTTGAATTCGGCAGGCGTGTACCCGAGGACGTACTGGCTACGAAGAGATTTCTCGATGCTTGTGAAGGCGAGATTGATTTCTGAATGCTCATGCGCTGGCAGAATGCTACCTCCCGTGGCACGGCTCAATATTTCCAGGACAGCTTCCCCGCGCGGGTACTGGGAGTTGCGTTTCACTTTGTTGGTGCTAAGAGCAAACAAAACGCTATCAGCCCGGAGTGCCGCCTGCTCTGCGTTGTAAGGGATGGCATGGTGCCTAGTATCCTCGCCATCGGTGATAGGGACAATTACGCGGCGGGTGACGGAGGATTCCGTATGGGACGCAATTTTTCAGCGGCGAAAACGATGGCATCGTATAGTGCGGTGTCTCCGCCCGGCTTGAGCACTTTTAACGATTCCCGCAGGGCTAGGACGTTGTCCGTGAAGTCGTGGAGCAGGTGAACTTCATCATTGAAGGCTACGAGGAAGGCTTGGTCCACTCCGGGGCGGAGCATCTTCTTCAGAAAAACGTCGGCCGCTTTTTTTTCGAAACCAAACCGCCCCGTGATGGAAGAGCCTGCGTCAATTAGCAGAGCGATTTGTAAGGGTAACGAACTCTGCTGCTGGAAATAGCGGATTTTTTCCGGCGGCCGATGATTGTCAAACAATAGAAAGTCCGCCGAAGAGAGATCACCTCGTAAACGCCTTTTGGAATCAGTTACGGTGAATACAAGATTGACTTCATCCACCTGCTTGGTGATGCAGAATGAGGGCTCCTCCAGGGACGTGGCAGCATGGCCTGTGAGAGGGACGCCTCCGGCGGTTAGATACTCCTGTGCAAGGGCGATAGCAAGCAGGGTTAATCCCCGCAAGAAACATGAGAGGGGCGCGCGCAATCTGAAGCCTCCATGGGTGCGCAAGATCTCGGGCACTGCCCCCACGATTGGACCGAAATTGTAGACGGGTTTACTGGCCTCGCCAAAAGTTTCTTTGCGGTGCCTTTGCTAAGGAGTCAGAGGGAAGGGTACGTTCGCTCAAATTCGACCCAATCCAAGGCGATAGGCTTGGTTACCTGACCTTTCGCCCGCGAAAAGTCTATTCTTTTGCCCTACAAAGCTCCGAAGTTGGACCTGGTAAGAGGGTCGCAAAACTGCTCGTGACAGGATGGGTGACTAAGCAAGGGTTCGAGATCGAGATCCTTCCGAGGTGACGGTAGTAACCTGAATATTGCCGTTTCCTCATGATACGCTTCCGCTCAGTAATCCCATGTGTGTACGATGCCATCTTGCTTTAGCTGCCATCCTATTTAGTTGCGTGTTCGCGTCAGCGAGGTCCACGCCCGGCCGCACCGCATCACAGACTAATTCTTCCTCTTCGTCCATCGTCACTGTCAGCACGCATTCTTCGGCGGCCAAAGAGCTCTTTGAGAAAGGCATGGCGGATTTCGTCAAGGAGAAGACGGAGCCCGCCCTGCAAAGCTGGCGTGCCGCGGCGGCCAAAGACCCGCGTTGCGCATTCATCCAGGCATTCATCTCCTTTGCCACCAACGATCCCGCTGAAGAAAGCCGAGCCCGGGCTAACGCCAAGCGCGCTGCCGGCTGTGTTACCCCTGGCGAGCGGCTGCTCATCAGGTGGGTTGTTAACATCCACGAGGATAACTACGTCACCGGCATCGCTGCCATGAATGATCTGGTGGCAATGTACCCAAAAGACAAGCGTCTGCTCTACCTTGCCGGCCACTGGCTGCTAGGTCAGAAGAGCTATGATCCAGCCAAAAGCTTGTTGCAGCGCGCACTCGCCATAGATTCAAAGTACCCTGCAGCACTGAGCGATCTCGGTAAGATTTACGCCGCGATGGGCGATTTTCAACGTGCATTTGCCGCCATGGAACGTTGCGTGGATCTGCTTCCCAAGGAACCAACTCCACAACATGGGTACGCGGAAATCCTGCGGAAGGGTGGAGACTTCCAAGGTGCGCTGGAACACTACAGGGCTGCACTGAAGTTGGATCCCGGTTTTCGCCCTGCTCAACTCGGGATTGCTGACACGTATGCGTTGATGGGTGAGGAAGAGACCGCCCGCAAGGAATATGGGGTAGCGATCCGCAGCGCCACGAATGATGGCGAAAGAATCGAGTACGAGGTTCAGTCGGCGCTCACCTACGTTCGTGAGGGTAAATACGGCAAGGCAAACGCTGCTTTTTCGGGAATTGCAGAACACGCGCGGGACGCCCATCTCGGCAGACTGGAGGCCAAGGCTTACCGAATCGCCGCCACCTACCAGCTCGATAACGCAGAGGCTTTGCGATTTGCCGGCCGGGCGGAATCTGCTTTACAGAAAAATGAAGGCATCTCGGAGGCGGACCTTCAAGAAGAGCGGGCCCAGATTCTCGAACTTGGCGCCATCCGCAATGCGGCGCTTGGCAGAGTCCAGACCTCCCATGAGTTACTAGGGCAACTCTCACATCTGGCAGACAACAGCCGTGCTGCGAACATTGAGCATGCTTATCATCGAGCGGCCGGCTCCGTATCCGTACTAGAGCACAAGGAAGCCGAGGCAATTCTTCACTTGGAAGAGGATGACGGGAACCCCTATTCCATGCAGCAATTGGTGCTTGCCTATAATAAGACCGGAGCGGCGGATAAGGCTCATGCCTTGGAATTAAGAATTGCGGCCATAAACGAGCCCACCGTCGAGCAAGCGCTGGTCGTTCCTGGGTTGCGTGCGAAACTTGCTGCCACTAAAAAGCGGCGGACTTGGTTATCCAAAATCGTGCAGCACTGAGTTTAGCGGTTCTTCATCCCGCTGCCCGTTCCTCTCTCCTCAATGCGTCTCGGTAGTCGCGCGAGAATTGTTCGAAACTGGTAGGCCGGCGGCGCAGGAGTTGCTCGACATCGTTAGTTACGCCGCTCGCTTTTCCAGCACGATAAAAATCCTGTAAATTGACCAACGCGTCCGCACTCCACTCCGGCAAACCGGCAGCGAGCAGTGCCTGCTTGAACTCCTGGGAAGGCAAATCCACATAACGGATTTCGCGGCCCAGATCGTCGGACAGTATCCGCGTGATTTGCGCGTTGCTGAGCGCCACCGGCCCGGTCAGTGTGTAGACCTTGCCTTCATGACCGTTCTCCGTCAGAGCTTTCGTGGCCACAGCAGCGACATCGCGTATATCGATGTGGCTGATCTTGCTTTCTCCCTGACATCCGTAAAACGCGTTCTGCGCGTTGATCGTCGTCGCATTGTAATTGACGATGTTCTGCATGAATCCGTTGGGGCGAAGGAAGGTGTACGCCACTCCGGTGGTCTTGATGTAGTCCTCGGAGTCGGCGTGCTGGCGCGGATACGTAGCTTCGCGCCCACCCATGGCCGAGAGCTTCACCACCTGCTGCACATCGGACTGCCTGATCTGATCCATCGCCTGTCGTTCCAGCGCGGGCAACTTCTGAGTCGGCGGCCCGACCAGGAAAACGCGTTCCACGCCCTTCAAGGCGGCACGAATCGTCTCCGGCTTGTTGTAGTCCATAATTGCGATTTCTACGCCGGAGGGAGCACTCGCCCCGCTGCTGGGGGATTGAAAGGTCGCCCGCACCCGGATGCCCGTTTGCGAAATCTGCTTGAGAACTTCTTTGCCAACATTTCCGCTTGCGCCGGTAACCAGAATCATGGCGATTCTCCTGTACTTGCTTGAGGAAGATTACTTTAGCCCACTTACTGTAGATGCTGCAAAGGACCCGAGTGGTGCGTGCTCACGACTCGGTCGCTCGAGGAAACGAGAGAGGAAGTCTTGCGATACACGTCGTACGTGAGCCACGTGTCCTATCCCTACGTAGGATAAAGGATGCAGGCATGGAAGAGCCAAGTGCTACATTTAGGATTTGTTGCGTTGCGCCAGCTACAGAGAGCTCGGAGGACGGGCGTCAAAGGGCGCAACCTAGACACTAGGTATGATTCCATCCTGGCTTGGAAGGCTGACCGATTCGATCCGCCATGTCTCGCCGAGCGATGTCGCGGCTTGGTGGGGTGCGATCGCCGCCACCATGGTTCTCATCTGGAATCTCCTTCGCGCCGTTCGTTTGAAGGGACGCCTGAAGGTCGAGGCGATTTACCGAGGGGATTCCAGGCAGCCTCACTTACCCCCTGTACTCGCTGTCCGTGTGACCAACGTCGGATCAAAACCTGTCCTGGTGCAAGGTGTTGCCGTCCAACGGACGAAAGGTTCCGATCCCAGCCACTACTTTTTCCCTTGTGATACCCCGAAAATGCTCGCGAGACGCAAGTTCTTCGAAGAAGCGCTCGATCGAACTGGCTGGCTGCCACTCAACACCGAGAAGATTTACGTGTGGGACTCCACGGGCGCCCATTGGTACATGCCACGGAAAGAACTTCGTAGGTTGCTCGATTCTTACCGCCGCTGGCACATGCGAGCGAAGTCTGAGCAGCAACCCAGTCGAAGCGAAGGCACACGGCCGCACGCCGGCTCCTAGAGTACATTCAGCGGACGAATGCCCGAAGGGAGTGGGGTGGGCTGTTTCGGACCGAGCGCAGGGCACTCGCAGGCTCCCCGACTTTGGCGGGGAGCTATTCCCGCCCGATCCGGCTCATATTCGGCGGTCATCCCTGACCGCCCTGCAACGAACTCACTCGCCCCTATTGGATCGAACTCGCTACGTTCGAGAAGACAGTGTTCGATTTGGAGCCAATCAGTCGGACCGTGCCGACAACGATCACGAGGATTACGGCGAGCATCACGGCGTACTCGGCGATATCTTGGCCCTGTTCGTCTCTCCACAAATCACGAATTAAGTTGGTCATAGTGTCTCCCGGGACTTTTTTCTCCAGATTCGGTAGATCCTCAAACCCCCGGTAATCTGGCTGAAGAAGATGCTAGTGACGAAAGGGGGATATCGAAAGTGACCAAAGTACTAAGACCAGCGGTTATGACAGGCGGAGCGGTTCAAGAAGCCTACCACTCGTCGCATTAATACCTCAGCAGAATCAGAGATGAGGCGAGCTGAAGCATCCCAAGAAAGTTCTCGGCATGACAGGAGGACGTAGTTGTAGACGCGCGGCTTCATCTTCGCAGTCTAAGAACCTATTTGATTCTGTACCGGGCAATTCACATTCACTCCTCGCGAAGCAATATCAATCGGATCAATCGACAGCGCGCGTTGCGCTGGAATCCAGGTAGCCAATAGGCCCACGCCATAGCTACACCACCACCACCACCTAATACCAGCGGATCTCGGGGAGTTGCCTCATACACGATGAAAGCGAGCACTCCCCTCGCCAGAATTCACTGCGTCGCGAACAGAGAGTTGTCGATACTCCAGCACGATCTGCTTTGCGCGCTCCACCACTGTGCGATCGACCGCCAAACCTCATCTACATATGCCGAGCAGGGCATCGAAAGCCGGTTGGATTGCGTCCCTGCGATCGATTGCGACATAGCCGATCAAGGATTTGCTGCAAGGCTTCGGCAGCAGTAACGAGACGTTGGCGCTCGGTTACCAGTCGTTCAGCAGGCGCTGGGCATTAGCCTTGTGCTGATGGGGTGCGCCGACGAGGTACATCGGAATATTCGAGTCGACCAGAATCATGGGCGCGCACTAGGCCGTACCCGGACCCGGTTTCGGCAAGCATGCCGTCAAGGTCGCCGACAGGGTAGTCATGCTGAGACGCGGCACGGATGACTTCCAGCTTTTTCCCGATGCTGCCCAGGGGTTCTCGGCGTTTTGCGAAATCGAGTGCTCGCCGGACCCATTCTGCGATGGACATGTGGCGCGAGCGCGCCATTCGTTGAATCTCCCGATATTATGGGTCCTGCAGAATCAGTTGTAACCTTTTAGCCGCGCTATGAGGCTATCTGACTCATGGGCATGAGTCAGAATCGAATACGGCGATTCTTGATTACGCCCTGGTCCTTAGAGCATCAACATTCCCAGGGCGTAGCGGGGATTCTAAAGACCATGAACGGGCTTTTTTGCCGTGAATAGGTCTTGGATTAATGTGCGGGATGGGGTATCTTGACCAACCATGAGTGTTCGGGCTAGAGATAGGCGAACAGATGACAATGGATTCTGCCAGCCGATGAGGTGGAATCCGATTCTCCGGGTTCGATAACTCGAACCAGACGAACGGGAAACCTTTCGGTGCTTTAACAGTGCACAGATTTGTCCTGGCAGCCGCCTCTAAGATCGTGGGGTTCCAGCCATGAAATCTCCTCTATACGTGACGGCAAATGTCCTTCTGGCGTTCCTCTGTATCAGCTCCTGTTTCCCCCGCCCGTTGTGGGGAATGCCTCCCGCTATTGCGTCACAGGCGTCGGAAGCGGAGTCCCCGGTGGCAACCGCGACCATACCAGGCCCCTTGGCCTCCTTCCTGCGTATGGCGGCTATCAGTCAGAAGGTATCGCCTGAGGAAGTGCTGCCGCTTTTGGCGCGCAACGCGGCCATGCAGGGTTATGCGGGCTGGCATCAAAATCCTCAGGGCGTGACTGAATTTCTGGTGCTGTTGAGGCGATATGTCCAGCAGGCAAGAGCATTGCAGGTGCTGGCCGGTCCAGAGGCCGTCATTCGTGTCTCCGGTTGCGCCGACGCCGGGGTCCTGCTCAAGGTACTAGGCTATCGTTTTCGGCGAGACTGTGGACAAGACACCATCTTGGATACTGCCGACGCTGAAAGGGCCTTTCTGACAATCGACTCGGGATTCCCGCTGGTTGACCTGGAGGACAGCCTTCGGCGAGGCCAGCCCTTCACCTACTCGTTTCCTCAGTCGCGGGTGCCTCTTCTTTTCAAGAACCTCAGCCAGTTGGCTACAAAGGCAAGCAGCACAAAAAGCAAAGATCCCATTGACTTGCTGCTGCATGATCCCGCTCTGGCGCGCTTTTATTGGGCAGCGTCACGGATGGATCCCGACACCAGAATCGCCTTAGAAAAATCGTCGGGATTGAAAAAGCTCATACCGTTTGCAGCCGTGCTGGATTTTTACGGCAGCTACATTTATATGCGATCGGGACGAATCGTGGTTCCCGGAGGACCGACGGCAGAACCCGCCTGGAGGAACCTGGTGGGAGCGAGTCCAGATGTGCCCACTGAGTTTGTAGCGCGCTTACTGGCCAAGGATCAGGGCTGGCTGGCCGCCTATTTTGACGCCCTTTCCCGCGCGGGCCGCACGCAGCAGGCTTACTTCACTGATCCTCGCCGGCTGCCGCTTTTTTACTCAGCGCTCCGCGGGCAGAGCCAGGAACCGAACGCTTACCGACCCATATTCAGGCCCAATCCCGGGCTGTTGCTGCTGGTCACCAGCCTCCACTGGGAACCGAATGGCGAACCCACTGTTCCCGGGAATCTGGAGCTGTGGAAACAAATCCTTCGCCAGAAGGGCTATGCGAAAATCGTTCGCTATTGGGCTAAAAGAACAGATTGCTGCAACAGCCCTGACCAGTTGGTCGCAACCATGTTTGGTCTTTCCCGTCTGGATACTGAACATGGGCCCCTGGAACTCTATCTCTCGTTGAGCGAGCTCGACGCCGAGCGTTCCGCCTCGCAACGGCTCACTCCCCAGACTGTCCGCCTGCTGGCCAGCAAGTTCGAGCAATTCAGCAATCAATTTCTGATTTTTTCCGAATTCCCCGACTTAAACGATGCTTCCATCCAGCGGTTTGTTGAGGTACTCGAGGCCGTGGACCGAATTCCCAATCTCACCATGCGCGGAAACGCAATGGGGATCCTTGAAAGCACTGTCGGTCTGTGGCAAATCCTGGCGCGGCAGGGACAGATTCCGAATCCAATGCTGAATGAGTCCTGGCAGCGTCTCATTAGCCCCTTTGGCAAGAATCTGTCGGCCGCTCAGCTCTTCGACACAAGCCGTGATTCACTCCGCGAAGTTCTGAAGGCTGCGACCGGCAAACCTGATGGCTCGCAGGACGAAATCATAGATCTCCTGGCAGGTCCACCTCAAACGACTCCCGCGGGACAGCAGGTGCACCGCGACGTGGCCAACAAAATAGGGTCCGTCCTGGATGGGCAACGCCTGGTTTCCCTCGACACCTTATTGGCTCTCGGTGAGGGCTTGAATGCAGTGGCACAGGGGAAGGCGGAGGATAGCAGTCTGCTTCCATTGGCGGCCGAGTTGCAGGAATTCGAAATGCCACAGCCGATTTTCAAAAGCAGGGAACGGTCGGAATGGGCGCCAGGGATTTACAACAACCGCCATACGGAATTGCAGATGCGGACCGATTTGACGAAGTTGATCAAATCCCAGTTCTCCCCTGCCAGATTGGCGGAGGCCCGTGGCCAGCTCGTCCCCTTCGTGCGAGACACGTTGGTGGGCCTCAACTATGCCTATTATGAGCCGCCGGGTTCTGAGATTCTTCACAATAACCCTCTCTTCGTCCGGTCTCATGATTTCTCGGGCGAGACCGTTCTCGGGTACAAGCTAGTGTGGCAGGCGCCGGAGTTGTTTGGGGCCGGCGCCGCGGCGGGGGGTGGTGTCCATCTAGTAGGTTCTCTTTCCGATCTGCCTTACGTTCTTGCGGTTGCGGAGGAGGACTTTATCGCTCCGGAAAATGTGCAGGCCCTTATCTGGAAAGAAATGGTACCCTGGCTTCTGACCAGCGCCATCTTGCCCCGATGGTGGAATGTCACTGGGACCGAGCTTCACGCGGTTGCGCTTTACCAGCAGGCCGGAGAGGACCTTCTAGCCGCCGCCCAGCAGGATGAGAAGCTGCGACACAACTTGCTTGATATTCTATCCGAGCGTATGGCCCCCCAAAGGCTTTCACGCCTGGAGACAGCCTTGAGCACGGGGCATCTGAAAGATATGCTTCCTGGCATCATGCCGTCAGAAACGGTTTTTCTCACCGCTGAATTCAGCCAGAGATTCCCCGGAAATATGGAATTATGGGGCACAGCCGGCAAAGAACTCCAAGACTTGTCCGTGCACCACCCCGCCGAGGTGACCTGGCAGCGTTTGTCGCAGGATTTCGGTGTGCCGCATCCTGTGCTAGCGCGGAGCTACAAACCGGAATTGCTGAATTTAAAACCTTTCCCCTCCTTCTCGGGCTACTCCAGCCGTTTGTTGGCTGAGTCCTGGGATTCCACCAATTTATACTGGGCTCGTTTAATCGATGAAAAGGGTTACCCGCCGGTGGTGCTGAACCGTCTCGTACCCGAACTTACCCATCGCATGATCGCAAGGATCTTCGCCACCGACTTGGAGGATTGGCCGGCAGTCCTTCGCGCCATGCGAGAAACCGGGGAGGAATTTCGTCTGGGCAAAATTGCACCTCTACAAGTTAGTGACACGGCGTCCCTGACGGAGAAATCCCATTGAGGAAGGACGCGAGATTCTGAGCAGCTCGTGAGCAGGACCGCGTGTAAAAGTTATGCTAAAACGGCATCTACTTCTTTCATTCTGCTGCTCCTTGCTGGTTCTGTCCGTTGCTCCTGAAACTCGGACGGCGGCCCAGGAAACTGAGTCCCACATTCAGGTGGTTGTGAACCTCGTTCAGTTGAATGTGGCGGTGACGGACAGTAAGGGCAATTATGTCACCGGCCTACGTCCTCAGGACTTCGCGATTACCGAGGATGGTATTCCCGAAAGAATCGCCACCTTCGCCGAGGGAAACGAACCTACTCGCAGTCTCGTGGACACGGCGCGGCCGGAGAGTAAATCCCCCAATACGCAAGAAGGCTCGGTAGCTGGTGCGTCGGCAAAGGACCCGCCTGAAACACTCGGCTCACTGGTTGCGGGCGCCAATGTATTCGTCCTGTTTGACACCAGCAATTACATGTACCGGCAGTTTGTCTTTGCACAAGACGCAATTGTCGACTTTGTCCGATCTCTGGAAACCGCGGATCAGATTGCTTTCTACTCCTACAGCCGTGATCTCTCTCGCTCCGCACTTCTTACGCGGGATCGTTCTCAGGTTTTGCACGGGGTGCGCGCCACGGTCGCTGGAGATGACGCGGCGCTCTACAACGCCCTCCTCATGACGGTGAAGGATGCCAGCCTGCATACGGGAAAGAAAGTCATTGTGGTCTTCTCCAACGGGCCAGACAACGCCAGCGCGGTGCCCCCCGAAGATGTGGCTGAGTTAGCCCAGTCCACCGGGACGTCTGTCTACATGATCAGTACCCAGCAAGCGAGGTTGGATCCTGTGTCGACCGCTGTCTTTGAGCGAATGACCGCCGCCACCGGAGGCAAAGCCTATTTCGCCAAAAACTGGAGGGATCAGCAAAAGGCATTTGCATCCATTCGGGACGATCTGGCCCACCTTTACTTGCTCAGTTATTATCCCCAGCAGAATCCGAATCGTGGCTGGCGCACGATCCACGTGAAACTGCTAGGGGAACGCCTGAAGAAATTCCACGTTCGGACTCGAACCGGGTACCGGCCGCAACCCGCGCGATTCTCCGCAGGGAGCACGCCACCTTCAGCACCCGTCGCTGTGACAGAGTGACAGGTGGTGCCGCAGCGGATGAGCGCTTCTCCCCAATCGGTTCCACGCCTTCTGCCGCCCCATGTCTGCACTGGTATGATTGTTCCACGACTGACCCCGACGTGGGCGTCCGCGCGCCAAAGTACAACGGCTGCAGCATCACTAGGACTGGTGTGAAGCGCTGCCAATTTCCCAATGGTGCCACATCGGTTCTTCGCTGAAAACTGCGTTCCGCAGCTCGGGCTAGTCCTGACGGATGGTTTGAAGACCGCAAACATGTTATACCCCTGCATGCGAAAGCGTGTACTCCTTGTCGTCCGCGAGAAGACCATTCATTCGAACGACTTTCAGGAGCTAGCGCCTTTTTCCGTTGTTCGAGTGGCCATTGCAGCTGAAATTCAGCCGCGTCAATCATCCCCGCCGCCAACCGAAGTTCTGAAGCTTTGACTGGCTCTGGACAGGAGAAAGGACTCCACATCCTTCAATGTGTTCAATGCACCGCGTAAACAGAAAGTGGTTCGCTTCTTCATTTACGATCCTCAGCTTTATTGACGTGTACATAAGTAATAAACAGTTGATGCAGAAATAATAGACATATCAGCTCCTCTTCTTCGGGATGATTCGAAGCATGAGACCGCAGGGAAGCCCCGGGCAGCTGGAACGACGGCGGCGGCGTGCGGTCAAGCGGTTCTTCCGTGCGGTCAAGCGGTTCTTCACTGAAAACTGCGTTCGCAGGTCGGGCCAGTCCTGACGGATGGTTTGAAGACCGCAAACATGTCAGACCTCCTTCTCATGGCATCGTGAGAACGCGCCAGGTGTTCCCGGAGCAAAGAAACCAAACTGGTCTCGGCTCGATAGGCGATCATTTTGATGGTGTCGAGGAAGTGCTTGCGCTCGGTGCGCAGGCAGGTGAAGCGTTCTTCTTGGGGTAGGGATTGGATCGGAATATGATGCGCGGTCTGCTTGCGCTGCTGTTTGAGGTTATCGATCTCCACCTCCAGTTGCTGAATTTCTTCCTGCAGTTGTCCCTGGCGTTGTTCGTAGCTCCGCACTTCCGGTTCCGAAAGACCCTCGGATAAGGCCAAGGCGCCGAATTCGGCCCGCAGACGATAGCATTGTCCGGCCCTGGATCGGATCTGGCTGTCGAGCTGGCGCCACTGCGGATTGACCACTTCCGTTTCAGGAATCAGTTCGGTTCCGTACTCCACAAGCCGATCCAAACCATAGTGTTCTCTCTCATAGCGAAAGAAATTTTCCTGCGACCATCGGGCAAAGAGCGACACAGCCAGCGCCCCGATCGAGGCCTGAAAGTTGGTGGTCGACAAGCGCCGTCTGATGCCCGCTGGCGGTGAGCTTGCGAATTTCCCGTACCCAGAACTGGTTGGATAACTGCGTGCCGCGCTCGGACAGTTTCAGGGTCACGGCCTGGCCGCCCGCCAGTTGGACTCGATGGGCGGTGAACTGCTCCACCGGCCAATCTTCTTTGGGAAATTTGTGGTAGGTCAAAACGGCAATACGCTTTTCGAACAACTGCGCAAAGAATTCCGGGCTGTAGCCTTCGCGATCAAAGACTACGGTGAACCAATGGGCGCGGGGATCTTGCGCTAAGCGCTGCTCGATCTCCGTCTTCTGCGCGGTCTTCTCCGACCCACGGAATCACCTCCTTGCCCAGCGTGGTGATCAGACCATTCCTTGGCCAGTTGGGCATTCCAGGGCGCGTCCCAAGTCCTGACATAGCCGTTCGATTTTTTCCCGCAGCGTGCGCACTTCCGGAATGCGGTCCAGACCCAACACTTTGCCCCACTCGCCCGGGGCTTGATAACGCAGTTGTTCCACCGAGCCAATGCAGGTCAGCGCCATCAGCGCCAGCAACAGAAAAATGCTGTCGATGCCGTAGAATCCTTTGGGTAATTGGTAGCTCTGTGGACGGTGGCGCAGCAGACCCTGCGCCAATAAGGCCGGTACGGCCAGCAACACACCGCCGGCAGCGACATCGCGGGTGCTTTCAAACTCAATCGGCGCCGACTCCAGTACTCCGATCGCCGCCGCCACCCGCTCCAAGGTCCGCGTCGTGGCGTATCCCATCGGCGCTTGACTGTCGCTCTGACTGCGTTCGCTTTTATTGCTTAGCTCAACCGAGGGGTGGGCAGTTTTTTGAAGCTGCCGCAAATATCACATCGGCGGACGACAGTACAAGTTAACATCGCGACGGTCAGGCGCTCCGTCACCGACACTTCCGCCGCCGCCGTAGCCACCGCCGACGCAATTGCGATTCTTGTCGCATTCGGTGAAGCCGAGGATGAATCATCCTCGCGCGATTCTGGTTTAGTTCCGGCTGTGATGCTGGACGGGCCGCAGCGGTTAAGGCATCCTGCAGCGCGGCGGCGCTCCGCGCTGCAGGACCTTCATTGAATCCGTGTTCTACAAGCTCTCCAGGAAGGCGGCCAAATCGAGTTTCTCCTGATTAGTTAGCCCGATGCTGAAACGGGCATTATAGAAGTCGATCAAAGCTCCGATATCGTTCGCCACCCCCGCGTGGAAGTACGGGGAACGCACCGCCAGGTTCCGCAGGATTGTTGGCCTGAACTTCCCCGCGTCGGCGATGTCGCCGCTCACCATCGCGCGGCCCGGGTCGGTTGTGATAATGTCGCCGGCGTCGCTGACGCCGCAGCCCGCCGCAAGCGAACCGGCTTTAGCCGTTACCCGATATAGAGGCAGCAACCGGACACGCTCAAGCATCTCCCGGAGCTCCGGATGGGGCGAGGTGTCGGTTGCGCAGATCCCGCCACCCCTGATTAGGTCCTTCAACATGGCAATCGAGTCGGTGCCGAGCCTGACAAAGAAGGCTCGGTCCACGTTGTTGCCTACATTGTGTTTCGAATGACATCCTTTGCAGTTCGTGGTGGTTCTCCCCAACTGCGCCTGCAGATCGGGGGGGACATGGAGCTCCTTGTTGTTGAAGATCTCCTGGCCACGTGCCACTGAGAGCCGGGCTGCATTTCCCGCGTTGGGAAGGTTCGCCCAGGCATCAAAAATGTCGAAACCTGGGACGTTGGGTACGCATGTGCCCGCACCCGACAGGTTCGAGGCCTGCGCCACGTTTGCAAGCGCGGGCACGTTACAGGGCACCGTGGGACCCAGCGAGAACTCCGACAGGTTTTCCACGCCACCCTTTGCCCCCTTTGCCGAAAGCCGCCCGGCTCCGTTAGGAAGCGCCGCCTCCCGGTCGAAGACCTGGTCGGTATATACCCCGAACTCAAACGCCCCTACCTCTTTGGCTTCGTCCACAGTCGGGGCCCGTCCGGCCAGCAGCATGGTACCGCCCGTCACCTGCCCCAGAATGTTCTCGATGTTGACCGCCCCGTCAAACAGCACTGCGCTCTCCTCATGCAGGTTGGTCGGCACGATCGGGCGGCGGAATGCCGAGATTGTCGGATTTCCGGCCGAACCTCCCGGAAAAAGCTCCATCTCGGGATCATTGGTCAACGGAAACACGCCGAACTCGTTGATTGTCCTCTGATTGGCGGCCGCGATCGTGAAATTGGATTCGGGCGCATAGCGCTTGGCGATGCGCGTCGCGCCCAGCAGCAGTAAGACGCTGTAGTTCTTCGCGTTTGGCGCGCCCACCGCTGGGTTGTTGGCAGTGTTTCGGAAGTGGAACAGTGGGTCCGTCCCGCCAGATTCGACGAACCTTCGTCTTATGTCCGCCACCTGAATACTAAAGCCCTGGTCCGGTTGGTGGCAGGTCGCGCATGACTGGCCAGTAGCACCAAGCCTCACATCGAAGAACTTGTTGCTACCATTGAGCGGAGCGTTGGGAACCGGGACCACGGTCCCGGTCACTGTCGTGACCTTCACATCCGACGCAGCGCTCTGGATGAAGCCGGTGTCGTCAGGGAAGAGCCGGAAGATCCCGATGCTGTCTTCCGAGTCTGAAGGCGCGGCAATCACCGCAATCCCGGCGGCACATACGGCGATGATGATGCTGGTAGCGAATGCCGCCACGCCCAAGGCGGCGGCCCTGATGTCTGCTCTGCGCAGAATGCCTTTCAATTGCACCTTGCCGGTGGCGACTACAGTTGAGAGTGGCATGGGTCTTTTCATCGCGGCTCCTTTGCACGCGGAAAGTTGCGCGACTCAGCATCGTGGATCATTGCCCACGATGCGCTCGTACCGACGCTGTTTCCTGGTTCTCTACTGCTCGAGGTTCTCTACTGTTCGAGGTTCTCTACTGTTCGAGGTTCTCTACTGTTCGAGGTTCTCTACTGTTCGAGGTTCTCTACTGTTCGAGGTTCAATGCTTCGGGGAGTATCGTCGAGCAATGCTTAGGAGTGCATTAGCCCGAAGTTCCAGTCGGATTAGCTCGTCGGGCCCACAGCCTATTCCAACTCTGAAAGCTTGTCAAGCCAAAAAACGACAGCTGTCGTTAGCACATGATATGTCCGGTTGAGATAGCACGTGATCTGTCCGCTTTTCTGGCGGTGAGGGTAGGAGAACATGGCAGGCATGTTCTCTTACCCGAAGGCCGCGATGGAGCGGGCGATGAAAGTACAGGAAGTGATTTTGCGGGCCATGGCGAAGAAGATCACGTGGTGGCAAGC
>QIAU01000105.1 GCA_003225055.1 Acidobacteriota bacterium
GGCCATAGTGCGAGACGACGGCTGCATTCATGCCGTCTGGGTGCCTAGCGGGTTCCTAAAAGTCACGCGCCAGGCGGTAGAGAAATTCACTGCGGCTTATCCACATCTGAAATTCGGTCCAACGCATATTGACTTATTTAACCACGGCGCCTACAAGGGCGCATGGTGGGGTCAGGATGCGGCTTTCTGCCGCAACTGGAACGACATTGGCGGGGAAATCTGGCTCCTAGCTGATTTGAACATTACCCATTGGGATGGCGATAAGGGCTATCCCGGCAATTTCCATCAATTCCTACTTCGCCAACCCGGAGGCTCGGAAGATCCGGCGCGACACAAACTTCAGGAAACGGCGGCATGACTATGGACAAAACACAGGCAAGCCGGACAGTCTCAGTTTTGAGTACCTCCGGCCTGAGCGGCAAAACCATTTCGGATGTGATCGTCACCTTGCATGGCTCGGTGACCGTAATCGAAGTGCAGCACACTTCGGGCGCGGGCACGCAGTTCGTCAAAGTCAAGCAAGGCGTTGTCGAAGTCGGCGGGACCAACGAATTTGGCACAGGGACGGTGGTAGCACAGCGATGACTTACCCAAAAACTCTTTTCAAGGCCGACGGTGGCAACTGGAAACACCAGCAAGTCCATAGCGTAGACGAAGAAGAAGCGGCACGGGCCAATGGCTTCCAGTTGCCGGAACAACTATGGCCGGATGCGCCCGCAACTTCTCCCGCCGAAACCAAAACCCGCGTCGCTGGCGATACGGAAGCGCCCCGGTCCATCCGCCGGGCCAAATAATGCCCGGAACCTTCGATTTCACGGTGGATAACCTGAGCGCGCCCGACCCCTACACGGTCAAGACGACTTGCCACCGCTTGCGGCTGATCGAAAAAGACCGCACGGCGACAACTCTTGCCGCCTACAACATCTATATTCCCGACGAAATCACCGCTCAGGCCCATCAGAAACTAGGCGGAGAAGATTTCATACTTAACCGCCATGAAGGCTACTTTCTGCCCAATAACAAACCTTTCAAAGTGGAAACCGTGGACGTAGCTTCCCGCGTTTTTACGGTGATTGAGGACTGATGCGTGTCGATCACGCCAGATTTTACAAACTGCTCCAAGAAGTTCAGGAACAGCACCCGGAAGAGTCGCAGGCCGAGCAGATCAAGCGAGTCTACTACCGCATCGACGGGTTGCATCCCAAGCGGCCATTGTGGCAGTGGATTCTAGTGGCGATTAGCGCCTTGATGGTTTTGCTGGGAGTGTCGCACTTCTTACATTTATGAGCACTGCACCGAATTTCAATCTTGACCGCGTGGGCGGGGCGAAAGTCACTAGCCCGTTGCCGGTTTCTATTTCTTCGGGTGGCGGCGGAGCCGCGACCATTGCCGACGGTGCGGATGTCACCCAGGGCGCGCTTGCCGATGCGGCAGTCACTACCGATGCCAACGGAACTTTATCGGGGACACTGCGCGGGCTGGTCAAAATCCTAGCGCGTCAAGTTTGCCCTTGCCGACTGGCGCCGCTCAGGAAACAGGCGGGAATCTAGCTTACCTCGCCTTGCTGCAACAGCGAGTTGCTTATTCTCGAGTCGCGCAATTCGCAGCCGCCCAGCAACCGGGAGCGGGTTTCGTTCCAGCGCCGGAAATACCAGAGTTTTTAGGGAGCTACTAAACTTATGTTGTCACCACAAGCTCTTTTGCGCGGTCTGGTTTCGCGGGCTTTGCCTACCATCAGTCCGGACAGTCAATCCAACGATATCGCCCAGCGCTTCGGTCGGTACGGCGAAGGCACGGTCCTCTCCTACGTCCGCAAAGCGCACTTATTGGCGGACGAAGGTTCTTACTTCACTGCACACAACAATCAAACCGCGATAGCCAGCGTGCTCGCTACCGGCTTCGTGGCCACTACCCCACTCGCCATCATCAGCAACAACGATTCCGCTGGCGGCAAGCGTTTATATCTCGATTACATGGCTTTGGTCACAGGCACGGCGGGAGCATGGGCCTCGGCTGGCGTCAATGTGCAGGCCATGCTCGTGGTGGACAGTGCACTGCGCTACTCCTCGGGCGGCACTGTGATCGCGGCCAGCAACATCAATTGTCCGAACCAGGACATCTCCAACGCGAAGTCCATCGCTTCACTCTATTTCGGGAACCTGACCGCTACTGCGGCCACGGGCGTGGCCCGCACGATAGTAGGACTCAGAATTCTGCGCGCCGCAGTCTCGGCTACGGTCGCCGATGTAACCGGCGAACTGAAGTATTTCAACTTCGGTGGCGTCGAAGGCTCGATGTTCGGCTCAATCACGATTGCCAATGCCAACGTGATCCCCATTCCGATGCCGCCAGTCGTCATCGGTCCTGCACAGTCGATCCTGCTCTATTACGTGATGAACGGGACAACGCCTTCCGCGCAAACCTTCTTTCCGGAATTCGGCTGGTGGGAAAGGTAAATTCGATGAAGCCTATTCTCCTTATTCTCCTCTGCCCATTGCTCTCTCTAACCGCTTTCGGCCAAGCCAGCCAGGGCCAGAACTGCCCCATCGTTTCGCAACGCGCGGCGGTCAATGCCACCTCGAATGGCGATAACACCATCATCGCCTCGGACGCGAGTAAAAGGATTTTCGTCTGGCAATTCTTTCTAGTCAACTCTCACGCCTCGCAGGACGAAAACATCACGCTGAAGGAAGGCTCGACATCCATCTCGGGAGCTTATCTCCTGAAAGCGGGCGGAGGGTCACATACCGCGATTTGCACGGGAACGCCCTGGGCAATCGTGCCCAAAGGAAGCGCATTCATTCTCAACGAATCGGCGGCAGGGTCGATACAGGGAACGGTGTATTACACGCTGGAGTATTGAAGCTTTTTCTTTTCTGCAAAAACTCTCATGAAAAAACTCAAGATCATTCTAGGAATTCTCGTAGTCGTGTCTCCGGCAGGGTTGGCCCAGATCCAGAATCCGGTAAACGTTCTGCCCAATGGTGCAACGGCCACGACGCAGGCCGTGGGCGACAACTCGACCAAACTGGCCACCACGGCCTATGTCGATCAGAACCAGAACGCACCCGCCTGGGCAAGATGGCTAGGAGATGGCTCGGAGGGAGCGGGAAATTGCTCAACTACACTCTCCGGAGAACACTGGTATTCCTCCTTCACTGTGTCGGGCGGGAACACTTGCACAGTTAACAACATCAATGGGCTGGTTGTTCGTTCGACTGGCACATGCACGATTGCCGGAACCATCAATGCACGTGGCGTCGATGTCAGCGGCAGTAAAAATTACTGCGGCTCTCTTGGCGGAGGAAGTGGTGGAGGTGCTGCTGCTGGCACAATCGGCACGACGAATGCCATGTTGCCAGGAGCTACTGCTACCCTGGCTTTTAACTCTGGTGGTGCGGCTGGCGGTAGCTCAGGTGGTAACGGCGGAAATGGCAATTTCGTCACACCGACCAGCACCTTTCCGTCTATCCAAGCTTGTCTAGCAGGTGGACCGGTTTCTGACTGGATGTTCTCTGGTACAAGCGGCTCACAAGGCGGCAGCTCTGGAGGAGCTGCTGGAGTTGGAGCGCCCGGGGTTGCGTTGATTTGCAATTCCATTGTCGGCACCGGTGGCGTGATTGATAATTCAGGCGGCTATGGTACTCCTCCTGCCGCCAACTCAACCGGCGCAGGCTCCTCGGGTGCCAGCGGCGTAGTCATCCTCTCCGCTCACACGATAACCAATGCACCAACGATCTACTCCAACGGCGGCCCAGTCGTGCCTGTGTCCGTTCCTGCCGCGATGATTTCTTCCGGCGCGGGCTGCACCACTCTGCCCGTGCTCACGCTTGGCGTCACGACGGGCGCTCTCAGTTCTTGCGTTGTGTCGACGGCAGGCGCGGGTTGCGTCGGCACGCCAACATTCGTGCCGGTCGGAGGCGGCGGAACGCTTGGCACTATCACACCTACTATGTCGGGCGGTGCGGTCCAATCTTGTGTAGCTTCGGGCGGCAGCGGTTACACGGCGAGCACGTTCACCACTGCCGGGACCGGCGGTTCTGGCGGCAACGGCTGGACAAAGAGCTTCACCTTCTAATGCGCTTTCCCTTCGTCACCCGCTCCCATCACGAAGAAGTCGTCTGCTTGCTGAAGAGCCAGATCACCGGCCTGGCCAAGCTGCTCTACCCCGAGGGCGTGCCGGAAGAGTTTCAGCTTTTGCTGGGAATCGAGATTCCCACTGGCGCGCAACCTAGGTTACAAGTGGAGCCGGAGCCGATCGTAGAAGAAGAAGACAAGCCAGAAGAGACCGGCGAGACCAATCGCGCCGAAGAAATCCGCCGCCTGCGCTCCGTCGCCCGCACCAACCCGTCGCGCTTAGGCCGGGAACTGGAGCGAGCCATGGCCCGCGACGCCGTCACCAGGGCCACCAGCGCGCATCCGAGCACGCACCCCAGCCAGGCAATTTTTCGCCAGGCCCGCGCCGAAGCCGTCACTAATCACACTTAACTGTGACCACTAATCACACCAAACTGTGAGCACCCAACCAACTTCCCTGAACCCCGCCGCTTTTGACCCGGCTTCGGTTTCTTCGCTGAGCGTCGAACGCCATCAGCCCCAGGTCCCGGTCGGACAGGAACCGTCCAAGGACGCGCCCGTCCCGCGCGACCAGCGCAACCAGGAGCTTTTGGCCAAGTACGGCAAGAAGCTGATCGACCTCTCCACCCAGCAGCGGGACAAGTGGCAGTGGAAGCGGCGCGGCATCATTTTGAAAGTCCTGAAGAACAAGGAGATGCTGAAAGGCAACCAGCACCTCGGCACCTACCCGGGGTCGTTTGAGACCTTTGACGCCTTCGAGGAATTCTCCAATTTCATCGGCGGCGCCGACGAGAAGAACGCCGACCGCTCGCTCGATCGCCGTTCCCACAATTTCTATCAAACTTTGGAAATCGCCTACGAGTCCGCGCTCTCCTCGCAAGTTCCGAAGACCCGCGGCCGGCCGGCCAACGCGGACGAGGAAGACGACCGGGAAACCGCCAAAGTCTTCTCCCGGATCGAGGAGATCATCGAGCGCGCCAACAAGATCAAGTCCATGCTGCGGCAGGAGCTGATGGAATTCTTTAACTCGGGCTGCTACTTCAAGCACACCCGCTTCGTGGTCGACGCCGAGCGCACCGGCACCCACAAAGAGACCGTCCTCACCATGAAGGCCCACGCCGAGGTGCTGCCGGCGCGCTACCAGTGTTTCTCCTGCGGGCAAACTGCCCGGGCTGCTCGGCCCCGTTCGGCCCGGACAGCTACTTCGAGAGGTACGTCGATCCCCAGGGCGTGCCCGTAGCCGACGAGAAACAAGACGTGGCCAACGGCATGGTGCTGCAAAATATTTACGGCCCCATGCACATCGACGCCGATCCCGACTCCCCCGACCTCGCCAATACGTGTCTGCTGAACCTGGCGGAAGAAGTGTCGCTCGGCTGGCTGCGGATGACTTTCAAAGACCAGTGGGAGAAATTCTCCGAAGGCCAGACCTCGGGCAAAGCCGGGGAATCGATGGAGCGCCTCTTGCGCGACGTCGTCACCGCCCCGCAGGGCTATCCCGCCTGGTTTGGCGGCAGCCAGACCAAACCCACTTACAACCGGACGTGGATTGCGCCCATGCTCTTTGCCGAGCTGCCCGGCGACATGAACCGCGCGGAAGCGGAAGAGCTTATCCAGGAATTCCCCAAAGGCTGCATGCTGGCCTGGGTGGGCGAGTATCCACTCTACTTGCGGGAAGCGAAACTCACGGACGAGTGGACCTGGGCGGGCACGCGGCAAAAAGGATTTGGCCTCTTCCCGCCACCAGCGGGCGATCCCGGCGTCCCACTGCAAGAAAAGCTAAATGACTGTCACGCCAAAATCGATGAGTATCTAGATAGGCTGGCCTGCGGGCTGCTGCTGGCGAACGAAGAGTACATCGACACCAAGGCGCTGAACGGCAAAGCCATGCTGCCTGGCGTGCTCAACGGATTGAAAATCCGTAAAGCGCATCCCAACTCCGACATCCGCAACATGATCTTCCAGGTCAAGGCGGAGATCGACCGCCTGATCATCGAGTACGTCGCGATTCTGAAACAAGAGATGGAGCTATTGGTCGGCACTCCGCCGCAGACCTTCGGCGCCGGCACGCAATCAGGCGTCGAGACCATGGGCGGCCAGAAGCAGCAACTCGATACCGGCATGATGAAGCTCGGCATGCACTGGGAGTGTATCTCCGATGAGCATGCGGAGGCGGCTGAAAACGCAGTCAAATCGTTCGCGCGAAACATGACGGACGATATACAGAATGCGGTAGCGGACGAGTCCGAGGAGTGGCGCACCGAATATGTGCACCTCGACCAAGTGAAAGGCTCGGTGCACGTCGAGCGCGACACCGAGCAGGGCTTCCCCATGAGTGCGGCCGACATCCGCACCTTCTGGCAGGACATTGTCGAGAATCCGGAAAACCCCTTCATCCAGCTTCTCCTGGACGAACCGGAAAACGTCGACCAGTGCATTCAATATCTGGCTATGCCCGGCCTGGTTCCGCCGAAAGGCGCGATGCGCGGCAAGATGCTGCGCTACATCTCGCAACTCATGCAGGGCGAGCCTTCCATGCAGCCCGATCCGGTTACCGGCGAGCCCATCCAGATTCCCAGCGTGCAGCCCAACAAGTACCTCGACGACTGCAGCACGCTGGTGAAGTTGATCCCGAGTTGGTGCGACAAAAACTGGTCGCAACTTGAAGGGAACCAACCTGTCATTGATAACTTTGTGGCTTTCTATAAGCTGTGCCTCGTATATTCCCACGAGATTGAGGCAGAAAAGCAGATCGCAGGCGCGGCTCCTACTCAGCCTACCGCGCAGACGCCAACGGCTACCGGATGACGGCGCCTAGCGCTCTTTCTCTTGTTACAGCTCTCGCACGCGGGCACCAGATTGGAAGCCCAATCTGTGCCACCTTTGGAAAGTGCAATCACGTGATCTTTGGTGAGTGTTTTGGGCGTCAATTCGCAATGGCAATAAGCGCACCGCCAGCCGTAGTAGGCAACCCGAGAGAGCCACTGCTCAATCGTGTGTTCGCCGCCGACCGACAACAGCCTGTGTCTTCTCTTCTGAAAGTACGTGCGCAGAACTTCTGGATGCGACTGATTGTATCGGCGTCGTCCCTCTCGCGTCTTATCCGGGCTAGCTGCTCGCTGCTTTTCGGAAGACCTGTTCTGTTTTGCCAAGCATTCCTTACAAAATCTTTTGCTAACAACTGGCGCCTTGCCGCACCTCAAGCAGAGTCCTCCCGAGATCAAGCGCTTACGCCGTTCGGTTTGATAGTGCCGGCCCTCCTGGCGGTGTCTCTCCCGACAGGACGAACAGAGCCTGCCCTCGGCATCTCGACCGCAGCCAACACACAGATGTTGAATCGCGCGTCTGGCGTGC
>QIAU01000106.1 GCA_003225055.1 Acidobacteriota bacterium
TGGCGATGTCGCGTGCGTCCCTAAGTAAGTTCAGACCTGAAAGGCCAGGGACTGACGCTGACAAAGCTGTTAGACTCATCGCTTGAAGCATCTTCCTGCGGGAGAAATCGGACTTAGCCAAGATGACCTCCTTCCGGGTTTTTCGAGAACCCGGTCCAAAATGCCGATCATTTCCAGACATGCTCGGTCAGGTCAAGTGAACCGCTCGTGCCCGCGACATCTTAAACCTTAGCTGCCACGGATGTGGCTGCCTCAAAGTACGATCCTTCGGAGATGCGGGAGATGGGGGAGATGCGGGAGATGCGGGTCAGCGATGCGGGACTATCCGATGTATGCGTCTTAGACGATGGTAGAAGACCTGTTGAACAAGGCAGCGGCGAGCAGCTTCAACGTCTTCCGGTTCTGGGGCTTTCTCGACATTGGCAACCAGGACGTCTCGAATTCCGTCGATGGCAACCCGCGGGCAAAGTCTTTTCAGGTCTGCGATTGTGCGAACTTTCGGGATGCCTGCGCTCGAAACTATCTAGCCGTGGCACAACAAATGAGTCGTAGTTGCGATTGAGCGAAAGTACGCAGTCAATCACTCGCGGCATCTCGCCGCCATGCCCCGATCTGAGGACGGGCGAACCGAGGACTTGAGCCGGCGCAGCGCGTCTACAAGCACGGCTTGATCAGCACTCGAGATAGATTGCCCCGGAAGCGTTCCTGCCAACCCGCGGCCGTGCGGCTAAGCTGGCGAGTTGTCGCCACCACGGGATCACCAACACGCCGAACTACGTAGGCGCTCCCGCTGCGGCTGAAAATCTGACGCTCTGTGCCACAACAACTGCAGTAGCTTCGGCCGCTGCGCGCATTTGCACCAGCGTGATCTGACGCAATGTTTCACAACGGCAGCGGAGAGTGCCTGGATACGGACAAATGGGCCCAGCGCGTGATCCGTCGGGCAGTTGAGACCGTTGGGCTGCCCTGGTATGGGTGGCACGGTTTCCGTCGCGGGATCGCATCTAACCTGTACGAGTTGGGTGCAAACGATAAGATCGTGCGCCGGATTCTGCGCCACACGCCAACCCTCACTTGACCAAGGAACGGATTGAGGTTGGGTTAGTCCCCGGATACGCGGCCAGAACGAGCGAAATCACCCCGCCCGAGGTTAATTCTTGACCTGCATAAACGCGCACTGCATTTCTGATTTTTTCGCAGTTTGTCATCCTTACCTCTCGTCAGGTCGACTGAGCGTCATTTATTGCCAGGCCTCAACGGTGAGCTTTAGACCCATGGCTTTGGTTACGGCAGCCAACGTTGAAAGGCGAGGATTGCCGTGGGCCGATAGCGCGCGATAGAGGCTCTCGCGCTCGACCCCGGCGGCCTTGGCTACTTTGGCAATGCCGCCGCGCGCTTCGGCGATACGCCGCAGTGCCACGAGCAGCACACGGGGTTCGTCTTCGTCCTCCAGTGCCGCACGCAGGTATTCAGCAGCGAAATCCGGATCCTCCCGAAGCTGCCGAATCATTGCTTCGTCATGGGAGATGCTCGCTTTTGTGCGTTTCATTGCTCTTGTATCCTTTCCCGGTAATCGTGCAGGTATTCAATTTCTCTTTCAACGTCGGATGACTGCTTGCGTTTGTCGCCACCGCACAGCAGCAACACGCAAGTTTTGCCAATCATCGCATAATAGACGCGATATCCTGGTCCCCAATCGATCCGGAGTTCCGAGACCCCGCCGCGAAGAAGCTTCGAGTCGCCGGAGTTGCCGACGGCTAAACGGTCGATTCGCGCTAAAATCCGCGCCCTCGCCTGATTGTCGGCCAAGCGTGCCATATCGGCGAATCTCAATCACAGCGCATTGTAACTTATAAGTCACAACAGTGCAAGCGCACGGGCAGAGACTCGCTCGCATTCCGCATGCTTGGCGGAGGTTTTCCAGACTTCGGTAAAAACCGCCGCCGCTTGCACTCGCATTGATTCTGCGGAACTTATGGATTCAAAGTCGGAAAAATCGGGCGGCTCCGGTTTCTGAGAGTGCAGCAAGCGTGCAGCAGGATGCGTCGGCGCACGTGGTAAACTCTTGATAGCACACCGCGGAGAGGTGGCCGAGTGGCTGAAGGCGGCGGTTTGCTAAACCGTTATACGGGCCAAAACCTGTATCGAGGGTTCGAATCCCTCCCTCTCCGCCAGTTTTTTAACTTATTGCAATACAAGTTGGCCGTCGCCAGACATTGCTATGGTCGGGTCGCCGGGAATATGCGGAACCGTTTACGGCCTTCGATTCGGTAGGTGCCAAAGTCAGCCTGATCCACGGTTAACACGGTAATTAGTCCTTCTCGCCTTGCCAAGTAGACAAGAGTCGCATCCGCGAAATCCATCGGACGATCCCAACAGCGAAACATCAGATCTTGGATTTCCGGCAGTTCTGAATCCTCGATAACTGCCAACCTGATCGCACCGGAGCGTAAGAATTTCCACGCGGTCTCCATCTCGTGACGGCTATCGCCAACAAGGTGGAATAATTCGGTCACCACGGCTTCGGAAGTAAGCAGTGGAAGTCGAAGTTGCTGAAACGTGTCCACACAGAGTCGGTGCCAGCGATCCGTCCTGTCCAGCAGGGCCAGGATTGCACCCGTATCGACCAGAGCATCAGCGGCCATTGCCCCGCCGCAAGCGCTGCCGCACGGTTTGCGAAACCTTCTCTGACCGCTGAGCATCGCCGCTTGTTAGAGCGCCCAACCACCTTGATGCGGCTTTTTTCAGGCGATACTGTCCCTCATCATCTTCGTTTGCCATGCTCGTCTTAAGCAGCCACTCGCGCGCCGCCAGATCGAGAGCGGCGGAGAGCGATATCTTGCGACGGCGGGCCTCGCGCTCCAGCCCCGTCTTGACGTCGGGCGATACCCGCCAGCTATACACTTCAGTCTTCATGCATTACATTGTAGTGCATCAAGGGCCACGATTGTCCAGCAAATCATCTTTTGGAGTCTCACGTTCTTATGGCGTCTCGGACGATCTCCAGAGTGGTGCATGTTTGCATGCCAAGGTGCAGAATCCAGCCCGAACAACAAGAACCCTGCTGAGACTAAGTAATTGATTCCGAGCAACAGGAGCAGTGCGGATGGAATTTGCTAATCCGTTATACGGGCCAAAACCTGTATCGCGGGTTCGAATCCCTCCCTCTCCGCCAGTGTTTTTCACTCTTGGATTCAGCTATTTACGGCAGGACTCTAGTAGTTGTTTCGAACTCATACATCGGTGCCATCCAGTCCGCAAAGCGGTGTCCCATTGCTCTTACGGGTGCGGTTTCACCGTGCTCCAGGCGGATCTGACGTAGTTCATTGGACTCCACTGCACATCCCGGCTCTGACCGCCGCCTCGCAGCTCGCCTGGATACACCACAATGTCACAAAATGGTGTATGATGTTTCCAATGGCTCGCACTAACATCAACATTGACGAAGCATT
>QIAU01000107.1 GCA_003225055.1 Acidobacteriota bacterium
ACAGATTTGACCCACCTTAGGCAGTAAGGTTCATCCACATATTGGGGCCCAAGTAAGAGTGGTTTTTGCGGGGCCTATTCGATTGGAGTAAAGTAGCGGCTTCCCATCCTACACAGAAGGCGCCCCGAAGAGGAAGGCAATCCCCTTCGGGACTTGAGCTTCTGGGAGCAAGCACCTCCCATGGGCCCTAGTGAAGATCGTTCAACTGACGAGAAAAATCAAGCTGGCCATCTCAGAATAGCCGGGAAGCGGAGGCAAGTCCGACGTCCGCGCCGTCGGGCTTGTTTGCTGAAAGGATGCGAGCGACGATTTCGCTCCCTGCATCCGCTGACGCGTTACTGCAGTGAGGAGTGCCGAGAGGAAGCACGACGATGGCGAGAGTGGAAAGCACGACATCACTATCGGCAATCCGAAGGCGGCAGACAAAAGCGGCGTGCGCAAAGCCGGCGATACCGGCTGCGCTCGAAACGAGCCAGAGCAGTCAACCAAGGGCCTGGTAGAACGCGCGAGGGTCATCGCAAGAAAAAATATTTTGCCGCTCCTGCGATCGGCCTGGCTGCTACGAGGAATTCCAGTGGAGTCGACGTTCTCCCCTGCAGCGATTCTGTTCGCACTCCTGCCGGCGCGCCCTGGAGCGGGTTCTGGAGCGGGAACGGCGTTGGCGGGAACGGGCAACAAGAGCAGCCATGGAGATCTCGGCACGCCATAGCAGTGGACACGCCCGCGGCCAAGTCGGGCTGAGATGGTCCTGAGATATTGAGCTTCCACAGGCTGCCTGCATAAGTTCAGCATGCCCAAGCAAAAGAGGAAGGGAGAACGGAGCGCCGGGCTGAAGTTTAGCGCCGCTTGGTTCTCTCTTCTTCGATGTTCTGGTCGCCGCTTCTTGAGCGCGAAGCCGCCAGGAGAAAAGCGTGCAGCTGGAGTTTCATCAACTGGAACTGCGTTACGAACGGTTGCGGATCGTGCGTCCGGAACCGGAGCGCCGATTGTTGGCCTCGCTGGCAGAGGTTGGCCAACAGGTCCCGATTGTTGTGGTACAGCAGGCTAGCAGTAGCCATGTGGTGATCGATGGCTACAAGCGCATCCGTGGCCTACGCCGGCTGCACAGGGATACGGTTGAGGCCAACCGTTGGCCGGGAGAAGAAGTCGAGGCGTTGATTATCACTCGTCTCATGCAAACCGCGGAGACGGAAACGGCGTTGGAACAAAGTTGGTTGCTGCTGGAACTGAAGCAACGCTTTGGCTTTTCGTTCGAGGAATTAGCCCGACGTTTCGGGCATTCGGTGAGCTGGGTGAGCCGGCGACTCGCGCTGGTGCAGGAACTTCCCGAGGGGGTGCAGCAGCGGGTACAGCGGGGAGAGATCGTCGCCCATGGGGCCGCGAAGTATCTGGTGCCGTTGGCGCGCGCCAACCGGCAAGCCTGTTTGGATCTGGTGGAGGCGATGGGATCGACGCGCGTGACCAGCGCGGATCTGGGCATTCTGTATGGCGCCTATCAGAGCGGCAACTGGGTGACGCGCCAGCGACTGCTCGAGGCCCCGCTGCTGTTTCTTAAGAGTCACAAAGAGGCGCAAGCCCCGGCGGTCGTCGTTGAACCCGGCCCTGGTGACAATCTGCTGAGCGACCTGGAAGTCCTCAGTTCCGCAGCGCGCCGAGCCGATCGGCGATTACGCCAAGGAGGATTGCGAAACTTGGCTGACGAACAACGCCAAGAGTTAGCTCGTTGTCTGGATCAATCCCTGCACGAGACGCAACGTCTAGCCGAACACTTTCATCAGGAGATGGGCAGTGTTGGATCAGAGCACGCGAGCCGAGATTCTGAAGCTCCACGAGCAAGGGCATAGCATTCGTGGAATCGCCCGAGCCATGCAGCTTTCGCGCGGCGCCGTACGCCACGTGCTGCGCTCAGCTACGGACCAAGTGCCCCAGTTAGAGCGCCCAGAAAAGGCCACGCCCTACCGGGAGCAGATCTTGGAGCTTTACCAACGTTGTAAAGGCAATCTGGTGCGCGTGCATGAAGAACTTGTCGCGGCAGGAGCACAACTTTCCTACCCCGCACTGACCGCTTTTTGCCGTCGCCAAGGAATCGGCCAGGAACGCAAACTGCCGGTCGGAGAATATCACTTCACCCCGGGCCAGGAGATGCAGCACGACACCTCTCCGCATCGAGTCGAGATCGGAGGCCAACTGCGCCTGGTGCAAACCGCCTCGCTGGTCTTGTGTTATTCCCGTATGTTGTTCTTCGAGTTCGTTCCCACCTTCACTCGTTTCGATTGCAAGGTGTTCCTCACCGACGCTCTCCAGTACTTCGACGGCAGTTGTGAGATCTGCATGATCGACAACACTCACGTGGTGGTGTTACAGGGCACCGGCCGGAATATGGTGCCGGTACCCGAGATGGCCTCCTTTGCCGAGCGCTACGGGTTCCAGTTCCAAGCCCACGAGAAGGGCGATGCGAATCGTTCCGCTCGGGTCGAGAGACAGTTTCACTACATCGAAAACAACTTCTTAGCCGGTCGAAGCTTTCAGGACTGGGACGATGCCAACCGACAGGCGCGGGCCTGGTGCGATAAGGTCAATGCTGAATATCGCAGCAAACTGAAAGCCTGCCCGCGTGAGCTGTTTGCTACCGAACGAGCTTGCTTGAAGGCTCTTCCGATCTGGGTTCCACCGGTTTATCGGCTGCACCAACGCCTGGTAGACATGGCCGGCTACGTGTCCATCAATAACAATCGCTACTCGGTTCCCGAGGAGTTTCTGGGACTCCAGGTCGAAGCGCGAGAAACCAAGGACAGTATCGAAATCTACCGCGGGCCACGCCGGATCGCTTGCCATCGGCGCGTGCTCGACGCTACCGGCTGCAGGTACAGCTTGCCCGAACATCATCGCCCGCGTGGGCAGGGACTCAAGCCCAAGCCATCGGATTCCTCGCCAGAAGAAAAACGGCTACGCCAGGAAGTCCCGGAAATCATTGCCTATCTGGAAGCTTTGAAAAAACATTACTCCGGTCGGGCCACGATTCCTCTGCGCCGTTTGCTGCACCTGGCAGAGGATTATCCTCGCGCTCCCTTGCTGCAGGCGATCGCCACCGCCGGACAGTATGGATTGTTTGACTTGGAGCGCGTGGAGAACCTCATCCTGCGCCAGCTGGCCCGGGAGTACTTTCTCATCCAGCCATGAGCACCACTAGCGAAGAGATCCCGCAGTTGTTGAAAAATCTGCGCCTCCACAAGATGGCTGCCATCATAGAAACCGAACTGGCTGCTGCGCGTAAGAGCTCCCCTTCCTACAGCGACTTCCTCGTCCGATTGTTGCAGGCCGAGTGGCTGAATCAGCAGGAAAGGAAATTACAAGCACGCATCCAACGCGCCGATTTCCCCGAGCTCTGGACTCTGGAGTCGTTCCCGTTCAAAAACCAACCCGGAGTTTCGCGTCGTCAGATCCTCGAACTGGCAGAACTGGAGTTCATCCCTAAAGCCACTAATATCGTCTTTATCGGTCCAACCGCTGTCGGCAAGACTGGACTCGCGTCTGGTCTGTTGCTCAAGGCACTCCAGAATGGTTACCGCGGTCTGTTCATCCAAGCTCAGGATCTCTTCGAGGAGATGTATGCCTCGCTGGCCGATCGTGCCTCGCGGAAGCTCATCCGCCGTCT
>QIAU01000108.1 GCA_003225055.1 Acidobacteriota bacterium
CCCGCCTTCCTGTGCACCAGTGCTCTCATGATCCCTGGCGATCGGGGCCTCTCCGGAGCGGACTCTCTTAAACTTAAAGATGGGAGTCGGTGACCCTAAGACTGGTAGCGATTCGAAAGCCGAACCCTACCCTCTCGAGGCCGGATTTTGTCACTGAGCGCTATAGGGAGAGGGGTGCAGTCCCTGCCACCCGACGATTCGTCTCAGGCTGCAAACCGACCAGTGCGTTCCCGCCTTTATTTCCCACACTGAGACATGTCGGGTTTGAGCCCTTGCGGCCTTATTGCGAGATCCTCGGATCTTATTCCACCGTCTAGCATGATCTGCTGGACCCGTATATCCGCTACTTTCTTTTCGCCGTGGAAATTAATAATTCGACACGGAAACTTTACGCCCTGAAACACGTCCCAGCCCTCAAATTGTCGAGTCCGTGTGGCAACGGGGTGGCTCGCATCAGCAAGTGAAATCGAAGCCTCTTTCACAGGCAAGAATGTGACGATATCGAGTGTGATCTCGGTTTTCTGAGAATCGTCGTTCTTGGTTGAGATGGTGATAACGTTGGTGCCTGACACCGTAAATACGTTCGCGGAATCACGGTCGGCGAGCCAAGACTTCAGGTCAATCCCGTTCAGATAGCCTTTTGCAAAAGCCAACTCCTCTCCAACAAGTTCAACGAAGCCTTTGTCAGGCAATATTTCCCACCCCGAAACGCCATTAAAGTAAAGGACGTAGGAATTGCCGGGACCAATCTGGTCCAGACGCAGAACATTGGGCCTTATCCAGCGAGTTCTTTTGTACACCTCGCCGTAAGGCTTTCCCTTGTCGGTCCATGCATCCGCACGTACACATTGGTCAAAGTCCTGAATGGCAGCGATCTTATCGCTACCGCCCAATGCGGTTTGCATTTTATGGAAGAGCTGCCTTCCATCTTGGCCTTGGCATGTCGCCGACAAAAAGACCGTTAGCAGTGCGGCAAAGGCGACGAAAGGCAGCGAACAAATCAGCTGTGTAGTAAAGGTCCGAAAGGGCAGGCAGAATCTCAACCCGTCAAACGATTTAAGCTTCATCCCTCCACTCCTAACCTGACAGCACTATACTCGACGTTCGATTGACGTAACTGTCAGCTCGGGCCTCCGGCCCGCGAAAGCGTATGAAAGCCGCGCAGTCCGGAAAAATGATCCCCTCGGCCAAGTTAAGCCCTTTATTTTCAATTCGCCTATGATCGAGACCTTGCGTCTTTCGACCCTGTTGTAATCAGGCCATGTCGCTCATCGAGCCCGGATGGGTGGGCCGGGGGCGTAGTTGGTGACATGACATGGCGATATTTCGACATCAAGAGCGTTTTCGGATCGCTGGCCAACTACATCTTGCTATAGCTGCCCCTCGCTTCGGAGCACTCCAATGACCTTTTCTTCCGTGATTCCCGCGTCCCGAAGCATTTGAACTCCGGGGTGAGACCCCGCCAACACTACCGCCAGAAGATGCAAGGGCGTGACTTGCTCGCTCTGAAGTCTCTCTCTCAGATCACTTGCAGCCGCCAGCGTTTGGCGAAGCACAGAGGAAATGCCCATGTCCGCAGACGTTGGGATGGAGGAAGATCGCGGCATCGGCCCTTGAATCTTTTCAAGCAAGATCGTCGCAACATCGGCAGGCAAGAATGGCTGATGCCGTGTCGAGCCGGGGTAAACGGGGATACCTCCGCCCCGCAGTTGCAACAAAGCATCGGAGGTCCTGTTCTGATCCTCCATGATCAGGGCGGTAATCAGATCGTCGAGGTCAATCATTTCAGCACCTCGCGCTCCCGATTCGAGGCGCGCAAAGAAAATAACTCTTCTGGCTCGCTCCGAATACCAGTCAAACATGCTGACAATTGTGCCACGGATTCGATTTGCTTGGTTTTCCGTAAGTGTAGGTGATGAACAGGCGGCTCAAGACCCGGTCAACGAGTGCTATATAACGTCAAGTATGGTCGGGAATTGCGTGCCGGAGGGTAGCGGTACGTCAATGCGGTTGAAATCCCAAGCTTCGCGTAGCTTTTCGATAATCGCATCCCTCTGCTGCTGGTTGACACCGAGGGCAGTAAAATCGAATTGCGCCCAAAACAAGAAATTTAGATAGACAGCCTTGCGATTGGTCGAGACCTCGCAGACGAAATCCATTCGACCGTAATCCCACGTCTTGGCCATGGCGACGAATTGCGCCACCGCGTCCTTCCCCTTCAGCCCAAACCTGTCCGGGACAAAGCCCTTAAACTCTAATCCGAAGTAGGCCGATTCAATGGCGATCATTCCCTGGATCGAAGCATTGAATGCGGAAAGGTGTTCGGCTGGAATCCAGTATTCGACGTGTGTAGCAGATCCCGCGGTGTGCGGCTGATAGTTACCAAGGTGCGAGTCGTCCACCGAAAACTTGGTCACGTACCCCGCGAAGCTGGAGTCCTTTGTATTCCAGTCCCTCGCAATCTGGGTTGCATATTCCCGGTTGGCTACAGGGTAGAAGATCGGTTGGTGAGGCAGACGTGGCGGAAACCCACGCATTCCTGAGTCCCAGATAGGGGAAAGCTCACGAAGGCCAACCGGCCGGAAGAGAGTCGTCATCGCCTCAAGTTTAGCTTAGGTGAACAAAGAACAATCTTGGGGTCGCTGAGCATGGTTGACGCTATCAGGCGATTTCGCGTTTTGACCCCCGGTCAACGAGTGAAAGCGATTTTTCGTCAACCATCGGCTCACTCGGATTCTTCGTCTAAATTGGCAGCTGCGAAGCCACTGCCCGACTTTGGCCTTATCGGTTTCTTGACTGCGATTCCAGATTCGTCTCCCCCTTCTGGGCCGCGATCCCGACTGTCAACTGCTGTGGTAAGGCTATCGCCCACCTTGAAACGCACGAACCTCCGAACTGCAATCTTCTCGCCGAGTTTGTTGGCTTTCGCAGCAATGAGCTGTGAAATCGAGATCGTTTGATCTTTGATGAAAGGTTGCTCGTTGAGGCAGACTTCCTCATAAAACCTACTCATCTTGCCTTCCACGATCTTCTCGACGATCTGAGGAGGCTTGCCAGTAGCGGTAGCCTGTGAGCGATAGATATCCTTTTCGCGTTCGTACGCTTCAGGCGTCACGTCCTCCTTACGAATGAACTTCGGGTCAGAAGCCGCGATTTGCATGGCGATGTCGTGGACCAGTTCCCTGAAGTCTTCAGTGCGGGCCACGAAGTCACTCTCACAACTCACTTCGACGAGAACCCCAATCCTGCCACCTGCGTGAATATAGCTGCTGACAGCCCCTGCCGATAGCGATGGCGTAACTTTATGAGCGTCCGACATCATAAGCTGAGGCTGATTGTAGCTCCGTCAGAGTCAACTGTTGTAACCAGGCCTCACCGAGTAGCCGGCGCTACACCATCGCCTGGTGAACGCCGTCGTCGACTCCCGCTCGAGTCCTCCAGCGGCACCAATCCCAGATAACTCGCGATTTGCTTGCCACATCGGAACCGATCCGCTTTCCCGATGATCAGCACAAAAGCCAGTGCCATCAGCGGTCCTACTCCGGGATGGGTCTGGAGGCGTCGTGCCTCCGGACATTTCTCCACTTCCCGCTCAATCGCCTGCGTCAACTCC
>QIAU01000125.1 GCA_003225055.1 Acidobacteriota bacterium
GATTCTTATACCCGGCCTGCGAATCTCTCCCGCACGAATTGCCGATTCCTACGAACACCTGACGCGGGCACTCAGCCGCTTGGGGCGCCTGCAGACACCCCCACACCCATACAAAATCGCGGCTACGCTCTAGCCGACACGATTCTGGGGGTGGGTTCCGGTCCCACCGCGGTATTAGAAGCTAATCGCCCGTCAAGGGGTGCTCGTGGAGAGCCGAGATCCTGGCAAAGCTACCGTTTTCATGGCTTTGTGCTTGTGGCAGGAATTCATAGGCTTGCACCTGCACTGCCACGCCGATTCTGGTTCCCGAAGTTGCTGGGACGACGCGTACAACTTTTCCACGGCAGCGTACCCGCATCTTCTCGGTCAAGGTAATCTCCGACGGCATTACTACGGTCAATTCGATCTGGGCGGCCTCCGGCACCGCACAGTCGGTGTAAAAAAATGCCCCCCGTGCGCTCAGATCCTGGGTAAATCCGACTGCTTCGCGATCGGAACCTGCCAGGCGAATCGAGACCGGTAGCTGAAAATCAAAACGTTGTGCTGCGCGACGCTCGTGCTGAATCGGAAGCGTATCCATGATCGTTTCGCCTCGGTGTAGAAGATCCAGTGCGTGGATCGGCTCGTTCTGTACTGGGGGATTCAACTTCCGCCCTGCCGTGGCCAGGCAGGGTGGACAGAGAAACTCTAACCCAGCTTGTTGCGTCTGGGAAGTTAAAAATTAGTTCATGGGGTAACTAAGTAACCCATTCCTGAATCGAGCCGGCTCTGGGGAGTTGCCTTCATTTACAGTTTGCGCACCGGTAGGCACTGCTCGTCAATTTTGTTCGATGCCGAACGCTGGGCCGACAGCATCCAAAAAGAATTTCCGTGGAAAGAATTTCCGTGGCCAGAGAACACAAGTCCAATACCGCACCGGAATTGACCGGGCGTAACCCCGCGGCCGAAACTCGACCCAGCAAGCTGCCGGTAACCTTGCGGGCATTGCGGCACCGCAATTTCCAGCTCTTCTTCAGCGGCCAGCTGATTTCCTTGATCGGCACCTGGATGCAGAATATCGCCCAGGCCTGGCTGGTGTATCGCCTGACTGGTTCGTCGTTCTTATTGGGAGCGGTGGGTTTTGCCGGCCAGATTCCCGTTTTTCTCATTGCGCCCTTCGGCGGCACGATGGCAGATCGGCATAACCGGCAGCGGGTCGTCATCGCTACCCAGACCGCCGCCATGCTGCTGGCTCTCGTCCTGGCTGCGCTCACCCTTACCGGGAGGGTGCAGGTGTGGCACATCTTCGGCTTGTCGGCCCTGCAGGGCGTGGTTAACGCATTCGACATACCGGCGCGACAGGCGTTTCTGGTCGACATGGTAGGCAAAGAAGACCTGATGAATGCCATCGCGCTGAATTCTTCAATGTTCAATGGCGCCCGCATCGTGGGTCCTGCCATCGCCGGCGTCCTGGTCGCCAGCATCGGGGAAGGCTGGTGCTTCTTTGCCAATGGAATCAGCTACATCGCAGTAATCATCGGCCTCCTTCTGATGCGTGTGCAGGCGCCCGGGAAATTGGCCGGCCGCGGCTCGCCGCTGGAGCACATCCTTGAAGGATTCCGTTTCGCGGTGAGCACCGGTCCAATCCGCGCCATCTTGTTGCTTCTGGGGCTAGTAAGCCTGGTGGGCATGCCCTACGCGGTGCTGATGCCAGTATTTGCCGATAAAATTCTGCATGGCGGAGCCCGCGGCCTGGGAATTCTGATGGGCGCAACCGGGGTCGGTGCGTTGCTGGGAGCTCTTACGCTGGCATCCCGTTCCGGCCTGAGCGGCCTGGGGAGGTGGATTAGCCTTTCCTGTGCAGGATTTGGGGTCTTCCTCGTCGCATTTTCGCTCTCGCGCTATTTCTGGCTCTCTGCTGCCGTGCTCGTTCCGGTGGGTTTCTGCATGATGCTGGAGATGTCCTCGTCGAATACCCTGATACAGGCCATGGTGCCGGACCAGCTGCGCGGCAGGGTCATGGCGATGTATTCAATGATGTTCATGGGTATGGCGCCGTTTGGAGCGCTGATGGGTGGGACCTTGGCGGATCGGCTCGGCGCACCCATCACGGTTGCAATGGGAGGTGTTGCCTGCGTCGGGGGCGCTATGGTGTTTGGCATGAGGCTGCCGAACCTGCGCGTCGAAGCCAGGCAGTTGATTCTGGCCCAAGCCGTGGCAGGTGGAGAACCCTCGCAACAGATGACCTCACAAGTGGTGGACTGATTCTCCCGACCTTGAGGCCCGAAACCGGCACCTGTGAGGCCTGCCCACTGCGCCGGCTCCTATTCATGCGACTACGCGGCTTGCTCGGGCTCAGGCGTTTCCATCGGATCGATCGGATGGGAGCCGTTGGTTATTGTTATTTCCGTACTCCTATCCTTACCAGGTCTTGTTTGTGCGCTAGCAAGTGCCGCCACGGGCTTCCGGTCCGAAACAGTGCGTCACGGTGGCGAACGCGCCCTGGTGAATGAAAGCGGCCCTGCCCAAAATCAGCCGACGGTATAACCACCTTCTCAGTCATGTGTTCGACGACTTCGTCCATCATGAACATCACCGGTAAGCGAAACTCATCGGCTAGGTTGACTGCCCGGGATCGCCAGATCGAAAGATTCCTGCGGTGAATTCGGGCACAGGGCGATGACCTCGTAATCACCGGGCGAGCCCCAGCCGGGCCTGCATCATATCGGCCTGCGCCGGAAGCGTGGGATCAGGAATGTAGGTGAGGTGGAGCTGCAGGGGCGGTAGTTAGTTTGGAACACAATAGGGTGAGACCAATTATTCGAGTCCAGGAAATGGAGAAGTTCGGAGTGCTGGCCGGATGAGCGCTACTACACCTCTACAGGCTTTATCGTACGGTACTGCGGAGAATCCTGCAGTTTGGCCAGCGAAAGTCTGCTCTCGGGAAGGCCAGACAGAAGCTGGATGTTTGTTTCCCGGCGAGAGCCTGATTTCATTTCTCGTAGAGAGTTTCAAGAATCCGGAGTGGATGCCGAAGGTGATCACCGGATCAGGATCCGAGTTGCGTCTCCGGGGGGACGCTTCGCACGCCCTTTCCCAGTGCAACCAGGAAAATCGCGCTTTTTCCTGCGGCGTGGGGTGAGAAGAAGCGGACTACGTCATCATCGTAGAACGTGAGGCCCGATGCTCCTAGGCGTTGCGCATAGGCGGCGAGATACAGCTTGCCGCCGAGAATGCCTGCTTCCAGCTGAACCGCGCGATAGCCGCGATTGCCAAGACGCTCGAGGATTTTACGAAGGTCGGCCAAAAAGAAAACGGCGACGCTGGCATCGGCCGGCAGTTGCTGCTCCAATCCAAGATAACCGGCAAGCTTGCGCAAGTTTCCGTGGCGCAGCAGTTCCAATGCCCGCTTTTCTCGACGATAGAAGTAGGCTCCACTCCCAAGTCCCTCAACGGCATTCACGATCAAGTACATGTCATTTAATTGTGAACCTGGCGGGTTGATGAAATCAGCAGAAATCCCGCGCGTAGAACGGTCGAGCATCGCGGAAAGCTGCGGGAGGCTGATGGGTTTGTGAGCAAACTGACGCGTCGACCCCCGTCGCAAGATCACCTGCTCAATGGGATCTTTTGGAAGCTCGTTGTCTTTAGGGAGTTCCAGACCGATGAGCTTCTCTTTAGGTTCGCTGCGCTTTTCTTTTCGACCCTCCCCTCTCCAGGCAACAACTTCGTTAGGAGAAGTTAACGAGGAGGCGGCATGCATCTCGCGCATGGCAGGATAGTCGACCTCGGTTGTGGAAAGCGGAATCAACGGCAAACCGAGGGGCACTATTTCCGGCGAGCGCTCGGGTGGGCCGCCCTTTTTATAACCAATCGGGACTAACGAGAAGGCGACTTCGCGCTGCGTGTCCAGATCCAGCAAATGGCTCAGCTCGTCATCGACAAACCCGCAGACGACTCTTGCCGGCAGACCGAGCGCGGCCGCCACCGCCATCATATTGGCCAGCATCGTCCCGTTATCCCATCCGAAGTGGCGATAGGTGCGTGCCTGGTACTTCCAGGCATTCCGCCAGTACGTCCCTGTGCAGACGATAGTCAGCGGAGCATGAACGATCGAGGCTTCGTTAGCGGTAGCTACCGCGAGCACCGGCCGGTAATCGCCCGCCCGCAACTGCCGTAGACCAAATTCTGCGACTCCGAAGTGATAAACACCTGCGGCGAGTCCGGGCAGCTCTCCGCAGACGATGTACAACTCGATCTCGTAGAGCGCTCCCGTGCAAGCTGCGGCGCGAAAGAAAGTCTCCCCTCCCCGGTATTGCTTGCTCTTGGTGATTCCTGCAGACAGAAACAGAAGCTGAGCGAGTACCTCCAGATCAGGGACAGCCTGTTTCGTGGGAACGGTTGGAGAGGCAATCGCCGAAAGCGCTGAGACCCCAGTCTGACCGGCTGCTCGCGGGAGGCGCGTGACATCCAGAGTCGGATAGATTTTGAATGGCGTGGGTAGGTTGTCCCAATCGAGTGCGTGAGGGTTTGCGCGCACGCTCGCATAGGAGTGCTTGGTTGCGTTGTGGTAGTTCCACGCCGCCTCGACATTTCTGTTGGTAGACACGAAATCATCCTACTGGAGATCGATTGTGCGGGCGAGATGCGCGCGCGAAAGCCAGCGTGACGCTACAGGTGCTTTTTCTTCAGAAACTCACTGATTACCTGTTTGGCGTCGCGATGCTCACCGTCGACAGCGAAATTCAACTGACGCATCTGGTCGTCAGAAATTTTTCCCGCCAGATCCTGCAGGGCGTCTCGGATTTCCGGATGATGGGCAAGAACCTGTTCGCGGACAATGGGCACGGCCTCATAGGGCGGAAAGTAGTGGCGATCGTCTTCCAGGACTACGAGGTCGAGAGCGGGGATTAGCCCGTCGGTCGTGTTGCCCGCAATGAGGTCAAGTTGCTTGTCCTTCACTGCCCGTGTCAGCAGGCCCAAGTCCATGATGCGCGGCGGCGCGGCAAAATGCAGGCCGTAGGCGGCAGCCAAGCCCTTGAAACCATCTGGCCGTTCCATGAATTCGTAGCCGAAACCGGCTCGCCAGCGGGGAGCATAGGCAGCCGCCTGGGAGATGGTTTCGAGATGAAGGCGGCGAGCGTCGTCTCCGCGAATTTCGATGGCAAAAGTGTCGTTGAAGCCGAAGGTACGTCCGACCGCCAATTTAAAACGCTTCTCATATTCGGCTTTCACGCGATCGTAGACCTGCTGGCGTGCCCCCCCGGGCTTCTCTTTAAGGATGGCTGTGAGCGCGGTACCGGTGTATTCGGGATAAATGTCGATACGACCGGACACGATCGCCTGATGACAAATGTACGTTCCCGCCAGATAAAATCGGCGCTCGACCGGCAGATGAGTCTTGGCCTCGATGTGTTGTGCTATCAGTTCCCCCAGGATCAGTTGCTCGGTGAAATTCTTGGAGCCGATGACGATGCGATTCTCGCGCTCGGGCAGACAGCCCAGCATGAGGCCAAGTGCCGCGATAATCGCAAAAAGTCGGGGAATCATGATTTCGGTGTCAGGCTTGTCTCGAGCAGCCCAAATCCAAAATCGGCCAACAGCGCAAGGATCGCCGCTGGAATCGCTCCGGCCAGAATCACCGCGTTGCTGACCATGGCTAACCCGCGAAAGATGTACTCACCAAGCCCGCCGGCGCCAATGGCAGCGGCGATTGTCGCCAGGCCAACCGAAATCACTGTCGCCACGCGTATCCCGGCAATGATGACGCCGAGTGCGAGCGGAAGCTGGACTTGAAACAAAAGTTGCCGGTCGGTCATGCCCATGCCACGGCCCGCCTCCACCACTGCGGGATCAACTCCCTTAATGCCCGCATAAGTATTCTGAATCAGCGGCAGCAGGGCATAGAGCGTGAGCGCGAAAATTGCCATGCGATCCGCGCGCTCGCCGAACCATGGTGCGGGCAGCAGGAATCCGAATAACGCCAGACTGGGGATGGTCTGAATCACGTTGGCTCCGCCTAGGATGGGCTTGTTAAGCGCGGGCCAGCGCGTGATCAGGATTCCTAGAGGAACGCCAATCACCACGGAAATCAGAGTGGAGATTCCGACTAGCCAGAGGTGCTCGAGCGTCAGCTCCACCACTTCCAGACGGTTTTGCATCATGAATTGCCACAAGTTCATGATTCACCTCACGAACGCAGGTCACTTCCGAAAGCCGCCACGTAAGCACGGGTAAAAGGCTCTTCGGATTTCAAGAATTCCTGGGGCGTTTGAATCGCCATCAGCCGGCCATCCTCCATTAACGCGATTCGCGTTGCCAGCAGCAGCGCCTCGCGCAGATCGTGAGTGACGAAGACAACTGTCTTGTTCAAGCGCTTCTGAAGCGAGGCAAATTCCTTCTGCATCTCGGCGCGCGTGATCGGATCGAGCGCTCCGAAAGGCTCGTCCATGAGGAGAATTGGAGGATCAGCAGCTAGCGCGCGAGCCACGCCGACACGCTGCTTCTGCCCACCGGAGAGTTCCCGCGGATAACGCATGGCGAGTTTGGGCTCCAGACCAACCAGCGAAAGAAGCTCGCGCACGCGTTGCGCGATGCGCTGGCTGGGCCAATTTTCGATTTTAGGTACCAGCGCAATGTTGCGTTCGACCGTGAAGTGGGGGAATAGCCCGACTTCCTGAATGACGTAGCCGATCATGCGCCGCAGCCGAATCACGTCCCATTCGCGAGTGGAACGGCCGTCGACGAGCACGTCCCCTTGGCTGGGAGACGCAAGGTTGTTGATGAGTTTCAGGCTGGTCGTCTTACCCGAGCCGCTCTTGCCGAGAAGGACTAGAGTCTCGCCGCGTTGAACGCCAAAACTCAGGCCGTGCAGGAGCTCGCGGGAGCCGTCCAGCCGATAGGAGACGTTGCGAAATTCGATTGCGAATTCATGCGGCATCGGATTGGTGCAACGAAAATGGCGAAGACTTAAGCTCCTCGCTCACCCATGTCATCATCCTGACGGAGCGTCTTGCTCGCGAAGGATCTTGTGCGCGGAGCCGAGGATGTTGCGCGCCGAACCGAGTCCTGACTGCCGGTCCGGCAAGCCGGTTATGCGGATCCCGGTTCCGTGCGCCTGGTAACGGATATTCAGGCCGATCAGCAGTGCCGTGATCTGCTCCACGATGCGGGCATTCTCCAGTTTTCCGCCATCAATAGCACGCACGCCAGGAAGTTTGTGGGCAAGTTCACTGGCCACGGTGCGGGCGTGGTCATCGTCGCTGCAGACGATCACATCGCAATCAATCGGACCATCCCCATTCAGCAGGTCGGCGGAGATGTTGTGAAATGCCGCGGCTACGGCCACGCCCCTGGGCACGAGTTCAGCGCTTTGCTGGGCCGCCGAGCCTTGCCAGACCCCGAGAACCCGGCTGGGACGTCCGCCTACGGTCGCGGCGAGAGGCACGGTTGCATCGATGAGGACGGTGCCGGGCTTGAACGCAGTCTTCAGTTGCTTGAGAAGTTCAGCCTGTCCGTCGAACGGGACTGTCAAGACGCAAACATCGGCCGCCGCGCACGCTGCCGAGTTTTCGTTCCCCCTGATTTTTGCCTCCGGGCCGACGGTTGCTGCGATCCTGGCTCCGGCCTCTTGCGCCCGTTTCGCATCGCGCGACCCGATGATCACCGTTTCACCCGCTCGGGTCCAGCGCAGCGCGAGGCCGAGCCCGGCGGGTCCGGTGCCGCCCAGAATGGCGATCGGCCGGCTCACGCGAATTCCGCCTGCAGCGCGTGCTCCCTGGTGACTTGTTCTAGGGGCAGCTTGATGTGAAGGCGGCTGTAGGTTGTGTTGCGCTCCGCCGGGATCCGTCCTGCTTGGTAGATCAACCGCTGAAATTCCTCCGGACTCGTGTACTGCCCCGCAGTGGCACCCGCTTCACGCGAAATATTTTCTTCCATCAAAGTTCCGCCGTAATCGTTGGCGCCGGCGTGCAGGCACAGTTGCGATAAGTCGCGGTTCAACTTCACCCACGAGACCTGCAGGTTGTTGATAGAGCCTGCGAGCAGGATGCGAGCCAGAGCATGAATTTTCAGGTGCTCAGCGAGCGTCGGACCGGGACGCGAGAGTCCCTGCTGGAACAGCAGCGTGTTGAAGTGAACGAAGCCAAGCGGCACGAATTCCGTGAAGCCCCCCGTTTCTTGCTGAATTTCGCGGAAGAGCAATAGCTGATTCACCCAATGCTCGGGCGTTTCCACGTGACCGTACATCAGAGTCGAAGTCGAGCGAATCCCGCAGCGATGGGCTGTGCGGATAACGTCCTGCCACCGCGCCGATGAAAGCTTGTTGCGGGAAAGTATGAAGCGCACATCGTCATCCAGAATTTCGGCGGCAGTCCCGGGCAGCGTGTCGAGTCCGTTATCTCGCAGCAGGGTCAGATAGTCAGCCAAGGGCATACCGGTGAGCTCGACCCCGTACACGATTTCCATCGGCGAGAACGCGTGGATGTGCATGCGAGGGACCGCCGTCTTCACGGCGCGTAGGATGTCGCGATAATAAAAAGGAGGCAGCCCGTGGGGCAGCCCACCCTGGATGCAAACTTCTGTGGCGCCGAGCTGCCACGCTTCGACAGCTTTTTCCGCTACCTGCTCCAGCGCAAGAAAATAACTATCAGATTCACGCGGACCCCGGCTGAACGCGCAAAACTTGCAGCCGACGAAGCAGATGTTGGTGAAATTGATATTGCGATTGACGACGTAGGTTACGATGTTCCCCACCAGTTCGCGCCGCAGAGAATCAGCCGCCACCAGCAGCCCCAGCAGATCATGGCCTTCCGCGTTGGCTACAGCCATACACTGCTCTTGTGGAAGAACTCCTCCGTCGTGGGTCTCCAGCACGTGCTCCAGCGCCGAACGGCATACCGGAGTCATTTGTGGCGCAATGCTCGACCACTCGAGCGAGGGAAAGTCTTTCAATTCCGAACTCGACAACTTTCTGGCCACAACTCCCTCCTAGCGAAACAGGTCGTTGACGGGGGGGCGAATCAAGTCGCGTGCCTGACCTCGACCGGGCTGATACCGGAACCCCCGAATGATACACGCTGGCGTGCGAGCCAGCTTGCCGCAGACCAGGCCCGCTGCGCAAGCCAGTTCGTCGGCCACCGCATCGACGCTCGCCCGCAGGCGATATCCGTGAGGGTCACTGCGTCCTCGATAGTCGCCGATCGCTTTCATGCCGGCCACGCCGATAGCCACTTCTGTCAGTCCCTCGCGCCAGGGCCGCCCGAAACTGTCGCTTATGATGACCGGAATCGCCAGGCGGATTCTCTTCTTCAGCTCACGATAGAGTCTCTGGGCAGAGCGATCGGGGTCTTCGGGCAGCAGCAGAGCGTGGCGACCGCCATCCACGTTGGAGACATCCACTCCGCTATTCGCGCAAACCAGACCGTGGCGCGTCTCCGTGATCAGCACGCCTTTTCCGCGACGAACGACGCGCTTGGCCTGCCGAACCGCCACTTCCGTGACCCGGGCATCAACTCCGAAACGCTCTCCCCAGCGGCGGGCACTGGCAGAAGGACGAATGGCTCCAAGCTCCACCAGTTGTCCCTCAGCCTTGGAGACGATCTTGTGTTTGACCACCAGGATGTCACCTTTTTCGAGCCAGAGTTTCGCTCGTTGGATAGCGTTAGCCAGCTCGTCTACGAGGGCGTCACCGGGCTTGATTTCGCGCGGGAAGGGTACGGGGATCACGCGTAGCTCGCCGCTTGTCTTACTCATTGGCGGCTAGCACGTAGTCTGTCAGATCCCATTGCCGCGCAAGGCGCTGGGCGCGAGTTCCTCCGGGCGCGGCAGCGAGCTGCTTGAGGTCGGCTGGATTATCCACATCAAGTGCGACCCCAGGAAGCGAGAGCACCACGCAAGGATGTCCGGTGGCACGGGCGGCATTGCAATGTGGCTGAAAGCTGTCATTTCCGAAGCGCAGGGGAAAAAGTCCCGCCGGTTTTCGCCATGCCGCATTCGTGCCACGCCGGTCGGCAGAGGGTACCAGTACGGAGCCGTGCTCTGGCGCGGCTCGCAAGATTCGTTCTAATTCCCAGGTTTCGAGAAGGGGAATGTCGCCGGGAATGACCAACGTGTTTTCCACGCCTTGCGACTGGCAGATTGCCGTCGCCATTTCAATGGCATCGGTCTCGCTGCGGTCGGCGGTTTCGGCAATGATCCGGAAATCGAAACGGCTGGCTAATTCCATGGCAAAGGGGTCGTGGGTGACCAACGCCACTTCATCAGGCCGCTCTGCCCATGTGCCCAGGGTTTCCAGCACGTCATGAAGCATGGCTTTCGCCAGCGCCCAGCGCGACGCCTGGTCCAGCACCGGAGACAGGCGCTGCTTCGCTTTTTGCAGATTTTTTACCGGAACCAGGATCATAGCTATTCGGTAGCGGATCGAGCGCTGCTGTCTTGGGCGGAGACACAATCGAGAACCGCCTTGGCCAACGTCATTTTGTCCAGCGACGAGCGCATAACCGTGTGGGTGCAGTGTACACGGAGGCCGCTTTTCCGCAACTCCTCTGCGTTGCGCGCGTCCCGATTGTCGACGATCAGCACGTCGAGGAAATCGGCATAGGCCCGCGCGACCCCGGCAATGGAAACGGGCAGCCCTTGCGCCGACATGAGAATTCCCGCCGGACCGGATACCGCCGCACCTGCGATGATCGGGCTTACCGCGGCCACCCTCGCTTTGCTTTCAAGCAGAGCTTTGCGAACTCCCGGAATCGCCAGAATTGGGCCGATGCTGGTCACAGGATTGCTCGGTGCTATCAGAACCAGCTTAGCCTGTTGGATCGCTTCAACCGCGCCTGGAGCCGGTTCGGCGTCCGCGGCACCCGCGAAGCGCACCGATTCGACTGGATCCTGAAACCAGCGCTGTACAAAATATTCTTCGAAGCTGAGCTCGCCGGCGGTGGGCGTCATGACCCGCGTCTCAACCCGCGAGTCACTCATCGGCAGGATGCGCGCCGCGACTCCGAGCTTACTCGCGATCTCTGCCGTGGCCTGCGACAACGTCATGCCGTGGGCCAACAGTTGGGAGCGCACCAGATGTACGGCCAGGTCACGGTCGCCGGTATGGAACCAGATCGGCTGTCCCAACTGCCCCATCGCTTGCAGGCACTGAAAGGTGTCGCCCTTGACGCCCCAGCCGCGCTCCTTGCTCAGCAGGCCGGCCAGCACGTACGTGATCGAATCCACATCCGGGGAAACGTACAAGCCCCACCAGAGCAAGTCATCGCCGGTGTTCACAATGATGGTCAATTCCTCCTGCGCCACCACCTGGCGAAGACCGTCGACAAACTTCGCCCCGCCCGTGCCACCCGTGAGCACGGTGATCACACGGCTCTCCGCGCGTAACCTTGGGGATCGACCGCTGCCTTGATCTTCTCGGCCAGCAAACCGGGTCGGGCCATGACTTGCGGCAAAAATTCAGGATAAACAGCAAGACGTTGCTTCAACTTTTGTCCTTTGGCCTCCGTGCGCAATTCTAACTGCTCCAGGTGCGGCCAAGGTGCTTCCGGATTGATGAAATCAGGTGTCAAGGGGGATACGCCGCCCCAGTCGTTGATCCCGGCGTCCAGCAGTTCCTCATAATTGGGAGCTGAGAGATTGGGCGGCGCCTGCAGGTTGACGTCGGGCATCATGAGGCGCGCCACCGCGGCTGTGCGCAGCATGTCCTCGCGGCTCGGTTCCGCCCAGTTCCGCATGGGAATGTCGGGCTTGACTCGAAAATTTTGCACAATGACTTCTTGGATATGGCCATAGCGGCGATGTAGTTTGCGAATTGCCGCTAGAGTTTCAATGCGATCCTCAGGCGTCTCTCCAATCCCGATCAGCAGGCCCGTGGTGAAGGGAATACCCAATTTGCCGGCTTCTTCGATCGTTCGCAGGCGTTTGTGTGGAGGCTTGTCCGGTGCATTGTCGTGCGCGGCCCCCGGCTTCAGCAGGCCGGTGCTGGTGCTCTCCAGCATCAGCCCGATGCTTGGCGACCATTTAGCCAGACGCTTCAGCCACTCCGCGCTAAGCAGTCCCGGGTTGGGATGCGGCAGCAGACTGGTTTGCCGCACCACCAATTCGCACATGGCTTCCAGGTAATGCAGGGTCGAGTTGTAGCCCAAATGATGCAGGAGAGCCCGCATCTCTGGGAAGGCCAGTTCGGGCTTGTCTCCCAGGCTGAACAGCGCTTCCGTGCAGCCCAGCTTCTCGCCCGCGTGTGCAACCTCCAGCACCTCTTCCGGGGTCATGGTGTGCGCACCGGGCTGTCCAGGATCTCGACGGAAGATGCAATAGCCGCAATAATCGCGGCAGAGATTTGTCAGCGGGATAAAAACTTTGCGGGAATAGGTGACGACGCCCGGTTTAAAACGTTCTTTGGCGGCTCGGGCAGCGGCAAGCAAGTCCGCCAATTCGGTATCGCCGCGAATCGAGGCATAGGCGGCTTCCTGCGTCAGGGGCAGGCCGGCACGTACTTCTTCGGCAATGGAAGAAGAAAAAGTCCCCGGCCGCGTATCGGTCGTGAGCCGCATTTCCGACCTCTTTTATACATTAAACCGCTAACCGAAGGAGCGGTGTGGCGGCGGGTCCAGGGCCCCCTAGGATCCGGAGTTTATGGCTCAATGGTTCCACACGCCCAAATTGACCCAATTGGTCAACAGCCAATTGTTCAACGACACAGCCAATTGAGCCAATTGTTCAAAAACAAACAATTGTTCAACGACAAACAATTGTTCAACAATTGTTCAACGACACAACAATTGTTCAACACTTGACAACTTGAACATTTTCAGCGCAAGATGGCGCGCAATTTTTTTTGTGGGGTTGTTCTCTTCGCGTATGGAGCACTCGCAAATTCATCGCGTTACTGTTGCCGACCAGGCCGCGGGCATATTGCGGCAAAGAATTCTGGAAGGCGAGCTGCGCCCGGGGACGCCTCTGCCGGAGATTCCCTTGGCTGAGTCCATGGGAGTTTCGCGCAACACCATGCGGGAGGCGGTCCGCATTCTTTCTATCGAGGGCCTGCTGAAGCGCAATATTCACCGCGGCGTTCGGGTGGCTCAACTCTCGTTGAGGGATGTCCAGGAGATTTACCATCTGCGTCGTATTCTGGAGATCTCAGCCGTCCACGCTGCCAAACGGGGCCGCCCAGAGGTTTTTCAGGAATTGCGCGCGGCCGTTGACGGCTATGAGGAAGCCGTCCGTTCCCGCGACTGGGCCAAGGCGGTGGGTTGGGATCTGCAGTTCCACACTCTTTTGATTCGATTCCATGGCAATCGCCGCCTGGAGAGCTTCTACCAGAAGGTCATCGGAGAGCTGCGCATGGGCATGGTGCTGGTCGATCGCAGCCATGACAACCCTGGCGGATTGGTACCGGTGCACAGGAAGCTTTATCAGTTGCTGGTGGCAGGCAAGCTCAAACAATGCGCGGCCATTCTGGCGCAACACCTGGACGATTCCGAATCGCGATTCGGGCGCATCATGGCCGGGGAAAGCTCACACCCTGGATGGCAATCAAAGCGTGCGAACTCCGCGCGCAGCCGCAAATTGTCCACCCGTGCGGACGGTCGCGGAATCCCGGCGGTGGCCGAGTGATAAGGACCTGACGATGAGCAAAACCACCTGGATGGCACGGGCTTTCTCGAAAGCGAAGGCGCTTACAAGTCAGGGGGCAGTGCTGGACTGTTTGATAAGGACTTCTCTAAAAAAAACGTCTTCGCGGAGATTAAGTATGAAAGTGATGCATCGGCTCGCTTCCATGCTGTGCGTGGTGATGATCGTGGTCGCCGTGAGTCTGCCGGGGCAAGCGCAAGTTGTGTCCGTCACGGTTCAGGGGCGGGTGTACGACGCCAGCGGCGCCGCAGTTCCAAACGCGGCCATAACCGTCACCAACGCTGCCACCGGCCTTTCCCGCTCGACTACAAGTAGTGTCATGGGGGATTACCAGATCACGTCCCTTCCGCCCGGCGACTACACGGTCACAGCCGAGAAGAGCGGTTTTCAGAAATCGGCCAAGAAAGTTCATCTGAATATTGGTGAGGTTCGAACCCTGGATTTCAATCTGCCGCTCGGCCAGGTCAAAGAAGAAGTGATAGTGCAGGACGTCGGCGAAGTCGCTGAACCGACGCGCACCATGGTGAGCTCGGTTATCGACGAGCAGAAAATCGAAAACCTGCCGGTGAATGGCCGCCAGTTCATTGACTTTGCACTGTTGGCCCCGGGAGTAACAATCGGCGACACCACTTCAGGCAGCACCGATGTGATCATCGAGCCGGTCACCAAGCTTTCCTTCGCCGGTCAGAATATTCACTACAATTTCGTCGCTATCGATGGCGCCGACAACATGTCGACGGCCTCTGGCATCCAGAAAACTACACCGTCTCAAGACGCAGTGCAGGAGTTCCGCGTCGTCAACAGCAGCTACAGCACCGAGTTCGGCAGGGCTGTCGGCGGCCTCGTGAACATCATCACCAAGAGCGGCAGCAACACTCTGCATGGCTCCGTGTATGAATATTTCCGCAACGACAAGATGGATGCCAAGAATCTGTTGGCTGCAGCCGGGGGTTTCAATAAGCTGCGCCAGAATCAGTTTGGCGGAACGCTAGGCGGACCCATCCAGAAAGATAAAACCTTCTTTTTTGGAAATTACGAAGGCCAGCGGCACACGGAATCGCCTTACTACAACTTAGCCGTGCTGCAGAACATCTCTGCAATCAACAATGTCAAGGTCAACACATTCGGGCTTCCGGCCGAGAACCTATTTGTCAACCGTACGATCAACTACGACAACTTGCTTGCCAAACTGGACCATAACTTCAGCCAGAAAGAATCGATGTTCGTGCGTTATTTCTTCAACGATCAGCGTTCGACCAACCTTTCCCCGCTGAATGACGGCTTTGACCTGCCCTCGGGATTTAAGAACAACACGTTCCGCGATCAGTCTCTGGTCGGCAATTTGACTTCCGTGATCTCGACTTCGCTGGTCAACGAGTTGCGCGTTCAATACGCACACCGATTTTTCAACTTTCCCACCGTGAGCACGCAGCCTCATTTGGAGGTGTCGAACGTGTTCACCATGGGCGTGAACCGTGGCAACCCGGACTTCTATGAAGAAGGCCGCGCGGAGTTCGTGGACACCATCACTAAAATGACGGGCCGGCATACCTTCTCTTTCGGCGGGGATTTCAACCATGTGAATACCACCGAATCGTTCCCGCTCTTTTACCCGTTTGAAGCGGATTTCGGGAGCTTGGACGCTTTCCTGGGGAACGATTTCGTGGGTACGCCGCATCCATTCGTGATTTTCTTTGAACGCTTTGACGCAGCGTCAGGCTTTAATGAACCGTCTTTCAGCACCTCGGTTTACCAGGGCACAGCCATTTCTTCGACCGTCCGGAACCAAGCCAGAGGAGAAATAGGGCATACTTACGAGGGCCTCTTTGTCCAGGATAAGTGGCGAGCCACGAGCAATCTGACTCTTAATTACGGACTGCGCTGGGAGGGAGAGACTTGGCCCAGCGCCGCCATCAATAATCCGCTGAAGAATTTCGATCCCCGTGCCGGTTTTTCTTATGCGCTAGGCCGTAGCCGCAATTTCGTGATTCGTGGCGGCGCCGGGGTGTTCCACGGCACGATCCCCTCACCGCTGCTGATGTGTCAGATCCCCTCTTGTGGCGGATTGCAGAAGTACCCGGGACGCGAAAACATCCAGGATGATCTGAATGCCAAAACCCGGCTGTCGGCTTTTGGATCAAACCCCTTCGCGATGGCTGCTTCCCTGGCTGCCCTGGTCGGCGCAAACTTGCCAGTGGCGACCTATCCCAGTCCGGCGCTAGATGCGGTTATCGTTCGCTTTGCGAAAAACCACAAGTCACCTTATGGTGCGCAGGCCAGCTTTGGGGTTGAGTTTCAGCCCTTCAAAGATGCAGTTCTGGACATCACTGGCATGCATGTCCGGGGCATTCACTTGGGGAGTTTCTGGAATGTAAACCAGCCCGATCCCAATCCTGCTTTCAACGACGCGGCCCACATCGTGCACGATTCCCGCGGCCGCAGCGGGAAGAAGAATTATTACTGTTCTGCCTTTCCGAACTCTGACTGCTTGCCAGGGGCGGGCTTCGGCGTGGTCCCCGGAATTCGGACTCCCCCTTTCGGGGTCGATTTTGAGGCTGACTCCAAGTGGGATTCGCAATGGAATGGTTTGCTGGTTGATTTTAACAAACGTGTCGGCCACCACATTGGTTGGGGCGTGAGCTACACGTGGTCGAAAGGCATTGATAATGGCCCCAACCCAAGCTTCGTGCTGATCCCACAGGATAGCTGTTGTTTCAACCGGGAGAGGGCGGTTTCGGCCGATTATGTGAAGCACCGGTTCGTTGCCAATGCCATCCTGGAAGCGCCAACCCACAAGAACGTGGTTGTGAACGGATGGCAGCTGTCAACAATCGTAAGTCTGGAATCGCCCCATTACTTCACCAAGTTCGCCGGTTTCGATGCCAATGGAGATATCTTCGGGAATAATGACCGAGTCGGCGTTGAACCGCGAAACACGTTCCCGGGAGATAGTTATCAAACCGTCGATATGCGCCTCTCACGTACCTTTGCTGTGAGCGAGAAACTGCATCTTGAGGCGATGGCCGAGGGCTTCAACCTATTGAACACTCTTAACATTCACTTCTACAACACAGCTTACGGTGCAGCAGATTTCTGCCCGTTCGCCAGCGACCCAAGGGCGCAAGGTTGTTCGGCGACTCCTTCAGGCTTTCGGGAGGGGTCGCCGAACCCGTCCTATGGGACGCCCCGTTCCATCTTCAACCCGCGCCAGGTGCAGCTGGCACTGCGCTTGACCTGGTAAGAAACGGGGTGACGTTTGATCGGCCCCCTAGGCATCAACAGGAGCCCGCATGAGATTCGGCATTTATTGCGAAATGCAGACGCCCGCCGGCAAGTCGTATTACGACATGACCTGGGAGATCATGCGCCAGATCGAGCACGCCGACGAATGTGGATTTGACGTGTACTCGGTCATTGATCACCACTTCTTCCAGAAGTTCTCGATTTCTGCCAACCCGCTGGCCATGTTTGCGGCGGCGGCGCAGCGCACCAAGCGCATTCGTTTTCGGACAGCCCTCCACACGCTGCCCCTTGAAAATCCCATGCGCCTGGCGGGTATGATCGCGGAAGCCGATATCCTGACTAACGGACGCTTGGAATGCGGCTTAGGTCGCGGACACGCCTGGCTGTTCGGTCCCTCATCAGTTCCGCTGGAAGAAAGCCGCCCCCGCTACAACGAAGCCATCGACATTCTCGAACTCGCTTTCACGGAGGAAAAGTTTTCTTATGACGGCGACTACTACAAAGTGAAAGACGTCAGCGTGGTGCCGCGGCCGCTGCAGAAGCCTTACCCGAAGTTCTATACGGGCGGGACCAGCGACATCACTTATCGGATGGCGGGCGCGAAGGGCTGGGGTATTTTCGTCCCGCCGCTGCTACCGTGGAAGGTGCTGGAAGGCCCGCTGAGCATTTACAAGAACGCCTGCGCCGAGCACGGCAACCAGCCGGACATCGTCTACATCCGCCCGGTCTACATTGATGACAATGAGAAGCAGATCAAGAAAGAAGTCGAGCAGGCCATCTGCAACTTTCTCGCATTCAATGCTTCTCCGATTGAGTCGCTGCAAGACCAGGCGAAGAAAGCCGAGTTGGCGGCCAAGGGCTACGGCTTCTATGCCAGCGGCGCCTTGGAATCGCTGACCAAACTCACGTATGAGCAGATCGTTGACCAGGAAATTGGCTTCATCGGCACGCCCGACAAAGTCATCCGCCAGATTGAGACCTTGCAGAAAAAGGGCGGAATCGGCGAGTTAGCGATCGTCTCCAATTTCGGCGGACTGGAGCACTGGAAGAGCATCAAGATCCAGCACATGTTCGCCAAGCACGTCATGCCTGCTTTCCGGAATGAAACTGTGGCGCAGGCGGCAGACTAGTTAGAACTCGCGTGGGTCTCCGACCCGCGCATCTTGGCGCTTTATTCCATGGCAACGACGGCTCTGCCATCCAACCTCGCCGCGACTTTCGCTCCCATGAGCGCGCGCCGCCTGCTGGTTTTCGGAGGCATCGCCCTCATCGCGGGAGGCATGTTGTTCGGCGATATCTTCGCGGTGTTCGTCCTCCACCAAAACGGAGGACGCACCGGCGAGACGCTCCTGGCCGCCACGCAAGCGGCCGCTGCCCAGGATCCAGCGGGCGTACGTGCCGCCTTCACACGTATCGGTAGCCTGCTCGAGGACCGCGGCACCAAGGTAGACACGCACGTTCACATGACCGATGCCGGCTACCTGGCATTGCTGCTGGCCCTCCTGCAGCCTTACGTGGCCCTTCCCTCACAACGTAAGAAGCGTCTCGCCAAACTCTTTATCGCCGGCGGGGTGCTCTTGCCGACAGGCATTTTTCTGATCCACTACGTGGGACTCGCCTACAGCCCATTTCCCGTGATCGGATGGGCCAGCGTGCTGGCCGACTCGGCAGGCGCGTTGCTGATTATTGCTCTGCTGGGAGAAGCTTGGGGGCTATGGAAGTACTTTCGAGGTGACCGTGCCGCCTCCATAGAACCCGAGTTGGCGCCGGACGACAGTTGGTCCAAACGTGCGCTGCTAAGCGGGGGAACGCTGCTCGTGCTGTTGGGTTTCCTCTACGGCGCCTGGTACGCGGCTCTCGATCTCTATCCCGAGGAAAAGCAAGAGACCACAATTTTGACTGCGCTGACCGACCAGTCTGCTTCCGACAATAGGCGAGCGATGAACCAATCCGTCAATGATTACGGCAAGCTTGCCGGAGCGAAAGCGGTTTCCATTGCTGCTCACTCGCACGCAATTGAGTTTGGCCTGCTGGCCATGCTTCTGTCATTCATGCAGCCCTATGTTTATCTCCGCGAGACTTGGAAGCGCCGCTGGATTCTTGTCCTGCTGGCGGGTTCGACTATCCTGCCCGTCTTTGTTTTGCTCGAACCCAAACTTGGACTGGTGGCGGGCGGCATTGCCGACGTTGGCGGCTTGATGGTGATCATCGCACTCATCGGCATGCTCGTGGGTGTGCTTCGCTATAGCGGTCGGGCCGACGCAGGAGGAGTCGCGCAATGAGCGGTTCCAGGAAGCTGCTGATCTTCGGGGGGCTTGCGCTGGCGGCGATAGGCATGTGTGACGGCCTGGCTTACGCGTTATTCTGGGAGCACCAGACTCTAGACGCAATGGGAGGTGCGCTTTCCACGGCGTTCGTCGAAGCCGCGCAGCGTAATCTCCCCCGGGCTCATGGCGCGATCGACATCTATGGCCGCACTAAATACGACTATGTCCGCCAAGTTGACCTGCATTCCCATTGGATCGGGCTTGCCATGCTGATGATTGTTCTCGGCGTGGCCTTCGACAGCGTCAACTCTGGAGAGGGAACACGACGCTGGTTGGCAGTGGCCTTGCTCGCCGGGTCCGTGCTGTTCCCGTGCGGAGTGATTCTAGAGACCGTCAACCCGGGCGCGTGGTTCCCCTCAGCGCTGGCCGTCGCAGGTTCTGCAGTGGTGACGCTGGCGCTGGCCGGCGTGGCCTGGGGCTTTGCCCGTGCTTTGTAGCGCCGCCGTCCCGGCCCTTGTCGTGCGGGCGTCTCGCCCGCACAGAACCGGGAAATTGCTGGCCCACGGCCGCCGAGAACGGCAACCCTAAGTTTTTGCTAAGCTGTTTTTCGCGCCCGCAGCTCTGTGGCGGAGATTTTATAGAGGTAAGCATGTATCCCCGGGCATTTCATTACCACCGCGCCGGTTCGCTGAAGGAAGCGGTGACTATGCTGTCGCAACTGGGCGAAGAGGGCAAACTCCTGGCTGGCGGCCAGAGCCTGATTCCGCTGATGAAGCTGCGCTTCGCCAATCCCAAGCACCTCGTCGATCTGAACTTTGTCCCAGGCATTTCCTATATTAAGGAGGATAAGGGAAGCCTCCGCTTCGGAGCGTTGACCCGCCATGCGGAGGTTGAATACTCGGCAACGGCGGCAAAGATTCCCATCATTCACGACTGCGCTGCGGGTATCGCTGATGTCCAGGTGCGTAATCGGGGGACAATCGGCGGCTCCATTGCCGAAGCCGATCCCAGTGGCGATTGGGCGACAGTGCTGTCCACCCTCGATACGACCATCCGCTGCCTCGGAAGGAAAGGCGAACGCACCATTCCGCTCAGTAAATTCATTACGGACGCCTACACTACTGCGCTTGGCCCGGAAGAGATCGTCAGTGAAATCATTGTGAAAAATCCACCAAAAGGCAGCGGCGGTGCATACCTTGCATTCAAGCGCAGCGCACCGGTATATCCCACGGCCAGCGCCGCTGTGCAGCTCAGGATGGAGGGTGACGTCTGCGAAGACGCTGCGATTGCTCTTGGCTGTGTAGGCCTAACTGCGATCAAGGCGAGCCAAGCCGAATCCGCCCTGCGCGGCCAGAAAATCAGCGAGACAACCATGAACGCGGCGGCAGAAGCGGCCCGGGCCGCCGCCGATCCGCAGCCCGACATGCGCGGCTCGGCCGAGTACAAGCGCATGCTGGTCGGCGCGCTCGTAAAACGGGCAATTGAGCTGGCTATTCGCCGCGCCCGCGGAGAACAGGTCGAGGTGAGTCACCTTTATGCCTAAGACGGCTGCAAAAGCCAAGAGGTCCCTGAAACCGAAGGAAATCGTCGAGCCGGCAATTGCCCGAGTCCCGATCACAGTAAGAGTGAACGGCCGGCCATATTCGCTGGCCGTCGAACCGAGAATCTTGCTGGTGGAACTACTCCGTGAGGCGCTCGATCTCACCGGCACGCACGTCGGATGCGACACGACTTACTGTGGCGCCTGCACCGTGCTGCTGAACGGCGCCAGCGTGAAGTCCTGCACAATCTTCGCGGTACAAGCCGACGGCGCCGAGATCACCACCGTCGAGGGCCTGGAGAAAGATGGCCAACTCGGCTCCATCCAGAAGGTTTTTGGCGATTGCTACGCCCTGCAATGCGGCTACTGCACGCCGGGACTGATGCTGTCGACTTACCAGCTGCTGTCGCACAACCAGCAGCCGGGGGATAAAGACATTCGCAAGGCAATTGCCGGCAACACCTGCCGCTGTACTGGATATCAAAACATCTTCAAGGCGATTCAGGTGGCAGCACGGAGCGTGAAAGGGGGATAAGAAATGGCGATCAAGTTCAACGGGGAATTCGAAGTAAAGCGCACGCCAGAGCAGGTGTTCGACTTTCTCACCGACCCGCAAAAGTTTGCCCCGCTGCTGCCGGAGTTCCAGGGCATGTCGGTGGAGGACCCCACCCACTTCACCGTCAAAGTGAACGTGGGCATCTCCCATATCAAAGGGACGGCAAACGTGAGGATGGAGCTGGCGCAAGCCGAGCGTCCAACCCGAGCGCAATACAAAGGGCAGGGAAGCGTGGCCGGCGGGAATGTCTCTCTGGTAGCGGGATTTGACGTCTCGCCCAACGGGGATGGCGCTAGGGTCGCCTGGCAGGGCGAGGCGCAGATTTTTGGGCGACTGACCTCCGTGGCCGGAGGTTTGCTCGAGCCATTGGGCAGGAAGAACGTTCAGAAACTGATTAACGGACTGCAGGCGGCATTGTCGTAGATTGGCGATGTTTGCGACTCCTTCGCGCCCTTTAGGGTTACCACACTCTTCTTAAGCCGAAAGAGGTAAAGAACAGCCGCAAAGAACGCAAAGGATGATCGAGGAACCGTGAAGGATAACAACCGGAACTGGGTTGGCAAGCCGCTACCGCGGAAAGAGGAAGGTCGCTTGCTGCGCGGCCGCGGCAAGTTTGCCGACGACATCAAAATCCGCGAAATGCTGTATCTCCGTTTCGTGCGCTCGCCCTATGCCCATGCGCGCATCCTCAAGGTGGATACCTCCCGGGCTGAGGGGTTGCCGGGGGTCGTGGGTACGCTGACCGGCAAACAGATCGAGCCACTCACCCAGCCATTCATTGAAATCGGCCCCGAGCCCTGCGCCAAGATTCGCGATTTCCCGCTCGCGGTCGATAAAGTTAGATACCAAGGCGAACCCGTGGCTGCCGTACTCGCGGAATCCCCCAGCCTTGCGGATGATGCTTCTGAGTTAGTCCAGGTGGAGTACGAAGGGCTCGACCCCGTGGTCGATGCTGAGCAAGCGCTCAAAGATGAGAGCATTCTGCACGAGAGCGCCGGGACCAATAAAGTCTGGAATGGCGTGTTCGAGTATGGAGATGTCGAGAAAGCGTTTCGAGAGGCAGCCCAAATCGTGAACATCGACCGGCTCCACTTCCACCGCTTCTCTTCGACCCCGCTCGAAAACAATGTCGTGATCGGCCAGTGGGATCCCAAAGACGACCACATCTACTATTGGTGCAACAATTCTTTTCCTTCGTTTGCGATCCAGTTCCTGGCGGCGCACCTCAACATCCCGATTGATCGCATTCGGGTGCAGACGTTTGACATCGGCGGCAGTTTCGGCATCAAGATCACCAGCTATCCGCAGATGGCGGTGTGTGCCCTCGCTTCGAAAAAAGCTGGTGGTCGACCGATCAAGTGGGTCGAAACACGTTCCGAGCACATGACGGCCAGCGCTCACGGTAACGAGCGCACATTCCGCGATACGCGTGTGGCGTTGGACCAAGACGGTGTAATTACCGCAATTACTTCGCGCCACGTCGACGACTGCGGCGCTTATCCTCGCTACGAACCCTTGGGTTGTGTAATCTGGTCGCAGGTTTTCCCCGGCGTCTACCGCTTTAAGAATGCCCGTATCGATTTCACACAGGCCATGACCAACAAGTGTCCGGTGGGGCCGAACCGCGGCTACTCGCGCATGCAGCACCTGTGGTTTCTGGAGCGCGTGGTGGACATCTGCGCGCACGAACTGGGAATTCCTGCCGACCAGATGCGTCTGCGCAACTACATCCGCCCGGAAGAATTCCCTTACACAACGCCGAATGGCTGCGTCTACGACTCGGGCGATTACCCGAAGATGCTTGCCATCGCCAAGAATCTGATCGGTTGGGATGAATGGAAGAAGAAGCAGGCGGAAGCGCGCAAGCAGGGTCGGCTAATCGGCATCGGCATCGGAACCACTCTCGATTCCGGCACCAACAATTTCGGGCAGTCGCAGATCGTCAATCCGCACGCCCCATTCTCCGGCAATTCTCAAGGCGCGAATTGCAAACTCGATATCTATGGTGAGGTGGTGGTTGCTGTCGGCTCCTGTCCCCAGGGCCAGGGACATGAAACCACCGCGGCGCAGGTCGTCGCCGACGTCCTTAACATTTCGCCTGACCTGATCAGCGTACGCACCGGCTTCGACACCGAGCGCAACGTGCATACCGGATTTTCCGGAACCTACGCCAGCCAGTTCGCGGTCTCGGGTCTGTCGGCCGTCCATGGCGCGGCCCAGAAACTGAAGGCTGAAATGAAGCGGCTGGCCGCCTTTGTACTTGAGACCCAGGAAGACGATATTGAATTCGGCAGGGGGGCACAGGGACCCGAACTGCGCGCCCAAACCAAGGGCAAATCCATCAACTACTGGGGACTGGCCAACATCGTCAACGTGAACAGCGCAGTGCTGCCGCCCGAGATGCACGATATCACTCTCAACTGCCGTTATATCTGGCGCGCCCCTTTCAAAGTGCCCGACACGAAAAAAAAGTATGGCAATCTCACGATGACCTATGCCTCGCAGCTTCACATCGCAATCATCGAGATCGACCGCGACGCCTTCATTCCCAGAATTCTCGACTATGTTGCGGTGGATGACTGCGGCACGGTCATCAATCCTGCGATCGTGGAAGGGCAGGTCTACGGCGCGACCGCCCATGGCATTGGCGCCGCCTTAATGGAAACCTGCGTGTACGACGCGGTGGGCAACATGCTCACCAGCACGTTCAGCGACTATACGCCCATTACCGCTATGAACATGCCCAAGGTGAAGTACGGGCACATCGAAACACCATCGCCGCACAGTTACAGCGGAGCCAAAGGCATGGGCGAGGGTGGCGCGGCGCCGGTGCATACAATTTCCGCGGCCTTGCAGGACGCGCTGTTCTCGAGCGGCATCATCATCGGGGATTCGTTCAATAACGCCGACACGCTCTTCCGAGCCATGGTGGGAAGAGAAATCTATCAGGCGGACAAGCTGGTGAAGCTGGAGCGGAGGGCCTAGGCGGCGCTGGCGTGAAACGCGTCTGCATTCTCGGTTGCGGGGCGATCGGCAGCCTGTATGCCGCGCATCTCGCGCGGGTCGCTGAAGTGTGGACGTTTGTGCGACGGGAGGATCAGGAACGCGCTCTGAATCGCGATGGCCTGCGCGTCTCGGGCAAGCACAGTTTCTCCGTGTCCCTGAAAGCCACAACCCGGGCCGACGCGCTGCCGGATTTCGATCTCGGGATTGTGGCCACCAAGGCAACTCAGGTGGAAAACGTTATCGCCGCAGCAAGTGGCCACTTCGATCATGGCGCCGTGATTTCTGCCCAGAATGGCTTGGGCAGCGAAGAAATCATCGCCGAGCACACGCGCGGTCAGGTGATTCGTGGGACAACTTTCATGAGCGGAACTCGCCATAGCGACACGCACGTGCAGTACGAGCTGGACACTGCCACCTGGCTGGGTCCGTTCGAGCCGCGAGCCACTCCGTTCTCGACGGTGAAAGAAGCTGCCGATCTGATGGTCGCCAGTGGACTGGAGGCCGAAGCCTTGCAAGACGCCCGTCCGGCCCAGTGGTCGAAGCTTATTTTCAGTGCCTCCGTAAACAGCGTGTCTGCGCTTACGGGTTTGCCGCATTCCCCACATTTCGCGCAACAAGACGAATTTTACGACCTCGGATATCTTCTCCATGAACTGATGGAAGAAGGCAAGCGGGTCGCGGCTGCGGCAGGTGTTAAGTTGCACGAAGATCCCTGGGCGATGAACAAAATTGGCGCAACGACTAACCATCCGACTTCTATGCTTTACGACATTCGTCATCAATTACCCACCGAAGTTGATTTTCTGAGTGGGGCGATTGCTCGCGAAGCGCAGCGGGTCGGAGTGCCTGCGCCGTTGCATACGGCCGTCTATCGCTTGATCAAGGGCAGGGAAGCGTCCTGGTCGTTTGCCGACGAAAACCGTGCGCTCGCCGCGCACAGCAAGGATGGCGGGTAGAGGCGCGGCTGGCCGCGTCTCCCGTGCACAGATGGTTTGGCCGATGGACAACTCGAAACTGAACCGGGTGCGGACCCTGATGAAAGATCAGGACATCGCCGCGATCATCGTGCGCGCCCCCGACAACATCCTTTATCTTACGAATTACTGGTGCATGAAGGGCTACGACGCTGCGGTATTTCCGCAAGAAGGAGACGCGGTTCTAATTGCTATCGAGCCGCAGCTGGCCGACGCCCAGCGCAACTCCTGGACCGACGACATCCGGCTCTTCAAAAGCTATCACCCGAGCGACCCGCGCCCGCCGCAATATCGTGCGTTGGAGAGCACGCTCCAAGTCCTCAAAGAACGTCATCTGACCGACAAGGTAGCGATCGAGCTCAACATGGGCACGCAGAGCGCCGACCGAATGATAGGTGAGCCAACCACGCCCACGCAGAACTATTTCGACGCCTTCCGCAAAGTTTCAGGCCAGGTGGTGGACGCGACGCCGCTGCTCAGCGAAGCGCGCGCAATCAAGACGACGCAGGAAATCGAACGCATGCGGTTGGCCAACGAACTGGCGGCGTTGGCCATGGAACACACGCGCGAGCACATGCGGCCCGGCATGAAGGAAAGCGAGGTAGGCGGTATGTATGAAAGCTTCGTGCACGGGCTGGGTGTGGGTTATCAAGGAAAGGTTGAGATGGCGCGCGCCTTCACTCTGGTCTGGTCAGGGAAAGGCATTGCGACGTTCACCGCCACTGGCGATCGCCCCGTCCAGAAGAATGAGCCGACGCTATTTGAAATCTGGGTTTGTGCAGACGGCTACTGGACCGATTTGACCAAGAACGCCTGTCCCGGCGACCTGGCGCCGGAATACCACAAACTGTTGGACCTTTTGTTGAAGGTGTTCAACGAAGGCGTGTCTTACGCGCGCGATGGGGCAAGTTTTCCAGAACTGGATCGACTGATCCGCGCCCGCATTACCGAGGGTGGATATCCCGGCCAGCCGTCACACCCGATCTGTCACGGTGTTGGCGCGCGCGCCCATGAGCCGCCATACGCGCACCAGGCAGGCACGGGAACGATCAAGAAGGGAATGGTGCTGGCAATTGAGCCGGGAATCTATTGGCCCGAAGGTGGCGGCCTGCGCTTGGAAGACAACTTTTGGATAACCGACAAGGGCAACGACAAGCTGTGCACGTACCCTGATGATTTTCGTTTAGTTGTTCGCCACTGAGAACTGAGAACTGAGAACCGAGAACTGACAACTTTGCACACCACCAGCAAACGACAAGCACTCACTCTTGACCCAAAGCTGGCCGAGCGAATCCTTGCAGAGGTGCGGGAAGAAGAGATCGTCTCCATGAGCTGCGACGTCATCAACATTCCCAGCCCCACCGGCGAGGAACTGCAGATGGCGCACTACATGCAAGGTGCATTTCAACAGCTTGGGCTGAATGTCACGTGGCAGGAGGTCGAAGAAGGCCGTGCCAATGTTGTCGCTCGCTGGACCGGTGCTGGAGGCGGCAAGAACCTGATGTTCAACGGCCACATGGACACTTCCAACACCGGCCGCGAAGAATTTCTGACCGGGATGGGATACAAGCCTCATGCGGTTGTAAAGAACGGCATGATCTACGGCCTCGGCATCTACAACATGAAGGGTGCGCTCGTCTGCTACACGCACGCAGTCAAGGCGCTCCAGCGTGCGGGAGTCAAGCTGAAGGGCGACCTGATCATTGCCGCCGTCGCCGGCGAGATTGAAAAGACGCAGTGGGGTGAGTTCAAGGGCAAGGAGTATCGAGGCTACGGTTTCGGCACTCACTATCTAGTCAACCACGGCGTTCTGCCCGACATGTGCATCCTCGGCGAACCCACCGACATGCATGTCGTTCTCGAGCACTTCGGCTCGATGTGGGTGCGCATCTCTTGCGCCGGAATTTATGTGCACACCGCGTTCTCGGAAGGCCGCGAGGAGATGAACTCGATCCGCCGCATGCACGAACTCCTTGACACGATTTTGAACTGGGCGGCCGCCTGGGAGAAGAAGGCCGCCTACGGCGGCAAGAAAGCCATCGTGAACCTGGGCGCAATCCGCGGCGGACATGCCTGGCGCGCCAGCCGCACTCCGGAAAAAACGGACTTATTTCTGGATATCCGGGTGCCGCCCACCATTCAGATGAACGACGCCCGCCGCGAAATCCAGCACGTCTTTCTTGATCTTGAAAAAAAACATCCCGACTGGGGCCTGGAATTCGAGACTTACGTTTCCGTGCCGGGGGCGCGCGTCAGCTCAGACCACGAACTGATTCGCGCGATCGATGCCAATCACGAATATGTGATGGGCAAACTGCCCGAGCGTGAAGTCGTGACCTGGTGTTCCGATGCCAGCGTGCTCATCCGCTACGGCGTAGAAACGGTGAACTACGGCCCCTCGAGCGGTCCCCGCGATAAAGAAGGAGAGAAAGTCTCGATCGAGACGCTGGTCGACATCACCAAAATTTACGCATTAACGGCTGCCGAACTGTGTGGGGTGCAATAACAGAAAAGCATCGATAGGTATCAGCGCATCGCTTTAGCGATGCCCTAACGAAGTCATCCCGAGCGAGCACGACCGAGCTTCGCGAGGGCGGGCGAGTCGAGGGACTCTCTGGTTCAAGACAAAAACCGAGGTCTCTCGACTCCACGGGCCGGCGGCTCGCTGCGCTCGGGATGACAAAACAATCATCAACAACGTCCGAGGTCAATTTTGCTGACTCAACAGGAAATCGAACGGCGCTACAAAAACGTCCGCTCTCGCATGCATCAGGAGCACTTGGACGCGCTAATCGTTTGCGGCAATCAATACGCGGGTTTCGAAGGCGCCGTGCTCTACATGTCCGGCTTCGAGATCGTTCATCGCTACGTTTACGTCCTCCTGCCGCTTGAGGGCCAGCCCACCCTGGTTTTTCCCCGCGAGGCACGCTGGATCGGTGACAAGGCCAAGCCGTGGGTAAAAGATCATGTGTGGCCCGACATTCCGGGCCAATGGATTCGCGAGCGCGCCCAGGAACGCAAGTGGAAGCGCATTGGCGTCTATGGCATGAACTTCATCATGGCCGTGCGTGATTATCGTGAACTCGCTCAAGGTCCCTTTGAGCTGGTGCCCTTCGATTTCCAGTTTGACATAGCGCGCGCCGTGAAAAGTCAGGAAGAACTGGTCCAAGTCCGTGACGCCATGGCCATCATCCTGGAAGGGTTCTGGGCGTTGGTCGAGGCTTACGAACCCGGAAAAACAGAAGCCGAAATCATGGCGCCAGCCGTGAAAACATTTTTTGCGCGGGGCGCCGGCCCGCGCATGATGAACATCGTGCTCTCCGGCAGCGATGGGCAAGCACAGGCCCACTTCAAAGTTCCCGGCCTCCGTGCCGTGGCACCGGACGATCTGCTGCTCTATTCGCTCGAGATCACCGGCGCTGGGGGATATTGGGTCGAATTTTCGCGTGCCTTGCTGCGCGGCAAGCCGAGTGACACAACGCGTAGAATGGCGGACGCATACCCGGACGCCTTGGAGAAAGCCCGCAAGTTAATGCGCGCCGGCGAACTGGCCAGCAACGTACACCGAGCGATTGGCGATACCTTCGCGATGCATGGATTCAAGCTGGGTCATCTCTCTGGCCACTCGATTGGAACCACGATGATCGAGCATCCGGCCATTGGCTCGAAGAGCGACGTGCCGCTGGAAGAAAACATGATTTTTTCACTACACCCGCAAGTCGTCGATCAAGAGGGAAAAGTCTGTCTTTACACCCAGGACACGTATCGCATCGGCAAAGCCGAGGGCGACTGCCTAGCCTCTGTACCTTGGAAATTTTTCACCGGGCAGGAGTCACGCACCTTAGCGGCCCGTTAGCCATCAAGGAACCAGTTCATGAGGATTTGTGTTGTCGGCTGCGGGGCTGTGGGAAGCCTGTTTGCTGCGCACCTCGCCAAGCGAGGAGAGGCCGAGGTCTGGGCCTACGACGTTTGGAAGGAGCATGTAGACGCGATCAATCGGAGCGGCCTGCGGCTTTCCGGCGCCGCCGAGTTCACGGCGCGGCTAAAGGCGACCAGCAATCCGGCTGACATTCCTCGTTGCGACTTCGGAATTGTCGCCACCAAGGCGATTCACACGCGCCACGCCATCGCGCAGGTTGCCCATGCCTTCGATGCCGATAGCGCTGTCTGCTCGGTGCAGAACGGTGTGGGCAATGAGGAAATCATCGCCGAAGACGTGAAGTATGTCATTCGTGGCACTACCTTTCCTGCAGGACATCCCATCGGGCCGGGACACATCGGCTACGACATCAAGGGAGATACTTGGATTGGTCCCTTTGAGCCGACGCACACGCCTATGAATAAGGTGGAAGAGCTTGCTGGCCTTATCACGCGCTCCGGGATGAATACCATGGCCATGAAAGACGCGCGTGGCGCGCAGTGGACCAAGCTGATATTCAATGCCTCTACCAACCCGGTGGGCGCCCTGACTTGGTTGCACCACGGCGCCGCCACGCGATTCGCGCCAACCGGGCAGTTGTTCAATGACCTGATCGCCGAAGGCGAGGCAGTTGCGAAGAAGCTGGGCATCCAGCTGCACGGCGATCCGCGCCAGTTAGTGCAGAAGGGCGCCAACGCTCCCGGCAAGCACCGCGCCAGCATGTTGCAGGACGTACTCGCCAAGCGCCAAACCGAGGTCGACTTTATGAATGGCGCCATCGTCGAGTGGGGCAACAAAGTGGGAGTCCCCACCCCGTTGAACAAAGCTTTGTGGGCACTGGTCAAAGGCCTAGAGCATTCCTGGAAAGATCCTGAATAGAAGTCTTTTTGGTGGAGACGCGGCTTGCCGCTTCTGGCTGAAGGCTAACCGCTAGAAAGCTAAGAGCTAATCTAAGGAGCAAATACCAACTTCATGCCCTTCAATCTTGGCGTCCTGCAACTCAGCATGGAGCCGGTCCGCGAAACCGTAGCCATGGCGAAGGCCTGTGAACAGGCGGGCTTTGACGCCTTCTGGATTGCCGAAGCGTATCCCTGGTGGCGCAAGCATTCATTCGAGGCACGTTCTTCGACGGCGGTTCTGGCGGTTATCGCGCAGCAGACCCGCCGCATTCAACTGGGTTGGGGAATCATCTCGCCCTACACGCGTCATCCCGTGCAGATTGCCATGGAAGCCCGCGTCATGCAGGATATTGCCGGCGATCGCTTTCTTCTCGGGCTGGGCGCGTCCAAGATTTTCATGAAGGCAATCGGCGAGGGAGAAGGCGAGAACGTTGGTCCAGCCACCGTGATGCGGGAAAGCATCGAGGTGGTAAGAGGCGTCTTGAAGGGCGATGCTTTCGAATACCAGGGCAAAGTCTTTGCCGCATCGGTGCCGCCACTCAAGCCAGACGCGCACGCTCCGCGAGGAATCCCGCCCGTGTATGTGGCCGGAACTGGACCCGTCCTCCAGAAGATGGCAGGCTCCGTGGGGGATGGTTTGCTGACCGCCAGCATCACGACTCCTGCCTTCGTGCGTTACTCGAAGAAGAATCTGGAAGAGGGCGCCCGCAAGGCAGGAAAAGATCCGGCCAGCCTCATTCTCGGTTCGGTTATCGTGGGCAGCATCGGACGTGATTCCGTCAAAGGTAAACAAGGAGCCCGCGAGCAGGCGGCCATGTATCTTGCCAACAAGGTGCAAAACATTAAAGGTTCCGCCGACGTTCTACTCGAATGTGCCGGCCTGACCTTCGACGAGTTACGACCCATAGCCGATGCCATGGAACGAGGTGGCCGAAAAGCTGCAGCCCGAGCCGTGAGTGACGAGATCCTGCGCAAAGTTTACCCCATCGCAGGTACGCCCGATGAGTGCATTCGGCAGATCGAGGATTACCGGGCTGCGGGCTGCACCCACATCATGCTGGAAATCTGGGGTGACGATCGCACCGGACAAGCTAAACTTTTCGGCGAAGCCGTGTTGCCGCATGTCAAAAAATAAAACGGCTCAGCCGGTCCACTTTCAAAACATCGGACAAATTTCTATTCTGCGGCGGCCTGTTTTAGGCTAAGACTCGTCCCTACTCGGAAAACTGCGATTATGCCTCTTGAGACGCAACACAATCTGACGGCTACAAAGGTTGGGCTGAACTCCTTTGCTCCCAAGCCCAAAAAACAGAGAAGCGGCATCGGCCTGGCCTTGTCGGGTGGTGGGTACCGCGCTGCTCTTTTTCACCTGGGAGCGTTGCGCCGACTGAACGAACTCGGCATTCTGGCGCAACTTGAGACCATATCGTCGGTCTCGGGCGGCAGCATCGTCAGCGCGCACTTGGCCAGCTCCCTCTCCTGGCCGCTGAGCGGTCCTGTTTCTGACTGGGAAGAGCGCGTCGCCAAGCCTTTTCGTGATTTCACTTCGGCGAACATCCGCAATGCTCCCGTATTGAAGCGTTTTCTGATTCCGTGGAACTGGTTGAACTCGAGCGTACAGGTCGAGAGCCTGGCGGCACAATATGCGAAAAGATTGACCAAGTTACAGCTGGCACAACTTCCCGAATCCCCGGAATTTATTTATTGCGCCACTGATATCGCCTTTGGCGTGAACTGGACATTCGAGAGAACTCAAATTGGCGACTACCAGGCCGGCTATGTGCGTCCCACGCCGCCCGAGTGGCCTCTGGCGAAAGCCGTGGCTGCTTCCTCGTGCTTCCCGCCAATTTTTGATCCTCTGGCCGTACCGTTCAAGGCAGGCGATTTCAAAGATGGCGACGCCAAGGGCGATCTTGCCGACCAGCTACGCGGTGAAATTGCACTCAGCGACGGCGGCGTCTACGACAATCTCGGCCTGGAGCCGATCTGGAAGGACCATGCCATCGTTATTTCCTCCGACGGAGGAGCGGTCTTCAAGTTCGATATGGAGACGAGTCTCGTCTGGCGAGTCCAGCGTTATATCGCAATTCAAGGCAACCAGGAGTTGGCGCTACGCAAGCGTTGGCTTATCTCCAACTTTCTTGCCGGCGTCATGGATGGAACCTACTGGGGCGTTGGCGGCGTGACGACGAATTATGGCTCGGGCGCGCCCCCCGGATACTCACCCGCAATTGCCGCCATGATCGCCGATATTCGCACCGATCTGGATGCTTTTTCCCAAGGCGAGAAGGGCGTGCTGGAAAATCATGGGTACTTGCTGGCCGAAGCCGCCGTGCAGCAGCACCTGCCGCAGCTTGTACCTGAACCTTCTCCGCAATTGAAAGTACCGCACCCAGATTGGATGGATGAAAATCGGGTGAGAAAAGTTTTGAAGGACAGTTCAAGGCGAAGATTGTTTGGACACTGAGCTACTTTGGAGAAGCCCGCCTTCGAGCTGCTTCGGCCAGTATCTGACGGAATTCCTCATTGCTGACCAATCCCCGTTTTGCGATAGCCCGTTTTTTCACGGCGGCAAGAATGGGGGCCCGCTGCTCGAGGCTGATGGACAGGCCCAGCTCTTTGCATTTCAAGTCGATGCTGTCCAGCCCGCTCTTCTTTCCCAACACGATACTCCGCCGCGCATTCACCAGTTCCGAAGAATAAGGCTCAATCGCTTCCGGGATGTGGAACTGCGTGGCGACCGCGCCACTCTCGCGCATAAAGAGGTTATCGCCGACCAGAGGCTTCCAGGCTTCCAGCGTATAACCTGCTTGCCTGCAAACCAGTTCCGAAACTTCACGCACCTTGACCAGGTTCAGCGCAACGGGAATATCGTAGAGGCACTGCAAAGCGAGGGCGATTTCACCAATGTCCGAATTTCCCGCACGCTCACCCATGCCGTTGATGGTTCCTTGAATCCACGTCGCTCCAGCACGCACGGCCGCCACCCCACATGCCGTCGCCATGCCGAAATCATTATGCCCATGCCAGTGCAAGGGAATTTCCGAACCGACCCAACGTCTGACCTCACGGACCAGGAACTCAGCGGCCTCAGGCCCGCAGGCGCCAAGGGTGTCCACAACAACGATTTCGGCCGCGCCAGCCTCGAGTGCGGTCAAATAAATTGTCTTCAGAAAATCGAGTGCCGTGCGCGTCCCGTCCACAGCGAAATAAGCGACTTTGATGCCGGTCTGCTTGGCGAAAGAAATCGCGTCCACCACGCGACCGAGTACTTCGTCGCGCGACATGCCGTAGGCTTTCAGCTTGATGTCGCTGGTGGGCGACTCGATCACGGTGGCGTGAATGCCAAGCCGCACTAATTCCTCCAGGTCGCCCTTTACCGCCCGCGAGAAGCCCCACAGTTCAGCTTTCAATCCCGCTTTCGACATAAGTTGGATCGCTTCGGCATCCTCGGGCGACACCTTGGGAAATCCGGCTTCAATGCGGCTCACGCCGAGTTCATCGAGCTTGCGGGCAATCTCCAGCTTCTGCGGGGGAGAAAGCGTGATGCCGACAGTCTGCTCGCCATCGCGCAAGGTCGTGTCATAAAAATGTACGGTGGAATGCGGGAATGCGGAGCGGATCTCCGGTCGAGCGTTGAGCTCGCTGACCCAGATTTTGGAATTGTGGTCCATCGGATTACCAAAAAAACCCACACCGGCACAGTGACACAAAGAAGAAAATTGCCGATTTCCAGTTGTTGATGGTGTGGTCTAGTTTTGACCCAATTTCAATCAGAAAATCAGAAATCAGCAATCCTCCGTGTCACGGTGGTGGGTGTTGCCTTAAACTTCCTTACTTCAGTGTCTCCTGCGTCGCCATCACCACAGGTTTTTGTCCGTACGCTTCTTCCCACGAGATCACGCGGTTGCGCAGAACGCCGATTTTCTCGATCTCACATTCCATGACGTCACCGGGCTTCAGGTACCAGGCCTTGGGATCGCCGCTGAATGCCGCCACCCCCGAAACCGTCCCCGTCGAAACCACGTCACCGGCACTGTAGCCCATGGGCGAGTAATGCGACAGAATCTCCGGAATTTTCACCGACATCTTGCTCGAATGCGACCTCTGCCGCGATTCTCCATTCACCCTCAGTTCCATGGCTAGATTATGCGGGTCGCGGATTTCATCAGCGGTGACAATCCAAGGTCCCAACGGGCAGAATGTGTCAATGCCTTTGCAGAAGCTGAACACCCCCGACTTCATTTCGCGGCGCTGGATATCGCGAGCCGTGATGTCATTAAAGATGAGATACCCGCCAACATAATCGCGCGCTTGTTCCGGCGTGAAGTGCTTGCCGCTCTTCTTCAGCACGACTGCCAGTTCCAGCTCGTAGTCGAGCTCCTGGGTCAGGTGTTCAGGGTAGATCACGGGCTCGTCGTGTCCGATAATCGCGTCCACATTCTGGAAAAAGATGATCCAAGGCAGCACCGGGTGGGAGAAACCTGCCTTGGTCGCCTCTTCATGATGCTCACGGAAATTTCCCGCCGTGTGAAAGAACTTCTTCGGAAGGATAGGCGCCTTCAGCCGGACCTCGGCCGACCGATGAAAGATGGCCTCGCCGCCCGGGGCCAGAACCTCACCTTCGTGATGGAGCGCGTAATCGAATGCCTTGTGCGCGGTTTCCAGGCTGGTATCCCCTCCCGCAAAAAGCTGACACATGTTGGAGGGTACGAGCGCGTCCGCCAGGCGGTAGAATGCGCTTTCGCCCTCGACCTCGCGCAAATAAAGGGCGCAGGCCAAATTGAGGTCCACGATTCGCTCGTCGGTTGTTACAGCACCAATTCGTGATTGTTTGGCAGCGGTCTCAAAGGTCACCAGGCGCATGGGTCGTGAGTTCCGTTACTGAAAGAGACTCTGCGAGCACTAGAAGTTTATTGTCATAAGTCGTAGTTGTCTAGAAAGCCAAGAGCCTTAAAGAGCCTTGACGGCAAAGATCGCCAAGGCTTCCTGAAGGCTCGCATCGAAAGTCTTCTCGGCGTTCTCTACGCTCTCGGCGGTGAGTCTTTCTTGCGAGCTTGCGTTACTATAGATGGCTTTCCAGCCGCTGGGTGAGGAGGCATCATGGCAAACCGGAGGCAGTTCCTGCGCACGATGGCGGGGGCGGCGGCGTTGACCGTTGCGGCGGATGTAAGCAGCTTCGGCCGCGTCCGAAAGTTGCGAATGTCTGCCGCCATGCCGGATACGGCCGCCCACGACCGGCTGCAACCGGAGTGGTACCAGCGCAAGATCCGGCAGGTCCAGCAGGAGATCGAGAAGCGGAAGTTGAATGCGCTGCTTCTTCTGGACTCGCATAACGTCATCTACACCACCGGTTATTTCCACCTTTCAACGGAACGCCCGTTGGCGGCGCTGATCCCAACCTCCGGCGATCCCGCTCTGTTCATTCCCGGCCTCGAGACCGACCAGGTAAAGCTCTGGTGGGTAAAGGACTATGAAGCGTATTTCGATTTCCCCGGGCCGGTGAACCGGGTCCGCTGGATTTTCGAACGGATAGCCAAGCGCGGTCTGGGCGCCGGCCGTATCGGTGTGGAAGAGCCCACGCCCAGCCGGCTGCAGCAGATGAAGCTGGGTGCGCCGAAAGCGACCATGGTCAACGCCGGCGATCTGATCGAGCACCTGCGCTGGGTCAAAGATGAAGATGAACTGCGCGTCATGCGGCGCGCCATGTACTTTGCCGACTTCACTGTACAGGCTGGCCGCGAGTTTGTTCAGAAGAACGGCGGCGTGACCGAGGACCAGATTCTCAAGGCCACGGCTGATGCGCTAGCCGACAAGATGTCCAAAGAACTGAACGACGTTGTGGGCGTCGGCATCGAGCCCCCCTTCGGCGGACTAGTTCCCTTCGGCAAGCGCTCCGCCTTTCCGCACGCCGTTCCCAGCAAGGACCAGTTGCAACCGGGCGACGCCCTCATTCTGAGCTTCGGCGCTCAAGTGGGCGGATACAGCGTGGAATGCGAGCGCTCCTTCTGCGTAGGCAAGCCCACCGACTACGCCAGGCGCCTATACGACGCCATGCTGGCTGCCCACGATGCAGGTGCGGAAAACATGAAGGAAGGCGCCATCGCTGAGGACGTCGACAAAAAGAGCCTGGAGCGGATCCGCCGGGCTGGGTTTGGAAAATTTCTAAAGCATCGAACCGGCCACGGCATCGGCCTCGAAGGTCACGAGTCCCCCTGGATCGCCGAAGGCGACAAGACGGTCTTGAAAGAGGGAATGACTTTCAGCTGCGAGCCGGGTGTCTACGATCCCGACTGGGGCGGCTTCCGCCATTCCGATACGGTGGTCGTGCGGAAAGACAAAGGCGAGATCCTCAACAAATATCCGACGCACCTGGAAGACATGATCATCGAGATCTGAGCGCCGAGCATCAAATAGTCGTTGGCCGACGACCAAAGACCAAAGAGCAACGACAACGACCAACGACTAAGGTCATGACAGAGAAAATCACCAAGTCGGACGAGGAATGGCGCAAGCAGCTCTCGCCCGAGCAGTATTACGTCACGCGCAAGGCCGGCACAGAGCCTGCCTTTACAGGGAAGTATTGGAAGACAAAGGCAGAAGGACTCTACGTTTGTTCCTGCTGTGGCCAGCCTTTGTTCAGCTCAGATACAAAATTTGATTCCGGCACTGGCTGGCCGAGCTTTTATCAACCGCTGAACACCGAGAGTATCAGCGAGCACACCGACCCTACTCATGGCATGATCCGCATCGAGGCCCGCTGCGCCCGCTGTGACGCGCATTTAGGACATGTGTTTGAAGATGGGCCGGCGCCGACCGGGCTCCGTTACTGCATGAACTCGGCGGCGCTGGAATTAAAAGAAAAGAAGTAAAGACCCAGAGGACGCATCACTAGCTTCCACTAACAAGTCGAGGCGAGTCGTCGACCCGCTCTCGACTGGCCGTCGACCCGTGTCCAAAACCAAGGACAAGCAGTCAGGAACTAGTTCGCCTTGCCGGCGGCAGCCGTCATAGCCAGCGAGGCGTTGTGTGCCGCTTCCGGCTTCACATTCTTGGCCGCGTCGGCGTTCATTTTCTGTTCGGACTTCTTCAGATCCACGCTGCCCTTGAAGAAGGCGCCATCCTCGATGCTTAGACGGTGGGCCACTACGTCACCGGTCAATGAGCCTTCGGCCCGGATGTCTACCCGGTCCGTGACTTGCACGTTGCCGTGCAGCTTGCCCATGACCACGACTTCTTTGGCATTGACATTCGCCGAGACGCTGCCGTTGCGCCCGATCGTCAGGCGGTTGTCGGTCAGAATAATGGTGCCTTCGACTCGGCCGTCGATGTAAAGCGGCTCCGAACCGGTGACTTCTCCCTTAATGATCAGAGAGCGTCCGATGGTAGCCTGTTCGCCGGTGCTGCGGAGCTGCGAGGAAAGCGGATTGGAATTTGACGCGGGCTGAGACGTTCCGTTTTCTTTTTTCGGGTTAGTGTCTTTAGTGTCCAGGGTCTGCCACATGATGAAAACCTTCCTTAATCTTCTACAACGCGCACCGGACGGGGGCTGCCGCATGCGGTTGGAATGGTGTTGGCCCATTGGCCAACCTGACTATCGCACGGGAGTAAGCGGAAGGTCAGGTTACGGAAGAGCCTGTCCCCGTGCCGAATTGGGACGTAGGCCGAACTGCACTTATTGTTGCTAAAGGGCTTGCGCCAGCTCCTCCCACTCTTCCATCAGGGTGTCCAGCTGAGTCCGGAGCGCTTTCAGTTCTTGGGTGAGCCGCTGGGTTTCTTCGGCACTGACAAAATTCTGCAGCGCCGCCTGGCCATGCGCGATAGCAGCCTCCACCCGGGCTACTTCTTCTTCCAAATCCCGACAACGTTCTTCGATCTGCTTGCGACGGATCGGATTCAGGCGCTTCGGTCTCGCTTCAGGAGCCGCGAGTGCGCGTTCGTTTCCATTGCCTGGCTGCGCCTGCGGAATGACCGGTTCCTGCCCTCCTGTCCCCTGCGCCCCTGCACCCTGGGCTTCTGCTCCCTGTGACCCGCCCTCTTCTTTCCTCCAGATGTAATCTTCGTAATTTCCCGGATAGGTCTCGACACCTCCTTCCCCAACCTCAAAAACCCGGGTCGCCAACTTGTCAATGAAGTACCTGTCATGCGAGACAAACACGACCGTCCCGCTGTATTCCGCCAAAGCCTCCAGCAGAACATCCTTGGCGCGCAGGTCAAGGTGGTTGGTGGGCTCATCGAGCAGCAGGAAATTTGCTGGATGCAGAAGCATCTTCAGCAGGGCATAGCGGTTGCGTTCTCCGCCCGAGAGAACGCCGATTTTCTTGAACGCCTCATCTGCGGAAAACAGGAAACAGCCCAGCAGACTGCGCAACTCGGTTTGCGTGGAACTCGGCGAAAGCTCGCCCAGGTCGTCAAGAATCCGGGCCTCCGGATTCAGTTCCTTATATTGGTCCTGCGCGAAGTAGTCGGCTTGAACCTTGTGCCCGAGCCGAAATTCACCCGCCGTGGGCAGCTCCTTGCCCGCCAGAAGCTTGATCAGCGTGGATTTTCCCGCGCCATTAACACCCACCAGGGCAATCCGGTCTCCGCGCTCGATAGTGAAATTCACGCCCCGAAATACTTCTTTCTCGCCATAGCCCTTGGCGAGATTCTTTACCTCCGCGACAATCCGTCCACTCGGTTTGGGCTGCGGGAAGGAGAAATGGATCGTCCGTTCTTCCTGCGGCAACTCGATCCGCTCCATCTTCTCCAGTTCCTTGATTCGGCTCTGCACCTGCTTGGCCTTGGTGGCCTGGTAGCGGAAGCGGTTAATAAAGACTTCGAGTTGCTCGATACGCTCGCGCTGATTCCGATAAGCCGCTTCCAGTTGTTCGCCGCGTTGCGTCTTCTGCGCGGTGTACTTGTCATAATTGCCCGCGTAAAAGTGAACCTGCTTGTTCCAAATCTCTACGATTTTGTTGACCGTCACATCGAGAAAATAGCGGTCGTGCGAGATCAGCACGAAGGCATGGGGATAGTCTTTCAGGTAGTCTTCCAGCCAGTTGCGGGCCTCAAGGTCAAGATGATTGGTGGGCTCGTCCAGCAGCAACAGGTTAGGCTTCTGGAGCAGCAGCTTCGCCAGCGCAATGCGCATCTGCCATCCTCCCGAGAACTCCTCGGTACGCCGTGTCCAGTCTTCCTTCTTGAATCCCAGCCCAGCCAGCACAGTCCCGACCTTGGCCTCGATGGCATATCCATCCCGCGTCTGGAATTCGTGTTCTATACGATGAAAACGTTCCGCCACCTGGGCGTAGTCGCTGGAGGTGTGGTCGAGCTCCGCCATGCGCCGGGTCAACTCTTCCATCTCATGCTCCAGGCCCCGCAGATCGGCGAAGACCCCCATGCACTCGGCAAAAACCGACTGCCCCGAGAGAGACAACCCATCCTGGGGGAGATACCCGGCGCTGATACCCCTGGTGACGCTCAGGCTGCCGTAGTCAACGGTCTCCAGTCCGCCCAGAATTTTGAGCATGGTGGACTTGCCGGTCCCGTTGGCCCCGACCAGGCCAACACGGTCCTGAGCCGTAATCAGCCAGTCGACGTTCTCAAACAGGAGCTTGTGGGCATAACGCTTGCCCGCGGCCGAAAGGTGGATCATGACTTGTAGACTGCTTCCCCAAACGAATTTGCGCAGGTCCCGGCTTCGGGGCAGAGTGCGAACCAACGCCCGCTGGGTCGGTACAACCACAATACAAAACCAACCCCGGCGGGGTGTCGCGAAAATGGCCCACCGCTTCGGTGCTGGGTCCCGTGGCGGAAATTGGAACCAGTTCCGCACCGACGACAGAAGCTTTCACACACCCCACTTCGTCCGCGTCACTGAGCTGCCAAGACAGCCGGCTTCAGCCGCCCGAGGTGACCTCGCTAGATACCCACCTCCCCGAAAAATCTTTCAAACCAGTCCTTCATCCATCTTCTCATTCCCTGGGTCAGCCTCCAAGTGTTCGAATCCATCAGTGTTCGAACCCATCGCTAACCTGTGAGTGCACACATTGCTGCGTTGCTGCGTTGTTGCATTTGTCAGACTGCTTCTGTGCTCGCGAACGGCGCCCTTTGACTTCCGGATCATTCAGCGCTATTTCTCGCCCAACTTGTGAGTAGCTGGTTGGGCCAAATGGGGTGGTGCATGCGATCACGTCTGGGTTACGGGTTCCTCTTTCTCGCCATCAGCATTCCGTGTTTTGCCTGGCCATCATGCAAGCTGAGCGTCGTTTTCGACCACGCGCCCAAAGCTCCGCGTGACTTCTCTGGCCTTGTTGCACAAGGTGGAAGCTGGCCACTTCAATGCCCAATTTCGAGTGGGCCTGCCCTACGAGTCGGGGGTCGGCATCGAACAGGATTACGACGAAGCCGCACGCTGGTATCAGACGGCAGATCGATGTACCTTTAAATCGTTGTTTGTACGGTACGACACGTTACCTCTGCGCCTGGCTGGTTCCTTCGGTAACTTTCCCCTCCACAACCCCCTTGGATACCCTTATGAAGACGTAAGTTAGCTTCTTGAACTGGCCGATGACCTTCCCCCTTGTTCGGCGCCTGCCCGATCACCGCTCATGGTGAAAGAACTTATTACTGGGCGCCTCGCCGCTGCGCTGTGCATGGCGGCCTGGCTCTTCGTCTTGGCTTTGCCAGGCATGGGGGTTTCTCCGCCTGCCTTACCGTCAAACCCGCGTTATGCCGTCGAACATTTTGGCGAACGTTTCGGACTCAGCGCCGTCACTGTCACCGCACTGGCGCAGGACCGTCAGGGATTTTTGTGGATGGGCACGCAGACCGGATTGTTGCGTTACGATGGCTCGCGCATTCGCCGTTTTGAGGAAGTCGAGAAGACTACGGGCCACTACATCGACCACCTCTTGAAGGCACCCGACGGTACGATGTGGGTGAAGGGCGGCCACGGTATTGCGCAATTCAAACACGGACGTTTTATTCCACTCGACCTGCCGACCACCGCCGGTCAACTCTCCGACGTTTCTCAAGTGTTCGCGGTTGACGGCGAAGACAATGTGTTCGTCAGCGTCGAGAAAGGCCTGCTCCGCTACGCCGGAAAGAATCGGTCTGACGTGCGCCTGTTCTCCAAGGAGGACGGCCTGCCCGGAGCGGTTGCGGCCCTCACAGTCGCCCGTGACAACTCTGTCTGGTTCGTGGCAGGAGGGCGCATCGGAGTGTTTCCGCCTGGCTCATCGAAATGGGAACTGAAGCCCATCACGGGCCTGCCGACGGACCGAGTAATCGCCTTGATATTCGACGGCAGCGGCACATTGTGGCTGCGTACGGTTCAGCATGTCGCGCGCCTGGATCCCGAAACCCATCGGATGGTGGCGGACGACCACGGCATCGCCACGGTGAATGCGGATGGTCTCCCCAGTGTCGATCAAGAAGGACACTTGCTGGTGCCATCGCTCGGCGGATTGTTCCAGCGCGTCGATGGCCAGTGGCGAGCCATCACGGACAAACAGGGACTCACCAGCAACAGCGTAGTAACAGCTCTGGAAGACCGCGAAGGCATTCTCTGGGTCAGCGGCATGGGTACCGGACTGGACCGCGTCGTCGGCATTAAGGAGTGGTCGGCGTGGACCCGGAATGAAGGATTGCCGGGCTGGCTGGTCTGGGATGAACTGCGCGATCAGCAAGGCCGGCTCTGGGCCGGAACCAGCAACGGCTTGGCGCTGTGGGGCCCTCGTAACAACAAGTGGCGCGCGTTTACCGAAAAAGACGGCTTGGCTGGTCCCGAGGTCCAGATGCTTGCCGTTGCCGGCGACGGCGCTATCTGGACCTTTTCCCGTACCAGCGGTCTGACGCGCATCGACTCGCACACTTTTCACATGCAGCGGCTGCGAACGCTTGCGGACGCGAATGTGCCATCTTTGAAGTATCTGAAGGACGCACGTTTCAGGTGCATTCAGCAGGCTCCCAACGGCGAGGTTTGGGCGGGAGGAGAAGGTTTCGTAGTGCGTTTTGATCCGCGATCAGCTCCTTTGCGGCCCATCCTGGTGAAACTACCCAGAGAAGTACAAGGTTCGACTTCCTATCTGTCCTTTAGTCACAACGGTGTGCTCTGGGCCGGTGGAAGTTGGGGCCTAGGCCGCTTCGACGGGCACATCTGGCGACTCTTCGCGGCCAGAGACGGCTTACTCGCCAACCCGACGATCTTGGCCGCTCCCAACGATGATGAGGTGTGGATAAGTTACAACGATGTCGCGGGCGTAACTCATCTGCAGCTTGACTCCTCCGGCGCGCCCAAGGTCCAGCAGTTTCCACTCGACGTGTCAGTCATGGGTAAGGATTCTCACGCCCAGGTTTGGTGCGGCGGCATCGATGGCCTCGTGGTAATTGCGCCCGACGGAAGCACCCGCAACATCAACCACTCTGATGGTCTGATCTGGGATGACACCAGCCCCATGGGTTTCTGGGAAGAGCCGGATGGAAGCATTCTGATTGGAACTTCCCGCGGCCTAGCGCACTACGTTCCGCGCCACAAGACTGTTGATCCCGAAACGCCGGGAGTGGCGCTCACTTCTATCGTGATGGGCGATGACGATTGGACGGGCCATTCGCAGCACGCGGTGGAGTACAAGAACGCTACCCTCACCGCGGAATTTACCCCGTTGACGCTGCGCAGCCCGGACAAAGCCGAGTGCCGCTATCAACTCGCAGGCCTGGAGCGCAAGTTCACGGCAACCATGCTGCGAGAAGCGCGCTACCCAGCGCTGCCGCCAGGCAACTATCAATTCCTGGTGGAGTGCCGCATGGGCAATTCGCCGTGGAGCGGCCGCTCCGCAATCTTCGCCTTTGAGGTAAAGCCGCCCTGGTGGCAGACCTGGTGGGCTGATCTTGCGGCCTTCGTCTTTCTTGCCGTCAACGTATGGTTTCTCATCCGCCTGCGCACGCGCGCCATTAATACACGCCGCAGGGAGCTGGAGGCTGCCGTCGCCGAGCGCAGCGCCGAATTGCTGCGCAAGAATCTCGAACTGCAGGAAATCTCTCTCACCGACCCTCTGACCCGCGCCCGCAACCGCCGTTATTTCCACGAAACCATCTCCGCCGACGCCAGCCAGTCCGGCCGCGCTTACCAGCGTGCGCGGGACGAGGGAACTCTGCCCGCCGATCACCGCGACTTGATCTTCATGATGGTGGACCTGGATTTCTTCAAGAGCATCAACGACCGTTTTGGTCACGCAGCCGGCGACCGCCTGTTGCAGGAGGTCGCCCTTCGCCTAGCCAGCGCCATGCGGAAGTCCGACCAGCTCGTGCGCTGGGGCGGCGAGGAATTTCTGATCATTTCCCGCTCCACGGAACGCGCGCAGATCCCCGCTTTTTGTGCTCGCGTCCTGGAGATCATCGCTGACGAACCTTTCGACCTTGGCCCCGGCATCGACGTGTGGATGACCTGCTCGATCGGCTGGACGCCTTATCCCTGGCTGCGCGATGACGTCGACGCGCTCTCGGTGGAAGACGTTCTCAAGCTCGCCGACCAGGCCATGTATTGTGCCAAGAAGATGGGGCGAAACCAGAGCGTCGGCCTGCTGCCGTCCGCCGAGGCGATGAGTTCGAAAGAAAAGATCAACCTCGCAATGCTGGGCGACGTTTCTAAATCCGCCCTGATCGAAATCGTGAGCACGCAGAACTCGCTGCCTTCCGACGCCTGGCAGTTCTGAGTTATCTGCTCTTACTGGCTGACCGGCTCGCGCACCGCTTCTTCCACCCGATTTCTTCCTTTTCGCTTCGCATCGTACAGCGCAGCGTCTGCCATCTGTAAGATAGCTTCAAGGCCTAGGCAAGGACCTGCTAACGTTGTCCCCATACTCGCAGTAATCGTGATGGAATGTGTATTACACATGACCGGCTGCGAGCAAACAGCGAGCCTGAGTTCGTCCGCTCGGCTGGTAGTAGTTCCCAAGTCGCAGCCGGGCAGCACGAGCAGGAATTCTTCTCCTCCGTAACGACCAACCCCATCGTAGAGGCGGAGACGCGAGCGCATGCGCTGCGCAACCTCCTTCAGAACCATGTCCCCTGCCAGGTGTCCGATGGAGTCATTAACCGATTTGAAGTGGTCGACGTCAACCAGGACGACTCCGAGCGGCAGCTTGCTGCGGCGCGCGCGGGAGATTTCTCTTCCCAGAAAATCGATGATCTCGGCACGATTCCAAACCTGGGTCAAAGAGTCATGCGTGGCCGCGACGCGGTAGGATTCGCGAGCCTTTACCAGCTGTTCCTGCACCTCCAGAATCCGGGTTGCCGCCAACAACCGGGCGCGCAATTCCGGGGCATCGAAGGGCTTGGTTAAAAAGTCATCGGCTCCAGCCTGCATGGCGTCCAGCAAATCCTGCTTTTGGCTCTTGGAGGTCAACAGCAAGGTGTAGATATAGGGCTCAGTTGGGTCGCGATGACGTATCCTTCGACATAGCTCGACACCGTCGATTCCGGGGAGAACCCAATCGAGAACAGCCAGGCGCGGCGCATCCGGCTTCTGCAGCAGTTTCCAAGCCTCGGAACCGTCATTGGCGATCACGACCTCGAAGCCCCAGTCTCGCAGGAAAGCGGTTACCAGGTGGCGGTAAACCTTCGAGTCCTCGGCAAGCAGAATGCGCATATTATCGTTACCTTACACAGGGGCGGGGGTCTCCCGTGCCATGAACCCTGCACTGGACGTTACCAAGGTACCTGATGCCTTTGAAGGGATCTGGGAGACCCGACCAGCGTTTTCTTTTTCCCTCATTCCGACCGACGCGAAGGTATCTGCATTTCTTTCGCTCTCAGTGGAAGCGAAGCCACCGATGCGCGCGGAGGTCACGAATCTGATCGTTCGAATCCGGGTTGATCCGCGCGCGTTTTTCTTCCCCCAACACCTTGTCATCCCGTCTGTAACGGCCTTGGCGGTGTCAAGCAGCGATTCGGCGGAACTGCCCCCTCCCTGGTCTTCCGCTCCGCGGAAGGCAGGCCTAGTCGAAGGAGCCTTTACCCTCTCTCGACGAACCACAAACCTGTCGGGGAATTTCCGACCACTCCCGACATCAGGTCTGTGCGCCCTGCCCCCGCATCTAATTTAATATCTTTGGAGAGAATAGACGCTTTCATGGGCGCGGCCGTCGGCCTGTGCCCAGGAGGAGCTATGAAACAACTCTTCGCGCGATATCTGGCGATCCTGCTCATCTGGTGCCTCGCCCTAGCAGCGCGGGTGCAGCCCTCCCGCGGTTTCGACATGTTTTCCTCCCAAGAGGAGGTCCAGGCCGGACAACAGGCTTCCGAGCAGGTTAGCAAGCAGCTTCCCGTCTTGCCGGATTCCAGCCCTGTCACACAGTACGTCGAACGCCTCGGCACGCAGTTAGCAGCGCACGCTCCGGGGGAAAAATGGCCCTACAGCTTTCACGTCGTGAACCAGAAAGAGATCAACGCGTTCGCCCTTCCCGGCGGGCCGGTTTACGTGAATCTGGGCACGATCCAGGCGGCCGACAACGAAGCCGAGTTAGCGGGCGTCATGGCGCACGAAATTTCCCATGTCGTGCAGCGTCACGGAACGCGCGCCGCCAGCAAGCAGATGATGGCGCAACTGCCGCTCTCGATTCTCGGCGGATTAATGGGAAGTGGCGCCCTATCGCAGATGGCGCAATTGGGGATTTCTTTCGGAGTAGGCTCCTATTTTCTGAAGAACTCACGTCAAGCCGAGTCGGAAGCGGACCTGCTGGGTACGGACATCATGTACGACACCGGGTTCAATCCCCACGCCATGGCCGATTTCTTTGAAAAGATCGAAAAAGAAGGCGGCGCTGGTGGCCCACAATTTCTCAGCGACCATCCCAATCCGGGGAATCGCCGCCAGGCCGTGACTAAAGAAGTGAATACGCTGCCACGCAAAAGTTCTTACCGCTCAGACAGCGCGGAATTCCTGCGCATTAAGCAAACCGTCGGCAGCATGCACCCGCTCACTGCGCAGCAAATCGCGGCTCAGCAGAAACAGGGAACAGCGGTCGCCGACGCCGGCGGTCTCGCGTCCGATGTCACGCCCAGCCGGTCCAGCAAAACGCTGAACCACAGCCTTTTTCAGATTGCCTATCCCGACAACTGGCAGGCTTTTGGCGACCAGTCATCAGCTGTGACCATTGCTCCCCGCAGCGGCGTTTCGCAAAACGCAATCGCCTACGGCGTGATGGTCAACGGCTATCAGCCGGAAGGGGCGACCAACCTGGACGCGGCCACGCACCAGCTGATTGCATCCCTGCGCCAATCGAACCCCGCTTTACGCGAGATCGGTCACGATGAAGATATCCGCGTGAATGGCAGGCCCGGCAAGTCGGTGGACATGATCGGCGCCTCGCCCCTCGAAGGGCAAGGCGGACGCGCTGTCTCCGAACGTGATTGGCTGGTTACGTTCCAGCGGTCCGACGGCAACCTGCTCTACCTGGTCTTCATTTCGCCCGACCAGGACTTTGGTAAACTGCGACCCACTTTCGAGGAAATGCTCAAGTCGGTGCATTTGAAGTGAGGGGAGAAGATGCCCAGCAGTTATCTCGGGGATAGTTGGCGGCGATATTCAACAACAGTTTCCAAACCGCGTGCGTCACTAGGTTTTTAGACCGGCTGCCTCGACCCGGACTTCACGCCAGGGTTCGAGAGTCTTCCACTCGATGAAATCGCCCGCCACAGGCGCAATCAGATCAAGCCCTCGCAGCTGATGCTGAGAAGGCAGACAGAGCGTCCGCTAGCGGGTCGAGAGCATACCGAGAAATGCTCCCGTGCGGCCAGTCAGCCCTGTGGCCTGGCCCCCCACTCCTGCCGCCAGCCAAATCTCAATCGTTCGCGGTGGCGACCTTAGTTGAATGCAAACCGGCGTTCGCGCCCCGACGCCGTAGTGGACGATACCGCAAATTCAATTTCCCCAGCCCAGTGCCGAGGAAGAACCAATGCCCGGTCCACGCGGAGTATGCTGGATGTGGCTAAGGATTTGTTTTGTTCGACTGAATTGGAGGACTCGTGTCGAAATTCGCCGGAGGTCTTTCGATTGGGTTGGTGTGGATTTTGGTTTTCTTGCTGCCGGTTGTGACCGTTCTGGCAGCGGGTCAGGCACCCTCTGCACCTGGTTTCGGCGCTCGCGAGCGGATTGCGCGCGCGGTGGACAGAGTTCTAAAGGCAGGTCTGCAGGCGAAAATCCCGCCTCACGTCTCTGAAATGCTGCGTATTTCCGCCGACCTGAAAGAATGTCCGGTCGCACAGCGCTTCGAGCGGAGCGGGAAGCTGGTGCGCGGGTTTAACGTTTCAATCACGGACAAGAACAACATTGTGCTTTTCGTCGCCAATGAGGCCACGAACGAACAAACCTACTATCTGACATCGGGTCTGGGCGGGCTCGGTAGAGTGGTGGCGGCCAGGGAGGGCACCGGGCACGTTCTGCGGGTCACGGCCAGGGAGAAGGCGGCGTTCGAGAGGGAACTAAAGTTCTGGCTGGACCGGATAGTTCCGGCCAGGACGTCGAAGTGAAGGAAACGACTTTACAGCCCATTTCGCAGTGGACTTCGACACCAGATGCCGGCACCTGGTTGCAGAGGCAACGCACGAACGTTTCAATCGTCCAGTCTTCCTGGCTAATACATTCGGCTCCGTGTAGGCCTGGATCGAGCGGCACACTCGCAGACAGTGGGCTGGATTTCGGGAAAAATCTTCTCGCCCTGCCGTCGAGGCAGGGCCCCGGCAACATTTTCGTAAAAAGGTACGGGAATGACCAGGGGAGCACCTGCCGCGTTCTTGCCCCCCTTGAAGCGAATGCTTTGCGGATTGTGTGACGCCGGCGCATCCTTCCGAAGGCGTGGCCGTCGTCTTAACCTTTACTCCTGTATCTTGGTAGCCTGCGACCCACCGGTGCAGCAGACGCCGAGGCGCGATTTTCGTAGTCAATCGAGGTCCGACCATATACGTGACGATTCCGTTCTAAATGGAGTCCGCCTTTCTCAGGAGTCACGGTTATTGCCAGCCGGCTTTGCGCGGATCCTGTTGGGCATCCTTCCTGGCTCGGCTCCCTGGGCCAGATGTCATCCTGTGGAGGCTGAACGTGCTCGATCTTGTCCGGCATCTCTTGCGTCGGCGCAAGCGGTAAGAGGCCGGACTGGTGGCGCCAAAATGACTTTTTGCCAGCTTCCCACATCCCATCCCGTTTTGCGGTGACTCTTGTCATGCCACACCCTGCGGTGCTGAGCTCTGTCTTTCATGACGAGAAATTCGATGAAGGCGGGCGTCGTCCTTTGCGCAGCAACGTGGGAAGTAAGAAGCGCGTCAAGCCCTGTAGATCACCCACTGCACCCAACCTTCTGATCGACCGCAGATATTTTCTCGCCACTCATGTCCCTTTCTGCAACTCAAGCATTTTCAAAACTTTGCGGGTGTCAAAAACCGCGGTCGTTTGCGCAAACATCGGCCGGAATTGGGGAGGGTATATCCCCGGCTGCGCGGGATTCCCCCAGCCGATGCGCGTCCCGCTTACGCTCAATTACGGCCCGTGTTCAGCTAGCCGCCCTGCTTCAGCTCAATCAGCACTTGCCGGGCGATCTCTTTCAGGGTTTCAAACACGCCGACACCTTGGAAGGCAACCGACTCGATCACCGGCTCGTTCTTTCTCTGCAACTCGTTCTTAAGCTGGTCGACGGGCAGGACATTGGGCAGATCGCGTTTGTTCAACTGAAGCACGTAGGGGATCTTTTCGAAGTTGTAACCGTGCTCCTGCAGGTTGGCCATGAGGTTATCCATGGCCTCGAGGTTCGCATCCATACGTTCTTCCTGCGAGTCGGCAACAAACACAATGCCGTCGACCCCGCGCAGGATGAGCTTTCGGCTGGCGTCGTAGAACACTTGTCCGGGAACCGTGTACAAATGCATGCGTGTTTTGAACCCACGCACCGAGCCCAGATCGAGCGGCAGGAAATCGAAAAACAGCGTACGTTCGGTCTCGGTAGCCAGCGAGATCATCTTGCCTTTTTGCTGCTCGGCGGTCTTTTGATAAATGTACTGCAGGTTGGTGGTCTTGCCGCCAAGCCCGGCGCCGTAATAGACGATCTTGCAATTAATCTCGCGGGCTGCGAAGTTAATGAAGCTCAAACGTTCCCTCAGAGGCTTCCGCGGGCATTCCGACACACCAAAAACACCCGAGGTTAAATTGGCAATGGATGATAACTCATTGGTTTTATATCACATGCGACAGCAATCCTGAGAGATTCCCAGGGTTACTACTGGGAGCCCGAGGCCCCGGAAGGGAGTTCACGGGTTTACACCCGGGCCTTCGCGCACGGGAGGGAGTGGACAATAACCAGCCCGCGCCCGGACATCGAGATCGGGGACGTCAACCCGAACCTCAAGGTCGCGGCAGGTAGTCGCGAGAGTACCTTTGGCCTGATATCCGAGCGTGTACTGGTTGCGGGCGTCGTCCATGGCTTTGGTGTAGGCGGTCTCGATTGCCGGGCGCGATAACTCTGGGAATACCTCACCCCCGGTGGCGCTAGCGTACCTGGGCAGGAGGTTGTCATAGCCTTGGCGCGGCAGATGAAGCCTGGAAAGTTGCTTGTATGCGGGCAGTGACGAGGTATCGGTGCCCACCCCATATACTGAAATCTGGTTCGTGAGCAGGATTTTTAGGGTGTCGGCATAGCTGGCGGTGCTGCCCAGTTCGCGTCCGTCGCTGATAACAAAGATGATTTTACGCCGGGTGCGGTCTTGCTTGGCCAGCTCCAAAGCCGCCCGCAGGATTGCGTCGTTGAGAACGTGCGACTCTTTAGGAGGCGTGGAAACGCTGACGGGCCCTCCCCCGACCGGCAATCCGTTTATGACCGGTCCTGTGGCCAGCGGCCCAGAGGTCACGGGTATCCCGCTGTTGCGCCCGCGATCCAGTTTTAACTCGTTCAGCGCCTGAACCAGTCTCTGGTTGACTTGAGTGAAATCCGTAAGCCGTGAAACCGTGCTGCTGTAGGTGTAGAGCGAAACCTGGTCGTACTGGCTGAAGGCGCCTTGCAGGGCGGCAAAAGTCTGATTGATTTTCTGCACAGACGCATCCGGCAGCCCCAAATCGAATATGACCGCGGCGGAAAGGAAAAAGGGATCACTGGTGAAGTAACTCAGCTTCTGCTTCACGCCGTCTTCATAAACGGAAAAATCTTTAGGGAGCAGCCCATCCACCACATTGCCCGTGTTCTTATCCTTGACCGTGACCGGCACCACGACGAAGTTCACTCGCGTGGTCAGCGTGTAGAGCTCATCGCGCGTATTCTTGCCATCGGGGGTCGCCGCTCCCTCGGGAACCGTCTTGATGCTCGGTTTCGGAGGCTGGTTGGGGGAGGCTTGATCGCCCGCGGCGGGCGGATTCTCCGGCTCGGGTTGCACGGGTGCCGTCGGGGGCGGAAAAGGTTGTGGCGGGCGAGTCGCCGAGGGCGCGTCTGGAATGTCCTGAGGTTTCTGCTCGGGCGGCTGCTGCGCGGCACCCAGAACCGCCGTAACCCAGAGGATAGCTGCCAGCCAATGTGCCCATTGCCATTTCCGGACCACGTCTCTACCCGTCCCTTCCGTGTCTTGGGCCCCCGTAAATTCTGCTACTTGAGATGTCCAAACCTGCTCGCTTGGCGCATCTAAGAGTACAGTAATAGAGTAACAAAAACGTCGGAATCTCCTCATGTCAAAAGTCCATGTGGTGCGGATACTAATCGGGGCGTCCCTGGTGTTGTTCCTGGCGGCGGGAACCGGCTTCCTCTGGGCGCAAGCCGACTCCCAGCAGAATGATCAGGACCAGTCCGTCGAGACCTTGAAGGTCAACGTCAACGTTGTGCAGCTTTTCTTCAACGTGAAGGACAAGCACGGACTCCTGATTCCCGACCAGACCAAGGATGACTTTGAGGTGCTCGAAGACGGCAAGCCTCAAACCATCAAATATTTCACCGCGGAGTCAAACCTGCCGTTGACCCTGGGTATGCTGATCGATAGCAGCGGCAGCCAGGAACGCGTGCTGGACATGGAAAAGGAAGTGGGCGGCGCTTTCCTCAATGAGATCCTGCGCGACAAAGACCTGGCTTTCGTCCTCAGCTTCGACGTAAACGTCGACCTGCTGCAGGACTTCACCAATTCCACGCGCCGTCTGCGAACGGCCCTGAACAGCGCCCGCATCAACACCGGTGGCGGAGGCGGCTGCGGCGGCGTGCCTGGCCTGGGTGGCGGTCCCGTGCCTTGTGCGGGAACGCCCAAAGGCACCCTGCTTTACGATGCCGTCTATCTCGCTTCCCATGACGAGCTGTCCCACGAAGTCGGGCGCAAGGCCATGATCATTCTGACCGATGGCGAGGATCAGGGCAGTCAGTTGAGGATCAAAGACGCCATCGAAGCCGCGCAGAAATCGGATTCCATTGTCTACGTTCTGCTCATTGCCGATCGCGGTTTCTACGGCTTGGGGGGGTACTCCGGGGACGCTGCCATGAAGAAGCTGGGCGGCGAAACCGGTGGCCGCGTAATTGAAGTGGGAAACAAGACCGAGAAATTGAAGCAGGCCTTCAACCAGATTGCCCAGGAGTTGCGCAGCCAGTACAACATCGGCTACACGCCCAGCAATCCCAAGCTGGACGGGACTTTCAGAAGAATCGAGATCCGCTCCAAGAAGGGCTACAAGGTCCAGGCTCGCAGCGGCTACTACGCCTTAGCTCCGCGCTAGGCCTGCATTCATTGCATGTCCTCATGCTGAGGGGGATGGAATTCGTGTCTCAACGAGTTCGTGCCCGCTCCTTGAGCGGAATCACAAATTTGAGCCCGGACCACACCTCATTGACCGCGCATACTTTGACGTCAACTAATCCTGCGGCCAGTCCAAGGGCACGTATTTTGTTTTCGTCGAGGTCGCTGACAACGCCAGAACTCTTTTTTGGCCAAGCTACCCACAACATGCCGGCAGGTTCCAGTCTCTTCGTCCACTGAGGAAAGCTTTTCTTCAGGTCAGCCTGAGTCTTGGCGAAAAGCAAGATAAAATCAAGCGGCCCCTGTCCAGCCATTTCGCATCCGACCATAGCTGCTTTCAGTTCGATTTTTACGTCCGGAGGAGTGTTGGGCAGAGCAATTCGGGCGCGCGTTCTGATGCCCAGCTTCTGAGGCAGTGGCGTACCCGAGTAACCGGCCATGTGTTCACCTATTGTGGGGGGCGTAATAGCCACGGCGGGAACGGACATGAAAGCCTTTCTGATCCGCCGTGATTTGAATGCTGCGGAAGCGGCCATCGGTGCGGAAATCTTCGGGTATATAGGCCAGCGCGTATTGACTGCGCAACTCGTTCTGAATCTCGGCAAAATCGTTAGACACATCGCGTAGTTGGAAAGGGAAGAAAGGGCGTCCACCGGTGGCATCCGCGATACGCTCCAGAATTTTGTCGCCCTGCCTCTTGACGCCCGAGACGTTCGTGCTGATGGTATACACGATCACGTCAGCACGCTGCGCCATTTCAATCGCTTCTTCCCGGGTCACGCGGCTCTGATTGTCTTCGCCGTCGCTCAGCAGAATGATGGCACGGCGCACCGGTCCTTTGCGTGGAGCATTCTTCAACTTGTCGCGGCAGGCGAAATACAGAGCATCGTACATGGCCGTTCCGCCGCCCGCGCGAAGTGCCCGCACCCCCCGAGAAAGCAATTCCGTGCTGTCCGTGAAATCTTGAGTGATTTCCGGCGTGGTATCAAACCCGACAACAAACGCCTTGTCGTAGCTCGGACGGATGATCTGGTTGAGAAACTCGATGGCCGCCTCCTGCTCGAATTTGAAGCGGTCACGTACCGAATTGCTGGCGTCCACCAGAAGCCCTACCTGCAAGGGCAAGTCCGTTTCGTTTCGAAAACTGCGGATTTCCTTAGCCGGCTTGTTGTCATCTAGAACTCTGAAATTGTCTTTCCTCAAGTCCCTTACGTAGTGACCGTGCTTGTCGATCACCACGAAGACGACGTTCACCTCGTTGACGGTCTTGCGGATAGTAGTGAGGGAATCATCGTTTTCAGTGGAATCGGCATCGCGGGGAGGAGTCGGCTTGGCTTCCCTGGACGGAGGTGAAGCGGTCGTCGGCTCTTGCGGGACATGTTTCGAGGGCAACGTCTCCGTTACTGCCGCCGAAGGGGGTGGCGCTTCCTGTCCGATCGGCTTTAGCTCTTGAATGTCGGAAGAGCGTGGCGATTGTGGCTTGCCGGGAGCAGCCTTGGGCGGCTGCTTTTGCCCGTGCACGGCGGAAGGAGCGGAAGGCAGTTCCGGTTGCTTATCGTTCTGTGCGGCGGCGCTGAAGGCCAGCATTATCAAGGCTGCCGGCCATGTAACCCAAACTAATTTCATGTGAGCTATCGATTCATTATAACCAACCTGGAGTCAGTGCCGCTCAAGGCATTCGAGGAATTCGAGGAGGTCCAGTGGCAGCGGCTGAGACAACGAGAGAACCTTCCCCGTGCGGGGGTGCACGAGTTCCAAGCCGGTGGCATGGAGAAAGTTACGGGGTAAGGAAAGTTCCTTTTCTGCTGGATGCCTAGAGTCGCGTGCTTTGATCACACGGGGCGCTCCGTAGAGGGTGTCACCCACCACAGGATGTCCAAGGGACGCCAGGTGCACCCGTATCTGATGAGTGCGCCCGGTATCAATCTTCAACTCCAGCAATGTGAACTTGCCGAGGACGGTGTCGAGCTTGCGGCGAGCCTGGTAGTGGGTCACAGCTTCCCGTCCGCCCATCCGCCGAGTCGTCATGCGGGTGCGTCGAACCCGATCGCGGCTAATACTGGTCCGAACTGTTCCGTGGTCTTGCTGCAACCATCCATGCACCAGCGCAATGTATGTCTTCTTCGCGCGCCGTTGCGCAAACTCGAGAGCCAGCTTGCGATGGGCTTCGTCATTCTTGGCCACCACGATGAGCCCGCTGGTGTCCTTGTCCAGGCGGTGCACCAGACCCGGCCTCGCTTCCCCTCCCACTCGGGACAGGCTGCCGAAGCGGTGCAGCAGAGCATTCACCAGAGTGCCGCGGTTCCGGGCATCGTCGGTTGATCCCGCGCCTCGATGAACCATCATTCCGGCGGGCTTGTTGATGACCGCAAGGTCATCATCTTCATAAACCATTTCCAACGGAATATCTTCCGGCACCGCCCGCAGGGGCGGAGCTTGCGCCGAACCCAGCACTTGAATGCGCTCCCCTCCGCGTAATCTGAGAGAGGGTTTGGCGTGCTGGTCATTAACCAGAACTTTGCCTTGTTCGACCAATTGTCGTACTCGAGCGCGGCTGACCTCCCCGAGCTGTGAAACCAGATACTGGTCGAGCCGCTTGCCGGCATCTTCGCCGGACGAGATCAGGGAGATTGGATATGGATCTGACACGGGCACTAAGCGCAAAGCACGTGTGGGGCGGGTCTCCGACCCGCCGGCCCGGGTCAAAGACCCGGGCCCACACAGGTGTTCCCATTACAAGGATAACGTGGATAAGTCGAGAATGGCTCTTTCTAACGAGCGGCAGTGGCCGGGGCAGCCTTGGCAGCACGCCGCAGCCAGAGGACGCCGCCGGCAATGACCAGCAGGATGGCAATGAGTTGGGTCCCCGTCATCATTCCGCCGAATACCTCGCCGCGTCCCGGGTCGTCACGCAGGAATTCCAGGAAGTACCGCGCAAAGCCATACAGGAAAAGATAGGCGCCGAGGACTTGGCCATCGAACTTCTTTCTCTGGAAGAACCACATCAGGATGAAGAAGTTCGCCAACTCGACGAGGGCTTCGAAGAGTTGCGTCGGTTCCAAAGCCTGACCTAGAGGAGTTCCGACCCATTGCTGTGCCAGAGGATTGGTGAAAGTGACGCCCCAAAAATGATTGGTAGGCTTTCCCCAACAGCAGCCCGCCGCGAAACACCCGACGCGTCCAATCGCATGCCCCAAAGCCAATCCAGGCGCGAACGCGTCACAGGTGGCGAGCGCGGGCATGTGGTTCTTTCGGATGTACCATGCCGCAGCCATCAGCGCGGCGATGAGGCCTCCCGAGAACACGCCTCCCGCCTGCAAGGTACTCAAGCTCAAGATTTCGCGTGGATGGCTGGTGTAATAGCTGAGGTCGACAAGGATGTAGAGGATCTTCGAGCCCAGAATCCCACACAAGACAACGAGAATACCGAAATTCCAAGCCTTCTCCGGATCAATCGCTTCGCGGCGCGAGTTGCGCACGCTGATCCAGAGTCCAACCAGCACGCCTAGGGAAACGAGAAAACCATAGCTCGGCATGCTGAAGTGGCCGATATGAAAAAGTCGCGGAAACACTGGTTAATTAGATGCGTGAGAAGGGAAATTGATACCGCTTCAGTTTAGCAGAAGAACCTTGTGTGGCCGAGTCACAAGGAGAGCTTCGGGGATAGAATTCCTTCTCTCCGTCCCTCGGTATCCTCGTGGTGAGAAAAACCAAGCCGACCCGCGGGAGCCGTGTGGCGGGCCGAGAATGAACCCGTCATAGACGGTGGGAACCCGCCGCGACCCTTTAGGCATCTCCGCATGGCGGAGCATCGCACACCGGATCGTTTTTTCGAGTCGAGCCCCCGTTCATTCGGTGTTGGTTCAAAAATCGGTTACCACCATCACCAACCCTACAGGCCGGCTTTCCACTCGATGCTAGGGAAAGCTGGGCCGATTCGCAAGAGGCAGGTGGTAAAAAGATGGCAGTCAGCGTGCTTGCGCCGAACGAACCAGCGACCCGCGGGAACTCAGGCGCGCCGGTCTTCATTCAGGACCTCATCCAATGCGTTCACCAGGCGGTGTGTGCGTTTGATGTAATCTCCAGAACCGTTCTCGTGCTGACGTTTGAGAACGTGGTACTCGTCGGCGATATTGAGCGCTGCTAAAACCGCCAGACGCAGCGAGTCGACGGTCGAAGTGGCCTCGGCCACCGCACGCATTTTCCCGTCCACGTACTCCGCCAATTTCATCACGTACTCGGGATCGGATCCGCGCAAGTTATACGGTTGATCGAAGATTTCGACCCGCACGCTGCTGCTCTCGGGATTCCGGACCGGCTGCTCTTTAGGTAGCGATGCCATGCTGTTTGAACTCCTTTGCGCAGGTCCGCGCTTTAGCCGGCGATTGCTTCTTCGCTGATGGCTTCGATCTGACGCAGCATCTTCTCCACGCGACCGCGCACCTCTTCCCGCTCCTTGCGCAACGCGATGACTTCCTTGCGCAAGCCTTCCAGCTCCTCTTCGCGTTCCTCGATCTGTTCGCGTAACCGTTGTACGTCGCGTTCTGCCGCCATGCGGCCGGCACGCGCGGTCTTGTATAGCTCGATGGTGCGATAAATTTTCTCTTCCAGTGACTGAAATTCGTCGGCAGGAACCTGCGTAGATACCTCTTCGACCGCCTTCACAGACATGAGCTGACTCGTTTCCCGAGAAATTTTGAACCTTGTGGGCGAAGTATACCCCAGAAAGCTGTGGAAGCGACCGGTTTCGAAGGTGCACTAGGTGCACTTGCCACCACCCCGACTGTTTCGCTGGGGTTGCGATGGATGGGGTGCGGGCGGCAGCTCTCATGAACTAGGGCTGAGACCAGTCCTCGAACCTGAGAAGCGGCTGCCGCACGAGCAGTCCTCGCCGGATGACATCGTGAGCGTCACACCCGCCAGGCGCCGGGCCGTTACGGATCTGGGCTCGGAGGACACCACGAATCAACTGGCATGCCTGCTTCACCTCGGGAATACTCAGCGAGCAGTAAACGCGGCGTCTCCTGCGCTGCAGGTTCATGACAGCTGACTCCGGCCGCTTTTTGGACGGCAAGATGTTGCGAAAGCTGCGGGCGTGGTCAGCACTCGCCCGAGCGGTAGGGAAATCTTGTGCCCTAGCCTTGCCCGAAGGGAAGCGAGCCTGTCATCTCATCCGTCAAGTACTCCGTGGCCAGATCCGCATGCAGCACCAGCCGGGAGCCTGATGCCCTCGGCAGCGTTGCCCGGGGGCGGCGCAGCTTCGAGTTAATCCCCCGCCACCGCCTGCAGATCTTGCTGCAGGCAGGCCTTATCAAGTTGCAGAATTGCCGGGTCCTGACATCCACGTCGCAACTCGGCTTCCAGCACCGCCAGCTGTGCCGCAATATCCTGCTCGGCCTTTCGTTTGCGGATGACTTCCTCGCGATAGCGCCGCAGGAAGTAGTCGATCGTTTCAACCCGGATCTTGATTGAGCCGGAGGGCTTGTTCTCGTCGAGATCTTTGAAGCAGAAGTATGGAGTGCCGGACTGCTCAATAATGCCCTCGATCACGCCATAGATAGGAGCGTCGTGTCCGCACTTGAAGCTGGAAACTTCCAGCGCCACCAGATTAGGATGCCGCGCGGTAAACTTTGCCGCCCAGACTTTGTGATTGGTGCTGCATGAATAGGAATTCTTCCAGGCGTCGCTGATATCCAGCGGGCTGCTGATCACACCCGCCCGAACTTCCTCGCCGAAGAGACGCTGCAGCAGGTCTTCGTCGAGCGGAAGCGTGTTTTGAGAAAAAATCGGATAGCCGAGCTTTTGGAACTCGTCCATGATCTCGTGGTTCAATCCAGGATCGTGATGATAGGGCCGTCCCAGCATCACGATGCCAATGCGGTCCTCGCGCTCCAGTTGATCGAGCACCTGGCGCGCACGGCGGCGAATGTTCGTTTCATATTCTTTTAGAGCCTCGAACCCGGCTTCTATGGCGCGATCATTTTCTTCTTCCGACAGTCCCAGAATCGGCTGCCACCCCTGCAGCATTTGATGAGCGAACAGCTTGCGATCGGCAAAGTTCAGTACCGGGTCCAAATACTTCACCTTGTGCTCGGCGAAGACGTCATTTTCCTTGGTGAACGCGGCTTTCACCGTTTCCGGAGTCGCGGTCACGGTCGGGCAGGCATTCGAGCCTTGCAACTTCACCAAGGGCGTATGCAGGACGTCGTACATCGGGAAGAAGATCACGTTCAGAGGCTTCTTGCGGTGCTTCTCCTGGACGAGGTTGTAGACGTGGGAAATCCCGATCTTGGCAGGGAAGCAGGGGTCAATCGCGCCACGGCTGGCACCCGCGCGATAGAGTTCCTGGCTGGTGTAATCGGAGTATACGATGTTCTCGGGTTCGACTCCGAGGCTTTCGAAATAGGCATTGAACAGCGGCGCGTAGCTGTAGATGTTTAGCACGCGCGGAATCCCGATGCGTAGCTGCTTGCGGTTCTCCATCAGTCGAATGCGCTCTTTGGCCGCCTTCGACCAAGCGCGCGTCGGAATCGGATCGGCAACGTTCTTGGCGTTGGTAGGACGAAAGACCTCTTTCGACGCGATGTCCACGAAATTGGGATGCTGGTCTCGGATTGAATCGAGGCCAGCTTTGATGTCCTTCATTTCGCTCACATCTTCCACGCTTCCTTTTTCGCAGGTAGCAATAATCAGCCTCTGCTCACCTTGCATCAGCGGAACCTTGGTTACCCGCTTGATGGGAACGAAATCCTTGGCGGGCTCGGTTCGGATGTCGATAAAAGTTCGCAGGCAATTGTTCTTGCAGAAATTGCAGCGCGTAGCCTCGTTGCGCGTCGTCCGGTATTCGATTTTCCGTACTGCATCCAAGCCGACGAAGGTCGTACGCTGACCGTTCCGCCACAGGCGCAGCGATTCCTGCGCCGCGCCGATTGCGCCGGACTCTCCGCAGTGCTCGTGCACGATGATTTCCGGTTGCTTCCCGGCGGCCCGGAAGCTATTGCGAATGAAGTCCACTTCCGCTTTCACCACAGCAAGATTATTTTGCGTGCCGCCTTGCAGGACAAAGCGCGTGCCTAACGCAGCGAGATTTGGGATGCTGGCTACATAGAGGAAGACATTCTTCGGTAACACGGCCGCAAGCCCGGCGAGGATTTCCTCCGCGCGCCACCCTTGTCGCTGGAAATTAACGATGTCCGACTGCATGAACACCGCGCAGCCGTAGCCAAAAACCGGCATTGCTTGCGCGGCAAACGCCAGATCGGCGTATTGATTCACATCGAAGCCGAAGCCTTCCGCCGTGGATTGCAGGAAGTATCCGTTGCCGGCGGAGCACTGGGTGTTGAGCTTGAAATCCTTCACGCGGCCGTTGTGCAAGATGATGATTTTGATGTCCTGCCCGCCAACGTCCACAATCACGTGCGGATCCTCGTAGAACTTCAGCGCCGATTCCGTGTGGGCCACTGTCTCAACCAGCGCGACGTCGGCCTTGAGCACGTCCTTCAGGATATCCTTGGCATAGCCCGTCGTGGCCACGCCGAGTACCTCCAATTTCGCGTTCTGCGCTTCTACCTGCCCGCGCAGATTCTCGAACATTTCGATCGTGTCCTGAATCGGATTGCCATTCGAGAGCTGATAAGACTTCGAGAGAATGTCTCCATTCTCATCCAGCAGGACAGCCTTGGTAGAAGTCGATCCGCCGTCGATGCCGATGAAGCCGCCGACCGTGGTTCCGCTCTGAAAGACCGCTGGAGTAAATTTCTTGCGACGGTAGCTTTCTTTGAAGCCATCAAGTTCTTCGGGACGTTCGACAAGGCCCTTCCCGCCCGCTTTCGCCTTTTCCTCTTGCCGGCCGTATTCGATGTAGTGGACCAGGTTGTCATAGCCGCGGTAGCAGCCCACGCAGTCATCTTCGCTGCGGCCAAACTCGATTGCTCCCAGGGCGGCAAAATACTGAGCATTCTGTGGCACCTTGATTAGGTCTTCCGGTCTGGCGCCCTCGGGAATGGCGACCTTGCGCTCCTGCCACATGCGCGGAATGTTGGCCTGCCAGGCTTCTCGCATGCCGCGAATGAAGCTGTTAGGACCTCCGAGAAGCAGCACATGCGGCCGCAAAGTATGCCCGCGCGTGAGAACGCTCAAGTTTTGCAGAACGATGGCTTCGAAAAGGGAAGCCATGAGCTCATCTGGCGGGGTGCCCACTTTTTGCAGGCTATTGATGTCGGTTTCGGCGAATACGCCGCATTTGCCGGCCACTTTGTGAAGCTTGATCCCGTGATATCCCTGGTTCCCGAGTTGAACGGCGGGAATTTTCAGCTTGGCGTTGATTTTGTCGATGACCGCGCCTGTACCGCCGGCGCACTTGTCATTCATCGAGGGGATCTTCTTTTTGCGCCCGGTCTCTTCGTCATCCTTGAAGACAATGATCTTGGCATCCTGCCCACCGAGTTCGATGACGGAATAGACCTCAGGGTGCAGCTTTTCCACGGCCAGGGAGACCGCTGTCACCTCCTGCACGAACTTCGCGCCGATCTGATCCGCAATCGCGCCGCCGCCGGAGCCGGTCATAAACAGGCGCGTGTTATGGCGGTTGATGCCGGCGTCCGCCTCCATGCGCTTTAAGAATTCCAGCGTTTTTTCCGGCTGTTTGGTTTCGTGGCGCTGATAGTCCTGCCAGAGCACCTCGTCGGTAGCGGAGTCAACGACGACCGCCTTGACCGTGGTGGAACCCACGTCAAGTCCAACCAGGAACCCGGTGCTGTGATCGTGCGGCTTTGGCGCCGCTTTCGGTTGCTGAACCGGCAAATCCAGGGGGGCGATTTGGACGAGCTGTGGACCTTTATGATCGTGCATTCCTGCCTCTCCGTGTGGTTATGCAAATGCCAAGAAAGCATCACCGCCGAGACCGCCGCCCAGAAATTTCTCTGCCTGCTCGGCGGTTTCAGCGGCGAAATATTTAGTCCCCCGAGGTCGCCGGGATGGCCGAACCGCCTACCCGCACCCGTTTCCAGAACCGCGTGTCCTTGTCGATTCGTTCGCTCACGTGCAGGATGAATTGCGCCGCCGTTCCGGCCACTCCTGCGCGATGCGGCACGTGATAGAACGGCCGCTTCAGTTCCGGATGCTCCTCGATGTACGCACGGATTTCATTCAGACTCTTGCCGGTGGACTTGAGGCACTGCTCGAACTCGGTCTTAGCCTTGACCTTGGCCTCGCCGAGGGCCATTTGCACCCGGCTGTGCGCGTTGACCTCGCCTTCGCCGGATGTCTCGATGGGAAGGAAGATCATGTCCTTGAATTTGTTGATCACGGCCGATTGCACTCCGTCGGACTGCGAAGACGGCATGCATCCGAACGGTTTCAGCGCCAACACCATGTGGCAGAGTTTGTGGACGGTGTAATACACGTTCTTGCCTACTTCGAGGTGCCCCTCGCCGCCGCGCGCAAACTGGTTATAGAAAGGATGCGCCAGTTCTGCCAGTTCGGCTTGTGGCGCGAGGTGATGGGTAATACCGCCAAGGTGCTTGATCGTGCGATGGTAGAAGTAGTTCCACATGCGTTCCCCGGCGCCAATCCCCCACAGCTTCTTGCGTAGGCCGATGTAGTTCGCGAACTGCTTCTTGAGCTCGTACCACTCCGGATTCCGGTAGGGGCGATTCACCGGCCATTTTGCTTTGGCGTGTGCTTTGGCCTGGTACATCAGATAAGCCACCCAGGTGGCGATCGGTTCCACCAGCACCTGGGCGCCTTCGCGTTCCAAAAAGTCGAACATGTGGAAGTTGCCATCGCCTTCGGTGATCTGCGCCCAGAACTCGCCGGTGATTTTCACCAGGGGCTTCACCCGCGTGCGGTCCACTTCGACGGAATCCAATTTTTCGCGGGCGGAATGAAGAGCATGGAGGTAGTCCTTGCCCCACATGTGCTCATGCCATTTGCCGAAAACATTAAACGTGTTTCGTAGGATCTTGTTGCTCTTGAATTTCGGTTTCGTCCAGTCGGGCGCGCGCTGTTCGATTTCAAATGACCTGCGATTTCGCAAATCCTCGCAAAGTCCAGCCACGGTTTCACGGAAAACGCGATCCGTCTCCCCTGAATTCAGCTCGTACGGGCGAATTTGATAAATCAGATCGTTGATCACATCGCCCAGATGCATGGCATTGAGCATGCCAAACCCGAAATCAACGGTGAATTTCAGCCCGGGCTCTCCCGAGGCTGCCTTGATTCCATCGCTGTCTTTGAACAGCAGCACGCGGAAACCATCGAAGCCCGCGTTTTTCAAAGCGAAGCGATACTCGGCCTCATACATGCCGAAGCGGCAAGGCCCGCAAGAGCCCGCCGTAAAGAAGACGTAGTGGTCCAAAATCTGCTGGCGCGAGAGGCCCTCTTTCTCAAGAAACTGGAGGTACTGCACAAGGTTGCCGACCGTGAAATAGGTGGGATTGCATTGGCCGTTATTGCCAAATTCCTTGCCGGTCTGGAAGGCGGCGACATTCGGTACGGGCAGCTTCTCGCAACGATAGCCGCAGCCCTGGAAGACGGCGCGAATCAGATCTTCGTGCTTCCAGGTAAAGCCGCCGAACAAAATCGTCACCCGGCTGCGCTCGTCGGCTGTGAACGCCCGCTCTACCGGACGATGGAAGTGCTGGGGCTGGTCCAGTCCGGCAATCTTGCGCAGGCGGGCCCGCTCGGCTTCTAAGCGTCTCTTGATCTCAGAGTCATTCTCAATCTGGACGAAATTCGTCGCCATGTCTTCCTCCGGCGTGATCAACTTAGTTGATGACGAATGGCTGGGAAATTTGGGGTGAAGGCGCGCCTGCGATTTTGCAGAGCTAGAAGGCAGGAGACAAGTGAGGAACTCCCGACCACTTCAGGCCTACTGAAAAACGGCATCCGAACTCCAAAACTGGGCTGGGAGATTCGAAGTCTTACACTGGTGGAACGGTTGGGAGACAGTTCCGCTAGCGCCGGGTTTTGCAGTGATTTCCGTTTCGGTGCTTACTGCCCGAACGAAGTAACCTTGGGTCCGTTACAAAATCTAGTCCGCCCTCACGAGCGGCGATGATACAGCAGTAATTTTTAGCAGAAACCGTGGCCCGGTTCAAGGCTGCCCAACGATTTTGCCAAACGATTTCAACACACGCCGGATGTTGTGTTGCCGCCCCTTCACAGGCGCTCGGTCATCGCAGAAATTTATCCCTTAATCTTTCTGCCCGCTCCATCCCACTGCGCCGCGGTATCTTTGAAATACGAATAATTTGCCAGGTGGCAGCCGATGGCGGCGTGGTTGCCGAACTCTTCGTTCTCCACCGGCTTTTTGCGCGTGCGAACGGAGTTGAAGAAATTTGCTTCATGGTCGGCGAGATCGCTGTAGCCGAACGGCACCCCGAACGTCTCGACTTCCTCTTCCACTTTGAAATTCGTCGGACTGGGCAGCGGGTGCTCGGCCTCCCATTCGGCCAAATACTGATTCCGCAATTGCCCAGGCCATCCATAAATTGAATAGCTCTCCGGTTGCGGACGCGTCTTCTGGGGCGTGTACGTCAAAGTCGAGTCCTTGATGATCAGCGTGCCCTTGGTTCCGAAAAATCCGATGAACTCGCCCTGATCATTATTCAAATTGCAACGCAGATAGACGCGGAAATTCGGATAGTCATATAGAGTCTCGATGAGATCGGGAAAGTCCCGTCCATCTTTCCAGCGGAACAGCCCGCCGGCGGAGCGTGCCCGCTGGGCCACGGCATTCGCACCCGTGATGAAATGAATTCCCGAAATCAGGTGCACGAAGAGGTCTCCAGCCAGGCCTTCTCCATAATCGGTGAAACACCGCCAGCGGAAAAAACGTTCGGGGCTGAACGGCCGCCTGGGGGCGCCGTCAAGAAATGCGTTCCAGTCGATCGTCTGCTCACTGGCATTCCGAGGAATGGGATAGACCCAAGCCCCGCTGGCCGAATTGCGGTCCCAATACGCTTCGATTGAATACACCTCTCCGAGCTTGCCGGAGTCATAAATTTCCTTGGCTTGAGCATAGAGAATCGAAGACACGCGCTGGCTTCCGATTTGCACGATGCGGTTGGTCTTCTGCGCCGCCTCAACCATCGCGAAGCCGTCTTCGACCGTGTGGGACATCGGTTTCTCGCAATAAACATCCTTGCCGGCGGCGCACGCGTCCACGAACACCTTTCGATGTTGATGGTCGGTGACCGCAAGCAAGACGGCGTCCACATCTTTGCGGTCGAGAACCTCCTTATAATTGCGCGTCGCCGGAACAGTGTTTTTCACCGCTTCCTGGGCGGCAGTATGTCGCGAGTCATAGAGATCGCACACTGCGACACATTCAGCTCCCGGCACGCGCAAAGATGCCTCCAGCAACTCACATCCCCGCACCCCCGTGCCGATGGAGGCGAACCGCACGGTGTCGCTGGCCGGAACTGGACGGGCCGCTCCCCAAAGCGGCTTCGGCTCAAGCAAGGTAAATTTTGCCGCTACCCCGGTGGCCACAGCTCCTGTCCCAATACGCATGAAGTCACGACGAGTCCACGAACGCTGGTTCATGAAAATTCTCCGTTCCTATAGAAAAGTTGGCAGCTTGCGCCTTGGGCCGAACCTGCGCTGTCATGCGCGAAGGTTTTGTGCGCTGGGAATTATTGCATATACGGGTTACGCATGGGTGGTACGGAAAGACTGCAGACATCGATTAGCGGTTTCGAGTTCGGAAAAGCGGCTGCCTTCCTGCTCGAGGAGATAAAATTCGACTCCACCACCCTTCTCGGCGGCAGCAAAGATACTCTTCCAGTCGGCACTGCCTTCGCCGAACAAGACCTTGTAGCCTTTGGCCGGATCGGAAGACCAGTCCTTCAAGTGAAGAGACCGGATCCGCCCGGGATTGGCACGAATCCAGGCCACCGGGTCCGAACCTGCCTCCAGGCAAGTGCCGACATCCAGCTGAAGCATGACCGACGGCTTCGTATTCTTAGCGATTACTTCGATCGGGCGCACCCCATCGACTGGCGTGAACTCGGGCTTATGGTTGTGGTAGCCAGCCTTAAGGCCTGAGCCTTCCAGTTGCTCGGCTGCGGAGTTCAACCGCTCGGCGAGCAATTTCCAACTGTCCGTACCTTTTCTCAAGTCCGCGCTTGCCATCACCAGGTTCTTGCTTCCCAGGACCAGATTCAGGTCACGGGCGTGATTAATCTTGTCCGCGTCGAAGTAGTGTTCATCGTTGTGAGTCGAGAAACAGCGGAGGCCCAGGTCGTCGAGAAGCTTGCGCATCTGCTTGGCTTGCGCTTCGCTCCACTCAAAATAAGGAGCGTAGAATTCCACGCATTCATATCCCATCTTGGCGACCGAGCGCACGGTGCCTTCCGGGTCTTGCTTGAGGGCGTCACGAACCGAGTAGAGTTCCAAGCCAATTGGAATGGAGCGAGACGCGGCAGTCTTGAGCGCCCAGGGAAGCAACGCGCTTAAAGCGAGGAACGAGCGACGAGTGAGGGACATGCGGGAGATCGTACTCCGATGGTCGGAAAAGCATCAACCCCTCGACTACCGCCGGAGGGATTTGAACGTGACCTCTAAAAACTCGAGATTCTCCGGTGAGAGCCTTTGGACTGAATCGCGGGCGAGCTTATCCGATATGCCTTTCGGACTTGGTCTCTCTACCCGGACGACGGGCCACCTTCGTCCGGGCTCAGACCGCAAAGTCACTAAAGCAACTTTTCTGACTTAGGAAACATCTGAGCCCCATAAAGGTCCCGTTCCGCAACAGCCAGCCGAGTCGGTCGGGAATGGGCCAGGCGCAGAAACCGACGGTTCCCTACGCGAAGGACTGAACCATAGGAAAGGGAAGAATAACCATGAACCGACCTTCCAAGGGTCTGGTACTCGCTTGCATATTAACTGGGCTGAGCCTGCTTCAAATGGCTTGTGGCAATTCCGGCCACGGAGGAGGCACGCCGCCTGGACCGCCCGGACCGCCTGGACCCCCCGGAGGAACGCCGGGATGTGGTGTTCCGGTTTCCTCTCCCGCGCTGAATCTGCCTGTGGGGCACGTTTTCATCGTGGTCGAAGAAAACCACAGTTATTCGAGCGTCATCGGCAACGCCAGCATGCCGTACTTAAATCATCTGGCGACCACCTACGCCTACGCCTTGAACTACTTTGCAAACACGCATCCTTCCATCGGCAATTACTTCATGCTCACCACCGGACAGATCATCACCAATGACGACGGCTTTTCTGGGGACGTCTCAGCCGACAACATCGTTCGGCATTTGATCGGCGCCGGGAAAACCTGGAAGGAGTATTCCGAAAACCTCCCCTCGGTCGGATACACCGGCGGTGACACTGGCGGCTACACCGAACACCATAACCCCCTGTCTTATTTTTCCGACGTGCGCGGAAACAGCACCCAGGCCCAGAATCTGGTTCCTTTTACCCAGTTCGCTTCGGACTTGGCCAATCACACCCTCCCGAACTACGCTTTCATCGTTCCCAACGACAATGACGATGGCCATAGCGGGAGCCTGGGGCAAGCGGACTCTTGGCTTTCGACCAATATCGACCCGCTGATCGGCAGCTCCGATTTCAACACGCCTGGTGGGGGGCTTTTGATCGTCGTCTTTGATGAATCAGTGGACTCCGACGCGGTGAACGGCGGCGGACATGTCCCCTGGGTGGTGGTCGGCCCCGACGTTAAGAAAGGTTTCACCTCGACCGCTTGTTACCAGCACGGAAGCACGCTGCGCTTCATGTCAGAATTGGTTGGCCTCAACAGCTTCGCTGGCGCAGCAGCCACCGCACCCAATATGGCGGAGTTCCTCTCTGGACATTGAGGCTCCCGGACTAAAGCACCGTCACCGATACGGTTCATTTCTGCGCGCCCTTACTGCAGCGGTTACGGTAATGATCGGCAAGTTTTGATTGGATTCCAAGCCCGGGTTATATGCTGCCGTCGGGCCATTGGCGGGTGGCAGCTTTTTGCAAAGCTGGGGAGCCAAGGAGTTCAAGCCTCAACTCACGCCGAGAGCGTTTGCGAATAGAGCCACGGTTAGATCAACCGTGGCTCTCCTATCATCCGAGAGAACTTACCGCGGACGAGCTTAATGCCATCTCAGCGCCGTCATCAGCGTTATCGTGAACGAGCGTACGAGTTCGTCAGGCGGGAATACGGGATCGACGACGGCTGCAGGTTACGGGACCGAGCCTCGACATCGTCGTCGCCTGCGCCCTTGCGCCTCTGCTTGGCTTGCGCTTCACTCCACTCAAGATAAGGAGCGTAGAATTTCACCCATTCGCATCCCATCTCCGCGACGGAGCGCACGGTGCCTTCAGGATCTCGTTGGAGGGCGTCAGGAACGAGGCTCGAGAAAGGGCCGTGCCGCAAATCGCACTCCGGGCGGAGGAAAATCACGCCCCATGAGACCAGTTCTTGCTCCCCCGCTCGGCCAGCTTGCGTGCGTCCACGAGTTTCAAGCGGCTGCCGCGGCTGCCCTTGGGGGCTGGCTACTAAAGAAAATCCCGGGTAATATCGCGAATCTATGTCTGTGCCTAGCCGCGTTGAATTCAGCACCGCCGCGCGTGCGGGCGCCGACCGTGCATTTTGGACGGGCGACCTGACGCTCGTAGCCTGTCTGGCAATCGCCACGGTGGTGGTTCACGTACTCAGCGGCGGCAAATATGGCTTCCAGCGCGATGAACTGGCTACGCTGGAAGACGCACGCCATCTGGCGTGGGGATATGTGGCATATCCCCCGGTCACACCGTTCTTCGGGCGACTGTCCCTGGAGCTGTTTGGTACATCGTTGGCAGGATTCCGGTTTTTTGCGGGTGTAGCCCAGGCCATGGCAGTGGTCTTGACCGCTCTGATGGCCCGTCTGCTGGGCGGCGGAAGATGGGCGCAACTGGTGGCAGCCATGGCCGCCGTGCCGTTCTGTTTGGCGGGCGGCGCACTGATGCAGTATGTATCGTTCGACTACCTGTGCTGGGTACTGACTGCTTATTTGACACTCCGGCAGCTCCACTCGGATGATCCTCGCTGGTGGCTTGCGGTCGGCGCCGCCATCGGATGCGGAATGCTATCGAAATATTCGATGCCCTTCCTTGTCGCCGGCCTGGTCGTTGGCGTCTTGCTCACCGACGCACGGCGATACCTGAAAAGCAAGTGGCTGTGGGGCGGCGTGGCGGTTGCACTCCTGATCTTCCTGCCCAATCTGATCTGGCAGGCACAACATAATTTCGTGTCAGTAGATTTTCTGCGGCACATCCATGCGCGTGATGTTGCCGAAGGCAGGCACCGCGGTTTCCTTCTGGGCCAGCTTAAAATAACGCTCTTCGCGTTTCCCATCTGGGTTGCCGGTTTGTGTTTCTATTTGTTCTCGGCAAAGCGGTACCGGACGCTGGGTTGGATGTACGCCGTACCGTTGCTCCTGTTCGTTGTTGGCAAAGGTCGGGACTACTATTTGGCGGGCAGCTATCCCATGCTCTACGCTGCTGGCGCGGTTTGGGTAGAAGGCTGGCTGCCATCACGGCGGGCGGGCACTCTCAGAACCGCTATCTGGGTCGCATTGCTTCTGGATACAACCATTGCCGCGGCGTTTTTCTTGCCGCTAGCGCCGATTAACTCAGCTTGGTTCAAGGTGGCGACCCAAGTCAATGGCGACTTCCGGGAGGAGATCGGTTGGCCGGATCTGGTCGAAACCATCGCGCATGTTCGTGATGGGTTGTCGGTCGACGACAGCGTTCACCTGGGTATTCTGGGCACCAATTATGGCGAGGCAGGGGCGGTGAATCTGTATGGTCCCCGGTACGGATTGCCGAAGGCGATCAGCGGCGTGAATTCTTTCTGGCAACGCGGTTATGGCGATCCTCCACCCCAGGTCCTAATCGTCGTGGGCCGGTCTCGGCGTTTCGTGGAGAGGAACTTCACCGGATGTCACCTGGCGGCGCATACAGGGAACCGCTTGGGTGTGGGGAATGAGGAAACGATCGAGCATCCCGATATCTTCGTGTGCCGCGGGCCGATGCGAGGCTGGCCTGAGTTCTGGAAGGATTTCCGCTACTACGGGTGATCGGCCGGCGATGGCACGGATCGTGCGTGGACGATAGTGAATGGTCGATCTCCTGTTTGAGGGGCGAGCTATGAACCCAGGCAGAGAGGAATTGGACGTCAAGGCTGCCGTTGCGCAGAGTTCTTCTCCGCTCACCGCCACGGATCGATCCCGAGTGCAGCCTGGTCCAAAGACACGTTACCTCCGTATCCATGCGGTGAATGTTTTCGTTCGAGATCAGGATCGAAGCCTGCGGTTTTATCTAGATCAACTGGGATTCAACCTGGCGTTTGACGCTCGCCTGCAATCCGGTCAGCGCTGGATAGCAGTTTCGCCGCCCGATGGCTCAGCCGTGCTCACGCTCATCGCTCCGGATCCGGAGTCTGAACAATACAAGCTCATCGGCCGGCCCACGGATGTTGTATTTGTCACCGAAGACGTGACTCGAACCTACCTGGAGTGGAGAAGCCGTGGGGTGCGCTTCCGCTTTGCCCCGCGTCTACGTCGCGTGCGATTCGAGCACCGGGTTCCGAACGACGCGTCGACCGGTCAATCGGTCCCGGAGGAGAATCCGATCTGGGGCGGGGTGTTCACGCGCTTCGAGGATATCGATCGAAACTCCTTTGCGCTGGTGAGCTTCGACGAAGTAAGCCGTGCGGTCGAGGAACAAAGACGCGCGGCCGCGGCCAAGCAGGAGGCCGAGCGGCGAGCGGCACAGGAACTGGAGATTGCGACACAGTTTCAGGCAAGGCTGTTTCCGCAGGCACTGCCTCCGCTCAAGACACTCGACTATGCGGGAACCTGCGTCCAGGCTCGGTCGGTGGGCGGCGACTATTATGATTTTCTGGACCTGGGGCGGGACCGGCTGGGGCTGGTGGTCGCCGACGTCGCTGGCAAGGGAATGCCTGCTGCTCTTGTGATGGCGAATCTGCAGGCCAATCTGCGCAGCCAGTGCGCGATCGCACTGGAACACCCGGAAAAGATGCTGAGATCGGCGAATGAGCTCTTCTACAACAACACGGTAGACGCCATTTACGCCAGTCTCTTCTTTGCCGAATATGACGACAGAACGCAGCGCTTGCGCTATGCCAACTGTGGGCACCTTTCGCCTCTCGTTCTCCGCGGCGACGACAGGATTGAACACCTTCGAGCCACCTCGACCGTGCTGGGACTGTTTAAGGAATGGGATTGCTCGATCACTGAGATCCAGCTCTTCAGGGGAGACACTATCCTGCTCTACACCGACGGAGTCACCGAATCTTCGAATGCGGCCCGGGAAGAATTCGGCGAGCAACGTTTGATTGAAGGGCTAAAACGATGTCGGAAGCTGCCGCCGAAGGCGATGCTGGCGTCGCTGGTTGATGAAGTTATACGATTCAGCCCGCACGAGCAGTATGACGACATCACTTTGATCGTCGGTAGCTGCATAGAGCCGGTCTCGTAAATCTCGTAAATCGGTCGACTGAGCACTTTATTTTTATTACGGGCTTGAGACCGTTAGCCACCGCGGTCAGCTTTTCGACTTTTTCCGCAGCCTGTTCAGGCGCGCCAATCGCTCCGGCAATGATGAGATCAGCCGCTGGGCCAGCTGGGCGCTGATGGCTGTTCCTAACCCGCAGAGCTGGCCGCTATGGGAGGGGAGTGCAGTCGTTAATTGGCGGCTCGGCTTGACCTACTGGGGTGTTAAGCGAGGGAGACAGGTCGAAATCGAACATGTCTTCGAGTGTATTGGCCTTCTGATCGCGCGATGTGAGGTGCAGGGGTTGTGCTCCCGCGTTCAGGAACCGCTTTTCGATCAAGGCCAGCAGGGAAGTGTGATCGCCGACGGTGTGGGAAACGTACTGCGGCTTGGAGAACGGTGATACTGCGAGGAACGGAACCCGCACTCCCAGCTGATTGAAGTTGGCGCAGGCCGCGGGATAGGGACCGCTCGGATCCCGAGCGAGGTCGGGACACAGCTGCTCGGCGTCCTTCACGCTGGTATCGGTCGTGCTGACCGGATTCTGAGCGCACTCGGCGCCTCCACCGGGTTGCTCGCTGGCAGGAGGATTGGAGAGATCTTCGCACTGACCGGGATTGATCCCGTCCGGATTCAACCCGCCGGTCTGTCGAGCCCGGGGCGGCTTGGCATGGTCGTAGAAGCCACCGTGCTCGTCGTAGGTGATGAAGATGATCGAGTCTTTCCAGAATGGCCCGTTGCGAACAGCGTTAACCACCTGCGAAACATAGGCTTGACCACGCTGGATATCGGTCGGAGGGTGTTCGTCGTTCTCCAGGGCGTGTCCGGTCGCTCCAAAATTCGGGTCGACGAAGGCAACCTGCGGAAGCGAACCTACTCCGGCCGCCTGCGCCAAGAAAACTGGCAGTGGCAGATTATGAACATCGGCGGGACGGAAGCTGTCACTTTGAGGCACATCCTGGAAATAATCGGCCCAGGAGACGCCGTTCTGATCCAACAAATCAAAAATGGTTCCTGTGATCGGCTTGTAGCCCCCAGGAGGTGGAAAGCTGTCATCGGTGGTCAAATGGCCAAATGAGGTCGCCGCCATCAGGTATGAGCGGTTGGGGAAGGTCGGTCCGAGCACGGAAGCGAATTGCCGGTCGCTAATCGCAAATTTCTCGGCCAGGTCGTAATAAAACGGCAAGTCATCCTGGCTGTAGAAGGAGATTGTCTGGTCTTCCACCGCGCTCTCCCCATTGTCAACCTGTTCTGTTAAGTCATTCACGCGCACGAACCCATCGCTCAGAGCCTGGGACAGAACCTGGTTCGGACCAAGAAAGTTCATCTCGCGATGGGTACCGACCCAGGAATGATCGAGATCCGGCGTCACGCAGCGGCTCAAAGCGTGGAAGGCGAAGACCGTCGAGCCGTTGTCGTCCAGATTGGAATTGGAGCAGGTTAGGTTTCGCAACGCATCGAAGGTACAAGCCAGTCCATCCACACAGTGGTGGTCACTGACCGCGCAAGCTCGCCGTGGCGCGTGATAAGGACTGCCGGCTGTGTACGCAAGGACTCCGAAGTAGTTGTCGAAGGAATGATTTTCCTGCATGACGATAATTATGTGATTCACATGCCGCAGATTGCCGTCTGCGAAGTTGGTTTGAGGAGTGAATAAGCAGGTTGCGAGAGTCCCGAGGAATGCGACCCAAAATCTTCGTGCCATGGTGCACCTCCTGAGATTTGATTTGTTCGGCAAAAAGAAGGTAGTGGAGTAGATGCTGAAAGATGTAAACGCGGTGTGAATATCACATTACTTTTTTTTACAGGCTCAGACTTAGGAACCCCGCGCCAGGACATGCCGGCGACAGGAAAACTCTTTGCGTCCTCAATCTTCTGATCACATCAGATAGAAGCAGATCACCAAATAAACTAAAACCCTCAACCTAGCAGTAACGGGCCATGCCGGGGGATTGCATGTTGAATGTGATAACCGAGAAGTCCCAAGACGTTCTGATTTTGCGCTGCCGGGGGAGGCTCGTAGCGGGAGAAGGAGCCTGGACTTTGTACAACACGGTTATTTCTCAGCAGAATGAGCGAGCCCTTGTGCTGGACATGCGGGGTGTGAACCGGGTTGATGCGCGCGGCTTGGGAGTTTTGGTGTTTCTCAATCAGTGGGCTACCGGCGCTGGTGTAAGACTCGCACTGATGCCTTCCAAGCCGGTGCGGGAACTGCTCGATCTGACAAAATTGCATTCTCTGTTCGAGATTTGCTCCCCCGAAAGCATCCCTTCAGACGCGGCCTTGATGAGCAGTCCTGCCGGCGGCAAGGCGTTGAAAGCCGATGCGGCGTGACTTTCGACTCGACGGCGCAGGCCGTGCCCGATGGGCCTACCTGTCGCGTCGCCCATCCCTTCGCTGCTAACAGATAATCCGGGCTATTGGAATTGCGGTCAGGTTGTCGCGCGATGTCGTCAGCTGACTTACTTTGGCTGCGCCACAACCCGCAGATAAGGTTTCAGCGTCTTCCAGCCCTTGGGATATTTTTGTTTTGCTTGCTCTTCCGTGACGGAAGTCGGGATGATGACATCCTCCCCGGGCTTCCAGTTCACCGGTGTAGCCACATTGTGCTTGGTCGTGAGCTGAAGCGAATCCAGCACGCGCAGCACTTCATCGAAATTGCGGCCGCTCGACATCGGGTAGCTGAGCATCAGCTTGATCTTCTTGTCGGGACCGATGATGAAAACGGTGCGCACGGTTGCATTGTCGGCGGCCGTACGCCCCTCCGAGCTATCCCCTGCTTCGGCGGGCAGCATATCATAGAGCTTTGCGACCTTTAGCTCCGGGTCTCCAATCATGGGATAGTTCACCTTGTGACCCTGAGTCTCTTGAATGTCCGCAGACCACTTGCCGTGACTGCTTACCGGGTCAACACTCAAGCCAATGATCTTGCAGTTTCGCTTTGCGAACTCGGGTTGCAAGCCGGCCATGTAGCCCAGCTCGGTCGTGCACACGGGAGTGAAATCTTTCGGATGCGAAAACAGGATTGCCCAGCCATTGCCGATCCATTCGTGAAAGTTGATTTTGCCCTCGGTTGTTTCAGCCGTAAAGTTGGGAGCCTCGGAGTTTATGCGCAGAGACATGACTCATCTCCTTTTATCATTGGAGCAGATTTCGCAGATTTGGATTCAATACTGTTGAGAGCTTAGGGTTCCTGACCGAAATTCCAGCCTAGCACATCCATCCTTACGATGCCTAAGCGGCGGCGCCGATGCGCCGCATCAGATCTTCCTGCTCCGCCTTGCTTTCGGCGCCGATGGTAAAGGCGTCGAGTAGCTGGAGTGAAAGCGCGAACTTCACAGCCTCGTCTTGGCGGTTCCTGAGGTCGCCTTGGCCTAGGATCTTCATGCCGATGATACCTTTCCCGGCTGCTCGCATTTCCCGGATGACGCCAGCGACGGTTCCCGGATCCGCGTCCATGTGCGAACCAATCGGATTCATGCGAACCAAATCCACCTCGACCCAAGGCGACTTGGCCGCCGCGCGAAGCGCCTCGATGCTGTGACAAGAGCATCCGTGCGTGCGGATGACGCCTTTCTGTTTGGCCTCTGACAGTACGTCCATCACGCCGCGGAATCGCGTCGTCCAATCCTCTTCCGTAACACAGTGCATGAGGCAGACGTCAATATAATCGGTCTTGAGCTCACGCCGGAAGCGGTCGAGGTCGGCGCGTGCACTGTTTGGATCCCGTGCCCACGTTTTGGTCATCACGGTGACCTTGTCGCGCGCAATATGGCTGAGCGCCTCGGCGACATGGGGGTGGCTGCCGTACGAATCGGCGGTATCGAAGAAGCGCAGCCCGTGATCGTAACCGTTGAGGAGGAGGTCGGATAGGCCTTTGACGCCGAGCGCGCTTTGGTGGGAAGTGTGCCCCGCTCCCACCGTGCCGGTGCCCATCGCCAGACGGCTTGTCTTGATGCCGGTCTTCCCGAGTGTGACGGTATCGGTGGCGCTAAACTTTCGGTTGAGCGTCTGACTCACGAGTCCGGTCGCAAACGGCTGTGAGCTAAGCCATACGGCTCCGAGTCCATAAGCTGAGCCAAGGATAAACTCCCGGCGCTTCATGCAATTGCCTCCGCATACAGTTTAAACCTTCGCGGGCTTTGTGAGTGCTGAAGCGGCTGACAGTGCTGACAGTGGCAGCTGGTAGTCGAGTCGTTCGATAAAAGCCTCCGGGCATCCCACCGGTTTCTGGGACGCCCTGACGTTGGCTCATTGATCTGGCAAGCGAACTCGAGAAGATCGGCTGTGGTGGCTCACTTGGACGCAAGTACTGCGACCAATGCAGGCTCAGCATTCGTCGCCAGCTCTTTCTCCAAGGGCGTCATCGGGAGCTCGCGCCCGCGATTGTTACCCCCCACCCAGATTTGATGGAGGAAATACCGGTCGCCGTACCGGCGGAACACCAGCTTGGTCGTCGCTGGTGCCTCATTTTTTTCAACTGGGTGAGAAGTGATAAAACCTTTAGAAACTCTGCCGGAGACGCACAGGATGCGACCGGCGTCGCTCATCGCTGTGATGCTGTATTCACCTGCTGGCAAACTCATCCTTCCGGCTGTGAAATCGAAAGCAATGGCAGCCTTCACCTCGCCAGTCTGGGCATGCAGCGATCCCACTGCGAGCAGAACGACCATTACGAACAGAGGAAACAAATGTTGCTTTTTCATAACTCCTCCTCCTCAGCTTGGTTAAGCGTAGCGCCGAAGACCCTAGCCCACTTCTTCTGCTTTTACCTCTTGAAGACCCCCGGGGTGAGGTGCTTTCACCTTGGCCGCCGAGCTAAACAGCACTCGCTATGCCAAACTAGCTGTCAGTTTCGCAACCTCGTATTCGACCTAGCTTGCTAGGACATTGATACGGCTGCCGTAACAGAAGGTCACCTCGGGCGGCGGTCCCATTGCGGAAGCTGCGCTTTTCCCATCCGCGGCTATCCATTCGGATATCGCTATCACCGGTGAGATAGCACTTTACGGTCTGGAGCCGGGGGCGCGGGAAACCGGAATTGAAGCGGAGGTTACTTCCGTGACGTAGATGGAACTGTGGGTCCGGGGTATGCTTCCACCCCATGAACGCAACCGGGTCAAGGATTGGACATTTATTCCTGCTAGGCATCGTGCTCTCAATCAGTTCGCTGATGCAGGCACAGCCACAAACCAGCGCTACAGTTCGTGCGAACTTTGCCCGGCAGTTCGAGAGCAAGCTGTTGGCAATGGGGATTCCCGCGCGCGTGACGATCGCAGGCAAAGACAACACGATGCTCCGCGTGCAATCGTCAAGATTAACCCCGCAGAGAGTCTTCAAAGTAGTTAGTTCGCGGGCGGTTAGCGAGCAGGCGAAAGGAATCGGATTTAAAGAGATCGTGTTTTCCGGCGGCGCAGCCAGAGACTGTCGCGAATGTGGGCAGAAATGGGACTACAACATCGAGCGCGAGTCGATGACCTGGTTACCGTCGCCCGGGGCGAGCAGCAAGGGACCGATCACACGTTCCCCCTTCCACCAGGTTAAATACAGCTACGCCAGGCTGGACGGAGAGCCTGGCATGCCGGTTACGAAATCGGCCTGCCCGAGGCTTTAAACACGAAGTCGATTGTCTTCGACTCTCCCGGTACAACCTTGATCTTCTGCGTCATAGTCCCTAGTTTTTCGTGCCAGGCCTTAACGGTGTACTCACCCGGCGGCAGATCACGCAGGTCAAAGCTCCCGTCTTTCCCCGTGACGGCGAAGAACGGATGCTTGAAAACCGCGATGTAGCTGCGCATCCAGGGATGCACGTTGCATTTCACGGGGATGGCAATCTCCTCGCGCGCGAAGCTTTCTTCAATCGTGCTGCCGCCCGGTTCGGCCTTGTTCCATTCACGATTGTTGGCGGGGACGGGGTGAATGTTGTGAATCGTGTTATCACTGTTCACTACTTTGATCTTCTGGTTCGCGCGGACCGCAGCCACGTGGGGCTGATACACGCATCCCTTCTGCTCGATCACTGCCGGCGCGCTGGGAACGTCGAAACTCCGGTCGCCCAGGCCGTCGGAAATGAAGACCACAACGTTGCCCAGCGCGCCATCATTTCCCACCACAAAATCGTCACTGACTACTGCGCCTGCGTGCGCCTTCGCACAGCTCGGATCGGTGGACATGTTGATGCGAGTGTGCGCGGGGGCGGCACCTTCAAAACGGACTCTGCCCATCAACGCAGAATTGCCTGATCCCGACGGATTATTGCTGGGGGCCGCGCTGCTGCCCGCACGCGAGTTTTCGAAACTTGCCACCAGCATGAAGAGAACGGCGATCAACCTGAGAGACAACGCGTGCTTCATAAATGGACATGCTCCTGAGGCGTTTTTTGGGGGGGGCAACTTCATTCAGAGCTCAACCTAGAAGGGCGACGAAGTCTGCCCCACAGCTTTCAGTTCCTGCTGGTCCGGCTGGGCGTAGTAACCCTGCTGGTAGCCGGAGGAGTAGGCGCGGCGGTAATACTGCTTGTACTGTTCATTGGCTGCTGCGCTCGTCTGGCCGGCGTTCTTGAATTTCTCGGTTCGTTCAACTTGAAAGGGCTGCGAGAGGCGGCGGTCTCCCGCTCCATCCACCATTCCATCCGCGTAGCCCGCCAGCTGTGCGACCGTAGGCTGAGGCAACGTCCCGGCCTGAGCCGCGGAGAACTCACGGTAACCCTGCTGGTATCCAGCTATGAACAGGGCGCGGTCGGAAAAGGTACTCCAGCGGCCGCTCAACAAGTGGGGTGCTTTGCCGCGCTGAACGTCGAGCTTGGCCTGGAACAGGCCATCGCGGAAAGCCGCATCCGTGATCTGGCTAACGTTGCTTGCGGCGGTTTTCGGGCCGTGCGCCGAGACTACAATTCCCACCGTACTCGCAATGGCCAACGTCAAACCCACCAGCAGCAGCGTTTTTCTTTTCATTGTCCTCACCTCCGTATTGCGAATTCCTGGGCACGCCAAGCCTCCGGCCGTGGAGCATTCAGTCCTCGATCCACGTAGACACACGTAGAGTGAGTGCAATGGCTTCTAATTGCATGCGCACACACCGGCCGAGGCGGGGAAGGGGGTGCTAACCTGGGCAAAATCGGGGTAAGTAGGAAGGATTACCCGGCCTAAGACCGAGGTCCCCCGTACTCCCCCTTCTCTGATTTCCTTGCTATGGCCGCTAAGATCTGTGGCTCCGGGTTCGACCGGAGTCCCTGTCTATCGCTGTACCCTGGGAGCAAGGCGGCCGCAGCATCAGACAGCTTTGGTCATGAAGTGGCGCGATTAACTCCACCTTCATTGCGACCGCCGTCGATTCTGGGCCGGATGCGGCTTTTCATCGTTGCGCAGGCGCAAGCACGGTGTAAATTGACTGTAAAGTTATTGTTAGAAACGCGCCGCAACCAGCGAGAGTCTGCAGTTTCTTTCCCACTTATGCTGAGGCATTTTCCTACTTCGGTTTGGAGGGACTCGCGGTGCTGACCTTTACCGCCGAATCATCGGGCTTCTTGGTGTCAACCTGAATGGTAGGACTGCCGGACATCCTGCCAGTGTCGATCCATACCGTGCCGAGATTTCCATTGGCGTCCAGTGACTGAACCGTTCGGGTCCGCTCCTGGGCGCCGCTGAGGGTCGGTCGGACAATGTCGATGGTCTTCTGCGTCAGTTTCGGACTCTGCGCCGGGGACGCAGGATTGCGCTGCTCTACCTCCTGTACGGTGGATTCTCCGCCGCCAGGGCGCGTCTGGTGAGTCGTGGTAACTCGCTGGTTCAATTGCAGACTGCCATCGCCAACTCCTCCCGGAACCTCGGTGGAGTAACTCTCGACGGTCTGTCGCTTATCTCCTCGATTGTCTTCCGACTCTTTTGTCACCGTTCGTTCCGCGACCGCGAATTTACCGTCAGAGCCCGGCCTGAGAACATTCTCTTCCTTAGTCTGCTCTCTGCCGTTATCTTTAATCACTCCTTCTCTAATCTCGCTGAGCTGCCAATTACCGTTGCTGTCCGGCAGGAGGGTCGATTTTCTATACTGCACCGTGTCTTTGTTTCGCGTGCGATGTTCTTCCATCTTCAGGCTAGGTGCGACCCCGCCATTGATGTCAGGACTTAGAATGGTGGTGGTGATTTCCTCGGAACCAGAACCGGTCGGCCGCGTATTCTCGATTTCGCGCCTGATCACCTGCAACTGACCGTTGACATCGGGGTTCGAAGTCGTGCGGACCGCCTTCTGTTCGCCACCCGGCAGAGTACGCGTCTCTTCTTCAGTCACTTGCGTGAGCTTCTTCCCACCATCGGGATCCCGCCCGAATGCGCGCTCGATCGTTCGCGTCGTGGTTGCATTCACCCGAACCGTTTCCTTTTCCGTATCGAGATAGGGAACGTAGCTGCCGTCCGGCCCGCGCCGTTCGACCGATTGCTGGTCCACGGTACGACCGTTGTTTTCCTTATGGACTGTGGTGGTACGGGTTTGATTCCAGTTCCCGGAAGCGCCCTGTTGCTGGTCGGCGCTTGTCCAGGATTTCTGATCCGTCTGCGCATGACAGAAAGGGGGCAACAGGAGCAGCCCTGAGAGGAACAGAGTTCGCGTTCGCATATACGCTAATTCAGCTAACCACTTTGTAATTGTCCGACCAGCAAGCCTGGTTGTCCAGCGCCAGTCTTTTCATTCTGAAAAAGGGGCCCGATTTTCCAGGCCCCCTACGTTAATCCTGCGCACCCGCTACTGTGGTTGCTGCGGCGGAGGAGTCGTGCTGGACTGCGGTGTCAGGCAAGGGTTCGTCGCCGTACCGGAGGCCGTCGTGCTGCCTGGAGTCGCAGTCGCCGAAGGCGCGGTTGTGGTACCCGGCATAGCCTGACCACTGGTAGACGGGCTCGGCGCAGTGGTTCCCGGAGTAGTGGTACAGGGAGAAGTACCCGTGGTTGTGCTCGGCGTGGTTCCCGGCGCTGGCGTACCGCTTGATGGCCGCGACGAACTTCCCGTCGCGCTTGAGGTCGTACTTGACTCCGGCGTCGCTGTGCTAGAAGGCGCGGTGCTGGGAGTCGTGGCGCTCGGAGAAGCCGTGCCCGGCGCGGTTGTACCTGGCGTTGTGGTTGTGGTCGTGGTTGAATTCGTGGTGCTGGTGCTGGGTGGCATCGTGCTCGAGTTAGTGCTGGGCGTTGCCGTTTGTGCAGACGGAGTTGCGGTCTGGGTGCCGGTTTCGGGCATCGGAGTTGTGCTCTTGCCCGTCTGTCCCGTCGAGCTTGTATTCGAGCCGGTGCTGGTGCCCGTCTGCTGCGGTTCCAGGTTGGCGGCCATCAGACCTGCGCTCGCGTAATGATTGCCTAATGAAGCAGAGGGCGTGACGCCTTGGGCGGCGCAATGATCTGCTAGCTTGGTCACATCGGTGACTTGAAACACCTGGGCGGCTCGATTGCCGCTTTGACTCGTGCCGCTGGTATTCCCGCTGGTCGCGGTGCTGGAATTTCCGGTCCCCGAAACGCTGCCCGCGCTGTTATTCGGATTGGTGCTGCTTACCCCTGACTGGCTGCTGGAAGAGGCCTCAGGCGAGGGATTTGCACCCGTGCCGGACCCGTCGGGGGAGGTTCCAACCATTCCGCTCGCCGGCTGTCCCGTCACCTGGATTTCTTCGCCCACATGGGTCCGAAGCTTGTCGTTGGCCCCTACAAGGTTGTAGCTGACTCCGCTTTGGCTATCGGTGAGCAGGTAGGTTCCCGTCATCGGCGAGCCACTCAGGCAGCCCTTGATCGTATTTCCGCCAGCCATGCTGCCCGCCGGCGTGCCAGTCGCACTCGGAGTAGATCCGCTCAAGGACGTGCCAGTCGCGCTCTGACCCTGAGTTTCGCTGCTAGGAGAACTGCGGTCGGGGCTTTGGGTCGTAGTCGTCGTGCTCTGAGTGGAAGTCGTGCTTGGCGACGCGCCGGCATTCGCGCCGCTTGGCGAGACTCCAGAAGATGGGGTCGTCTGTCCTGCGCTCGGGCTGGTCTGGCTCGTGCTGCTGGGATATGGACTCTGCGTCGGAGAGCTGCTCTGAGCTGGAGATGTACTCTGGGTCGGGGCAGTACTCGGGGTTGAAGGAGACGTCTGAGTCGTCTGATTGGTTTGACTTGTGCTGCTACTCTGTTCTGTGCTGCTGGGAGATATGCTCTGGGCCGTTACCCAGGTGCCGCACAAGAGCAACGCAGACAACATAGTTGTTGTCTTTGCTCGCATAGGAAAGCCTCCATAATGGTTTCCAAAATTAGGTTTCCAATTTCAAGTGTGAAGGCTCTTCAGGGTGCTCGGTATCCAGTAGACCCTTTAATTTGAGGTCGGCATTCCCGTAGTCTTAGGGGCGCAATCGCCTGATTTGCCGGCACTTCAGAGCGAAGGCCGGGCGACCGAGGCGCCGGTCCAGGTGGAAGCCCTTGAATCATGGTTCCCGGAAAGTCGGTCTGGCACGTGCAATTTCCAAGCTGGGGTACTGCTCGCGATCCCGCGCGGCCGAGTTGATTCGCGCCGGATGCGTGACCCTGAACGGTGCCGCTCGTCGAAATCCAGAGACCCCGGTGAACCTCAACAAAGACCGAATCGAGGTCAATGGCAAGAGGATTACGGCAGCGACAAAACTCTATTTCGTCTTGAACAAGCCCCCCGGGGTCGTCACAACGGCCTCCGACGAGAAAGGGCGCAAGACGGTCTACGAGAGCCTGAGAGAAAAGGCGTCCTGGGTTGCGCCCGTCGGCCGTCTCGACAAGGCGAGCGAAGGCCTGCTGTTGATGACCAACGATTCGGAGTGGGCGGCGCGAATTCTCGCGCCGCAAACCCATTTAGACAAGACCTATCACGTGCGGATTGGCGCTCCTGTCGACGAGAAAATTCTCAATTCTTTACTTGAGGGCATCAAAACGGACGAGGGCGAGATCCTCCGAGCCAAGGAGGCGGGCATCGTGCGCGGCGGCGAGCATCGCACCTGGGTTGAAGTCGTTCTGGACGAGGGCAAGAACCGGCAAATCCGGCGCATGTTCGAGCAGCTCGGAATCGAAGTGTTGCGTTTGGTTCGAATCGCTATCGGGCCACTTACCTTGGGAGATCTTGCCAAAGGTAGTTCCAGGCTTCTCACTGCGGCGGAAAAGAAAGCTCTAGACGACGCCATGCAACTCTAAATTTTTTGTCACCTCGTAATCGCAGCATCGCTGGGTCGAACTTGCTTACTCGGACTTACGCCTTTGTCATGGGAAATCCCTTTTCCCGCCAGCCGCGGACGCCGCCGTCCATGGAAACCACATTCTTGTAGCCCATTTTTTGCAGATTGTCGGCGGCCAGGGCCGAACGGAATCCCCCGCCACAATAGAGAACCATGAGCATATTCAGATCGGGGACGCGCTCTTCGATATCGCGTTCGATGATCCCTTTTCCCAGGTGAACGGCGCCGGGTAGATGGTCTTTCGCGTATTCACTTTCTTCGCGCACGTCGATGAGTATGAACTTCTCGCCGCGATCAAGCCTGGCTTTAACATCATCAATATTCGTTTCTCGCACGCGTTTTTTGGCATCCTCGACAATTTTCAGGAATCGAGGGGAATGCTGGTCGGCCATGGCGGACTCCTCGGGGCGGAGAATCGATGCCATTATTCTAGCCTCTGAGTGTGCATGCCCAACCATCATGAGCGAGCCAACTTGAGAAGCAGCTGAGTGTCCCCATATCCGCCGCTCTGATCGCTTCCAGATATCTCGTGCGTGCTTCGCCGTCTTTGACGGGATTGGCGGAACCCCAAGAAAAGATTGGGGATGGTTAAGCTTCATTACGAGCGCGTCCGCAATGAGGCGTGCGCGCCTGCCATTGCGGTTCGGAAATGGATGAAAGATGAAGGATGAAATAAGTACAAGTCGATGGTGAAACCGAACCGCTATTTCATCGTCTGTGTGTGCTGTTCTCAATCTAGCGGACGTCGCCGAACAGGGCTACGAGCCTCTCTCGAATTTCATGAACGGGAACACCGTTGTTTTTTCCCGTAACCGATAGTCCCCGCCCACTTCCAGGTTTCGTCGAACATCTTCCCGTGCCGCTTTCGTACGTATTGGTCAGAGGCCACAGCGAGCGGGCTGGTGCGTTCCGTCACCCATTCCCGCGAACAGTATGTTCTCCCGCTCTCATTGATTTAGTTCCTCCTTAGGTTTGCGAGATTGGGAACTGTCCTTGCCGGTTGTTGCCGGTGTCGCCACTGCCGGAGGGTGATCCCGGTGGCGCCTCACGGATCGCACGGAGCCAATCCTTCGGCGGACGCGGCGAGTCCTTTGTCCCAAGCCAAGGGCGGCCAGGCTCCTTCGAGTTGCTTAATTCGTAAGTTCTTGAATTCAGGACGCATGTCACGCTCTTGTCGCCTGAATTAACTGAATTAACCTATAGGTGAATCGGCAGCAGGAAGAATTAAGCTATAAGTTAACAATCACTTCTTAAGAATGTCGTCGATGGCAGGCGCTGCTGAGCCCTGGCCGGCAGCGCGACTGAAAGATGTGCGTGCCTACCAGGTATCCGATGAGACTTCCAACTACAACATCAGATGGATAGTGCAAGCGGCCCGTGTAGCGGGTTGCGGAAACAGTAGCAGCGGTGCCGTACGCGAGCCACTCGACCCAAGGTCGGGCAGATTCATGCGCTGCGACGCTGGCCAGGGTCCAGGTGAACAGCGCATGTCCCGAGGGGAACGAACTGTTTAAACCATTGTGCGTCCAAAAACGCCCGTTGCCAGTTCCTTCGGCCGGACGCTCGCGGCCAAATATAAATTGAGTCAGGGTGTAGACGGTCGCGGTATTGGCGAGTGACTCCAGCGCTAATTCGCCGGTTTCTTTGGCATGTTCGTCGTCCGTCTTCATGCCATGAATCCAAAGTCCTCCCAGGGTGCCGGCCGTGCCGATCAGGCCTGCGCTGGAGAGATTGCGGCTCCGATCAAGATGGGTCGTCGGGAGCGCCCGGCTGGCCTGCCGGTCCGTGGCGATCAGTCCCGCCGTGCCGGCCAGAACCAAAGTGTCCCATTTAAGATTGCGAAGCCCGAAGGGAGCGGAGTAGATGTCGGCCTGGTCCTTGCCAAAGCGTTTAACGGCACCCGCCAGTTTTGCGCTGGCAGTGCCCGGCTGAGCCGAAGAGGGCGCGCCGACAGAACCGGTTGGCATTGGGAAAGAAGTAGAAGGTCCCCGAAACACCGCAGATACAGCGCCAGGCATGGCTGGGAGGATCGTCACGGATTGGTTTTGGGAAAAAGCATTAGTGCACAAGACGGGGACCAAAAGGCTCAGAACTAAACCACGCAGCTCCTGGGAATTCACTTTCTCTCCAGCAGTTTCTTAGACATCGACGGCATGTCTAAGATGCGTTTTGTGACCTGCGGGACGGAATTTGTCTAGTCATGCAGCGGGACCAGCCGCCCCGCAACGATGCTGCAAATCAGTGCCTTCGGCGATAGACTGCGTTTAGCGGCGCGTCGGAGGTGCAGATGGGCTCGTCTCCCTATGGTTTCGAGATCACCCAGAACTGCCTGATCTGCAAGCTGCGGGAAGCTGGTTTCTTCTGCGATCTGCCCAAACCTCGACTGCAGGATAGGTTAGGTAGCGAATCAAGTACGCCAGAGGTCACCCACAGGGCGCTGTATTGTTTGTGGAAGGGCAGCCCCCGCGCGGCTTCTACCTCGTTTGCTCGGGCCGGGTCAAGTTGTCCACCACCTCACCACCTCACGCGACGGCAAGACCCTGATCCCGCCCATTGCCCAGGCGGCAAAGTCCTGGGGCTCGACGCCACGGTTCCGGTAAACTCTACGAACTCACGGCGGAGACACTCCAGCCGTGTCCTTGATTTTATTAAGCGCGAGGACTTCCTGTGCTTCCTGCAAAACCACGGCGAAGAGCTGCCAGAACGCTTACGAGATGATCGGTTCGCTGGGCCTGTTTCATTAGCATGGGAAAGGCTTGCTCGCTGGCTGCTGGCGTGGTCTTCCGATGGCGAGCCCACCAAGGACGCAATACGCATTAAAGTCTCCCTTACTCATGAGGAAATGGCGCAATTGATCGGCACCTCGCGCCAAACCGTGACCCGCGTTTTAGGTGAGTTCCGCGATAAACAACTGGCACAGCTGCGCTGTTCAACCCTTCTTATTAAGAATCGGGCGGGCCTGGAAAAGCCAGCCCCCGCCTAGTTTTACCCAAGCTTACTTTCCAGAAAACTCCCGTGCCCTCAGTAAGATCGCCGGATTACCGGGGTTACTTTACCCTCCACTTGGCGCAGCATAAGCTCGGTTGCATGAAGCCGAAAGCCTTGATGATGTGCCGTAGCCCGCTAGCCCTGCGCCTTGTGGCGCGTGTCCTGGACGAGCTTGGCATGGTTCAGGACTGCTGCCCCTCCGCGCAGGAAGCCATTGAGCGATTGGCCCAGGGAAATTATTCGGCGCTGGTGCTGGACTTCGACCTGCCGGGTGGAGCTCAGGTGGCAAAGCTGGCGCGACTGGCGCCGGCGCAGAGTCGGCCCGTAGTCTTTGCCATGATCGGGCCTTCAACCGACATTGCGAGCACTTACCAGGCGGGCGCGAATTTCGTTCTCTACAAACCTCTGGAGTTGGACCAGATTTCCCGGTCGCTGCGTGCGGCGCGTGGTTTCCTGGGCGAAGATCGCCGCCGGTCCGCACGGCAGAAACTGGACACGGTGGTTTACCTGAGGTTCGGCAAGAGTCTGGCCATTCCCGCCCTGATGCTAGACCTTAACGAGGACGGCTTGTCGCTGCAGGCAGCCGACCCATTACCCGCCATGGGGCGGGTGCCGGTGCATTTCTTATTGCCGGGCAGCACGCGTGCCATCGAAGGGACCGCGGAGGTCATTTGGGCCGACGACTCGGGCCGAGCCGGAATGTTCTTCAGTCATCTTTCACCAGCCACGCAGAAACGTCTCAGAGCCTGGTTATCTCGTAATAGCAGCAAGCCGGGGCGGGGCGCGCGAGTAAGCCAGACAACAATCGGTGTGTCGGCGCTTCAAACCTGATCCCGAGTTCTACTCTGCGCCATCCCGCGTAAGTCCGTTTGGCCGCGTGCTAGACTCGCCCTTCAACTCTGAGGTGATTCCGCAGCATGGGTGACGTGACTCGCCTATCAGCCTTGGCGATGGCGGAACTGGTCCGTCGCAGGGAAATTTCGCCAATCGCACTGATCGAAGCTCATCTTGCCCGCATTGAGAAGCTCAATCCGAAACTGAATGCCTTCGTACACGTGGATCAAGAGCGTGCCCGCCGCGACGCCCGCGCCGCAGAATGGGCGGTGCAACAAGGAGCCGGTCTCGGAGCACTCAACGGTGTGCCCATCAGCATCAAGAGTTCCATCGATGTCGCCGGGTTTCGCTGCGAGGCGGGAACCAATTTAAGAAAAGGATACGTTCCGAACCGTGATGCGACCTTGGTCAGTCGCCTGCGGGCGGCGGGTGCGATCGTCCTGGGAGTTACCAATTGCCCCGAACTTCTCATGGCGTGGGAAACCGACAACCTCATTTACGGGCGCACCAGTAATCCTTGGGATTTGTCGCGCACCGCCGGAGGCTCCAGCGGTGGGGAAGCGGCAGCTATCGCGGCCTGCTGTTCGGCGGCCGGAGTAGGCAGCGATGGCGGCGGCTCCATTCGCGTTCCCGCTCATTTCAGCGGCATTTGCGGTTTGAAGCCAACTCCGGGCCGGATTCCAGCAACTGGGCATTTCCCGAATTCTGTTGGTCCCTTCGCTCTGCTCGGCGTTGTCGGCCCAATGGCCCGAACCGTGGCTGATGTCCAGGCTTTGTTTGAAATCATGCAGGGCCCGGACGAAGGCGATCCGTGCGCCGCGCCTGTGCCTTTACGCAAGTACTCTCGGGAAGAAATACGAACGGTCGGGATCGCGTACTTCGAAGACGATGGGCGCACTCCCGTCACCGCCGCCACTGGCGCCGCAGTTCGCAGCGCGGCGCTCGCATTGGAGCAGGCTGGGTTCAACGTCAGCCACTTCCGTCCTGACGGTCTCGAACTGGCCCGCGAGCTGTGGTGGAAATTCTTCGGTATCGCCGGAGCGATGCTGCTGGGACCCATGATGGCCGGCCACGAACGCGAGATTAGTCCGATTCTCAAGGAATTTGCCGGATGGACCGCGGCCGAACCGCCGCACACCGCTCAGACCCTTCTCGATACCTGGATTCAGCGCGACACCTTGCGCACACAAGTTTTCACCCAGATGAAGGAGATCCCGATCCTCGTCTGCCCGGTAGCGGCGGTGCCTGCTTTCCGTCATGGCGAGCGCAGTTGGGAGATCGTGGGCCAGACGGTAAAGTATCTTGATGCCTGGAGCTACTGCGAATGGTTCAATCTGTTGGGCATGCCGGCTGCTGTCGTACCGGTGGGACCATCGCCTGAGGGCTTGCCGATCGGAGTGCAGATTGTGGGCCTCCCCTGGCAGGAGGAGTTGGTGCTCGAAGTCGCCACCCTTATTGAGAAGGGCTGTGGGGGGTGGCGGGAAGCGCCTATCGGTTAGACGCCCGCCTCGCTAGTATTTTTATACTACGGTACTCTGGCTGCTAAGAAGGTAAGCTTTCCGCCGATAACTGTTTTTCATCCCCGGCGGAATTGTGAGTCCGTTCGGCGCTGCTCCCTGAATCAGAATGCGAGAAGCTTTTTCCAATGGCCGGGTGCTGACCACGCTAGGAGTGTTTCTCTTCATTTCCGCGGTGTACCTGTTCGCCTTCCCGCAACCTAATGTCATCTATCCTGCAATGGTTTTGTTGCATGTGCTCGCCGGAGTGCTTGCGACAGCCCTGTTGATCCCCGCCCTTGGGCGTGCTTTTCGAAACCGGCAGGTCGGAGATTTCTTTGGACGCGCCGCCCTTACCGCAGGGGCTGTGGTAGGTCTGGCCTTGATCTACACCGGAACTCCGCGGGCAGAGTGGAATTGGCTGTACGCTCACATCATTCTTTCCGTAGTAGGCCTCGGGATTCTCTTCTCCGTCTGGGCAGGGAAGCGAGGCTGGCTGGTCGGCGGCACCAGTTTGGCAATCGTACGCGCGGCAATTTGTCTGCTTATGCTGGCCGGACTCGGTCGAATCGCTCAGTACCTGCGCGTCGCGCGCTGGCAAACGAGCGCGGTGATTTCGAACCCTTCCGACCCGCCTGCGAGCATGGATGGTGAAGGCGACGGCCCCAAGGGCCCCTTCTTCCCCAGTTCGGCGCAGGTCTACGGCGGCCAGAAAATTCCCAGCAAGTTTTTCATGGAGTCCGATTCCTGCAGGCGCTGCCATCAGGACATTTACAACCAGTGGTTCAGTTCGGTCCATCACTTCTCGTCGTTCAATAACCAGTGGTATCGCAAGAGCATTGAGTACATGCAGGACACGATTGGCACGCGCCCGTCGAAGTGGTGCGGTGGGTGTCACGACCCGGCGGTGCTCTATGCGGGCAAGATGGATCGTCCCATCAAGGAATTTGTGCATGCGCCGGAAGCTCAGGCCGGCCTGGGTTGCATGATGTGCCACTCCATCGCCCGGGTGAAAAGCACCATGGGTCAGGGCGACTTCTATCTGGAATATCCCAAGCTGCATGAATTGGCGGCCAGCCAAAACCCTATTGTGCGCATGCTGCATGATTTTCTTACTAACCTCAACCCCGAACCTCACCGCCGCGTGTTCCTGAAGCCGTTCATGCGGAACCAGACTGCCGAGTTCTGCTCTTCCTGCCACAAGGTGCACCTGGACGTTCCGGTGAATCACTATCGCTGGATTCGCGGCTTCAATGAATACGACAACTGGCAGGCCAGCGGGGTTTCCGGTGAGGGCGCGCGCTCCTTTTATTACCCGCCCAAGCCGGCGCAGTGCGCAGACTGTCACATGCCCATGGCGCCTTCCCGGGATGCCGGCAACGTGAATGGATTCGTCCACTCGCATCGTTTTCCAGCAGCCAACACCGCGGTCCCAACCGCGAATGAAGACCGAGAGCAGCTCAAGCTCACAGAAGATTTTCTGAAAAACGGAATCATGAGCGTGGATATCTTCGCGCTCTCGCCAGCCCGGGCGGAAAGTCAGCCGGGCGCCAACGCTCAAACCGAGATGGCCACCACCTTCGCTGTGGGCGAAGAAGCGGAGGCGAAAGTCACACCGGGAGCAACCGCCGGAGCTGCACCGGTCACCGCGCCGCTTAATCGTGTTCAGCCGGCGGTCCGGCGCGGCGACACGGTTCGGGTGGAGGTTGTGGTCCGCACGAAGAAGTTAGGTCACTTTTTCCCGGGTGGCACGGTCGATGCCTACGACACCTGGGTGGAACTCAAGGGCATCGACGACAGGGGTCAGACGATCTTCTGGAGTGGCATGGTCGAAGACAACGGCAGAGGGCCGGTGGAGAAGGGCGCACATTTTTATCGCTCGCTTCAGGTCGACGATCATGGCAACCAGATTAACAAGAGAAATGCCTGGTCAACCCGCGCGGTTGTGTACGTGCACCTGATTCCTCCCGGGGCTGCCGACACAATTCATTACCGCATCCACATTCCCCAGAACGCCGGCGGCAAGATCACCCTGCACGCCCGGCTCTGCTACCGCAAGTTTGCCTGGTGGAATACCCAGTTTGCTTTCGCCGGCGTGCCTGACCCGAATCAGCCCCGCCGAGACGTCACACCGAATCACGACGACACGAAGTATGTGTTCAGCGGTCCGTTAAAGGGACTTTCGGCGAGAGAAGAAAAAATCCCCGACGTTCCGATCGTCGCCCTTGCCGAAGATGAGGTTGCGCTTCAAGTGCTGCCCCCTAGTCTACCCCCGCCAGAACCCAAAGTGATGCTCGAGGGCAGCGATTGGCAGCGCTGGAATGATTACGGCATCGGCCTGCTTTTGCAGGGCGATCTGAAGGGGGCGCAGGCAGCATTCCAGAAGATTACCGAAATCGATCCCAAGAATCCGGATGGCTGGGTGAACATCGGCCGGGCCGCGGTGCAGGAAGGCGACATGGAGCGCGCTCGCAGCGTGCTTGAAAAAGCTCTGAAGACCGAGCCTGATCTGGCACGCGCAAACTTCTTCTACGCCAAGGTCCTGCGAGCCGATGGCAAGTACGACGAGGCCGCTCGGCATCTGCGCCGGGTGGTGGCGCAATATCCGCGCGATCGCGTGGCGTTGAACGATTTGGGACGCATCCTTTTTCTCGAGCGCCGCTACCAGGATGCGATCAAAGTGCTGCAGGATGTTCTCGCCGTCGATCCGGAGGATTTGCAAGCGCACTACAATCTCATGCTTTGTTACAACGGCTTGGGCGATGAGAAGCAGGCTCACGAGCACCAGGTGCGTTACCTGCGATTCAAGGCCGACGAAGCCTCGCAGGCAATCACCGGCCCATACCGGCAACTGAATCCAGAAGATAACAACGAACGCCAGGGCATCCACGAACACGTTTCTGTGCCGCTGGATCGCGGGCAGGCGGGTCTCCGACCCGCCCGACTCGAGCGCCACTCGGCTTACCAACGACACACCTCTTCTCCCGGGGCTTCCAGGTAATGCTTAATCGCGGTTCACGGTTCCCGCCAAGACACGGCTTCAGCCCTGCCGATTGCCGCGCAAGAAAGTTTGCGGCTCTAGCCGCGGCTACGATTTTGCTGCTCATCCACCCAGCACACGCGCAGCCCATCACCTTCCGCGATATCACTTCCCAGGCCGGCATTCGCTTCATCCACAACAATGCCGCGTTCGGGAAGAAATACCTGCCGGAGACCCTGGGCCCGGGTTGCGCCTTCATCGATTATGACAACGACGGCTATCCCGACATTCTCTTGATCAACGGCGAAGATTGGCCCGGCCACGCCAAGATGGGCCCGACGACGCTCAAGCTCTACCACAACAATCAAGACGGAACCTTCACCGACGTGACACGCAAGGCTGGGCTGGCCGTTCCCATGTTTGGCTTAGGTGTCGCCATCGGTGACTACGACAACGATGGCCACGAGGATATCTTCATTACTACCCTCGGTCAGAGTCACCTGTTCCACAACAACGGCAGGGGAACCTTCAGCGATATGACCAAGGCGGCAGGCCTGTGGGGTCCGCAGGAGTTTTCCACCAGCGCCGCCTGGGTGGATTACGATCGCGATGGCAAGCTCGATCTGGTGGTCGCTAATTACGTCGAGTGGTCGATCCAGGGCGATCTGTTCTGTACGCTCGACGGTACCCGCAAGTCGTACTGCACGCCGGAGTCCTACAGAGGCTCCTCCGCGCGGCTGTGGCACAACCTGGGTAACGGCAAATTTGAGGATGCAACCCAGAAGGCAGGATTTTGGGATCCCACCTCCAAGAGCTTGGGCATTGCCATCTTGGATTACAACGGCGATGGATGGCCTGACATTCTACTCGCCAACGACACTCAGCCCAACAAGCTTTATCTGAACAAGCAGAATGGCACATTTGAGGAGAGGGCGGTCTCGGCCGGAATCGCCTTCAGTGAAGACGGCGTGGCGCGTGCCGGCATGGGGGTTGATGCCGGCGACTACGACCGCTCCGGCCATCCCAGCATCATCATCACCAACTTCGCCAACCAAATGCTCTCGCTCTACCACAATGAGGGCAACGGCCTGTTCGTGGACGAGGCCCCGCGGTCGGAGGTCGGCCGCGCCACTCTTGTCACCTTGGGCTTCGGCTGCTTTTTCTTCGACTACGATAACGACGGCTGGCCCGACATTTTTGTCGCCGACGGACACATTGAGAATGAAATCGAGCGCGTGCAAAAGCGAGTGAGCTACGCCGAACCGCCACATCTTTTCCGCAATCTGGGTGGAGGCAAGTTCCAGGAAGTCACCGAGCAGATGGGGACTGGTTTCGCTGCACCCAAGGTTGCCCGCGCCGCTGCCTATGCGGATATAGATAATGATGGCGCGCTGGACTTGCTTGTCACCACGAATGGCGGCCGCGCCTACTTATTCCATAACCAAGCGGGTACGAACCACAGCCTGCGCATTAAATTGGTCGGCACAAAATCGAATCACGATGGCATCGGTAGTGTGGTGCGCGTCGCAAGCGGCGGCGACAAGCAATGGCAGATGTTGAAAAGCGGCTCCAGCTATCTGTCGCAGAGTGAACTGGTGCTCACCTTTGGCCTGGGCGGGAAGATCAAGGCCGATTCAGCCGAAATTCAATGGCCCAGTGGACAGGTGGACAAACTCTCCGACGTTCCTTCCGGCCAGACACTCACGATCCAGGAAGGCAGGGGCGTGATTTCAAGCCGCGCGTATAGGCCGCGCAAACCAGCACCTAAGACAACCGCGGCAGCGAGGCGTATGCCTTGATCTCAGAGGGCCACGGGTAAGCAGGGATGGATACCGAGCAGGGTGCATCCGTGCGAATCCGTGAAACAGGCGGCCATTTGATTTGATCGCCAGTCGCTGATGTAGACTGACTCGTCTCTATGAAATCGCCGAGCGTAACGGCCGCCCTCCTATTTCTCCTTGCGCTTACCCTTCTGGCGGCTGCGCCCCAAAAGGATTCCAAGGAGGTCAATTCCTCCGAGGCCGCGCGTCTTAACAATCTGGGTTGCGCCTACATGAACCAGCAGCTCTTTGAGAAAGCGCTGAAATCTTTCGAAGAGTCCTCCCGCCTTGATCCCAAGCTGGCGGTCGCGCGTGTCAACCAGGGTATCGCGTTATCGAATTTGCAGCGCGTTGATGAAGCGAAGAAGGTGCTGCATGAGACGGTCAAGAATGATCCGAAGGATCCGCACGCCTGGTACAACCTCGGGCTAATCGACAAGAACTCCGGTGACCCGGAAGCGGCAATCGATGCCTTCCAGCGGGTGACGGAAATTGACCCCAATGACCCCGACACATGGTATCTATTGGGCACGGTCCACCTGCAGCAAAAGCAATTTCCCCCAGCCGTCGATTCTCTCCAGCATGCGCTCAAGCTGAACCGGCTGCACGCGTCCGCCGAATTCGGACTGTCGCGTGCCTACCAGCAGTCCGGCGACACAACCGAAGCGCGCAAACATCTTACCCGCTTCCAATACGTCACGCAAAACAAGCTGGGCACGACGATGAGCCTGGCCTATGGCGAGCAGGGGAAATATTCGCGCGCGGAGGAATCCGCGGCTGCCCCGGAGCATGTGCCACCTGCCATGAAGGTCGAGTTTGTGGACGTCACGCAAAAGGCAGGATTAGCGACCCAATCTGCTCCCGGACAGGCGGAGGATCTCGCGTCTTTCCTCGGTCCGGGAGCATGTTTTCTTGACTATGACGGCGATGGCAAACTCGACATCATGCTCGCCGATTCGGGTCCGGTGGGTGGCCTTGGTTTATATCGCAATCTTGGCAACGGGAAGTTTGAAGATGTCACCAGGAAGGCAGAACTCGATCCGACTCTGCACGCGATTGGCTGCACAGCAGGCGACTACGACAACGACGGCGCTACTGATCTGGCTCTTACCACGAACCGTCGCGTCCTCCTGCTGCACAACGAGAAGAACGCGACATTCAAGGATGTAACCGAAGCTGCTGGGCTGAAAAGTGATGACCTGAACCTTGGGGTGACCTTCATCGATTACGATCACGATGGTGATCTCGACTTATACATCACTCGATTCATCAATCAGGCCGCGCCCGCCAAAGGAGAGCCGATCAGGTTACCCTACGACCAGATATATCCGGGGAACGCAATGTGGCGCAATAACGCTAACGGAACCTATAGCAACGTCACCGAATCGGTCGGGTTGCTAGGCCACGGTCCCGACATTGGCGCAGCCGGCACGGATTACAACAACGACCGCGCCGTCGACATTGTGGTCACCGGCTGGCATGGCGCGCCTATCGTCTTCGAGAATCCCCGTGAAGGGAAGTTTCCCGCGCGTGAACCGTGGTCCGCTCCTGTCCCCCCTCCCACAGTCGGCATTGCCGTTCTGGACTTCGACCATGACGGTTGGATGGATGTAGCTTTCACCCACGGGGACGCGCCTGGCCTGACGCTCTGGCGCAACAACCGGGGCAAGAGCTTCGAACCCGTAGCTCTGCCGGCAACCAATTGGGTCCGCGGCTGGGGCGTGGCGGCGCTTGATTATGACAACGATGGCTGGATGGACGTGGCGGCTGTCGGCGAGACCAAAGAAGGCAAGGGCGAAATCCGCCTCTTCCGCAATCTTGGCCCGGACGGTTTTAAAGACGTCACTACTGATGTTGGTCTCGACAAAATTCAATTGAAAGATCCACGTGCGGTTGTAACCGGCGACTACGACGGCGACGGCGCTACCGACCTCGTGGTTACCCAGAATCATGGCCGCGCGATTCTGCTGCGCAACCAAGGCGGAAACCAGAACCACTGGCTGCGGCTGTCGCTCAAAGGATTGAACGATAACAAGTCCGCGATCGGCACTAAAGTCGAAGTCTTCGCAGGCGCGAATCGCCAGAAGTGGGAAATCGCCGGATCCTCCGGTTATCTGGGCCAGAACTCGACCGTAATCATTGCCGGGCTCGGCTCGACCGGAGAAGCGGATGTCGTACGCATGCTTTGGCCTACCGGGGTTCTCGAGGATGAAATCCAGATTGCGGGAAACCGCGAGCAGGAGTTCACCGAGATTGACCGCCGCGGCAGTTCCTGCCCCACGCTGTTCGCATGGGACGGCAACCACTATGAATTAGTTGGCGACATGCTTGGCGCCGGCGTGGTCGGCCACCGGATTGGGGCGGGGAAGCGCAATGTTCCGCGCCCCACCGAGTACATCAAGCTGGACCGCAACCAGCTTGGCATGAAAGACGGCAAGCTCAGTTTCCGCCTTATGGAACCGCTGGAGGAAGCTGTCTACCTCGACCAGGTTCAGCTACTGGCGGTCGATCATCCAGCTGAGTTCGACGTTTATCCCAACGAGTACTTCGCCAGCAACCCGCCGTACCCGGAGTTCAAGATCGTTTTCAGCCGCGGTGCTCAAACGCCTGCCGGCGCCTGGGACGAGCACGGGCATAACGTACTTCCAGACTTACTGGCACACCGGTATTTTGGCGATTTCGACCTGCTCCCGTTCCATGGCTTCGCCAAAATGCACAGCCTGGAACTCGACCTGGGCCAGCCGTACGGCGGCGGCCCGCTCTGGCTGCTGATGCATGGCGAGATTGAGTATTTCACCGCGACCAGCATGTATGCCGCCGATCAAGCCGGCCTGCAGCCGGTCGCGCCCTACGTGGAGGCGCTCGATTCACGGGGAAAATGGACTCGCGTTATAGACGACATGGGATTTCCTGCCGGCGGCGCCCGCACCATGACAGCGGACCTGACGGGCAAGTTGCCGCGAGGCACGCGACGCGTCCGCATCTGGACCAATCTGCAGATTTATTGGGACAACATTTTGATCAACCGCAGTAGCCAGCGACAGAACGCGCGAGTGAATCGGTTGCCGCCCGCTCGCGCCGACCTCCGCTTCCACGGCTTTCCCCTCAAGATCGAGGGCCGGCCGCCGGGGAACGTGAAGTACGTATACGAAAAGGCCAGTCCCACCGGTCCCTACACGCGTCCTGCCGGCGCCTACACGCGCTACGGCGACGTGCGTCCCTTGCTGGCCGCATCCGACGATCGCATGGCAGTTTTCGGATCAGGCGAGGAGATTGCGCTGGATTTCGATCCTTCCCGGCTGCCGGTTTTGCCGACAGGATGGACTCGAGACTACTTCTTTGTCGCCAATGGCTACGAGAAGGACATGGATTTCTACGCGTTCGAGGCAAACACCGTGACCCCACTTCCTTTCCGTGCCATGGGAAGTTACCCGTACCCTGACAACTCGTATCCCCTCGACGACGACCAGTTGAATTACCTGCTCAACTTCAACACGCGCTATATGTCGGGTAACGAGTCCAGAGGCTACTCATATAATTACGGTTCCCTAAAGTGACTTGTTATCCTGAGCGAAACGAAGGATCTGTGCCCTTCTTACCAGTCCTCGAATTCCCGAGCAGCTGATTAAAGAAGGTTTCAATTTATGTTGACAGTGTCTCCAACCACATAATCCAATATCCGCACGATGGCCAGTTCAGCAACCACATCAACTTCGAACCTTCCCCGCCTTAAGCGGTCCCTCACCCTTTGGGACCTGATCCTCTACGGAATAATTGTCATTCAACCGGTCGCCCCGATGTCAATTTTCGGAGTTCTCAGCGAGCGCGGCCGCGGGCACGTGGTCACCACTCTCTTGATTGCCATGGTAGCCATGCTGTTCACGGCGATCAGCTATGGCCGCATGGCACGTGCTTATCCTAGCGCTGGTTCAGCTTTTACCTATGTGGGCCAGGAGATCAATCCTGCGCTGGGATACGCGACCGGCTGGAGCATGGTCATGGATTACATGCTCAACCCGATGATCTGCATCATCTGGTGCAGCCAGCAGGCGCATGTGTTTGCTCCGGGACTGCCGTATTGGATGTGGGCGATCTTCTTTGGTTTGCTATTCACCGGGTTAAACATTCAGGGAATCAAGACATCGGCGCGGGTCAACACTGTGCTGGCTGCCGGGATGGGGGCGGTGGTAGCAATTTTCTTTGTGGCAGCGGCGCGCTATGTTTTCAGCAACCCCCACGATGGTACTGCGTTTTTCACGCGTCCCTTTTATGATCCGTTGATGTGGGATGCGAAGTCCGTGCTGGCAGCTACCTCGATCGCTGTACTTAGCTACATCGGCTTCGATGGCATCTCTACGCTGTCGGAGGAGGCGGAAAATCCGCGACGCGATATCTTGCTGGCGACCGTTCTGACTTGTTTTGTAATCGGAATCTTATCCGCGCTGGAGGTTTATGGCGCGCAGTTGTTGTGGCCGGCGTCGCAACCATTTCCCAACGTGGACACTGCCTTCACGTCTGTGGCGGGGCGGGCGTGGGCGCCATTGTTTGCGTTGGTGGGATTCACACTCCTGGTCGCGAACTTTGGCTCGGGTATGGGGGCCCAGATCGGCGCAGCTCGCTTGCTTTATGGCATGGGCCGCAGTCAGGCTCTGCCGCAGACTTTTTTTGGCGTAGTCGATCCCAAGCGACATGTGCCCCGCAATAATGTCATTTTCGTGGGGGTGATCGCATTAGCGGGCGCCATGCTGGTGAGCGTTGGCATCTTCAGTTACGGTCTGGGCGCCGAGATGCTGAACTTCGGCGCGCTGATAGCGTTTATGGGTGTAAACCTGGCCGCGTTCGTCCGCTACCACGTTCGCGAGGGCAAGAAAAGTCCGGTGTTGCCCTTGTTGCTGACTGGTTTGGTGATCGTGCTAGTGGTGTGGCCGAGTTCTAACTGGATCGCTTTAATCGCTGCTGGCATTGGTTTGGCGGTACTGGCGCTCCTCGCTCCGCCGCTTGCCGGCTTCACTATCTGCTTCTTTCTTTGGAAGAACCTCAGCTGGAAGGCGTGGATCGTGGGCGGACTCTGGATGTTGGCCGGGATCGCTTTCGGGGCTTGGAGAACCCGCGGCTTCCGCGGCAACCTGATCAATTTTGAGCTGCCGCCGGAAGAGCAATAGGCGCAACTATCATCTGAGCTTTCCATGCTTGTCATTCCAAGGAAGCGAAGAATCAGGCATGTCCAGATGAAGTCCCTGGTTGGGCCCCACAGATTCCTCGCTGCGCTTGGAATGACAAGGTTTGACTAGAATGACAAGTTACCGGGTGAGGACATTCCATCCGCTTACTTCAACCGCGGGCATCGCGTTGTCCAGTTCGCTGACCCGATACCTGGCCGTGATCTCCCGCTTCTCTCCCGGCATGAGTGAGATGTAGTTATCCTGCCAGAGGACAGGCAGAATCTCTGGGCCGCTCTTGCCCTTACTAAGCTTCAGGCGGACAAAAAATGCCAGGCTCTTGCCGGGATTCTCCAAGGTAACGTGCGTCAGACCCTCTTCGCGTTTGCGTTCACTGTGGCTGCTCACCTTCAACGAGACTTTTGGCAGCTGACTTAGCGCCGTGTAGTCGGCGAACGAGGCAGTCGGCGTCACCCACCACGTTGATTTTTCCCAATCCAGCGTTTCCGGTTTGCTGGAGAGCCAGTAGAAATTCGAGCCAACCACTTTCCCCGTTCGATCTGCCAAGGTGAGGCGCAGGAAATAAGTTGGAGTCAAATCGGCCAGTTCGGGCAGCGTGAGCACTTTGCTGGTGCTGTCAGCCGCCGCGTCCAGCGTGGCATCTTGAGAAAACTTCTCCGTCATATCCAGATTGTAGACCCTGGCTGTGAGCTTCAGCCCTTCTGCATCCTGATACTGGCTGCTGACCACCCAGATTGAGCGGTCATCGTAGCCATAAACCGGATGCAACGCCTCCATGGATTTCTTGGCACCAAAATATCCGCCGCCCGGCCGCAAGTAATAGTCATACAGATGCCAGATCATCGAGGGCCAGGCATTGTTCAGCATCCACTGGATCACGCCGGTTGAGGTGTACTTGTTGCGGCTGTACGCCTCGTACATAGCGCGCACGCCTTCATACGCCATCAGCTGAGATTTCAGGGCGAAGTCCTGAACATTGTCTGACTTGCCGTAGCGCGTGTTCAAAGCTTCGGAAAAAACCTGGATGTTTTTGAATTCTCCCCCGCCGGCGTGATAGTCCCACCAGTCGTCGATCGGCCACAGGTGGTCCTTGCCCAACATCCGTTCCAGGCTTTCCAGGGGAGGAACGGCCGGTCCCATGCTGGTTTCGGTGTTGAATCCATAGGCGCCGCCACAGCCGCCGGCATTGCATTTCGGTTCGGCAGGTTGTCGCGCTGAGTCGGCAAGCCAGTAGGAGGGCGCCACATATTCGTAGGGCCCGGTCATTTTGACGCCGCTGTTGCCCGTCACCGCTGCCGGTTTCGCGGTGGCGGAAGACACCACGGGATTGGGCCAGCGCAACTCTCTTTCAATGGAAAGGTACATCTGCTCGACATCCGGCGGCGGGGGATTGTCGCTGCCGTTCAGCCACATCCCCAGGCTGGGATGGCTGCGCAGGCGATAAATTTGCGAGCGCAGCGACTCCTGCGCGATCTTGAAATCGGCATCCGACCACTTCGACCAGTGCTCCCAGTGATCGCAGCAGCACCAGCCCGCCATGATCAGAACACCCTTGCGATCGGCTTGGTCGAAAAACTCAGGCGTTTCCAGCTTGCCTTCCAGGCGGATCGTGTTCAGTCCCATGTCCTCGACGTAGCGGAATTCGTCTTCCAGGCGTTGCAAGTTCTCGCGCAGGATCATGTCCGGAGTCCAGCCGCCGCCACGGATCAGGATTCGTTTGCCATTGACGGTGAAGAGAAGCTTGCTGTTGTCGACGAGCTGGGAGGCAATTTCCCGGATGCCGAAGTAGGAATCGGCCTCGTCGGACACTCTTCCGCTTACCTCGAATTCCATGTGCAGCGGATAGAGATTGGGGGTACCCATCTGCGCCGGCCACCACAGGCGAGGACGGGCAAATGTAAGTTGGGGAAACTTCTCAGGCTCAAAGGCTACATCCCTCGCCTCACCCGGGCCGAGTTCGACCTCCTGGGAAAATTCCGTTTTTTCGATGTGCCCTTTCAATATGCCTTTGACCGGCTTGTCGGAAGCATTCTTCACTTGCACGATTACAGTCAATTGCGCGCTGTCATTGGCTGGCGAATTGACCTTCGAAACTACCGCGGGATAGCGCAATGCGACCGGCCCGCTGGCAGTCAGGTAGACGTCACGCCAGAGGCCCATGTTTTTGTCGGGAGGCGCAGGATTCCAATCCACGAAGGTGATTGCCAGGTCGCTTTCGGTTGGCGCAAACGCCTGGACCGCAACCACGTTTTCGGCGCCCGCATGCGCGACTCTGCTGATATCAAATTCATAAGTGCGCCACGCGCCCCCGACCTGTTCGAGGTCGGAGATTTTTTGGCCGTTGACCCAGATGTTGGCCCGGTAGTTGATCCCCTGAAAGTTCAACCAAATCGTCTTGCCCCGGTAGCTGGCCGGCAACCGAAAGGCCTTGCGATACCACCACGAAACCGCAAACGGGCTATCGGGCTCCATCGCAAGGTTCGAGAAGTTCGCGCCAATCGGATAACTGACCCCGGGGATTTGTCGCAAGTTCATCCCGAACGCTGGGTCGGGATAGACCTTGTCCTTCACCAGCGCCGCCACCACCGTCGTCGGCACAGTCACGCTGTACCAATTTTTTGGCTGATACGGGACGGTCGAGATGATTTCACCCCCATCCGGCACCTTGCCGGAGGACTGGAGGCTCCAGCCTCCTTTCAAAGCTAACTTGCCAGCGGCGGGGGTAGCGGCTTGGGCCTGACTCGTGCCGGGATGTGTCTGAGCAAATACGGCGTAGCTATAAAGCAAAAGGGCGGACAGGACCAACCCGTGCTTGGGAATAGCTCGAATATGCATGTCGCGTTCCTCGTAGATGATGCGCCACCAAACCCGGCAGGTAGCGGTTCCGTTGAACGATCATAAGAAAAGGCTCGAATGGTTGGCAGGGTTTTAGGTAAACACGCTTACGGATACGTTTCAATCGAATTCTTCTGCCCTCCCCGGTTCGCCGAAGGAAAGGGCGGCGCGCCCCTTGGCAGCAAGTCCGCGGTAAGACCGGAGTCATTCCCGTCCGCAGCAGTAGTTTATAATCATTCTCTCCTCCCTAATTTCTGGAGTGACAAGAACATGATTCGATTTTTGCAAACCCCTGGCCCGGTTAAGAAAATTGTGCTCGGAGGGCTGCTTTTGCTGATCTGCGCCGCGATGCTGGTTTACCTGATCCCTACCGGAGGCAGTTCTGTGCTGGGCGGTGCTCCCCCCGCGGGCATTGTGGCCACGGTAGACGATCAGGACGTGACCCGCCAGGATGTCATGAGGGTGGCCCAGAACATGTTGCGTCAGCAGTTTCCGCGCGGCAATGCTATGGCTTCGCAGCTGCTGCCCTTTTTCGCCTCCCGCGCCGCAGACCAGCTCATCACCGAAAAGGCTCTGGTCGCCGAGGCCCACCGCGTCGGTTTCCGGGCGACCGACGAAGACGTGCGGGACGAGCTGCAGCATGGTGCCTACGCAGCCGTTCTTTTTCCCAGCGGAAAGTTCATCGGGGAGCAAGCTTACCAGAATCTGCTGGGGCAAAATGACGTCACCGTGCCCCAGTTTGAAGAAGGCATTAAGGACAGCATCCTGATCACGAAGTTACGGAATCTGGTTGCGGCCAGCGCCTCGGTGACCGACACCGAGATTCGTCAGGAATTTGAGAAGCGCAACACTAAAGTTAAGTTCCAGTACGCAGTCGTCCGGGAAGCCGATCTGCGCAAGGGAATACATCCCACCGAATCGGAATTAAAGGCTTTCTACGAGCGGAATAAGGCGACTTACAACAATTCCATCCCGGAGAAACGCGAAATTGCCTATGTGCTCCTGGACACCTCTAAACTTGCCGCCGAGACCCAGGTTACCCCGCAAGATTTGCGGTCCTATTACGACCAGCATCGCGATGAATACCGGGTTCCCGAGCAGGTGAATGTCCGACATATTCTGGTGAAGACCCCGCCGGCGAGCGCGGATGGCAAGGTTGACCAAAAGGCGGTGGATGAGGCTAAGGTCAAGGCCGAGGGCATACTGCAGCAGTTGAAAGCGGGCGCCAAGTTTGACGATCTGGCGAGGAAGAGTTCCGACGATCCCGGCAGCGCCAAGAACGGCGGATCACTGGGATGGATCGGGCGGGGCCGCACTGTCCCTGAATTCGAAAAGGTAGCCTTTTCTCTTCCCAAGGGCGGGACCAGCGAGCTGGTCAAGAGTAGCTACGGGTTCCACATTATCCACGTGGATGACAAGCAGGAAGCTCACGTGAAATCCCTGGACGAGGTCAAGGCGCAGATCGAGCCTCTTATTAAGCAGCAGAAGGCTACGCGCGCAGCCGAAGCGCAGGCCAACTCTCTACTGACGCAGGCCCGCAACAGCGGGCTGGAGCAAGCGGCCTCGGCTAGGAGCCTCGAGGTGATCACGACCGATTTCTTCAGCCGCAATGAATCTCTGCCTGGGATCGGTTCTTCCCGTCCGTTTGCCGATGCGGTGTTCGGGGAAGGGGAAAAATCTCCTCCGGACATGGTTCAGGTTCAGTCCGGCTTCGTCATCTTTAAGGTGATGGCTGTGAAGCCGCCAGCCACACCAACCCTTGAGGAAATCCGTTCGCGTGTGGAGCAGGAGTTCCAGAATGAGCGCGCCGGCCAGTTGCTGGGGCAGAAAACCCAGGAACTCTCAGACCGGGCTAAGGCGGAACACGACCTGAAGAAGGCTGCCAAGGAACTGGGCGCCACGCTCAAGGCGAGCGACTTCGTTTTGCCTAACGGTCAGGTGCCGGATGTGGGATCCATGACTGGACCTGCCGCGATCGCCTTCACCTTGAAACCGGGCGAGATCAGCGGGCCCATCAATAGCGGCGCCACCGGCGCGGTACTCCAGGTCTTGGAAAAGCAGGAACCCACGGCGGATGAATTCGCCCAGAAGAAAGACGAAATTCGCGACTCGCTGGTGCAGCAGAAGCAGGGTGAACTGTTTGGTTTGTTCGTCAACAACCTTCGCCAGCAAATGGAAAAATCTGGCAAGATCAAAGTCAACCAAGAGGAGATGAAGGGGCTCAGTCGCGGAGCATCAGAGCAAGGCGAATAGTTCTGTAGCGCCGGGCGTCCTCGTCGGCGGTGGCGCGGGCACCGGGCCTGCGCTCAATCTGCCATTCAAAAAACCCTCTCGGATTCACGATGTCATTTCCGCGCGCCACAGGAATCCTGCTCCATCCCACTTCGCTGCCCTCGCGCGGCGGAATCGGCGACTTCGGACCGGCAGCCTATGAATTCGTCGAATTCCTGGCTGCTGCGCGCCAGGGGCTCTGGCAAGTGTTGCCCCTTGGCCCTTTAGGTTACGGCAACTCGCCCTATTCATCGACCTCTGCCTTCGCAGGAAATCCCCTGCTGATCAGTCTAGAGCGCCTGGCGGATCATGGCTGGATCGATCCTACGCGAATCTCGAACTTGCCGGACCATGTCGGCCTGGTTGATTACGAAGAAGTACGCGCCTCGAAGGTGCCGTTGCTTATCGAAGCGGCTTGTAATTTCCTCAATTTCCTGAAAGGCGCATCCGGCGCTTATCGGCAGCGGTTTGATCGCTTTCGCAAAGAGAATAGCTGGTGGCTGGAAGACTTCGTCTTGTTTGATGTGCTCCGCGACCTCTATCGCAAGGATAGCTGGAACCAGTGGCCGCGAGAACTGGCTCAGCGCGAACCTGCAGCCCTGGCCAAGGCGCGCGCGGAACTCGGTCACAAGCTGGACGTGGGCCGCGTCATTCAGTTTGCCTTCTGGGAGCAATGGCACGCGTTAAGGCGACATTGTGCGCTGCGTTCAATCCGCGTGGCCGGCGATATCGCCATCTTCGTCAACTATGACAGCGCCGATGTCTGGGGTCACCCGGACCTGTTCCGGCTAAATGGTGATCTCGATTGCGAAGTTGTTTCCGGCGTGCCGCCCGACGCCTTCAGCGAAACCGGCCAGCGTTGGGGAAACCCGTTGTACCGTTGGGACGCCATGCAGGAACGTGGTTACCAATGGTGGATTCAGCGCATGCGTTGGGCTACTCAGACCTGTGATTACATTCGTCTCGACCACTTCCGTGGATTCGAGCAGTTCTGGGAAATTCCAGCCAGCCAGCCGACGGCAGTTCACGGCCATTGGGTGGATGGTCCCAAGGGGCACATTTTCGAAAAGCTCAGCGAAGCACTCGGGGGTCTGCCGTTTTTCGCGGAAGATTTGGGCTACATCACACCTGAGGTCGATGCCTTACGAGAGCACTTGGGAATACCCGGTATGGCCGTCCTGCAATTCGGCTTTGGCAATCCGGGCGCACACATTTACCTGCCGCACCGGCTGACTCCCAACCGAGTGATCTACACCGGCACACATGATAATGACACCACCCTGGGCTGGTGGACTTCCTGTGCCAGAGAGCAGGAGCGCGGGCACATACAAGCGTATCTGGGACCCATCAATCAGGAAGGGATTCACTGGGCTTTCATTCGCGCTGCACAGGGGTCGGTAGCGGATTTGTCTATTGTGCCCTTGCAGGATGTGCTGGGATTGGGCAGCGAAGCCCGCATGAACACCCCCAGCCGCCCGGATAATAACTGGCGCTGGCGATGCGCTCCGGGAGCTCTTACCCGGGAACATGCCGAGAAATTGGCCGTGCTCGCGGAAGTATGCGATCGGCTTCCGCAGCCCTGTCCGGTTCCGGCGGACGAAGATTTTGCAGCTTAGTTTCCGTTCATTTCTCCCGCCTGGGCCGCAACTTGGTGGCGGGATTGGGCAGGGAACAAGCCTGAATCGCGGGCGCAAGAGCCTTATCCAGAGATTCTCCCAATGCGGCTAATTGCTGCTCGCTCAAGCGCCGCTGCATTCCTTCAAAAAGTTGCCGCTCTTCTTTGCGAATGTGGGCAGAGAGCTTGCTCGCCAGTTCCTCGAGTCCCACTGAATCCAACCGGCTCTCCATCGCACGCCTGAAATAGTCCCGAAGCACCCGATGCTCACCGAGCAACTCCTCGGTTAACGAGCGCAGCTCCGCGTATTGGGCAGCCGAAGGGAAGAGCACTGTTTCCTCCGCCTCAAAATGAATTCGGATTTCCTGCTCGAAAATCTGCCGCACCTCCGTCTGCCACGCCCCCAGGTCCACTTCACCGGCCTGCACTCGACGTTCGATGCGAACGCAGAGAGCGAGCGCATGCTGATGCTGATGCGAGAGTGGAATCAGGTTTTTTACACGCAACATTCATCAATTATCCCAAAGAATCCCGTTCCCGGTCGCTTTACTAAATCTTCGTCACCGTCGACAATAGTTGGTTCGCCCTGCGGCGTGCAGTTTTACTGTAAGCGGAGTCGCCCACGTTTCGGCACACCGAAAGAAGCAGGGCAACAGGAGCGCTCATGCAAGCCACCGGAGAACTCATCCGCTTAATGAATTACGTTGACGACATTTCTGCCACCTTGCGCCGCATTACTTCCACCCTTCCCACCCTGACTGCCGAAGAGCGCAAGCGTCTGGCTGAGTACATGCGGAAGTCGGATCCCAATTTCGTTGCTGTCCTCGGGGACCTTGAAAAGGGAGGCCAATAGTGGCTGAAGTCAGGACCGTAGCGGTCATCGGCGCCGGCATCATGGGTCGCGGCATTGCTCATGCCGCGGCGCTCGGCGGCTACCGCACCTTTCTTGAAGATTTGCTTCCCAGTGCGCTGCGTCGCGCCGAAACCGAGATTCGCTGCAATCTCGATAAGGCCGTCGGGCTGGGCAAAGTCGCTCCTGCCGATGCCGACGCGGCATTCTCTCGGATCGTGTATGCGGGCACGGTGGAGGAAGCGGCACGCCAGGCCGACCTGGTCATCGAAGCTGTGCCCGAAGAGATGGAGTCGAAGATCGAGATCTTCACCCTGCTGGACAAGATCTGCCGTCCGACTACCATCCTGGCATCGAATACTTCATCCCTCAGCATCACTGAGATCGCAGCGCAGACCTATCGCGCCAAGAAAATCCTAGGCATGCACTTTTTCAATCCCGTGCACAAGATGAAACTGCTGGAAATTGTGCGCGCTCTGGAGACCGACGAGGACACCCTGGCTACCGCGGTCGAAGTAGGCAAGCGCATGGGCAAGGAGGTGGTCGTCATCAAAGAGTCTCCGGGATTCATCACCAGCCGCATCAACGCCATGATCGGAAACGAGGCTTTTCACATGCTGCAGGAGGGAATCGCCTCCGCTGCCGATATCGACAAGGCGCTTAAACTGGGGCTGAATCACCCCATGGGGCCCTTCGAACTGGTCGACCTGGTGGGTCTCGATACCCGGCTCCACATTCTCGAGTATCTCCACAAGGCGCTGGGTGAAAAATTCCGTCCCGCGCCGCTCCTGGTTCAGTATGTCAAAGCCGGACGCTTGGGCCGCAAGGCGGGGCGCGGTGTCTTCGAGTATCCCGAGGTCTCTGACCAAGCACCGGCCGAGGCAACGATCGTTGCCGGGAAGAAAGCCTGATTCTCCCTTAAACTTAAACCTGTCTACGTCCGAATCGTAAGCCACTCAACTCGTCCACTGAGGCGGCATCCACGCCTTTGCTGGCGACCAGCACGTGAAAGGTTTCGCCCAATCCAGCCGGCGTGACCAGATGCTTGAGTTGGAGTGCGACTTTGGCTCGCTCCTCGGGCAGGCGGCATTCGTCGAAGGCGTCGGCGAACTGGTTGGACTCGCCGATGCCGATCAAGAACTGCGACTGGGTGAGTAGTTGGTGAGCGTGCATGCCGTGTTGTTCGGCGGCAGAGGCCAGCGCGGTGAAGTTCACGTGGCAGGTAATATCCTGCTCCCCGGGAGCTTCGTAGGGATTAGGACTGGCGGAATGCCGGCGATAGGTCATCACGGTTCCGCGATGGCGTCCTTGCAGCTGTTCGTTGCGGGTGTAGCCATAGTCGACAACGATTACGAATCCGCGCTCCAGCGATTGGGCAACCCCCGCCATGTATTGGTGAGCGAGCCAGGGAACCTCCACCCGCTCACCGGGTTCAGGATGAACGCTGTAGCGGTCGAGAAATTCCAGCTCTTTCGCGGAAGCCGGCGCCCACGTCTCCACCCATCGCTCATTGCGGACATCAATGCTTAGTTTGCCTTTGCTGCCTACGACTTCCACCGGAAGCGCATCAAAAAACTCGTTAGCAAAAACGATGGTTGGACTAGAACGCGGGGAGGGCACGACTTCAGTCGGGACGCTGACATCTTTTCTGTTGGCGGCTTCAGCCGCTGAGGGACTCGGACTCAGCGAAGCCTTGCCGGACTGAAAATGCCTTGGCAAGGTCGCCTGCAGCCGTTCCCGCAACGCGGGCGAATTCTCGGCGAGCTCGTAATGCACGGCCTGAAAGAACTGGGGAAACTTCTTTTCCGACCAATCCAGCACATCTTGCGCAAATAATCCCCGCCCCGGTCCCAGTTCCAGAACCTCAATCTGCTCGGGAGATCCCAGCGCACGCCACATCTCGTCAAACTGCCGAGCCAGCAAGCGGCCGAAAACCGCCTGCACATCGCTGGAGGTGTAGAAATCACCCGCTCGTCCAAACTGGCTGGCACGGCGGGCGTAGTAGCCCAACCCGGGTTCGTACAAGCACAATTCCATGTAGCGCGAGAAAGGCATTGGCCCGCGTTGGCGTAGTTCCTGCTCGATTCGCCGGCGCAGGCTCACAGGCCTTCCCGCTGGCGTTCGGTGCGGTTCTGCGGCGTGCGCGTGAACATTTCAATCAGGTAGTCGTGCAGGCAGTCATAGAGCTGGCGCTGAAAAGTCCACTCGAATTGCGGGTGTTCAAGGTCTCGCGGATGGAGGTCGAAATAATAAGTGTGTACTGGAATATCCGGATTCTTGAATCGGATGATGACCTCAACGCTGTCGCCTTTCTCTCGCGCATCGAAAGCCAGCAGCGGATGTTCGTAGAGACGCAATTGTTCCAGCACGCGTTCGAGGCCGTTGTTCTTCTCCATTGGTAGCGATTGTAAATGAGCGGTTGTAAACCTGGCCCATGTCCGCGATCGGGTTGCCGAGGACAAGGAAATCGTTTCTGTGCCTCCGGATGTAGCTATGATTCCGGCCGATGAACGTGCCGGGTTACTGGAAACCGCTCACCTCCTGCGCTCTCCCAGGAAGGCACAGCGACTTCTCACCGCACTCGGACGCGCTGCGCGCGGTACACTCAAGCGCACACCGGTTAGCCAACTGCGTGGAGAGATGGGTCTTGGCCCGAGCCGCGACGCGATATTCCACCCTGAATTCCGCAAAGACTTACGCTTCGGGGTTGATCCTGATCGAAATACCGCTTGGCGCGTGGTGGAACTGGTGGATACTGGCTAGGTGCTGGTCGAGAAGAATCACAGAAGAACATCGCTGGGTTTACCGCGTGAGCGGCGACAGCGTCGACTCTCCCCCAGGTGCGCTGCCATTATTAGCGATTAGCGACCCGGCCGCTATTCGTATCTCAGCGCTTCGATCGGGTCCAAGCGGGCGGCCTTGATGGCAGGTAACATGCCGCTGACGATTCCCACGAAGCTCAGAATGGCAGTCGAAGTCAGCAGTGTGCCCACATTGATGGCCAGGTGAATGTCTCCTTCGTCTGCATTCTCGATAAACGCGCTCCACAACGTCAGCGATCCCACCGACCAGGAAACGATGTAGGCCAGAACTACGCCCGCAAGTCCGCCGATAAAAGTGATGACCAGGGCCTCGGCCAGGAACTGGAACAGGATCTGCCATCGGCGCGCGCCGAGAGCCTTCTCGACTCCGATCTCGCGCGTCCGCTGCGTCACCGAAACCAGCATGATATTCATCAGCCCGACGCCCCCGATGCCAAGCGTGAGCATGCCGATGAAGCCCAGCAGGATCTTGATTCCGATCGTGATCGCGTCCAAATCGGCCAGATCCTTGACCGCGTCAAATACAAATACGGCCCGTTCGTCTTTCGGATTGAAACTGTGATGGAAGGCCAGCGAATCTCGCACAGCCTTGGCCACCTTGCTGTGGGCACCTTCGTAGTCGAGGGCGATGGCGTCAAGGTAATAGGTGTTCTTAATGTCGCTCATGGCGCTGTAGGGCAGGTAGACCATGGCGTTCATGTTGTCGTCACCGTTGGAGAGCATGTGCTTGATGACGCCGATCACTTGGTAGGAAATGCCATCGATGCGCACCGTCTCCCCCAGCGCGTTCTGCCCGGAAAACAATTTCTTCTTTACCTCTGCACCCAGCACAGCTACACGGCTGTGCGTGAAGTCTTCCTGGTCACCAAAGAAACTGCCTTCACCGATTTCGACGTGACGGATCTGCCGGTAACAGGAGTAGGTTCCCCGGATGTTGTAGTTGCTGCTGCGCGTCCCATAGGCCACTAGGCTCTGCTTGTTCACCTCGGGCGACATTCGCTTGATCATGGGAACTTCTGCGTGCAGGAAATCCAGATCCTCACGAGTGAGGCGAATTTGTGTGCCAGCCTTGCTACCGCCTGCCTGCAGAGAAGTTCGACCCGGGAAAATTGCCACCAGATTGCCTCCGAATGTCTTGAAGGCGACCATCAGTGCGTTCTGAAAACCGGTCCCGTAAGCCAGCAGAAGCACGACCGTGGCAATCCCCCAGGCCATGCCCAACATGGTGAGCAGCGAGCGGCGCTTGTTGTAGCGCAGCGCCTGGTGCGCTTGTTTGCCGAGGTCCGTAAACATTCTTATTCCTGCCGCAGCGCTTCCACCGGAGGCAGCAGCGCCGCCTTGCGAGCTGGGTAGAGGCCCGCAATAATGCCGGCACTGGCTAGTGACAAAATTGCGGCTACGGCCGAAGAAGGGACAATCCGTGGCGTGTCGAAGCCTTCAGGGGCCGGCAGTTGTGCGAGCAGGGTCACAAACGCAATCGAGATCGCGAGACCAATGCCGCCACTGAATGCGGTCAGGAACGCGCCCTCGACGAAGAACTGAGTCAGAATGTTGCGGTAAGTCGCACCCAGCGCTTTGCGAAGGCCGATCTCCTTGGTTCGCTCGGTGACCGAGACCAGCATGATGTTGATGATCCCGATAGCGCCGAGGGCCAACGTCACGATGCCGACCACGCCCAGGAACCAGTCCATCGCGTCAAAAATTCTTCCCACGCGAATCGATTCCTCAATCGTGTCCCAGTCCTGGAAGGCATCCTCGGTCTTCGGGTCAAAGCCATGACGGCGGCCAATGATCCCGTGCATCTCGCGTTTGGCCACAAGGTGTTGTTCCTTGGTCAGCGGACGGTAGTTGATGAATGAGATCGCATTTTCCGTATTCTGCGCTTTAAGCGGAAACAGCATGCGCATGGTCTCGATAGGCACGAAAATTCGGCCATTGGTCCCGTTGTTTCCCTCTTTGCCGATCTTCTGGATGACCCCGATCACCGCAAAATTGATCCCATTCAACAGGATGGAATTTCCCACGGCAGGCCGCCCGGGAAACGTGTTCTTAAGCAGCTCCCAGCCCACCACCGCCACGCGGCGGTGCTCGGAGTTGTCCTCGTCATTGAACCAGCGCCCGGGACTGACCGGCACGGTGCGGATCCTGTCGTAATCCGGCGCCACCCCGAAAACCTGCCCGTTAGTGCTGCCGTAGTCGCTGACCGCTCGAATGTCCTCGCGATTCAAGACCGGCGAGATAGCCCGCAGGAACTTAGCCTGATCGCGGACGGCCAGGTAGTCATCGTAAGTAAAATTGTAGGGACGTCCCGACTGGAAGCTGCCCTCTACCGCGGGAATCCGGCCCGGAAAGGCAAACATGATGTCCTGGCCGAGATTGGCGAGTTGCTTGTCCTGGCCGCTGCGGAAGCCCTCACCGAGCCCCACCAGCAGGAGCAGGGAACCGACACCCCAGGCAATGCCGAACATAGTGAGGAAGGAGCGAAGCTTGTGCGCCCACAGGGTACTCAGGGACTGCTTTACGATGGCGAGGAATGTTCGCATACCGAGTGCCGCGGTTCGTTGCTGAGGCAACCTCGTCGAGCGGCAGACGAGGGTCCGCCAATTCCGCCTCGTCAGTAGATACGTGGCTAGGCCGTGCTAGGTTCCACCTTTTCTGGGCGAGAACATCGATTGCCTTAAACTTAAACGGAGAGTCAGGCACGCTGCTGACACTTAAGGCTATCGAAAAACGCGAGATTCGTATCCGAGCACGTCTTTCAGACCTGCCGTAATTCTTCAAAACCTGGGGCGGCGGCTTCAGCCGCCGCGGCTGGGTCATCGGGACTTCTTCAACAGCCAAAGGTTGCGGTATCGCTGACCGACCAACCTCTTGCTTCGAGTGGTCTCAGCGAACAATGTCGTTGATCCCCTGCTCTGCTAACCAGCTCTCCAGGGTGACGTCTAAGCTGCCATGCCGCCAACCTGCAAGTGGTTGGCGCACATGGCCCCTGCTCCAACCCAACCTGCAAGGAGGTTTCCATGAATAAACGCCGCGTCCTCGCTTCGCTTTTAGGTCTGATTGCCGCCGCTTACTGTCCGGCGCAATCCTTTGTTCTGGATCTTCCCCGGTCCAGCCAGCACGCGCTGCTTAGCCAGCGCGTCGGGATTACCGACATCACCATCAACTACCATCGCCCGCTGGTGAACGGCAGAAGGATCTGGGGCAGCCTTGTCCCCTACGGCCAGGTTTGGCGCGCAGGAGCCAACGAAAACACGACCATCACGTTCAGCGATCCCGTAACCATCGAGGGCAAGCCGCTCGATAAAGGCACCTACGGCCTGCACATGATTCCGGGAGAATCCGAATGGACCGTAATCTTTTCCAAGAATTCAACTTCGTGGGGAAGCTTTACCTACAGCCAGGCTGAAGATGCCCTGCGGGTAAACGTGAAGCCGCAGCCAACCGATCCGCATGAAGCTCTGACCTACGACTTCGGCCGCATAAAGCCTGACTCCACCGTGGTCACGCTGGCTTGGGAAAAGGTCGCCGTGCCTTTTACAGTGGGCGTGAACACGAAGGAGCTAGTCGCGGAGGATCTCCACAAACAGCTCAGAGGTCTGGCTCAATACTCGTGGGACGGATGGGATGATGCCGCGAACTACCTGCTCGACAATAACGCACACCTCGAGGAGGCGCTGCAGTACGAAGATAAGTCCATCCAGAACGAAGAACGATTCGAGAACCTGCTGACTAAAGCCCGCATTCTCGATGCGCTCGGCCGCAAGGAAGATGCCACGGGTACGCGCGATAAGGCGCTTACCCGAGCAACTCCGCTGCAACTGCATCTCTATGCCCGGCAGTTACAAGGGCAGAAGAAGCAGGAGGAGGCGTTCGCGATCTTCCGCTCGAACTACAAGAAGTATCCCAGCGAATGGTTTGTACACACAGGCATGGCCCGCATTTACTCTGCGCAAGGCGATTTCGGAAATGCGGCAAAAGAGATGAAAACCGCGCTGGCCAGCGCGCCCGATCAGCAAAAGTCTTACGTGGACGGTCTGGTGAGGCGGCTGGAGGCCAAAGAAGACATCAATAAATAGCTAGCGGGCGTCCGGCCGCAACTGTTTCTTTACCAGATCTAGGAGAGCGCGGGATCCCGTGTCTGCGGATTCACGCCTAAATCAGCGAAGGCTTTCAGAACCGCTCTCCTGTCGAACTTACCGTCGCGAGCCAGACGCGATAACGCCGCGCACACGATGGACTCGGCATTCACTTCAAAGAAGCGCCGCAGGTATTCGCGATTGTCGCTGCGGCCAAAGCCATCCGTACCCAGGGTCAGCATGCGGCCGGGCAGCCATGGCGCCACTTGGTCGGGAACGATCTTCATGTAATCGGTAGCCGCAATGATTGGACCCGGCACGTTTTCCAGGACCGTCTGCAGGTAAGGCCGCTTCGCCGGTTGATCGGGATGCAGGCGGTTCCAGCGCTCCGTTTCCAAAGCTTCGCGGCGCAATTCGCTGTAGCTTGTCACACTCCAAACTGCGGCCGGCACGCCGTACCGCTCCGCCAGAATTTCCTGCGCACGCACGGCCTCATTCAGAATGGGCCCGCTTCCGAACAGTTGCACCTGCTCTGGTCCCTTGCTTGCAGCGCGGAAGCGGTAGATGCCTTTCAAAATTCCCTCCTGCACGCCTTCCGGCATCGGCGGCATCTCATAGTTCTCGTTGTAGAGGGTCACATAGTAGAACCGATCTTCGCCGAGCTGGTACATGCGACGAATGCCATCCTCGACGACGACGGCGATCTCGTAGGCGAAGGCGGGATCGTATGCCGTGCAGGTCGGGACTGTGCTGGCCAGCACGTGGCTATGGCCGTCCTGGTGTTGCAATCCTTCGCCAGCCAGAGTGGTGCGTCCGGCGGTGGCCCCCAGCAGGAATCCTTTGCCGCGAGCGTCGGCAAAGGCCCAGATCAGGTCCTGTACCCGCTGGAAACCGAACATCGAGTAGAAGGTGTAGAAGGGAATCATCTCCACGCCGAAGTTCGAGTAGGCCGTTCCCGCTGCGGTGAACGAAGCGGTTGCGCCCGCCTCGGTGATGCCTTCTTCCAGAATCTGGCCGTCCTTCTGCTCCTTGTAGTAGAGGAACATGTCGGAGTCGTGCGGCTTGTAAAGCTGTCCCTTGGCGGCGTAAATGCCGAATTGGCGGAACAGCGACTCCATGCCAAAGGTGCGTGCCTCATCGGGAATAATCGGTACGATGTGCCGGCCAATCTGCGGGTGCTTCATCAGCATGGTGAGCAGCCGGACAAAGGCCATCGTGCTCGACGGATGCGGTGCCTTGGAGCCCTCGAAGAACGGCTTGAAGAACTCGCTCTCCGGAAGGGAGATGCGGCTCACATGCGGCCGCCGCTGCGGCATATATCCGCCTAATTCCTGCCGTCGCTGGTGCAAGTACTGCATCTCCGGACTATCGTCGGGCGGACGATAGAACTTCAGTCCCCTGGCAACGTCGTCCGGTAGGTGAATGTCAAAGTACTCCCGGAAAAGTTCGACCGCGCCTTCATTCAGCTGTTTCTGCTGATGGGTTGGGTTTCGCGATTGAATGTCGGGCACACCGTAGCCCTTGATGGTCTTGGCGAGAATCACCGTAGGCCGGCCTGTGTGTTCCACTGCCCGCCGATAGGCGTTATAAACCTTCACCGGATCGTGGCCCCCGCGCCGCAAGCCCCAGATCTCTTCGTCGCTCATGTGGGCGACGAGTTGGAGGGTTTCGGGATACTTACCGAAAAACTCGCTGCGCACGAAAGCGCCGCTCTTGGCCTTGTACGACTGATACTCGCCGTCGACGCATTCTCCCATCAACTTGACGAGCCTGCCGCTCTTGTCGCGTTCCAGCAGCGGGTCCCAGTTGGAACCCCAAAGCACTTTGATGACATTCCAGCCGTAGCCATCGAAAGCGGCTTCCAGTTCCTGAATGATGCTGCCATTGCCGCGCACCGGGCCGTCAAGCCGCTGCAAGTTGCAGTTAACGACGAAGATCAGGTTGTCGAGTTCTTCGCGCGCCGCCAGATTGATCGAGCCCATTGATTCGGGCTCGTCCATTTCGCCATCGCCCAGAAACGCCCAAATCTTGCGCCCGGTGGTCGGGATCAGACTGCGATTCTCCAGGTAGCGCATGAAACGTGCGGTGTAGATCGCCGTGATGGGTGAAAGCCCCATTGAAACCGAGGGATGGGTCCAGAAGTTTGGCATCAGCCAGGGATGCGGATAGGACGACAGCCCGGGGTGGTCGCGCAGTTCATGGCGAAAGTTCAACAAGTGTTCTTCCGTTAGGCGCCCTTCCAGGAAGGCGCGGGCATAGATGCCTGGTGCGGAGTGGCCCTGGAAGAAGACGATGTCGCCGGGTTGCTCGCCATAGCTGGCATGAAGGAAATGGTTGAAAGCGACTTCGATCAGGGTAGCGATTGAAGCATAGCTGGCGATGTGGCCTCCGATGCCGTGGTCCAGCTGGTTCTGCCGGCTGACCATCGCCAGAGCGTTCCAGCGAGTCAGGCTCTTGATCCTGCGCTCCAGAGTACGGTCGCCGGGGAAGGGAACCTCCTCGGATTTCGGAATCGTATTAACGTAGGGC
>QIAU01000099.1 GCA_003225055.1 Acidobacteriota bacterium
ACCGGTGCGAAACCTTTTTCTCGTGATGCGAACTGGTGAAGACAGCAAACCAGGCTTCGCGATCTAAGGATAGTGCGGTCTGTTCGAACTTCGCACGACCAGTCGTTAAGAATTGCGCCTGGACTTGCGTTTCTGAAATCCCCAAAGAGCCGGAGAGAACCGAACCTGAGCAAGGCTTCGCCAATGCCACTGTAGCAGCCCCTTTTCCTGCAACCTGTATGATTTGCTGTCCTGGGAGTTAGTTAGGACAGAATCCAATGGCCGGCTTCAACCCCACCCCAAACGGCGAAAGCTGCGCAGTTACCGACTTGCAGTAACCCTGTGGCCAAGACTCCCCACATCCCATGTCCTCGGAAGCAACTAAGTACCTTTTTGGGAGTACTTTCCAACATGAGATGCCGTCACCTTACAATTCGCAACTCGGGATCGTCAAGACGCGATAGAGCAAGTGCTCGCATACCCTTTGGTAATCGAGCTTGGCTGAAAGAGGGCGAGAGTTACTGCGGTTATCTTGCCAGCACGGTTTCGGAGGGGTGTCGCGGAGCGAAGCGCAGTCGATATTTGCCGGCGAATCTCGTGCGCGAGCGTAGCCCGCGACCTCTAAGGCTTGCCACACTCTGATGTGGCGCCTCTCTCCATCAATTCCGCTGTCGCTCAGAGAGAAACTTGTCCTGGCAGGCCTTCGCTTCGGACAACAATCTTCCGAACTCTGGAGTTTGCCTCGCTTTTGCAAGCAAAGGGTCCCTCTCGAGCGCCTCGTACACGCAATAGTTTCTTTGAATGGCGCTCTCGATCAAGTGCAGGCCTATTTCCGTTTGCTTGCAAAAAACGAGGAGAGATCCGCGGAAGTAGCGCGGCTCTGGATCCGGGACTTCTGCCAGGGTTGATTCCACCTCGTGGGCAAAACGGTCGAGTTTGCTGCCTGAATCACCTTGCAAGCATGCTTCGAGCAAGTTGCGCTCGTAAAAAGAGTTGTCGGAGAGACGCAGCACAGCCTGTCGCGCCTCACTTAGCTTGCCTTCGCGCATCAATAGCGCAGCCATAACATAATTTCCCCAGTCAGATCCGGCTTCGAGCTTCACAAAATCACGTGCGCGTTCTGTCTGGCCGAGCTGCAAAAGCGCCATGGCGCAGGAACGAAACTGATAATTCCCTGGATCCAACCGCAATGCAGTGTCGCACTCGTGGGTGGATTCCTCGAGCAATCCCGCGTAGCGCAGGACATAAGCAGAGGTGAAATGGGCATAGGCGCTGTCCTGGCGTTTGGCGATCAGAGCCTGCGACTGCCGGTAAGCTCCTTCGAGATCGCCACTATCCGCCCGAGCCGTTGTCAGTTGACCGGCCGCGAGTACTAGGTTCGGATCAAGAGCCAGCGCTCGCTCAAACGCTGACTCCGACCGCCCGAACATCTCGCGTCCACCACCTGTGTATTGGGCGTCATAGTAGTACCGTAGGCCCAAAGCGGCCCAGGCCGGGGCATAGCTTGGATCGATGCCTACGGCTCGCTCCAGGTTTGAGAGCGCTTCTTTGTTGGCCTTGCCGTCGTGAGGCATTGCCAGGCTGCGCAAATATAAGTCATAAGCCTCTTCATTCTTTGGACGAGTTTCCGTGCCAATCGATTCCGTTGCTCCTCCGAGGACTGGCACAAGCCCCTGCCGGACTTTGGTCGTAATCTCGGCCCGCATACTGACCATGTCCGCAACCGGTGCGCTGAGCGTATCCCGCCAGATCACGCGGTCGTTCTCCACATCCACGGCTTCCAGCGTGACATGCAGCTCACTGCCTTCTTTCAGGAAATGGCCGGTAACGATATTGGTGACGTGCATTTCGCGACCCGCCTGCTGTACGTCAAGGCCCGCCCCGACGTACCTGCTCGCTGTGGCGAAGGGACGAATGGACAGCGCACGTACGTGACTCAACGTGGTAGCGATCTCGTCGGGCAACGCCAGGCGTAGAAAATCAGTATCGTTATTCGAGCCGAGATTCTGGAAGGGAATAACCGCAACTGTAGCCGGCTTTGCGGGATTCCCCGAAGACGCCGCGCGGCGGTTGAAATACCAGACAAGCGAGGCGATCAGGGCCGCGACAAGAACGACGCTAGCCCCAGCGAATGTTAACTTGCGGCGTGTGGAATCCGGGGTCGCCTTGGTTTCGACTGGCTGAATCACGCCGTAGGCGGAGGTAGAATCGCGCCTGACTCTTATCAGATCTGCCTTTATCTCAGAGGCATGTTGGTAACGGACGTTCCGCTCCTTCTCCAAGGCCTTGTTAATGATCCTTTCTAATTCCACGGGCAGGTCCGGGTTCAGCCGCAACGGAGCTACCGGCGCCTTGTGCAAAATCGAATCGAATAAGGCTGCCGAGGTTTCTCCCCGGAAAGCCAGTGCGCCGGTCGCCATCTCGTAGAGGACGGCACCGAATGAGAAAAGATCTGTACGGGCGTCTAATTCCTTGCCCAGCGCCTGCTCCGGCGACATGTAGGCCACTGTGCCTAGGGCGGTGCCGGGACTCGTCAGGTGTGGCTCACTGGCTTCGATGGTGGCCTGGGAAGGGGCCATCTGCACCTTGTTGGTTCCCACTTTTGCAAGCCCGAAATCGAGAATCTTGGCGTGACCACGTTCGGTGACGAATATGTTTGCCGGCTTGATGTCGCGGTGAATTATGCCTTTGGCGTGAGCTGCATCCAGTGCATCGGCAATCTGAATGGCCACCGAGAGGATCGTTTCCAGGTCCATGGGGCCGCTCGCGATCAGGTGCTTGAGCGTCGCTCCGTCCAGGAACTCCATGGCGATGAAAGTCTGGCCATTAACGTCACCAATGTCGTATATGGTGCAGATGTTGGGATGGTTCAGTGCCGATGCGGCTTCTGCCTCACGCTGGAACCGGGCGAGCGCTTGCGCATCGCCAGCCAGACCTTCGGGGAGAAACTTGAGTGCGACAAAGCGGCGGAGGCGCGTGTCCTCTGCCTTATAGACCACCCCCATGCCTCCACCGCCCAGCTTCTCGACTACTCGGTAGTGAGACAATTGAGGGCTGGTCAACGTCCTTCGTGCTGGCACGAGAGCCACCGTGTCCGAGTTGTCGGTCAACGGCAAGTAATCAGAAAAATACACGAAATACAGATCTGCCCGTTGGTATGCAAAACCGGAGACTTTGTCGCGTGCTGACTCGTGATGATTCGTTCTGATTTTAGTCACCCGGTTTTGAAGAACACCTGAGAGTGTTCTGATCTGTGATGAAAATTGTCTACCGTACTCAGTTCTTCAACGGGCTTACAAATCGTGCGATCTGATCCGTTCTGATCGGAATTGATTCGTTCTGAGCCTAGACGTGTGGTAATCACGCTACTCTGAATCGATGAGGCATGTGTGGTACGAGCGTGGTGCCCGGTTATACGCTGTCCAGCCAGACGCCTATTGTAAATACCTGATCTCGAAGCACCGGTCACTTGAATGAAACGCCCAAGTCCGAGCTGCCTTTGACCGGTCTGCTCTCCGCAGCTCGAAGGGAAAATGCTGGTATCGTCGTACTGAGTTGGAGCTAAAGAATTCCGGCTGTACTGAGCAACGGCGCTCTGAGCGTAATCGCCTGATTTCATCAGTCTGCATTTTGCAAAGCCTCAACAAATCCCAGGATAAATCTTGAAGTGGTACATTACATCACGACAGTATGTGGATCATTAAGACGACGCTCCTCTCGCTGGCCGTGGTCCTGCTGTGCGCTTCGGGGTTCTCCAAAGAGAAGCCTTGGCGCGAGATTCGCAGCCCCCACTTCCGCGTGATTACGAATGGCAGTGAGGGAGCCGGGCGCCGTGTGGCGCGCGAGTTTGAGCAGATGCGGGCGGTGTTCGCCAGCGAATTTCCCGGATATCGTCTGGATTCCGCCGAACCGCTTCTGATCCTGGCTCCGGAGGACGAGTACGCCACAAAAAAACTGATACCTGAATTCTGGCGGCACAGCGGCCCCAAGCCAGCGGGTGTTTACTTTCATTCATGGGAGCAACCGTACGCGCTGGTCCGCCTGGACGTCGTGGGTTCCGACAAGATCGCCAGGGACGAGTTTGCCGTCGTCTATCACGAGTATGTGCACTCCCTGTTACACCTGAATCTTCACTGGCTTCCGACGTGGCTGGATGAAGGGCTGGCGGAGTTCTACTCCTACACCCGTTTTGAGGGGAACCGTACGATCATCGGTGCGCCTCCCAGGGACAAGTGGGCGCTCGCGGTACTGCAATCTCGAACCACAATACCGTTGGCCAAATTGCTGGATCAGAGGGGATCGTTCACACGCAGCGACGAAGACACCGAACTGTTCTACGAGCAGAGCTGGGCGCTTACTCACTTTCTCACATTGGGGCCGGGAATGGACGGCGGCGACCGACTCAAAAAATTCTACAAAGCCACGCAGCAGGGAGTCGAGCAGAAGAAAGCCTTTCAGGACGCCTTCGGTGATTTCGAGCATGTGCAAAAGGATTTTGACCAGTACATCCGTCTCTTTGCATTCCACGCGGCCGTCATTCCAAACCCTCCCAAGGTCGACGACAAAGATCTTATAACCCGCTCCATGACCGTCGCCGAAACAGAAGGGGAACTCTCGTCTTTTTACGCGACAACGAAACAATGGAAATTGGCTCGTGAGTCTGCCGAGTCAGCATTGAAGAACGATGCGAAACTGGCGCTTGCCCATCAAATGCTGGGCTTCGTCTGGTTGCAGGAGGGCAAGGACAGAGAGGCACTAGGCGAGTTCGTTCAAGCGGTGGAACTCGACAAAAGGATGTATCGCGCGCAGTTTGCAAAGACGATGCTGTCGCCGCTTCCGCATGCAACCAGCCTCGATGATCGGATGGCCTATCGTCTAGTGTTGCTGCAAACGCTGGAGGCCAATCCTCAGTTCGCTCCTGCTTACGTCGAACTCGCGAAGTTTTATGTCGCACAAGGAGATCCCGACCAAGCACTGAGGCTGGCGCTAAAGGCCGAAAAACTGGAGCCTTGGCGCGCCGGGTATCACTTGCTCGCGGGGCAAATTTTGTTGCGCCTGGATCGAGCGGCAGATGCGGCCAGCTACGCGGCTTACGTGGCCGACCGTTGGACTAGCCCCGACCGGGACGAGGCGATGGAACTTTGGAACCTGGTACCCGTAACGAAGCGTCCCGCACAGGGCCCGGCGGAGATAGCGGAAAGGCACGACGTTAGTAGCGCGGAAGGGATTGTGAAGTTGGTGGCTTGTGATGAGCACAAGATGACCATGACTCTGGAGCAGGGTCGGCAACCCCTCACCTTCCGCGTTCAACACGGCACGGCCGGCGGATTCTCTGACACGTTGTGGTTTGGGGAGGACCACTTCACTCCTTGCTATCACACTACCGGCCTGCGCGCCGTCGTCCAGTATAAGCCCGCTGCTGACAAGTCCTATGCCGGCGACTTGGTGTTCTTCGGTTTCCGCGATGATTTGCCCGCCGCGCCAGCGGGCGCTGCCACTGCTCCTCGAGCGAAATGACGGGTAGCACCGGAGGACGTTCACGGCAATCCTGCTCCGAATTAAACGGACTCCCATAAGCGCCAATCGATGTCTGAACCACCTTTTGCTGATTGTTGTTGAAATATCGCTCACTGACTGGGTTTGAGGGCTATTGATTTCGTCAACAATCCCTTACCAGAAACTGTATTTCGTGCCATTACTTCTGATGGCATCTGAACCGCTGTGAACTTCGAGATACTCGTCTTCGTGTGATTTCTCGGTTAGTCCTAATCAGCGGCTGTACTGCACTACAGCGCGGGAAAACTGCAGTTTTTGTGTGGCGCAGCGCTTCAGCAGTCTGCGATCAGAGCTTTCTTATCACTCTGGGCTTCAGTTTCCGAGGTACTTGCCTCAACTCTTTCCAAGTTCTCACGGAGAAACCGAATCGCCAGGCGGCGTTATTCGCGATTCAGGCGTTATCCAGGGAGGATCGAGCCACCGTCAGAAATCTGTTCCAACGGTGGCCCCCTATTTAAGAACAGATCTATTCGTGCTCCATCTTGCCTTCCTTCATCCCTTTGTGCTTCTCCATCTGCTCTTGCCTCATTTGCTTAAACTTGGCCTGCTGCTCGGACGTGAGCACAGCGTTGATCTGGTCATGCAAGGATTCGTGAATTGATTTCATTTTAGCCCGCTTTTGCTCCTGGGAAAGAGAACTGTCCTCGCGGACTGCTTTCATCTGCTGCAGCTGATCCTGCAAGATAGGTTTTAGTTTTGCTTTCTGGTCGTCGGTAAGGTTGAGCTTCTCGGAGAGCACCTGCAGATGCTGATCCGCGCTCTCTCCATTTTGGTGCATTCCAGCATGCTTGTCTGGTGTTGGCGCTTGCGATTCCTGTGAAGTCTGCGCAAACGTCAGACTTGCAGCCAACAACACCAGGATTGTGAGAATCGGCCAACGAGAATTCGACATCTTGCCTCCTAAGAAAATGATTTCTCGAAGTGGTCGAACACGCCCTGCGGATACCGAACATGCTACTCCTCAAACAGACTTCCTTCCAGTCTGTCAAATGGGCATCGAGCACAGGTGTCTTGCGTTTGAGAGGGGGTGCGGCAGAAAAACCGTAAGATCACCTTCCGCCGGCGAGATTACGCCCATAGCCACCAGACTCGGACCATGACGCTCGAGGTCGATGAATTTCTACGCCGTTTCCCGCTACATGTTCGGCCGCCAGTTTCCTGCGCATTCGCTACTTCGGCCTGCTCAACGCGTTAGTGCTTGCCGCCACATACATCCAGTGGGAACTGACTCGCAGCGTAGTGGCATTGCTGGTATTGACGACGATCCGCGAACCGCGCTGGGCCATTGCCTATCTGCTGCTGTTCGGCTGGGCGCAATCGCAGGCATGGTGGTGATCACGATGATGCCTGGGGGTTCCCTTCGCCTGCACCGGCATACGCTTCGCACGGTTCAACCGCGGTCTGACAGTGGCATCGGGGGTTGATCAGCGTGGCCTTCGGGCTGTTCATCACCTTCCAGATTGGCTTCGTGGACGGGCTGTTCACCTCGCATCCCTCCTGAACGCCCCACTGAAACCAGTCCGTGAGGGGAAGGCGACTCTGCACTCTTGGGGGATGGAATTCGCGTGAGGCGCAGGGTAGGATCGGGGAAAGCTGGGGGGGCCGGCCAAGAGAAGGAAGGTTCAAGGCGCCACCAATGCAACGTCGTTGGCACTCATTGGTGTTTGTTCTCGTAGTATTGGCTGCAAGGTGGGTGTTCGGTCAGGAACAAGGCCCGAGCCCGAAGCAGATTCCGTCACCGGCACAGCAGAGCTATGGACCGCATCGCACCCTGGAGGCCCTAGGAGAATTGCGCATGCTCACGCAACAGCTCAGCCTGTCCCAGGAGCAGAGAGAGAAAGTGCGCGGCCGATCGTAAGCGAAGAAGGCGAGCGGTTACGCCTGGTGCAACTGGAGGAGCACCTCGCTCCCGATCAGAAGCGGCAAAAGTCACTGGAGATTCGGAAATCCTTCGAGCCGAAGATCGCTGCTCTTCTGACCCCGACGCAGCAGGAGAGGTTTAAGAAAATGCGCGAAGCCTATCAATGGAAACGTCCGTCCCTTCCGCACCCGATTCCAAGACACCGTTCAAATCAAGGGACCTGTTCTTGTGTTAGCACTGCTGCTCGGTTTTTTGACCATACTCTCCGTTGGGGGCGTGCGCCGTTTGCGGCCGCGTACATAGGACAAGGATTCGCGACACACGACGATACTCGAATTGGTGAAATCCGGCTTCAAAATCGCAGGGATTTCTCGTTGTACTGTGTGCTGCTTCATCTTTACTGCGCCATCGTTTTTGCCGATTTGCCGGATTGAGGCGTGGGTGTCAGCGGAGGTTGTCTTGACGGGGAAACTGCGATGGCAGGAGTTGCAGTTCGCAACATCTCCTGCCACTTGGGAACAAATTTCTCGATAGAGTACTGCGGCAGTTTTCTTAAAGCACACCCTTGCTTTACTTGATTCTGGACGGCATCTCCAGGGTGTCGGAGGGATAACTTCTGTTATCAGGCGTTGAACGAAGCGGCTTCGTTCAACACATGTTTTCATCGGTGTATCCTGCTCACAGGTTGAGGCCACAAGGAGTGAGATAGGCAACATGCCAGAGAAGGCCGTTTACTTGCTCGTTGTCGAAGGGTTCGCGGATTGGGAGCCCGCCCACGCCGTTGCCGAATTGCGACGGCATGGCCACTACCGGGTCGAGTCTGTGGGACTGACTTCGGCGGCGGTCCGCTCTATGGGAGGTATCACCGTTTTGCCCTCGAAAACCGTTTCCGAGGTCGACCCCTCGGATGTAGCCGTATTTATTCTGCCGGGCGGCGACAGATGGGAGAATGCGCCTGTCGAATCTGAACTTGAGCGGCTACTCAGGCAGTTGGATGCGTGCAACGTCCCGATCGCGGCCATTTGCGGGGCGACAGTGGCGATTTCAAGAATTGGGCTCCTGCGAGGCCGGCGGCATACGAGCAACGGGCTTGATTACTTGCGTTCGCACGTCTCCGGGTACTCTGATGCGGACAAATACGTGAACGCCCCCGCCGTTCGCGATCGGAAGCTCATTACCGCTAGCGGGCTTGGCGATGTGGAATTCGCACGTGAGCTGCTCGAGGAACTAGAGGTGCTAAGCAGGCAAGAGCGGTCGCTCTGGGCGCAAATCTTTCGCAGTGCGAAACTTCCGGAGGGAGCTGCCTAACCCGGCTCGTAGCCGGCAGCGGCTGAAGCGTGGCACGTTCACCATCATATCGCGCAGTTTCCGTCGGAGCACACTGAAGGAGAACGCGTCTGTATCCCGTACTTGCGCCAACCGTTCACGGAGGCCGTTGCAGGAAGTGGTAACATCCCGGAACTGCGGAGGTCATTTCAAATGCTACGTCGTATATTCACAAAAATCGTGCCGGGAATTGGACTGGTGGCAGCGTTCTTCATCTGTCCCACGGTAGTGCCTGGTGCTGACCATTTGCGGAAGGCCGCCCCAAACTTTACGCTTACCGACTCCAAAGGAACCTCTGTCAGATTGTCGGACTACCAAGGCAGGGTAGTCCTTCTGGATTTCTGGGCGACTTGGTGCCATGGGTGCAAGATTGAAATCCCCTGGTACATGGAGTTTCAGAATAAATACAAGGACAAAGGACTCTCAGTCATTGGCGTTGCGATGGACGAGGACGGCTGGAAGTCGGTTAGGCCATTCCTCAAAGAGAAAAGCATGAACTACGCGGTCGTGGTTGGCAATGAAGCCTTGGCGAAGCTCTATGCCGTCGACGCGCTACCCGTAACACTGCTCATCGACCGCGACGGTAAGATCGCTGACGCGCACGCCGGTATGGTAGACAAGGACGCATTTGAGAGCGAGATTCGTGTGCTCCTTCAGGACAGCGTCAAGAACGCCAGCAATTGATGAGATTAACTGCCGGCGTACTCAGCGCCTCGGTCCTGAGTGCGATCGCGATCATCCGCACACAACATAGCAGCCAGTTGCTCGGGAATATCAATCACGCGAATGGCAGCTGGGATGGAGCAGGAACCCAAAACTTTTCATGCCAGATTGAGCGCCTCACGAAAAGCAAGCGGCAAGGAGAGCGTAATATTCATGCGAGTCTAGAACAGCTGTAACTCCGGAAAGTCCTTCGCGTACCGACCTTGATCCAGAGTAAAGAGCCGGTCGGCTTCTAGAAGAGCGTGAGTGCCCACGAGAAAGTCCACCAGCAGACGCTTGGGGTGAGCACCACTGGAGCGTCTCCGGCGGGCCGCGTATTGTGAAAAGCGGCGTCCCGCCTCGCGCCAGATCCCTTCCGAGATTTCGAAATCGACGACAATGCTGGTCTCGCGCAGGAACTGTTCCAAGAATGACTCGGATGCCTTGGGGTAAGCGAGGAGTTCAGCATAGACTGGTGCACAGATTAAGAGCTTGCCGCGCCGACGGGCCGCGTCCAATTGAGAAACAGCGAGAGATGCAATGGGTTCTGCCGACCAGACGCCTGAAATCACGTTGGAGTCGATGGCCACTCTCAACGGCCATTCTCCTCATCGTCTCGCAAACCCGTAAGCCAGCGGTTGATTGCGCGCCGATTCCCCTTTACTCCTTTTAACGCCCCCTTATAACGCTCAAAGGGATTCTTGGAATCGGGAGCGCGCCGTATCACGGTATCATCGCCCTTTTCAGAGAATTCCACCCGGTCCCCCTGTCTCAATCCGAGCCTTCGCCGGATTTCGACCGGTACCGTCACTTGGCCCTTGCTGGTCATGGTGCTCTCGAGTGGCATAGTATTACCTCATCGAATCACGTAATACCTATGATAGCGCGACTTCAAGAAGTCTGCATCAGATCGCGTTGAGAATTGGTCAAGTTAGTTCCAAGATGTCCCCCAGCTGCCCATGAGGTAACCACCATGAAACGTGTCATGACAACGCCCGTCGTTTGCCCCTCCCTGGACGACACGAAGCAGGAATCGCGGTTCTCCGCTTCTGGAGAAAAGCGCAAACCAGCGACAAACTCCCTGATGGAACAAGGAAATATTTCTTGGCGAAGGCCTAAGTCTGTAATTCCCTTGTTTTCATCAAGTTGATTTCGCGAGGAATGGGGGTATTTTCGTCCGAAAATTCTGCCGCTGAGCCCTTGTCGGCCGATGGGAGAGCCGCACTTGCCACGCGCCGCGTCCAACCAAGTCACCGAGCTGCTGCGGAAGTGGAGCGACGGCGACCAGGCCGCGCTTGATGCACTCCTGCCACTGGTCTACAACGAGTTGCGTCGGGTGGCACACCACTACCGGCAGCGGGAGCGTCCGGATCATACGCTGCAAGGTACTGCGGTCGTACACGAAGGCTACCTGCGGCTGGTCGATGCTCCAGCTCAATTTCAGAACCGGCAGCACCAGGGCCTACTTGGGCACGACTCCTTCGAAGAAACGGGTGCAACACTGCTGGAAAACAAGGCTTGAGGGTGAAGGCCATCGACCCTAATCGGTCGATGCTCTGGGAGGGTAAGAATACTACTTGGGCGTGGCGTCTCTATAAGCTGGACGAGAGGCGCACCCGCCTAGTCACACGGGTGCACATGCACTATGACCTGATGTCGCCTTTTTGATCTCTTGTTCGACCCCGGCCACTTCGTCATGATGCGCAAGATGTTGCTGGGGTATGAAGCAACGGGCCGAGGCAGGTGCCAGAAGAACGACGTGATCCAGAAATCTTGATTCCGGCTTGGAATACCCGCTCAGAATTCGGTTGTGCCCACCAACTCGTCCCATGCAAGCGGCGAGATGTGTTGATACTCGTGTCAATTCGTGATTCCCAACATGAACCTTAGCGAAAAAGAGAAGATGCTGGCGGGGGAGCTCTACCGCTCAACAGACCCCGAGCTTCAAGCCGAGATGGCAGCAACCCAGCAGCATTTGCGGCGGTTGAACGCCATCCCAAACGAAGATGCACAGCAGCGGTTCGAGGTATTGCGGGGCATGCTCGGGCAGATCGGAATTGGTACTCAGATCAAGTCACCGTTCAGTTGCGACTATGGACTACACATTCGTATCGGTCGCAACGGCTTCGTGAACTACGGCTGTGTGGTCCTTGACTGTAATGTCATCACCATCGGGGACGACGCTCAGATTGGGCCGGGCGTTCACATCTACACAGCCCTCCATCCGGTCGACCCAGAGATTCGACGCAGCGGGCTGGAGGCGGCGAAACCCGTAAACATCGGGCACAATGTCTGGCTTGGGGGCCGTTGCGTCATTTGTCCCGGTGTGACCATTGGCAACAACAGCGTGATCGGAGCGGGGAGCGTGGTGGTGCGAGACATTCCAGCAAACCGAGTAGCAGTCGGCAACCCTTGCCGGATAATTAAGGAAGTTGGCGAGTAAGAACAAGAAACGTGCAGGTTCTAAGGCAGTCTGAGTGCAATCCGCCCGTGCTTTCCTCCGTCCAGCTTTTTTGGCTGGTTGCATCTAGTCTGCCAATGTCACCTCGAACGATCCTGCATTGTCGCGCATTACTCCTATAGCACTGAGGAACCGCCCCACCGCAATGATTGGCCGAAACATCCAGTACTTCCGCCGAATGGCACTCATGGCGCGTTCGTGCTCAGTGCGGTCGGTGAGGAAACGAGAGGTGCCGCTGAAGGTCTCGCCACCCATGGATAGCTTGATTTGCGGCGTCTTCTTCACGTTGCGCACCCACTGGCGATTGACGTTTGCGGTGCCGATGTAGAGCTTGTCGTCATCCAGAACGAACCAGATCGTGACATCGTGGGGCTTCCCGGTCTTGCGCCCATAATGGGTCAGGGTCGTGGTCTGCTTGCCCGCTACCTTCTTCAGTCGCGAAAGCACGTTCGGCTCCATAAGCTCTCCTTTCGCAAACTGCAATCGAACCAGCAAAAGCCTAAACGTCCCTAAGCTGTTCCTCAGTCATGCCGAAATAGTGCCCTAGTTCGTGCACAAGCGTCTGGCGGATTTGGTGGCGGACTTCTGCCTCGCTCGAACAGACCGCTTCGATGTTCTTTTGGTAAAGCACGATGTGGGCTGGACCAGTCGGTAAGTCAAAGACGCTCTTCTTGGTGGCTGGCACGCCGTGAAAGATGCCGAGAAGCAATCGCCGTTGCTGCCCCGGTTGGGGTGGTGACTGGCTCGGCGGGAAATCCTCTACAAGAATCGCGACGTTCTTTATACGGCTGCGAAATTCTTCCGGCAGCGAATCTAGCGAATCCTCAACAACCTTGATGAAATGTTCGCGCTTCATCCTTCAACCCGCCGACAAATGAGGGCACGCTCACTCCGAGTAGCCGTCGTCGGTTGTGTCGTCATCATCTTCATCCGCTTTGCCGTCGTCTTCGTCTTCCTCTTCGTCTTCTTCCTCGTTTGGCTCTTGTCGAAGGAGGACATCGGCAACATGATCAGAAGGGTTTGAGCCGGGGCATTCTGGATGTATTCTGCTCATGCCCAATGGTACGCCTCGTACTCCTTAATCCCACTAACATTCATCCCAGGGCCACGAGGAATTTGCCCTGCGCGCGCGTGTTGTCATCGCTTGTCTTCCTGGCTTTTCCGGCGCGACGTTTTGGTGGTAAGTTGAGCATGTCAAAGATTGACATCAATGGATTTTGTGGATAACTTTGGAATGAGAATGATTGAGAGCGAGAAGGCTATCCATGGATCAAATGAACGTCTCGATTACCGATCAGCTTGCTGGCTACGTTCGCAGGAAGGTGAAAAGTGGCCGCTACAACAATGCGAGTGAAGTCGTCCGCGAAGCGTTGCGGCGCATGGAAGACGAGGACGAGCGCGCTTTGCGACTGGCAAAGCCCACCGCAGAGGACATTCTGACTGACCTTACTGAGGAGCAGCTTGACGGCATCCGCCGGCGCGTGCGCGCCAGCATCGAAGGCATCGAGGGGGGTAAATTCGTCGAGTATGAAGGGCGCGAAGGGTTAAAGAAGCTTGCAGATGGAGCGAAGGCGAGGGGGCGTAAGCTCCTTGCCCGGGAAACCTCTGGCAAGTAATGCGCTACCGTGTCTCAGAGGGTGCCGAGCGGGATCTGGATGAGATCTTTGCGTATTGGGGCAACCGGGCGGGTCTGGAGACTGGGGACCGAGTAGTTGACAGGATCACCGAGCGTTTCTGGCTGCTCGGAGAGCATCCAGATGCGGGTAAGCCTGCACGCGACATCGCTGCCGGTGTGAAGTGCTTCCCCGCAGGGAAGTACCTAATCTACTATCGCAAGACGCGCCACGGCACAGATATACTCCACATTTTTCACGGTGCTCGAGATCGAAGGAGCGCCTTTAAAACGGCAAGGAAGCGCAGATAAGCGTTGCTTCCAGTGATCATTTCCAACCCCAACCCACACTTCGGTGTGTCTTGTGCAACTCCCGCGAACTTTGGCGGTCCCCGCAATCTGGTTCCACACTCTTACATGAGCGATGATCGGTGTCTGCGCGCCGTGCACGGAGCACGCAACACAAAATAGGGCACGCAACAGGGTGCCCGAGTCTCGCAACGAAGCTATTCTTAGAAGATGAACCTTGCGCCCAACTGCAGCAACCGCGGATTTCCGGTAATGGCGGTTACACGGCCGAAGAGGCTCGAATCGAACCTTCCGATTGGTCGGGCAAAGTTGGTGTGGTTGAGAAGGTTAAACGCATCCGCGCTGAGCTGGATCACGGTGCGTTCGGTGATCTTCGTCTCCTTCTGCAAGGAGAAGTCCATGTTCCAGAAACGGGAACAGTTGGTCGGCTTGCCCTGGCCCTCGTGCAATTCCTCTATCTTGCAGTCTTCGCGAAATCCGAGTGAGCGGGTAAGCACCGATGATGAAAAAGGAGGGGCTATTCGTCGCCGAGACGCGATGTTTCCCAGATGGGGGCAGTACAGGGAATCCTGTAGCGCAAAATTGCCAAGTCAAGTGATGAAAATTACACGCACGGTGTGGTGGCCCGTAGGCAAACAAACCACTTAACGTTTGCGGTACCAGATATGCTTTATACGATGGCGGCATTCGCAACCGGAATATCGGAGGTGAATATGGCTAACGGGAGGCAAAAGGACTGGCGCGAACTTTGTATTGCGGTGACAAATGAGAGTGATTCCACGAAGCTGAGTTCGCTGGTTCAAGAATTGATTGAGGCGTTGGATCAGGGCGAACGAAACTGGCGTCACAGCATTTGCCCACTTGACGCAATCCCGACGAGTCGGGACGCCGCCTGAAAAAACTAGGGTAATCGATAGCCGTAGCCGGATTTGAGCCGTTAAGCGACTGCCCTCTCACCATAATTAAAAGAGGATGCCCGGGTTTTCAGCCCAGATGGAAAAAACGAAAGCGCCCCAGACCCATTTGGGTCACGGGACGCTCGTCGAACAGCCCTCCCCCGAAAACTGCTCAGCAATAGATTAAGGCTGCTTCCGCAAGTTGTGAATAGCACTTGCGTGCTAAGGGCTTGTGCAAAAATAGTTTCACATATTTGCTGGTCTCAAGGCGTAATTCCACCGGTAGTGTGGTGTGCTTGGTAAGCGTTAGTTGCTGCATTTGCTGAGCGGAGAACGATTCGCCTTTTTCATATTTTCTTGGGCAGCATACGAGCACACACTGCGAGTCCAGTTGCGGTGCCGGTGGTGCGAATGTACTTGAGTGCGGTCTCATAGCTCTCGAGAGGGCGACCCGCCCAATTGTTGCTGATCTGCGAAAACACGCGATGTTCGATGGGATTCCATTTCGAAGCTCCCGGAGGATAGTGACAGACGGTGACCTGCAATCGGTAGGGGTTTACCAGGTGATGTTGTAAATGGTATTTCCAGCCGCGGGCCCGAGCGCTGTTGCTACCGCCCGAGTCGGCCAGGATTAACACAGTTCCTTGGCCTTGGGGTACCTCTTTTGCCCACAACTCTTTAAATTGGAACCCACATACTGCCGAATCCGAATGCGAGACCTGAACACGCTTCTCCCGACAGGCCTACTTTGGCGAGAACTCTGTTGGTTATTGGGTGCGCTGTACCGAGTAGGGCTTTGTGCCTGCAACCCAAACTGCGTTTTCAGTGACGAGAAACCAATCAGCGGGTCCACCGATCTTGATCGCCGCTGATGGCTTCAACGAAGCAAACGGAACCTGAATCTCTTTCATTCCGGGCTTACTCCATTCCGAAGAGGTCTGGGCCACGACGCAACCGCTTGCGGTTAGAAATAAGAAGGAGCAGCTTCTTGAGACTCAAGATGGTTGCCATGGCGGAACGGTGAACCAGTTCACTACAGCTTGACCTCGCTGATTTGAATCGTCGGCTCCGAGTTCGTGTACTTGGGGATGTCGGCAACGATTGCCTGCGCGTGCTGCCCGAAGCTTGTTTGAAAAGCTTTGACTGAATCAAACAGAAGATGCCCCATCGCGACGTAGGGAGCGGGGGAACCGGGCTCCTCGCCGGAAACTCCTTGATCGACAGAGGCTCCCTTCAGGGCCGATCCGAGCAGTTGCCACACCATCGGGATGTGGCGGTTGCAATAATATTCCATGTCGAATTTTGTATCTTTGCCGTTTGCGTATAACACGCTAACCTTGATCATCGGTACGCCTCCTGTTTCGAGCCAACGTAGTCGAGCCAGTTTAGCAACAACACGCATATGACGAGCTGATGTTCGCGGACGCCCCACCGCGAAACTCTAAACGCGCAGATTTTCTCGAGAAAGCGACGGCTTCAAGACTCTCGACCTGCCGCAAGATGCACACCTGCCCGCGATTGCAAAATCCATCGAGTCTGCGATGAAAGCTGAGCAGAATACAGATGTCCGCCATGCCTGCACTGAATTTCTGGCGGCGTCCTCGCGCTTCTATAACGTCCCTGATTGCAGCATTCGCGTGCTCGTGGCAAGACCGTTACGTATTCGCGAACATTGGACGAGCGAACTTTTCGGGGATTACGCTCCCGAGAGCATGTTGATCCGAGTGTGGATGCGGACAGCGGTGCGCAAAGAGGTCACGTCTTTCGGTACATTCTTGAGCACGGTTTGCCACGAATTCTGCCACCATCTGGATTTCCAGCGGTTCGGGTTTACCGATTCTTGGCACACTCGTGGTTTCTATGAGCGGGTCGCTGCGCTTCAGAGCAATGGTCTTGGGTCGATCAAATACACACAGCAGTGGCCGCCCGCCCCAACTGGCCAAATGCTCGGCCAAGGTTCGCACCAAACTCTCCACCGTCTCATCCTTGACCAAACTGATGCGCACTAGGCGCGAGTACTTCAGACGCGAGGCGAAGAAGTGGATGCGCTGGCGGGCACCATTAAGGAACTCCACCTCCACTTGCCCAAAATCGTGCTGACTGAACTCTCCCGGGAGTCCTTCAAAACGAACCAGCGGCTTGGCCGACTTCGGACGAAGGGAGGCGACCAGCGCGTAGAGCGCCGTCTTGCCTCCCTGATAGCCGGTCTCTCGCACCCGTCGTAGGATCTCCAGCGAAGCCAGATCTGGCGTTTGCTGCAGAATTTCGGCTACCTGTTTCTGGAAATTCGCCACCGTGCTGGGCCGACCAATCTGTCGTTTAGCTCGCTCTGCGGCGTCATCGACATGCACCACCAGACTCTCCTGCGCAATGCGCTTTACGGAACATAAGGAAACTCCTGTCAACCGGGCCACTTCCGTCTTTGCGCGACCAGCCCTCAACAAAATCTCGACTTCATGTCGCCTTAACATACCAAGCATCCCCCTTCCTCCGCCTGCCCCGGCTTACAGACCGGGAGAGGCACAGGAAGAGTTCTACCTTTTACGACGGTTACTGGATGGCTCAGAATTTCCGGAATCAGGAGGGTCAGAATTTCCGGAACTTAGAACCGAAACACAGGCCTACGTAGGAACAGCTGGTACAAGGGTTCTGGGGGAAACGAATACCGCTGTGTGGGAGAAAATGGCCTGACCAGATCTGACGAATCGTGTTCTCCACCAGCGCCACCAGCTGTGCGAACTCTTGGCGCTGCTCGTCAGTAATTGTCGTGCGCATGAAAGGATCTTCACTTCAGATGGACCGCTTCATACTGTACATTGACTTCGACCAGCTGTACTGGAACCCTACAGACTACGTTCTAGTCCTTAGAGTAGGCCTGTCAGAACGATGACCGTGCTCAGGAGAACCAGGAGAGCAAGCCTTCTGGCAGCCAGACCTAAAAATGACTATTATGACCATAACGATTTAATTGGGGGCGGTGGGCTATGAGCACGCATGCATGGACCGTGGCAGAGGCGAAGGCGAAACTCAGTGAGTTGATAGATAAAGCACAATCCGAGGGACCCCAGAAAATCACCAAACACGGCCGCACGACGGCGGTGATTGTTGCCGCAAAGGAGTGGGAACGGAAAGCCAGGCGGAAAGGCAATTTGGCAGAGTTTCTCACCACATCACCGCTGCGCGGTTCCGGGCTGAAGCTCAGGCGCCTCCCAGTGCGCCTCCATAAGATAGAACTATGAATTTTCTGCTAGATACAAATGTACTATCGGAACCAATGAAAGCGCGGCCCAATGCGGGCTTGCTCGCCTGGTTGGCGGAGGCAGACGAGGACAGCGTTTTCATCAGTGTGGTGACTATTACTGAATTGCGCTATGGTATTGAGCGCTTGGCGACCGGCAGACGACGCGACCGCCTCGATGGATGGTTGCGGAAGGACTTGAGAGCGCGCTTTGAGGGAAGAATCATGCCGGTGGACCTTGCAATAGCCTACACCTGTGGGAGGCTTGTCGCCCGGAGCGAATCCCTGGGTCGCCCGATAGAACCGCGGGATGCATTCATTGCTGCCACCGCAGAAGTCCACGCACTAACTCTTGTCACGCGGAATGCTTCTGATTTCGAGGCCGCCGTGAGAACCATTGTGAGCCCGTGGACCTAGTTATGTTCTAAGCCATGAACCAACTCGAAAGACTGCAGCAACTCGGGCGCGGTGAGGACATTCCAGCTCCGGTCAATGTCCGGATTCCCGGTATCCAGGTTCGCCCCAGCTAGAAAGTCTGCGCAGATCATCTCCAGGCAGTACCCGCGCGATTTGTCGCTCCCAAGCATCAGAGCCGCGGTCTCGAGTGCCTGCTCGCACCACCGGAATCTGGCTCTTGTACACATTGAAGTAGATGATCTCGTGCGGCTCGGTTTCCCTCCCCGTTAGTTCTTTCTCCACCTCTCGCCTGAACTCTTCCTTCGGCAGTGAGCGGGCTTTGTGCAACCAGGTTGCACAATCGAACCGCTGACCCCCCGCCCGCGCCAGCTTCGCCGCTCTCTCCCTTTGGTCCACCCAATTTCCTTCAGTTCCTTCCTGGCCTGTGGGGGGACGAACCGCGTGTCGCGCTCGGCTTCCTTCCTCTGCTCCCAAGCGGTCGGTATTCGGCCTTTGCCCCGGTCTTCGCCGCAACCAATGCGGCCATCATCGTCGGCATTTGTCTCGGACGGCAGAAGGGAAGCGAGGCCCAAGTTTGTGCACCCGGGTGCACAACCACCTGCAGGAGTCGGCTTCGCGAGCTGAATCAACCGGGCCCCGATGCTCGCTTCCGGCTAGAAGCGGAACTCCTGGCCGTGCGAACCTTTAATTGACTAGTCATATGACTAGTCATATAATATTTTTTGTAAGTAGGGAGGGGCTTTATGGGTTCCTGGCAAGTTCAAGATGCGAAAGCGCGGTTCAGCGAATTCCTAGACGCGACGATTAAGAAGGGTCCACAGGTAGTCACCCGTCGTGGAGTCGAAACTGCTGTTCTTGTACCCATTGAGGAATGGAATCGTCTACAGAGGGCAGCACGTCCCAGCCTGAAGGCCCTGCTGTTGACTCCCGGCGCTCGCTTCGAGAACGTGATACCGGAACGCCACAAGCTTCGCCGACGGAAGGTAGTGGAATTGAAATGAACCGGTACCTGTTGGATACAAATGTCATCTCTGAATTGCGAAAGCCGCGCCCGCACGGCGGAGTTGTTGCTTGGATCAACGACCAGCAAGAGGAGCAATTATTCTTGTCGGCCGTCACAATGGGCGAACTGCAAGCGGGAATTGAGCGGACCCGGCGTCAAGATCCCTTGAAGGCCGCAGGAATAGAGTCCTGGGCCGATCAGCTGGCAGCCTCGTATCAAATACTGCCGATGGATACGCTGTGTTTTCGAGAGTGGGGACGCATAATCGATCGAAAGCCGGATGAACTGTTCGAAGATGCCATGATCGCCGCCACTGCGCGGGTGCATCATCTGATTGTTGCTACCAGAAACGAGGCTGATTTCAAGCGACTTGACATCCGAATCTGCAATCCATTCAAGAGCAGCTAGTGTAGCGCCAGATAAATAACTGGCCAACTCAACGTTTCGCTTTTCGCCGTCGGGGTAGGGTACAGCCGGGCCGAATCCGTTCCAAGGTTTCTCGACAGTGCGATAGCTTTTCCACGATGGATTCGACTGTGGCGGTCCAGATAAAGGGTTTCGGATTCTCAGATTTCGCGGGGCTTACGGCTCTTGATGATCTCTTCCAGGTCGGCGGCGAAGTCCGGGTCGAGCGTCGGTTCGTAGCCCAGTTTTTTGGCGTGAGCTTTGGCCAGCGCGATGGATTCGGAAAGCAACCGGACATGGGGTTCGGCAGGACGAATCACGGCCACGGGCCGCACCTCGTCTCCGATGAGGGAGCGAAGAGGGAGGCGAGTCAAGGCCGCGCGTACTGTGCGCGTTCATCGGAGTGCAGTGTTTGCCTATCGACAGTTGCCGGGTTAGTAATTGCCGTCTTGGTTCGGCGCCCTAGCCACATCAGCGAA
>QIAU01000164.1 GCA_003225055.1 Acidobacteriota bacterium
AGGACAACGATAAGCCGCTGGCTGTCCTGCTGAAATACGAACATTTCTTGGCGATGCAAGAGAAGATACTGAAAAGCGAGGAATAGTGAAGCAGCTACTTACCTTCTGTGGACTCTCGCACGATTCGCAGGGCGTTTTGGCTGCTATCGATCAGCTTGCACTTATGGGAGTTGAACTGTTCTTGGATGGCGGATTGGGCATTCCCCATCTTGGGGTCTCCCCGGAACTGCGCGTTACAGCCTTCACAGATTCCGAGCACCGGAACGTTCCTAACTCGTTTCACGATCCGAAGATTACGCTTTGGCATATCAAAGAGTCTAACGCATCTTGCGCAGCGGGCGTATAGCCTGTGGAAACCCAACGGCACCACTACCGCCCTTTTTCCTCTTTTCCCTCCTGGTTAGAACCGCAGCACGATTCCGGCGGAAACGCGGGCGTTCTTCCTGTCCGTTACACCCGAGAAGCGCAAAATTTCCCAATCCGCCTGCACGACGCGGAACACCAGCCCATACTTCATGCCGGCATCGATTCCGCCGCCCAAGAACATCGCAAGTCCGTTCGTGCTTCCCGAACTTCCGCTCACTGTTGTGTAAAACCCTCCGAACAGGGCGTGCACAAAAGGACTGATCGATCCCTTGCCCGCTGAAATGGTTGGACCGAAGGTGTAGGTGTGGACCCTCAGGCCAGAACCGTAGGCGCCACTTGCGTCCGCCGTTGCTCCCAGGAACGAAGTTATGTTGTAAGTCGCCGAACCATTCCAGCCATTGGCATTCGGGCCGCCATCGAAGTGCGTGTACTGGTAACCACCAAAAACTTCCGCTTTTTGTGCAAGCGCAGGCAGTGAAATCAGCGCAAGAAAAACAACCAGCAGCGTGCAGCGTCTCATCAAGCGTTCTCCTCAAACATGCCTGGCACCATTGTCGAGGCTTTCGCTGGTGGTGACCAGTCCCTTCCCCGATGTCCTCCCACGTCGCCGTGCGTTCTTGTGACCCAAATCGCTGCGCTTCAGACGGATAGGGCAACCATGAGAGTGTACTTGTGAGTAATCAGGAACAGGTCGCTGACGACAGGAACAATCGAGAACACTGCTTCTTCGCCGGGCGGCAGCGGGAAAGCAGATACGAAATTTCGCCACTCGTCCTTAAGACGTGAATGAGAGGAGTGATCCTTAGCTTGGCAGAAAACAGAGACGCCGGTGCAGCTGTCCAGCCCGTTCTTGACAGCTATCTTCGCGGTCACCACGACAGCGGTTCGGCTGATCGTGCTTGCCGTCAAGTTCGGTCCGCCGCTGCCGGCAAGCTGATCCGGGTCCAGCAACTCGTTCGGGCATCTCTAGGAGCGCACACTATCTGGCTCGGCCAGGAATCGGTAGCCGACGCCTCGAACCGTGACCAGATGCCGGGGCCGCGCGGGATCGTCCTCGATATAACGCCGCAGCCGAACTATAAAATTGTCGATCGCGCGCGTGTCTGTGTCTTCCTTCAGCCCCCAGACTTGTTCCAGAATTGACTTGCGGGAGACCACCTTACCGCTGTTGCGGATCAGGTGTCGCAGTAATTCTGCCTCCATCAGGGTCAGACGAATGGTGTTGCCGTTGACCCGAAGTTCCAGGGTGCTGAAATCGATCGTTCTGCCGCTGAAGGTGACCACCTCATCCGCCGCGCCTTCCGGAGAGGGTGGGACGCCCGCCGAAGCGGCTTCCCGGCTTGCCCGCATCCAGCCGCTCCTGCGCAGCAAGCCTTGCAGGCGGGCCAGCAGGATGGCCAACTCAAAGGGCTTAGGCAGGTAATCGTCGGCTCCGGAGGCAAACCCCTTGAGCACGTCCTCGGGCCTACCACGAGCCGTCAGCATGAGCAAGGGGATGTAATTTCTGGCGGCTCGCAGCTCGGAAGCAACTCGAAAACCGTCCATGCCCGGCAGCATCACATCCAGCACAACCGCGTCAAAGTCTTCTTTGCCCTTCAGAAGCCAATCGAGAGCAGTCTCGCCGTCGCCCGCGACCCGCACGGAGTGGCCTTCCGCCTCCAAGTTGAACTGGAGTCCGCGGGCGAGGTGCGCTTCATCTTCCACGATCAGGACTCGGCTCATGAGGCGCTCCTGGGCAGTTCGAGGGTAACCGTCGTGCCCAACCCTTCTCCTTCGCTTTCGGCCGACACCTTGCCTCCGTGCTTGCGGGCAATGGAGCGTACGATGAACAGGCCCAGTCCGGTGCCTTTCACCTGGCTGACGGAGCGGTTGGGCACGCGATAGAAGCGCCGGAAAATTCGTTTCAGCTCGTGGCGTGGAATGCCGACCCCGTGATCCCGCACGCGCAGAACAACGTGGCGGGCATCGGGTGTTTCCAGTTGCACAGCCACATCGACTTGGTTTCCCGAATACTTGACGGCGTTATCGAGAAGGTTGGAAACGGCCGTGCGTAATTCCTCTGGATCGCCGGTCACGCTGGCGTTGCCCTGGCTTAGGAAACCATCCAGGTAAAGAGCGCCGGGTTGCAAGTGATGTCGCGTGCTCGCGAGGTCGATGCACTCCTTAACCAAGCTGCCGAAATCCACCTGGGTAAATTCTCTTCCCGCGCGCTTGTGCCCGGCTCTACCCGCTTTAAGCACCTGTTCGACCGTACCCAGCAGCCGGTCGCTATCGAGCAGCATAAGCCGGTAGAAATCGCGGCGCTGATTTTCATCCACCTCGCGCCGCGCGAGAGTTTCCAGATAGAGACGGATCGAAGCGATGGGCGTTTTCAGCTCGTGCGTAACGGCGTTGATAAAGCTGTCGTGCTGTTCGTTGCGGCGAATTTCGCGCACCAAAAAGATAGTGTTCAGAATGAGGCCGGCGGTAATAGCGCCGAAGAAAATGACACCCAGGAAGACCTTCAGTCCCGCCCGCCAGTTCAGGATGATCCAGCCGAAGCCAACCGCCACGGCCACCGCCGCCAGGCACACTCCAAGCGACAGGAAGAAAACAATCGCTCGGCGCCGGCTGGTGATCCGCATAGAGTGATTTTAGCGCGACGAAACTCGACAATCGAAGCGACCTGAGCTTGCTTCACCGGCTACCTGTGACCGCTTTTCGGTTGAAGAGACTCCTCAGATACGGTAGTTTTACAGTCAGTTAACCCCCCAGAGCCAAGCACATTTCCTGAACCTCCGTCTTGGCGCTCAAAGATGAGTTTTTATTGTCTTGACCGGTAGCACAAAAGGCGCGAGTCGCAAGGGTAAGTTCTACGCCACGGGCTCAGCCGCGGGCGTGATGATTCGGGCTGTCTCCCGAAGCCAAGAACTGATCCTTGCCACTGCCGGATTGGTTAGGAGCCAGCCATGAAATCCTCGATTGTCCCGCTCACCAGGACGACGCTGAAGGTCACGGGCCGGATCTTTAAGGTGCTTCCCATGCTGCTCGGAGTTCTGCTTAGCACCCGGGTTGTCCGGGCGCAGCAAGCACCAGATCCGGCGGACCAAGATAAGCAAACCATACGCATGTTGCTCGAGCGAGTTGAGCAACTGGAGGCCAGGGTCACTCAATTGGAGGCCGCCAGGCAAGGTCGACCGGCGGTCGCGCCGACCCTGGTGACTCAGCAAGCCAGTACCCCTGCTGAGCCTGAAACCGAGACCCAGGCGGAGCAGCCTTCCGAGCCGGAAAGAATGGATCTCAGCAAGACGCTGCTGCGCATGCGCGGCTTCGGGGACATCACTTTGCATGGCGATAACCACAAAGGTGACACCACCTCTTTCAGCCTGGGACAGCTGAACTTGTTTGTTACCTCCGACGTTTCCGAGAAGTTCAAGTTCCTGACGGAAATTGTGTTTGAGGCAGGACCAGACAATGCGGTCGGTGTGGATGTGGAGCGCATGCTCCTCGAATATTCGCCCAGCGACTATTTCAATCTCGCCGTAGGCCGATACCATACCGCGATCGGCTACTACAACACCGCCTATCACCACAGCACCTGGTTCCAGACGACCACCGGCCGGCCCTTCCTTTTTGACTTCGAAGACAAGGGAGGACCGTTGCCCATCCACAACGTCGGAGTCTCCGCCTCCGGCCTGATACCATCCGGGCGTCTAGGCTTGCACTACGTGGCCGAAGTCGGCAATGGACGCACCTCGCGTTCTCCGGCCAACGAACCGGTGCAAAACCTTGTAGATGAGAACAACCACAAAGCGTTCAACCTTGCGTTTTTCGCGCGCCCCGAGTCGGTTCGCGGGCTGCAAGCCGGCTTCTCGGTCTATCGCGATGTGCTGAGCCCCGCCAATTTGCCAAGAATTGGTGAAACGATCCTGGCTGCTCATGCCGTGTTCGTGCGTCCGAAATTCGAGTGGCTGAACGAGGCGCTGGTCATCCGGCACGCGCCGTTTGGGCTGTCGCATGTCTTCGAGACGCCGGGATTCTATACCCAGCTCTCCAAACAGTTCGGTTCCTACCGGCCTTACTTCCGCTATCAATACATGAACGAGTCCAATCGAGAGCCGGTTTTCCCCGACATCGGCCTGCGCCACGGTCCTTCGGTGGGACTGCGGTATGACGCAAGCGAGTCGGTTGCCGTGAAGCTGCAATACGACTACACGCTATTGCGCCGGCAAGAAGCGGTTAATGGGCTAGCTCTCCAGGTCGGGTTTACCTTCTAGGTGAGTCATAAAATCGAATTCGTGACCGGGGTTGTGCTCATGCTGGTGGCGGCGGTAGTGTGGTTGAAACCAGCGCCGGGCTGGAGCTTTCGAGGAGCTGGATATGCGCAGACCACCTCCGGGCAGAGTCTGGCCATCATCGTGAACCAGTCGAATCCGGTGGAAAACCTCTCTTTGACGGAGTTGCGTCGGATCTTCCTGGGTGAGCGCAGCCACTGGCCCAACGGGCGTCGTATTACCCTGGTGATCATGCCGCCGGGGGAACCGGAACGGGAAGCGATCCTCCGCGAGGTGTGTCGCATGAACGAGAAGGACTATAACAATCATTTTCTGCACGGCCTGTTTACCGGCGAGGTTTTTGCTTCGCCCAAAACCCTGTCGACGCCCGTCGGGGTGCGCAAGTTCGTGTTTAATGTTCCGGGAGCGATCGGCTACGTGCGCACCGCCGACGTGGATGACTCGGTCAAGGTGCTGCGAATCGACGGGCTTCTGCCTGGCGATAAGGACTACAAGATCCCGATGCAGGCCCGCCTGGCAAAATAGTTATGAGCGAGAAACCCAGCGACGCGGCAGATCGAACCAGGAACGAGGCGGTGCCGTTTACCCGCGTCCTGTCGAACCTGGTTTCGCGTAACAGTTACACGCTGCTGCTGTTATTGGTCTTCAGTGTCGAAGTGGGGGTAGGCATTTTCGTGATACGCGATCTACGTACCGCCAACGTCGAAGCGCAGAGAATGTATGTGGGGTCGGTGCTCGGGCTGCGCAGGATTGGAGAACTGCAGTACCAGGCTCAGGAGACTCGCCGCAGCACCCTCTATGCGTTGACAACCAACGACAGCAATCTCCAGGTCGAATATGCCGACCAGTCCCGCGAGGCCGATGGCCGTGTCACCGATGGCATTCGGGAGTATCTGGAACAGGCACGAATTCCGCGAGAAGTAGAGATTGGCCGGCGTCTCCAGCTCGACTGGTCCGCATATCTCCGGGTCCGGGATGAGGTCTTGGCCTCCATTCTCGAAGGCAGCACGCGAGAGGCGGTGCAATTCGATCTGACCGGAGGCGTTCCTTCGTTCGAACGCGTCCGTCAGGACCTCGAGGAGGTCAAACGGCTCTACGACGAGCAAGCTTCCCAGCGGCTCGCGATCGTAGCCGGGTCTTCCCACCGGTCCGTGGCCAGGCTCATTGCGGTTCTCGGCTTCACTTTGCTTTTTGCCAGCGCCTCGATCTGGGCCATTCAACGAAGCAAAATGATGAGCGAAGTGCAACTCGCCAAGTTGCAGATGGATTTTGTGGCTTCCGTGTCCCACGAATTACGCACGCCCTTGGCGGTAATCGGTTCGGCTGCCGATAATATTGCGGATGGGGTGGTGGAGGGGAAGGAACAACTGACAAGGTATGGCGTGGTGATCAGGAACCAAACCCGGCAGATTACCGAGCTGGTCAACGAGATTCTGCTTTTCGCCTCCACCAAGGAAAGGGAGATCCGCTATTATCGGCGCCCCGTAAAAGTTCAGCAGATCGTGGAATCGGTAATGGAAAACACTTCGGAACTGGCGCGCGCCTCCGGCTTCGTAATCGAGTGCCACGTCGACCCAGAATTGCCTTACGTCATGGCGGATGCAGCGGCTCTTTCCCAATGCTTGCAGAACCTGATTGTGAATGCGGTAAAGTACAGCGGGGAGAGCCGTTGGATCTCGGTTCGCGCCGCACTGGACTATGCGCATGGCCGAAGTCGAAAAGAAATTCGCATCAGCGTTCAGGATCGCGGGATTGGCATCGCCAGCTCAGAATTGCCTCACGTTTTCGAGCCGTTTTACCGCAGTCCGGCAGTTAGCGCTTCGCAGATTCACGGGACCGGTTTGGGATTGCCTCTGGCCAAAAACATTGCCGAAGCCATGGGAGGAACACTCTCGGTCGAAAGTGAACTGGGCGTTGGCAGCGTTTTCACTCTCCATCTTCCCGTAACTGAGAAAGCTCAGTTCGAGATGGCGGCTGCTGCTCCCGGGCTGGATCCACTCGAAAAATCATGAATGAGAATATTTTGCTCGTAGAAGACGAAGAAGCCTTGCGGATGACGTTGACGGACCGCCTGCGCAGCGAAGGCTACGTGGTCGACTTTGCCGGCGATGGTGAACAAGGATTCGACAAGGCAACACGTTTACCTTTTGATTTGATCATCCTGGATGTCATGCTGCCGTTGCGCAACGGCTTCGATCTCTGCCGCGACATCCGGCAAGCGGGCTTGGCCACGCCCATTCTCCTGCTCACGGCGCGCGGCCAGACAGTCGACAAGGTGGTCGGCCTCAAACTCGGTGCCGACGACTACGTCACCAAGCCTTTCGACACTCTTGAGCTCATGGCCCGTATCGAAGCGCTGTTGCGCCGTTTGCCCGCCCGAGCCGGCCAGGGCCTTTTCCAGTTTGGACCCGTTCGAATCGACGTGCGTGGGACCAAGGTTACGCGGGAGGGTAAGCCGGTTTATCTGTCGGCCCGCGAGTTTCAGCTCCTGCGCTATTTTGCCGAACACGCGGGGGCGACTCTTTCTCGTGACGACATCCTGCGGGAGGTATGGGGCTACGATGCAGGAACCTATACCCGCACCGTCGATGTGCACGTGGCCGGCCTGCGCCAGAAGTTAGAAAAGGACCCCAAAAACCCTGAACTGATCCTCACTGTGCCCGGACTCGGCTACCGGTTCGAGGGGTGATCTCAGGCAAAAAGACCCGAATGCTGCCAGAATCTGCGCCGAGCAGCTCTGGCCATTAAGACAGGCTCCGGGCGCACCTCGGGTAACTCGCCAGAGCCATCATCATCCGATACACTTTGATCTGGAAGAGAGTCCTGGCTTCCGCCCATCACAGCCCGGCTTTCGCGAGCGGGACGCTAACTGACAAATTTCATTGGGAACCCGGGCTAGCAGCTGTTCGCGAGAACCTCGATGGCACGATGGATTATCTGGATCGCGGAACAAGATCGGGGATGGGGCTGTTCCCTGTGTGCGTGGGAATACCCTATGCCATCTCTGTTGGCTGATCCGGATGCCAGGATGGCCTACGACCGGCTCGCTCGCGCCAAATTCGAGGAACACATCTGCGCCAACCATCCCAAAATCCAGGTCGCCATACCCCCTCCGCCGGATGAGTATTCTTTCGGCAGCCGGGCGCGCCAGCTCATCTCCCGCGGTTACAAGCCCAAAGATGCCGTAGAGCTTGTTCTGGAGGAAATCCTGCTGGAGCACCGCTATGAGCCGAAGAAGATTGAAAGAGCGCGCGCCGACGCGGAAGAGTTCTTGAGCGGGCTTAGACGGGGTCTTTGAACGCGCGGAGACCAAGGCCAAGACGGTGCTTAGTCGCCAGCAATTACGCTTTGGACAGGCGCCTGGATCAGCTTCCCGTTGGGAGCCGCAACCTTCTTTTTCTTGAGCGCAGCCAAGCTCACTAATTTAATGTCCCTGGCTAGACCCAGCTTCTTCAGAGCCCAGATTCCATACCAGTTGAGGTCGGCCTCATACCAGGCCAGCCCATGACGCGCCGAGCTAGGATGAGCGTGATGGTTGTTGTGCCAGCCCTCGCCAAAAGTGAACATCGCCACCACCCAGTTGTTGGTTGACATGTCGCGGGTGGAAAAGCGCCGTGAACCCCACATGTGGGTTGCCGAGTTCACCAGCCAGGTGGCGTGCAATCCCACTACGGTGCGCAAGAAGATTCCCCACATCAGGAACGGCAGGCCTCCCACGGCCAGCAACACGAGACCGAGAACAATCATCGGCACGTAGTGGTACTTGGTGATCCACACGTGAAACTTGTCTTTTGCCAGATCCGGAACATAGTGGGCCAGGGTTGTGGTGTCATGGTGCATGGACTTGCCCATCAGGATCCAGCCCATGTGCGACCACCACTTGCCGTCACGCGGCGAATGCGGATCGCCTTCCTGATCCGAGAACTGATGATGAATTCGATGAGTGGCTACCCAGAAAATCGGGCCACCCTCAAGCGCCAGCGTCGCACACGAAGTCAAGAAGTACTCAACCCACTTGGGAGTCTTGTAGCCACGGTGCGTGAGCAGCCGGTGATACGCCATTCCGATGCCCAGACTTCCTGACACCCACCACAGAGCGAGAGCCAGGAAAAAGGCTTTCCAGGTAAAGAAGAACGCTGCGGCCACAGCCCCGATGTGAAAGGCGGCCATAAACGAAGCGGTCACCCAGTTGATCTCGTTCTCGGCAGACTGCTTCCGTGCCAGTGACTGAAGGTCCATGGTGTTTTTCATTGCCCCAACTAAGATGTAATAGCTTCCCGTAAGGTATCAAGAGAGGACAGGCTCGGTTTGTAATACTTGTGTAAGCGAGGACTCTGGAAGGGTTACTGAAGTACTGAGTACTAAGGGACGTTCTTCCATCGCACGCGCAGTTACGCCTGCGACCTGCGGCTCACTTCTGGGAACGGCTCACTTCTAGGAACCAGCTTTAACCTCGACCCCTGCCCATTTTTCCAGCAGGGTCAGCGTCGCGGCGTAATCGAGGTCCTGATACCCCTCTTCGCTGGCCAGATCGTACACTTCTTCCACCGTTTCCAGGCCGGGCAACTTGACTCGGGCTTCGCGGGCAGCGTCGAGGGCGAGGTGAATATCTTTATGCATAAGGCGGAGTGGGAAGTTGGGCGAGAAATCACGCTTGAGTACAAATGGCGCCTTGTAGTCCACCACGCCCGATCGAATCATAGAGGCCTGAATCAGCGGCAGCAGAGTTCCGGCCTCTACTCCGAGCTTGGTGGCCAGCGTCAGGGCTTCAGCAAAACCTTCATAAATCAGCGCGATCTGAAGATTCATCACCAGTTTTGCTGCTTGCCCCTTGCTGGTTTCGCCCATGCGGAAAACCTGTTTCCCCATGGCATCGAAGAGCGGCCGAAGCCGCTCGATGACAGCTTCGTCCCCACCCACGATAAAAATCAGGGTTGCATTCTCGGCCCCGATCTTGGAGCCCGTGACCGGCGCATCCACGTAGTCAACCCCGCGTGTCCGCACTCGTTCGGCAAATTGCCGGGTCGCGCTAGGGGAAATGGTGCTGGAATCAACGATCACCATGCCTTGGTTCAGCGATGGTTCGACACCATCGGGTCCAAACAGCACCTGTTCCACGGCCTTGGTATCTGACACACACATCCAGACCACCTCTGCCTCGCGGGCAGCTTCGGCGGGAGTAGCGGCAGAGCGCGCGCCTTCCACCTGCTTGCCGGGGGTGCGGTTCCAGGCAGACACTTCGTGTCCGGCTTTGACCAGATTGACCGCCATGGAACGGCCCATGATGCCCAAGCCCAAGAACGCCACTCGCATGCTTATGGTCTCCTGTATGAACTACTGGATTAGATATGACCCTGGTAACGATGGTCAAGCGAGGAGCAGCGAACGGCTTGAGGAAAACTGGTTTAGAATGCATAGAGCCGATGGCATACCATTTTGAAGGCTTGGCTTCCCCATAGATGTTCAACGACACACTCAAGAGCCGCGCGTTGCGTCGTCGGGCCGGCCAGTTTACGCAGCTCATCCGGCACTCGGCGGTCACCCCTCGCACCGGGCACGTCTACAAGCCAAAGCTGGTTACCAACGGAGAGCTCGGGCTTACCTTTATTGGCCACGCCAGCTTTTTCGTGCAGATGGGCCAGCAGAATGTTGTCATTGACCCCAATTTTGCTCGCTGGCTGTTCGTTCTGAAGCGCCTCCGCAAGCCCGGCGTACGGCTTCAGGACCTGCCGCCGATTGATCTGGTGCTGGTCACCCATGCCCACTTCGACCATCTGCATCGTCCATCGCTGCGCTCAATTGCCCAGGCAGCTCTGCGGCAGAGCGGGAAGCCCCCAATCATTGTCGTACCGCACCATGTTTTTGACCTGGTTTCAGACCTCGGTTTCGAAGACGTGGTTGAGTTGGATTGGTGGATGAGCTATCGGCATGCAGGCCTCACGGTAACCCACGTGCCCTCGCGGCATTGGGGTGCGCGCATTCTGAAAGACTCGCATCGCGGATATGGCGGCTACGTGCTTCGCTATGGCAGGCATTCCCTGTATCATGCCGGCGACACGGCCTATTTTGCCGGCTTTCGCGAGATCGGCCGCCGACTCGCCCCAGAACTCGCCCTGCTGCCCATTGGCGCCTACAATCCACCCCAGTTTCGCAATGTCCACGCCGACCCTTCCGACGCTACCCGCGCCTTCCTGGACTTGAACGCCCGCTGGATGGTCCCCATGCACTACGGCACCTTCCGCCTCTCGCATGAGCCCATCGATGAACCCCTGCAACTTTTGGAGCAGGAGGCACGAGCAGCCGGCGTCAAGGATCGCGTGCTCGTCCTTGAAGAAGGCGTGACCCGCTTCTTCTGACCAAGGCCCGGTTTAATAGGCGAGCAAAACTCTCAAATCGCGCACGTTGTTCCCGGTAGGGCCGGTGACGATGGCGTCACCCAGGGCAGCGAAAAACGGGTAGGCATCAAAACCCGACAGAGCCGACGCCGCACTGAGTCCGCGCTGCTTGCCGCGTTCGAATGTGGTGCCATCGGCAATCGCCCCGGCGGCGGGACTGTTGCCATCAATCCCGTCCGTGCCGCCGCTCAGCACCGTAATATTCTCTCCTGAAATTTTTTCAGCGCAAGCCAGGGCGAGTTGCTGGTTCCGCCCTCCCACGCCACCGTCGGTCACCTTGACCGTAACCTCGCCGCCCGAAATTAAACACGCGCGGGCGTTGTTCTTCCGCAATTCACGGATTCGTTCTAACAGATAGTCACGCGCGTCCCGATAATCCCAGTCATCGCAGCCGTTATCGATTTCCACCACTCCGAAACCCAGCCGCTTAGCCTCTTCCGCCGCAATCTTTACCACCGCGGCATTGGAAAGCACAGGCGACCAGCGTGAACGCTGAAAGGCGGGATCATCCGATTTCGGAGTTTCTTCCAAAGCACGTCGCTGAAACAGTTCTCGCACGGACGCGGGAAACTGCTCGAGCATTCGATACTTTCCGGCGATCCGATAGCAGTCTTCGACGGTAGTCGAATCCGGCATGGTTGGCCCTGAAGCCAACGCGTCGAGCGCTGTGTCGGGCACATCGGAAACCAGCAGCGAAACCTGTTGCGCTGGCGAGGCCGCCAGGGCCAGGCGCCCCCCTTTGACGGCGGAAAGATGTTTGCGGATGGCATTAATCTCAGCGATCGGCGCCCCGGAAAGCACTAATGCCCGATAGGTCGCAGTCAGATGGTCCAGTGAGATCTCGTCATCAATCGGCTTCTCCACCATGGACGAGCCGCCGCCGCTCAACATGAAAATCACCAGTGACGAGGCGTTCTGGGCGGCCAGCGACTTCAAAATAGCTTCAGCCGAGCGCATCGACTCCGCATTTGGAGCGGGGTGTCCGCCGCGGAAATAGCGGAATCCCCGTACCTGCGAGACCGGCTCAACCGAAGTAGCGACGATCCCTGCGAGTGATTCGCCAACCTTTCCACCGAGCGCCTCGACCATGCTATGTCCGGCTTTGCCGATGGACACGACCTGAACCCGCGCGTAGGAATGAAGATCGAACAGGTCGTCACAGACCCGCAGCACGCCCCGCTCGCAGTCGACATGCCGATCGAACGCCCTTTCAATGCCGGCTTCGGCGACGCTATCGAGAAACAGTTGACGGGCAAGCACGCGCATCGCCTGCGCGAGTCGCTCGCGTTCGGGATTGGCTTCCGGCATCCGGAGGATTATAAGGGGGCGTGTGGCGAGGGGTCTTTGACCCCCTCCCGGCGCATCGGAGATCCGCCTCCACACCGGGAAGCTTCTCCACCATTAACCAAGGATCTCTTCCCTGACCCAACTCTCGATCGTAGCGCGCACCTCGCGCAATCTTCCCTCGAAGAAGTGGTCCGCTCCTTCGACGAACACCAGTTTCTTCGGTTCCGGCACATTGGCAACCAGGTTTTCCAACTGCGTCCTCGGTCCGAACTGGTCGCGCGCTCCACTGACGAAGAGTTTGGGCTTGCTGCAGCTCTGAAGAAATAAGTAATCGTAACTGCGCTCGTCAATCGGAGAAACTGGTGTTCCGAGCGCGATCAAGGCCTCGACACGCGGATCAGGGCAGGCCGATCGCAAACCCACAGCGGCGCCAAAAGAGAAGCCGGCAAGAATTATGGGCTGCCGAAATTCTGTTTCCAGCCAGTCCAGCGCACGGCGCACATCCTCCCCTTCTCCGCGTCCCCGGTCATGTTCGCCCTGGCTGAGCCCGGCGCCACGAAAATTGAAGCGCAACACGGGGAACCCAAAGCTGTTCAAAGCCTTCATGGTGTGGAAGACGACCTTGTTGTGCAACGTGCCCCCGAAGAGAGGATGGGGATGGCAGACCAGGGCGGCATAGGTAGGATTGTCCGCGCCTAAATTGAGAAGAGCCTCGAGGCGCCCGGCACGACCTTCGAGGAAGAACGACTTGCTCCGAGCGTTGGTGAGCACGGACGTGATTATAACGACTCAAACGAGTGCGCGACTTTCGGAGTGCCTCTCGATCCGGGATGTCCAGGCCAATCCGTGGCCTGCTTTTTTCTGCTTGCTAGTTTATCCTCTCGGGCATGGACGTTGTCGCCCTCACGCGCCGATTGGTGGACATCGAGTCGATCTCCGGCCACGAGGGACCTGTGGGTGACTTCCTCCATCAGGAACTGTCCCGCCTCGGCTATCGGTCAGAAAAAATTGCCGTGGAGGCTGAGCGCTCGAATGTCTGGGCGTCGCCGCCCGAGTCACGGAACCCGGCACTGGTTTTCTCCACGCACATGGACACGGTTCCGCCCTTCATTCCTTCATCGGAAGACGCGAACCGCGTCTATGGCCGAGGCGCGTGTGATGCGAAAGGAATTATTGCTGCCCAGATCGCCTCAGCGGAGCGCTTGCGGGCCGAGGGCGTGGCGGTGGGACTGCTCTTCCTGGTTGGCGAGGAGCGTGACAGTTTAGGTGCCAAAATCGCCAACCAACATCCCTCGGGGTCGAAATTTCTGGTCAATGGCGAGCCCACCGAGAATCGTATTGCTACTGCTTCCAAGGGAGCACTTCGAGTTGAGATCACCGCGCAAGGAAAAATGGCGCACTCGGCGTACCCGGAACTGGGAGAGTCTGCCATCGACAAGCTGCTCGAGGCATTGAGTCGTCTGCGAGCCATGAAGCTGCCAGTCGCGGAAGCAGCTGGCCCTTGCACATTGAACATCGGCATTATTGAAGGGGGGCGTGCGCCCAATGTCATCCCCGACGCGGCGAAAGCGCACCTGCTATACCGTCTGGTCGGCCCCTCGGAGAAATTGCGCCGCCAAATCGTCGAGGCAGTCGGAAATCTGGCACGAGTCGATTTTGTGCTGGAAATTCCGTTCGTGCGGTTGCGGACCCTGGATGGCCTGCCCACCACTATTGCAGCCTTCACAACCGATATCCCGGCGCTCAGCAATTGGGGCCAGCCGCTGCTGATTGGCCCGGGCTCAATCCACGTGGCTCACACTGCAGGCGAGTACGTCGAGAAACGGCAACTTAGCGAGGCCGTTGACTTGTATTCGACCCTTGCCAAGCGGCTGCTCAGTTAATCGCTCATTTCTGATTGCTGATTACTGAGTTGAAGATTTTTGCGAGCGCGATCCAATCAGCGCGATCCGAAATCTTCGGTGTGCTCTCGGTGAAATGATCTCCGGAGCCGACTACCCGCCCAGCCAGCTTTTCGAAAAACGTTTAGACTTTAGGGATGAGCACCCAGACGCTGAACTCACTATCCCGGGCGTCCTCGGCGTATCTCCGTTCCGCCATGCATCAGCCGATCCAGTGGCGTGAATGGGGTGAAGAGGCATTTGCTCTGGCTAAGCGCGAGAACAAGCCCATGCTGCTCGACATCGGCGCGGTGTGGTGCCATTGGTGCCACGTGATGGACCGCGAGTCCTACGACAATCCGGAAGTAGCCCAGATCATTAACCAGCGTTTCATCCCCATAAAGGTGGATCGCGACGAACGCCCCGATATCGACAGCCGTTATCAGGCCGCGGTCAGCGCCTTGACCGGGCAGGGGGGGTGGCCGCTCACGGCCTTCCTCACTCCCGATGGCAAGCCGTTTTACGGAGGCACTTACTTTCCCCCCGATGACCACTGGGGGCGTCCCGGTTTTAAACGCGTACTGGTGGCCATCGCCAATGCATTTCAGCAAAAGCGGGAGGAAGTGGCCGAGCAAGCCGGGATGGTGGAAAGTGCCATTTCCCAGGCCGAGTCCCTCACCGGACCGAGCGCGAAATTCAATCCAGGCGTGGTCGACGCAATCGTGAAATCGGGGCTGGACATGTTCGATCGCGACCACGGCGGCTTCGGACAAGCTCCGAAGTTCCCTCATCCGGCGGCTCTCGATTTGCTGATCGAGCAGTACTCCCGTTCGCGAGACGATCGGCTTCGCAGCGTTTTTGTCACCACGCTCGAAAAGATGGCCAAAGGCGGCGTCTACGACCAGCTTGCCGGAGGGTTCCACCGATATTCCGTGGACGAGCGCTGGGTCGTCCCGCACTTTGAAAAGATGTCTTATGACAATTCGGAACTGCTCAAGAACTACGTGCATGCTTACCAGGCAACCGGCAGCCAGTTCTTCGCCGACGTCGCCCGCGACATCGTCCGCTGGGTAGATGAATGGCTGAGCGACCAGGGCAAAGGCGGCTTCTACGCCTCCGAGGACGCTGACTATTCAATGGAAGATGACGGCGACTATTTCACCTGGACACTCGGCGAAACGCAGGCAGTTCTGACAGACGAAGAAGCCAAAGTCGCAAGCCTGCATTACGACATCAACGAAGTCGGCGAGATGCACCACAACCCGGCCAAGAATGTCCTGTACGTTCGCGCCTCCATCGAAGAGATCGCCAAGCGGCTGGATCTGAAGGCCGGTAAGGTCCGTGAACTTTTGGAAACAGCCAAAAAGAAGATGTACACGGCGCGCCTGAGGCGTCCAACTCCGTATGTCGACAAGACCGTCTACGTGGCCTGGAATGCGCTTGCGATCTCCGCGTATCTCCAAGCCGCGCGAGTTTTGGACCTGGTCGAAGCTCGCCGGTTCGCCTTGCGTTCTTTAGACCGCATACTCGCTGAAGCCTGGCATCCAGAACGCGGGCTGCAGCACGTGGTCGCTTACTCCGACCCACAAGCCGAACATCGCGATATTCCCGGCTTGCTTGACGACTACGCGTTCACAGCAGTTGCCTGTCTGGATGCCTACGAGACCACCGCCGACATCAGTTACTTCCATTTCGGCAGGCGGGTCGTTGATCTCATGGTCGATCGTTTCTTCGATCCTATTGCCGGCGGCTTCTTCGATACAGCTCCGGCAGGCGGCGATGCTTTGGGAGTGCTGGGCGCGCGCCGTAAGCCTTTCCAGGATTCTCCCACTCCGGCAGGAAACTCAGTAGCCGCAATTGCGCTGTTGCGCATGCACGCCTACACCCGGGATCAGAGCTACTGGAAAAAAGCGGAGCAGACGATCGAAGTTCTTGCGGCAGTGGCCGGTCAATACGGCATCTTCGCCGCCACCTACGGCATCGCAGCCCTATTGTTCTCTCAACCTCACACCCAGGTGGTCGTGATCGGTGATGATGAGAAAGCTCAGCGGCTCACCGCGGCGGCAGCAGCATCCTTCTCGTTCAACAAGGCGGTAATCCAGCTGACGAAGAATGAAGTCGCGGCGCAGAATCTGCCACCAGCGCTGGCACAGACCATCCCAAACGCGCCAATCAAGAATGCGGGCAGCGTGGCGCTCATCTGCACCGGCTTTGCCTGCCAGGCACCAGTATCCGAGGTGACGCACCTACAGGAAATCCTGTATGCCGGGCGGGAATAACGGGAGGGGGAGAAATATACAGGAAATACTGTATGGTGGATTTGAGCGCGGAAAATAAAATGGGGCTGACGTGGCGCTAAGCACTTCGTCAGCCCGGAATCTCTTCAGCCGGCGTTACTCCCGGCATTACCTACAGGTTACCTTGGTTACTTGCTTAAAATCCGTTAGGGCCGCATCCTGTCTTTGGATTACACGTTGGCATCGGGCCGCCGTCCGGAGCCGGAAGCATCGGGGCGGCTAGTGCCACGTAGGTGGTTGCCAAACCTAACGCCAGGACTACCAACCTGAGTACGTTTTTCATGGGGTTCTCTCCTTGTTGACCCGTAGCTCCTGCGCTGTCTTGCAAGAACTTACTGATCAGCATTATACGCGGGGTGTGCAAGTCCTTTGCACTTTAGTAACCTACACATTTGAATAATTAGTTCACTGGTCGGACCACCAGACACTACCGTGGACCCTGTATTATGAGTAGGATACGAAACTTCCGCCGATATGTACAAAATAGATAACAGTAACCGGTCGACTTGGTTCCAGATTCAGAAGAGCGGCGCGGAGCGGTTAGACAAGAGATGTTGAGTAAAAGGCAGGCACGAAAGGTGACAGCCGAGCGCGTGTGCGCGTGGCGCGCGCTTTACGCTTCCCGCGAACAGCCCAGAGGAAGCACGGAGGCGACTTCCAGACTCGGCGGAGCTGTTGTGTGGGAGTCGGCGAGGGCCTCGGTTGCTTGTCGATCCACGGAAACGACGCTGTACTTGCTAGTCCTGGAAAATGCCCGGTCCACCATGCCCTCGAACATCGGGATGAGTGAATCCGCGAGTGCAGGCACCGTCAGATCGGTCAGACTCTGCTCCCATCGTTGCGACTTGAGCAGGGTTGACGTACACTCGCGACTCGGGCTCTTCATCCACATGTACATCGCCCAGGTCATGATCGCCGTGTTGTAGGCGCTCATGTTTACCGCGTTCATTAGCGGCTCGGAAAGATACATCCCCGAGCGCAAGGCAATCAGCCCCAATTCCATAAAGGCAAAACCGCCGAAGCCTAAGGCCACTCCGAAGCTCCGCTGCCGCCAGGAAATGCCCAGGTACTTGGAAAAGAACAGGAGGAACAGGACCAACCCGAACTGAATCACTCGCACGCTGCGCTGGAGTGTCAATATTGCTTGCACCAGAGGCCCAGCTTGAGTCGCGGGGTTGGATGCCGCAGTCACTCCCGCCACCAGCAACATGACGAGACCTGCCCACTTGAACAAGACCGAACCCAAGTCTCTCAAGGTGTGATACGGCCGGAAAATGTCGACGAAGACCTCGTGAATGACCTTGAATCCCAAAAGCACGCTGACGGCGGTAGTGATCCAGTAGACGTCAAAGAAGATCTCGTAGAGCTCCGGCTTGTAGATCGGATACAAGGTCGCAAAGATCAGGATCTGGGCGACCACATAGGTAAAGAAGCAAGGAAAGGTCTTGTAAAGCTTGCGCCGGATCATGGCCGCAGCAACCACCGACTGCAGCACAGGATGGGCAATCCAAAGCGCCTTCAGCAGGAGGTGATATTTAGGGCTCACTAGGTGTTCTCTAGGGGTTTCCGCTCCCAGCCCACAACGAGCGCAAGCACCTATACCTTCCGGGGTAACATTATCAGGTCCGCACCACAGGTCAATGCACCGAAGTAACCTGAGGTAACCACCCGGCTGGTTACCTGCTATTTCGCTCCGAATTCGCCCTGTTTGCCCCGCTCAAAGCCGCCGTAATCCCTGGGGAAGCATCCCAGGAGACCGCAATGGGTTTCTCTGTGATCCGCTCCGGTTTGACTTCGGTCCTATTACTCGTCACAGGGCAAAGTTTGCCCGCACAGGCGGCCGTCAATAGGTCCCAGATTCACCCCGACAGCGCCTTGAATGGAATCGAATGGAATCGAGGAGTGCACGGTCAGCATAACGGCGCCATAGGATTCCTCCTGCGCGGCACAACCACTTCGAGCGCGGCAATCTGGTTTTCGATCTGTACCATGCCCAGACGATCGGCGCAGATGGCAGGTTTGCCAGCTACGGGCTGGAAGGGACAGTCGGCGGTCAGGCGCAGAGCGTAGAAGCTTGGGTTGAGGTCCAGCAGATCATTATGCAAGCCACAGCCGGCGGCCAGACGCAGAAAAAGACGGCTGAGTTTCGTGCCCACACAGTCGTTTCCGACAACCTGATTGCCAGACGTTATCAGATTCTGCTCCCCTGTCTCGGCGGCAAAGACGCGGCAGGCGGCACATACAAGGGGCAGGGGATCGAGCTTCAAAAATACCCAGCGGACCTGGGTGGTTTGAGCATTGAGCTGTGGGCGCAAGGTGAAGGACCGACGCTCATGCGCGCCGACGCGCCTACGCCAGAGATCGAATGATTCGCCATGGCTTTGTGCTTGAGTCCAACCCGCCCGAAACCGCCAAGCCCGAAAGCTTTGCCGAGCGCCCGATTACTTTCTCCAGTGGCGGCGTCGAAATCCCGGGCAGGCCATGGCGAAGCGACAGGGAAAGATGCCGATCATCGTGATGGTGCAGGGTTCCGACCCACAGAATCGCAACCAGAAGATTGGCCTAAACTACCCTCTTCGCGAGCTCGCCTGGCAGCGGCCGGCGTTGCCACACTGCGCTACGACAAACGCAATTGGGAAGTCACGAACGATGAGGTGGCGGCGCTCGAATTTGCAGCCACCCTATTCATGCCGGCGCAACGCGAGCCCTCTTTCGACTACGCAAAACCCGGCCATCTCGACTCACAAGCTGTCGACATCATCGCCAACTGGGTAAAGAAAATTGGGGCTCGGGCCAAGTAATTGGTTTGAATGCCGTCATCGTGAGCGGACTTAAAGCGCCGGGGAGAATCCTGCTCCCGCGGCTCAGGAAACCTAAATCTCCGGCGTGGTCTGGATGTAAGCCCGCATCATGCGGACCTCTTCGTCTTTCTCGCTGAGGTCGTGCAGCATGATGTCCCGCAGTGAGACCATTCCCAGCAGTAGTTTTCCGTCGCAGATCGGAATGTGGCGGAAACCGTGTCGGCGCATGAGCATCATGCAGGTCTCCAGCGACTCCTGGGGGCCGACTGTGAGTGGGTCATCGGTCATGACCTCCAACACGCGAGTGGTAAGCGGATCGCGGCCGGCCACCACCACGCGCTTCATCAGATCGCGTTCCGAGAAGATACCGACCAACTCACTTCCGCGGAGTACGGGCACCGCGCCAATGTTGCGTTCCACCATGGCTTGCGCCAGTTCGAAGACTGTCTGCTGCAGGTTAGCGCGGTAAGTGTCCTGACCTCTGATCAGATCGTAGATAACCGCCATCTTTGCGCCTCCAGGGGGATTGTGGGAGGGCAACTCACCCCAACAAGATTGCTTTCGCCGCGGAGTATATGACGAAACCAGAGCAGCTCGCTAGTACCTTGGAAACTGTAGGCGCTTTCTACTGTGTGCTCGCGTGGCTCATCGACCGAACTATCTCGCCGCGGTTCAAAATTCCTGAACTGGACTTGGTGACGGGGCACTCGTCGCCGGAAATTTTGCAAAATCGAGAGCCAAAGAAGGTATTCTGGTTGGCTCCTAAGTATTTGATTTTAAAAATGGACGCCGGCTTGCCAAAATCGGCAACCAAAAATGCGCTGGCCTTTGCGCAGAACTCGCGGATGGGGCGTCGGAAAAGCTCAGCCCTTGGCTGTGCTCAGAGTTTGTGACTTGCTTTCGCGCACGGGCCGATGCTGAAAACAGGCACCTTACGTGCCTGAAAAACCCCACAAGCCCAAAGAAAGTGGGGTGGATGACAAGTGAGCTGGACCGGTTAAAAGTAAAACTTAGGGGCTCCCCTCACGGTGCGGTGGGGCAACCCCTGCCCTGTTGTTTACCGATTTTCGTTCAACTCGAACATGTCGAGGACGTGGCCGCTGTCGTCCACCAGCAGGACGCGTCCGCTATAAACCACGCGCTCCTGGTTGCTCCGCAAATTCGGCAGCTGCTGTTCGCAGGCGATGGGAAGAGCTTGCGCCTTCGTCTCAACATCGCTCGGGAGGGTACCCCCAACCCGCACCTGGCGATCGGATCCGGACGGCAGCTCAGGACGCTCCAGCGTTCCCTCAGGAAATTCAGTCGCGTGGGCGTTCAGACAGTTGCGGATTACACGGCGGTCACGCGCGGTGAAGAGGACCGCGTTGCCAAAGCTATCGTTTCCGCCCGGTTCATCGCGCTCCGGCTCCTTGGCCGTCGGGGTGTTCTCACGAGTCGCAGGTTCCGCCGTGGTGCTCGCCTGCGGGACGGGTGCGGCAGTAGAGGTCTCCGTCGTCACGAACTTCAGTACTGCCTCTGACTCGACCACCGCATCACGCTTGCCGGTAGCCGCGGCTCCGGCAGTACCTGCGGCGCCGCCTGCGCCAGCGCCGATGGCAGCACCTTTGCCGCCCCCGGCAATTCCGCCGATGATGGCTCCCAGGGCCGCTCCTCCACCAATCTTGGTGACATTGCTCTTGCCGTGGGATTCGCCCTTGACCACCAGCGGCTGCACCGTTACGGACGATGCCATCTTCTTGGAGCTAATGGTGTTGAGCACCAGGCTCAGTTCGCCGGGATCGCTGAGGCGACCGGATTCGTGCACGGCTACTACGGTTCCGGTGACGTCGGCTCCCTTGGGAAAAACTTGCTTGCCGGCGACTACGATGGGTTCCTCCAAGGTTCCGTGGAAGATGTCACCGGCTGTGACCTTGGCGCTAGTCAGGGTATCGATCATGCGCACGTGAACGTCGGTGCCCGGCGGGATCTCGGGAGTGGCAGCAGCTAATCCGGCCAGAGAGCCGGCCAGTAAAAATAAGATCGCCACGAACAGGCTACGGGTGCGGTACATGGGGCCTCGCTTCTTTAGAATTTTTGTACTTGCTGGGAGAGGACATCTGTACATTCAGATGCTACTCTGCCCGCAATTCGAGTACAAGCTGGGACCCTGTGGAACATCGCCCCGGGTGGATATCGTCATCCTGCGGAACGGCTGCGTCCCGTAAGGATCTTGCGGGCACAATTCAGCCGTCGAGGAAACTTGCCCGGCCAGCGCTCACCGTCGATCCTCGATAAACACAAAGTACGAGCATGACCACAGGCGGGTAGGCATAGTGCCGCGTGGACGAGTGGTTAGAACGATGTTGTAGTCATCCGATGGCCCAAGGTCATCTATCACGGATTTGCCCGGTTTCGGTTCGATTACCGCGAGATAGGCCAGAAACTGGTAGAGGTCCGGTGCGCCGCCGTAGTTCTGGGCTGCGAACGATGTCTCGGCGTGCTCGGAAGTAAAGTGCCAGGTCAGCGATGCCGCCAGCGCCACTGCCTTCTCATACGTGTCGCTAGTCACGGCGCCGGGATTGGGATTGTCGAAGACAATGCGCACCTTGCGTTCGTCCTCGCGGGTGAACTCGCGAACCTTGGGCGAGCCCGACTTCGCGGTGGCCTTCCAGTCCACGTGTCGTGCGGAATCTTCGGGCATGTATTCGCGGATACGGTAAAGGTCGTAGCCACGTCCGCGCACAAAGGTCTCGAACTCTCCGGTGATCAGGGGCAGGACTTCGAAGAACTCGTCGGTGGGCTCGACCGAGGGATAAACGATCACTTCGCGCCCTAACGGCACACGGCGCGTTTTGGTCAGAAAGGAAAATGGGAAACGGGTGGACAGGCCGAAGCTGTCCTGCTGGTGGCGGCCACGACGGTCGAAACGCAGCGTGAGGTCGGCGCTGTGTTCCGATTGCGGCGGGACGTAGGAAAAATAAACCGAGCCTTCGAAAATCCCGGGAAGAACGGGGCCGGAATCGAACCGGCGCAGGGAGCGGTCGGGAAGGCTGAACCAAAGGCGCCGGGTGCTGGGAAAAGCAAACGTCGTCTGCTCCCAGCGCCAGACCTTCGTCGCCCGGCGCTTCTTGGGAGGAATCACGCTGACTGAGAACGATGGCAGCCAACGCCGCCGGTTGCGCAAGATGATGCGGCCGAAAACCTGACGTCCGGCAAAGACGTGCTCGGGAAGCCGCACATCCAGTTCGAGTTGGCGCAGCACTATGGCGGACGCGTAGCCGGAAACCATGATCGACGCCAACATCGCGGCCACCACGATGTAAAGCAGGTTGTTTCCGGTGTTAAGGGCGGCGATGCCGATTACGATCGCAGTCAGAATGTAAATGATGCCAACCCGGGTTACGTCGTAATCGATTGCCTCGCGGACTCTCGCCACCGCCACCCGGCGCGCGAGATATGGAACCGTGGTCAATCCAACAATCGCGGCGAGCAAAAGGGCAGCCGAGGCCAGGATGAAGGTCGCCCACATGTCGCCAGATTCGCGCGAGACGGTTGAAAACAGGGCAGCGGCGAACGCCAGCACCAGCCCTGCGATGGCCAGCAGAAAGCGCATCCAGACGTCAGAAACGTGCTGGTGGAGAAAGTGGGTGAGACCGTTCTTGGAAACCGCATCCGGCATAAAACGGCTGAACCGAGAGTAACACTTCAGGAGGGCTGACGAAAGTTACGGCTGTTGTCCAGAGAGGCGCCGCATCCAGGCAGCCGCCTTCTCGGCAGCCTGGTCGGCCTTGTGGCTGATGCTGGGGAATTTCTCGCGGAGCCGTTCGAGCAGGTGGTGTGCCCAGACGTATTCGGAGGAAAGAATCATCAGGCCGACCAACAGAAACAGCATCCCTTGCAGAATGGGCAGAAACAAGCCTGCTATGCCCAGAAGAATGAAGCTCCATCCCACAATCAAAAGCAGGATACGTTTGGCGCGAGTCTTCATGGACCGATAGTTAGGGGCAGAATGGCAGACTGGCTGTGATGCGGGGCTTTACGGCGCTTCTCGGTAAACATCATTCGGAAGTCTTGCTATGCTGCCACCAGAGATAAAAAATCGACAGCGCCAATACCACCGCGATGGCAAGGTCGAGTCTTTTGAACACGGGCATGAACCTTTGCCAGTGCCGTGCAAACAGGAAGCCAACCATGGAAATCGTAATCACCCATAGAACCGCACCCAGGAGATTGAACAGCACGAACCTTTTCCAAGGCATGCGCAAGATGCCGGCAAGCGGCCCCCCAATCACCCTCAACCCGGCGACGAAACGGGCGAAAAAAACGGTGACGGAGCCGTATTTCCGGAAAATCCGCTCGCCCGAATGAACCACGCGTGCCGAGATATGCAGCGCGCGCATATACCGTGCCAGAAATCGGCGTCCGCCGTAATGGCCGATGGCAAACCCGATGTTGTCGCCTATGGTCGCCGCTACGGTTCCGATCAGGATGATGTACGGAAGACGCAGACGGTGTTCAGAGTAGGCCAGAAAACTGGCGAGCAGCAGGATCGTCTCGCCGGGGACTGGCAGCCCGGCATTCTCCAGCAGTAAGGCAACGGCGACCGCCCAGTAACCGTAGTGAGCCAGGTAGCTGCGCAGGAGGTCGACAAGATGGTGGGCCATGCCTTCATTCAGGAGGATACCGCAGAACCCGCGCGGGTTACCTGGGGGTATGCGTGGTCGTCAGAAAATCAATCACCGCGCGGTTGAAGTCGACGGGGGCTTCCTCGTAGGGCAGATGGCCCGCGCCGTCGAGCATCACCAGGCGAGCGTTGTGGAAATAAGGCTGCAGAAGGTGTGCGGACCGCGGGTCCACAGCAACATCCTTGCTGCCCCAGATTAGAAGCGTTGGAATATCCGCGATCTGGGAAAGGGCAGATTCGAGGTCGTGCAAACTGTCGAGCCAGGTGCGGACGATGTCCAGGCCGTACTCGAGGCTGCCGGGAATCGCGATTGGTTTTGAATAGCCTTCCAGCGTACCCGGCGCGATGCGGCCCGGGTCGCCATAGAGGCGGCGCAGAAGATAGCTATGTGTGAACGTCACCCGCGGGAACAGGCTCCGAAACAAGGCTGACACAATGCGGCCGCCCAAAAACGGCGCCAGGAAACGGCCATGGGCTGAAAAGGGGTTGACCGGACCGACCAGGATAAGCCGTCGCACAGTCGGCTGGGATTGGTTAGCCATAGAGGCTGCCATCATGGCGACGGCGCCGCCGTGCGAGGTCCCCAGCAGGTCGAAGGAACAGATGCCCATGTGCTCGACGAAGCGCAACAAGCGCGTGGCCGACCCGCCGAACCTCGAGTCCATGCCGGGGCAACGGTCGGAGAACCCGGCGCCCGGCATGTCAAGGGCGTACACCGTGGCGTGTTGTGCCAGGACTGGGATGTTGAACCGCCAGGAAAAGCAATAGCCGAGAAGCCCATGTACTAAGACCAGCGGCGGGCCGGAGCCGGCGCGCTGATAACGCACGCGGACGCCGTCAATCGCGGCCCAGCATTCTTCGACCTGGGGAACAGCTTTCGGAACCGACTGCAAATTGGGCATTTCCTTTTGGGCGAACAACTTTTTGGTTGTGAACAGATTCTTACTGGTTGATATCGCCCCCGTCGCTTCTGTCGAGGGGGCTTCGGCTCCCCCATTTTTTCTGCCGATTTGAACCCAAGCGGGAAAAGCAATTTTCAATTTCCGATTGCCAATTGCCGATTTAGAAGAACCTAGTTGACCGGCAATTGGAAACTGGCATTTGAAAATCCCTCACGAGCCCCTGCGTTTCTTGCCTAATAGCTTCTTCAATACCCTGATTCCCGTGTCCACATGCTTTTCCTCGAGCAGGAAGGGCGGAAGGAAGCGCAGAACCGTGTCCTGCGTGCTATTGAAAAGCAGGCCCCGGGCGAGTGCTTGTTCCACGAGGGGACGGGCGGGGACCTCCAACTGGAGACCCAGGATCAACCCGCGGCCCCGAACTTCCTTCGCGGCGGCATAGCGTTCGGCAATTTGCTTCAACCCCTGCTCGAGATAGGCGCCTACTCGCGAAACATTCTCCAGCAACTTTTCTTCTTCAACAATGGCCAGATATTCGAGGGCTACGCGGCAGGCCAGCGGACCGCCTCCGAAGGTAGTGCCGTGCTGGCCGATGGCGATGGCGGAAGCAAACTCCTCGCGGGCAAGGAAGGCGCCGAGCGGCAGGCCGGCGGCAATGGGCTTGGCGATAACGACGATGTCCGGCGTCACACCAAATGACTGGAAGGCGAAAATGGTGCCGGTCCGGCCCAACCCGCATTGAATCTCGTCGAAAATGAGCGCGGCGCGATGGCGGTCGGCGGCGGCACGCGACTGGCGCAGGAACTCGGGCGAGCACTCATGGATTCCTCCTTCCCCGAAGATCGGCTCCAAGACAATGGCCGCAGTGTTGTCGTCCACGGCGGCATGGAGGGCCTGAACCTCATTACGGGGAACAAACTTGACGGCCTCCAGCAGAGGCTCAAAGCCTTTCCGATATTTGTCTTGGCCGGTGAGCGACATGGCGCCAAAAGTCCGGCCATGGTATGAGCCTTCGAGAGCTACGAGCTGGCACTTGGCCTCCCCCCCGATTCGATGTCCGGCCAGGCGGGCCAACTTGATTGAGCCTTCGATCGCCTCGGTCCCGCTGTTCGAGAAGAAAACACGCTGAAGACCAGACAGTCCGCACAGCTTCTCAGCGAGGCGCCCCTGATATTCGTGGTAGTAGAGGTTGGAGACGTGGATGAGCTTTGCGGCCTGGTCGCGGATGGTCTTGACGATACGCGGGTGGGCGTGGCCGACCGCATTGACGCCCAGGCCGGCGACGAAATCCAGATAGCGGCGCCCATCCAGGTCAAACAGAAAGACGCCTTTCCCGCGAGCAAGAGCTACAGGATAACGATTGTAGGTCTCAAGAAGGCTGCGGCGTTCAAGTTCGACGATTTCTTCGAAGCGAGTCATGGGAGAAGATAATTGTAGTCGGGCGACAGGTGCACGAGGGGCGGGCTCGGGCCTGCTCATCCTAGGAAAGAGACTTCGTCTATGATTGCGCTTCGCCGTGGCCGCGAAAACTCTAGCTCGTCTACTGGCACGACTGGACGACTCCAAATGCCGCGTGGGAGAAGTCGATCCCGCCCAACTGGAAAAACTGTTGGTTCAGGTCGGGCGGCAGCGGTTGGCTGACGCCGAGTCGCTGGCCCGATTCCATGACGCGTTGTTATTCCTGCGGGCGCATCCCCCGAGCCGGCGGATTTTGCGACGGGTCGAGTCGCAATTAGGTTCCTTTGCCGGGCGGATCGATGAGTTTCGCCAAGCTGGCGGCGATCTCTCTCCTCTGGACGAGGAGCAAGTCTCGGGAATTGCAGGAACGACCCTGTCTGCCGACTTCCACTATGACCAGGTGTCCTGGCTGGTGAAGAAGTTTCCTCGGACTGTCTCCATCGATTGGGAAGGCTACGAAAAGAATGAGGCCCTGGCCGCCACTTTGCCCCGCTTCATTCCTCTGCTGGAAGATGACTCTTTGGTCGAGCCCGATGTTCCTTACCGCCGTTGGATGGAAGCTGCCAGCGGAGGATCGGGCCGTGCGCTTGGCTGGCTGGTTGCGCAATTTCAAAAGCTGCCGCTCAACATTGAAGCGCAGGCGGAAATCTTCGGGTCGCTGGAATTGCCGGTGCGCTGGGAATTGGGCGACTCAAAAGCTGCGCGCACCCACGGGAAATTGTCGGTGCGGAAGGTCTTTTATCAACGCGAACCTCTCATCCCCCGTAGCCAGGTTTTGCTGGCGAAAGAGTTCGCCAAGCCGCCGCTGAAATTGAAAAAACTCTCGCTCCGAGAGGGAGAAAAAATTCTTGACCTATGCCGCGAGGCGACCACGGTGCGGTATCGGGAACTGTATGGCACGACGCGCGGCGATCCGGCTAGCGTTTTCGAAGCAGAGGTTGGGCGCGGCGTCCAGATTTTCCTGTGGGGCTTACCCCCGGAACGCCGCTTGCCTCTGCGTGTTTATCAGGCCGGGTTCACCCTGAAGAACGGCGTCCCGATCAACTACATCGAGGGGATTTCTCTTTTTGAGTGGATGGAGATAGGCTTCAACACGTTCTATGCGTACCGCGAAGGAGAAACTGCCTGGATTTACGCGCAAGTCCTGCGCATGCTCCGGCAGATGTTGGCAGTGAGCTCGATCTCGGTCTATCCGTACCAAATCGGGCAGGACAACAAGGAGGCGATCCAGTCCGGGGCGTTCTGGTTCTACCGCAAATTGGGATTCCGTCCGATGCGGTCGGACCTGGCCAAAGTGGTGGCGGAGGAGGAGAAGAAAATTGCCAAAGACCCGCACTATCGCACTCCGGCACGAACGCTCGGGCGCCTGGCGCAAGGGCACCTGGTGTACGAACTAGGGGAAGCCTCCCCTGGCGACTGGGATCGCTTTCGCATGCGCAATGTCGGCCTCGCCGTGCAGCCCGGAATGGCGAGCCGCTTTGCGGGAGACGTCTCAGATTTTCGCCGCGTCGCAGGGCAGAAACTAGCTCGTCTACTCGATGTGCACCCGGGAAGTTGGTCGCCCTTGGAGCAAAAGGCGTTTTCAAATTTCGCGCTGGTCCTGGACAGGATTCCAGGCGTCGCGCTCTGGACGACGGCGGACAAGGATCGGCTGGTGGCAATCATTCATGCCAGAGCCACCGCCGCCGAGCCCGAGTATTCGGCGCTTCTGCAGGCTCATGCGCGCTTGCGGGCGGCAATTCTCAAGCTGGGCAGCTCAGCGGAAAGCTGAGGGGGGACCAGCACCTTTGGCGACCTAAGCAATCTACCTTAAATGATGCCTAGCCAGCCCGATACATAAACCAAGATACAGTCTTCCAAAAATCATAGCCGCCCTGTGGATGCTCGTCTATAATCGGGGAAGTCGCGGTTTTCTAGCGACTTAGCGGATTGCCCATGGGAATTGGCTTGGCACCTGAGTTGCATTACGCGGTTAAAAGGGGTGAGCGCCCAACCCTGAGGACCGTACCACCAGCGTACAGGCCCATGAACAAAGAGTCCCAAATCCGCTTCATCGCCGTCCTGCTGTTTCTGCTGACGGCGGCCGCGGCCACCTTCGCCTGGATTAACTTCCAGAAAGAACGTGAGTTCCAGGTGCCTTACGATGGCGTCTGGTGGCTTGAGAAATCCGGCAGGCTGGTGGCTGAGCGGGTGGAACCAGATGGGCCGGGGGCTAAGGCGGGAATCAAGCAAGGCGACGGACTGGCCGCCATCGACAGAGTGGACGTCAAGCGGTTGCCAGAACTGAGCCGGCAGCAGTATAGGGACGGCGTCTACTCGCGGGCCACCTACTCGCTGGTGCGGCATTCCATCCCGGTGGACACGCAGGTGGTGTTGGTGCCTGCGGATCGCAGCCTGTACATGCCGCTGCGTCTGATCGGATTGGTTTACCTGGGAATCGGCTTGTACGTTTTGCTGAGGCGCTGGACCGCTCCCAAGTCCACCCACTTTTACCTGTTCTGCCTCGTCTCTTTCATCTTCTACTGCTTCCATTTCACAGGGAAGTTGAACCAGTTTGACTGGATCATTCTGGGAGCGAACACCGTTGCCTGGCTGCTGCAGCCGGCCCTGTTCCTCGATTTCGTGCTGACCTTCCCGGAACGAAAGGAATTTGTCCGCCGGCATCGGTGGATCATGGCACTGTTGTACCTGCCGGGATTGCTGCTCTTGATCCTCGAGATTGCCAGCCTGGAGTTGCTCGTGGCCACCGGGCGGTTGCGCTGGAACCTTGACCGCCTGCAGATGTTTTACCTGGCGGCTTACTTTGTGCTCGCCACCTACGTGCTCTGGCGCAGTTACCTGCGGGCGACGACGCCCGTGTTGCGCCAGCAACTGAAGTGGGTCACCCGGGGAACGATTCTGGCCATCGCGCCGTTTACGCTGTTCTACGTGGTCCCCTTCTTGTGGGGCACGGTTCCGGGTCCGCTGATGCGGTTGTCGGTGCTGTCGCTGATCTTCCTGCCCTTGACGTTCGGTTATGCCATCTTCCGCTATCGCCTGATGGATGTGGATCTGATCTTCAAACGCGGCGTTGTGTACACGCTGGCGGCAGCGGCGATTGCTGCGGTTTATTTCGCGGTGGTCGCGGGCGTGGCGGAGGTCGTACACCTGCGCCTGCCCAGCAGCGGGCCGGCCGGATTGGTGCTGGCGGTTGCGGTCACGGCGGTGCTGTTTGATCCGGTACGGAAGTGGATTCAGGAGAAGGTCGACCAGTTCTTCTACCGCAAGCGCTATGACTATCGCAAAACCCTTGTGGAGTTCGGACGTGAGCTCAGCGCTGAGACCGACCTCGACCAGATGCTCAGCTCGGTGGTGGATCGGCTGACCCGCACCCTGCTGGTGGACCGGATGGCAATCTTTCTGGCGACAGGCGACGGAGAAGCCGAGCGCTTTATTCTGGCGAAATCATTTGGAATGACCCACACTAGCGGTCTGGATCTCAGCTTCCTCGGCACGCCGCGCCCTGAGAGCGAAGCCGGCCACCTGTTCTTCGACAACACGCACCAGATGCCTCGTGAAAACGCCAACGCGCAAGCGGCGATTGCCCTGCTAGACCTGAACTACTACATCCCGTGCCGGGTGCAGCAGAAGGCGATCGCGTTCCTCGGCTTGGGCAAAACCGCTGAGGGCGATTTCTTGTCCAGCGAAGACGTGGAACTGCTTGAGACCGTTGCCGGGTATGTCGGCATCGCCGTCCAGAACGCCCGGCTGTACGCATCTCTGGAGCAGAAGGTTACCGAGTACGAACGGCTGAAGGATTTCAACGAGAACATTGTCGAGTCGATCAGTGTGGGTGTGATGGCGGTAGATCTGGCGGACCGGATCGAGTCCTGGAACTCGCAGATGGAAGTGATGTACGCCTTGCCGCGCTGGCAGGCTCTGACCCGGCCTCTGAGCGAGGTTTTCCCGGCTCCGTTCGTGGAAGAGTTTTACCGGGTGCGTCAGAGTCCCGGCATTCATAACCTGTACAAGTTTCGGCTCCATACGCCCGCGGGGGAGACGCGAGTCGTCAACGTCGCGATTGCGCCGCTGGTCTCGAGGAAGTTCAACGTGATCGGACGGCTGATTATTGTCGACGACATCACGGAACGTGTAGAACTGGAATCGCAGTTGTCGCAGGCGGACAAGCTCTCGTCCATCGGACTGCTGGCGGCCGGGGTTGCGCATGAGGTGAACACGCCCCTGGCGGTGATCTCTTCCTATGCCCAGATGCTCTCGAAGCAGCTTCAGGGCGATCCGTCCAAGGCCGGGTTGCTGGAGAAGATCACACGCTCGACCTTCCGCGCGTCGGAGATCGTTAACAACCTCCTGAATTTCTCGCGCATCGGCGGGACCGAGTTCAGCGACGTCGACGTCAACAAGATCATTCTCGACACGCTAGCGCTGCTGGAGCACCAATTCAGGACCTCGCGCATCAAGGTCGAGGACGAGTTGGCCGAACACCTGCCGCTGATCAGCGGCAATGGCGGAAGACTCCAGCAGGTATTCCTGAATTTGTTTCTCAATGCCAAAGACGCCATGCCGGGCGGGGGAACCCTGCGGGTGGCGACTGCAAACGGAACGGGCGTGAGTGTGATGGTGTCCGACACCGGCTCTGGAATTGCGCAAGAGCACATGGCACGAATTTACGATCCGTTTTTCACCACCAAAACGTCTCCCCGGAATGGAAGCCGTGGGACCGGCCTGGGGCTGAGCGTCACCTACGGCATCATCCAGGAGCATGCTGGGAAAATCCGCGTCGAGAGCCGTCCGGGAGAAGGCACGACCTTCTACCTGGATTTTCCTTTAATGAGGAAAGCCGTCAATGTCTGAGCTGGCAGTAGTCTCGCGTCGCAACTTCGGGGAAGCGTCGCCGGGTTCGGCTGGGTCGGTATTGATCGTCGACGACGAGGCCGAAATTCGCGAATCGCTACGCACCTTGCTCGAATTGGAAGGTTACGAAGTGGAAAGCGCCTCCAGCGGAGAGGAAGGCTTGTCGCGCATGGGCGAGCGCACGTTCGATCTGGTGCTGCTCGACGTGGCTTTGCCCGACCGGAATGGGTTGGACCTCCTGGTTGGTTTGCGTTCCCTTGATCCGCTGATGTCGGTGGTGATGATTACCGCTTACGGGACTGTGGAAAACGCGGTTCGTGCGATGCAGTCCGGCGCCGCGAATTTCATTCAGAAGCCTTGGGACAACGAAAAGCTGCTCGCCGACGTGCGGGCGGCTGTGGCCCGGCATCGCGCCGAAGAGGAGAACGTTCAGCTCAAGCGGGCGCTCAAGCAGCGCTACAACTTTGAAAACATCGTGGGCAAGAGTGAGCCCATGCTCAAAATTTTTGACCTGGTGGCGCAAGTGGCGCCCAGCCGCTCGACAGTGCTGTTACAGGGTGAAAGCGGCACCGGAAAGGAGCTGATCGCCAAGGCCATCCACTTGAACTCGCCGCGGCGCGAACGATCGTTTGTGCCGGTCAATACCGGCTCCATGCCGCCTGATCTGCTTGAGTCCACGCTGTTCGGTCACGTGAAGGGTGCCTTCACGAGCGCGATCGCTTCCAAGAAAGGGCTATTTGAGATCGCCGACCGCGGCACCCTCTTTCTGGATGAAATCGGGACCATGGGCACAGAGACGCAAAGCAAGATTCTGCGCGTGCTCCAGGACCGCAAGTTCATGCACCTCGGCGGCGTGCAAGAAGTCCAGGTGGACGTCCGCATCATCGCGGCGACCAACGTGGACTTGAAACAAATGGTACGCGAGGGCAAGTTCCGCGAAGATCTCTTCTACCGGCTGAACGTGATTACGATCGACCTGCCTCCTTTGCGTCTGCGCCGGGAAGATATTCCGTTGCTGGCGGAGTACTTCTTGAAGAAGTATTCAGAAGAGAATGAGCGGCCCGAACGCCACATCAACAACGAAGCACTGCGGGCTCTGGTCAACTACGCCTGGCCAGGGAATGTGCGCGAACTGGAGAATGTGATCGAGCGCGCGGTGGTGCTCTCTGCCGGACAGGAGATCGGGCCTGACCTCCTACCCAGCCACATCGTCGAGCGGGGCGGCGCAATCCCGATTCTCGAGCACCGGATGGACGCTTCCTTGTTTGACATCGTGGAAGACTGTGAGCGGCGGATCATCACTGACATGCTGGAAAAGTGCAACTGGAATCAGACCGAAGCGGCGGAACGGTTCCGTGTGCCGCTGTCTACTCTCAATCAGAAGATTAAGCGGCTGAATATCGAGCTGCGAAGGAAAAACGGAACCAAATAGGGCTCTCGGGTCTGGGAAACCAAGACCGAGAGCCAGGAGCCTTCTGCCCGTACCCGCTCTGTGACTTTAGACGTCCTCCGCCCTCTGCTATAGTTCCGGATAACCTGACCGGATAACCTGACTGGAAATTAAATTGTGCCCCGGCCGGGTTTGTCACACCCATGGAACTGATTTCGCCTACCGAACTTGCTAAAGAAAAAGTTGTATCGGTTCAGCACTACACCTTCCTGGCCTGGCGCTCTGTCGCGAACCTGTTCCGTACTCCCCGCTACTGGACCGACATGATCCAGCAAGCTGACCTGATCGGGTTCGGCTCGCTGCCCATTGTTCTTGCGGCTTGTTTCTTCACCGGCGCTGCGCTGGCCTTGAACAGCGCTACCACGTTAAGCCGGTTTGGCGCGCTGTCGTTGATCGGCCAACTGGTTTCTCTCGGTATCGTGCGGGAGCTCGGGCCAGTGCTTTCCGGACTGGTTGTGGCTGGGCGAAATTCCTCCGGCATGGCCAGTGAACTGGGCTCCATGATCGTCACCGAACAGATCGATGCCATGCGCGCCCTGGGCACCGATCCCATGAAGAAGCTGGTGACCCCGCGCGTCGCCTCCACGGTTATCATGCTGTTTTTTCTCACCATCCTTGGCGATCTTCTGGGTTTGATTGGCGGAAACGTCGTGGCGAGTCTTTTGCTCGGCCTGGACTCTCACCAGTATTGGAGCAACGCCTGGCAGACCCTGGTTTTTGAAGACGTGTTCATGGGGCTGGTTAAGCCGCTGGTGTTCGGCTTCATCATCGCGACCATCGGTTGCTATTACGGCTTGACAACAAGAGGCGGCACTCAGGGCGTAGGGCGGTCGACTACCGAGGCAGTCGTGGCTTCGATGATTTTAATCATTGTGGTGGACGTCTTTGTCACCCGGCTGCTGATGATCTTGCTCGGATAATCGGTGGGGAATTGTTGAACTATGGCCTATCCTCCCACTGTTTTCGAACGCGCCCCCGTGAGGAGGGCCGGGGCGGAGGGGAATGCCGTCGTTTTTGAAGACGTCGCGATGAGCTTTGAGAGTAACCCGGTCCTCGATGGAATTTCGTTCCGGCTGGCTCTTGGTGAAACCAAGGCTATTTTCGGTGTAGCCGGGGCCGGCAAGAGCACGATTCTCAAGCTCACGCTGGGGCTGCTCAAACCGGACCAAGGCCAAATCTACGTCCTCGGCCAGGATGTCACCCAAATGGAGGAGGAAGACCTTTTCGAGCTGCGGCGCAAGATTGGCATCGTGTTCCAGGAGAGTGCGCTGTTCGACTCATTGACGGTCCGCGAAAATGTAGCGTTTCGGCTGATGGAAGAAGGTGGCACGTCCGAGGATGAAATCGAGCAGCGGGTGCGAGAGTCGCTGCGCTTCGTCGAACTGGAACACACGCTCGACATGTTTCCGGTTGAGCTTTCCGGCGGCATGCGGCGCCGAGTGGCCATTGCGCGCGCCATCATCACCCAGCCTGAGGTTTTGCTCTATGACTCGCCAACCGGCGGGCTGGATCCAGTCACCTCGACCACGATCGTTGAATTGATCGTCAAGCAGCGGGACGTGTATAAGACCAGTTCCCTGCTGGTCAGCCATCGCCTGCAGGACGCGTTCACGATGGCTACGCATTACTTTGACCGCCGGGAGAACAGAATGAAGCCTCTGCCACCCGGATCCCGTACAGAGGTTCCCATGAACTTCATCGTGCTGCGCGATGGCAAGGTGATTTTCAACGGCGATGCGCATGAACTGGCGCAGTCTAAGGACGAGTACATCCGGGAATATATCTCGTGAGATTCGCCCATAGTGCACGCCAGATCCTTCGCGGCGTACCTGGCCCTGTACTGGTTGACCGATTTGTGTTGCGGGTCAAAAAACAAAACTTCGGTTGTCTGCCGCTTTGGGCTCGGGGGCAGCGCCGGTTGTACTTTTCCCGCCTCCTCGGCACCGCGCCCTGTAGGGTGGCCCAGGGGCCTTCAGCCCTCGGATTCTCAAGCCAACCGCTGGAACGGGCTTTCGTTAACCGCACAGGTACGCCCGTGCCCGAGCTAGGCGGTCCACGCCGAGTGAGAAATGTTCATAGGCCCCTCCGTAAGACCTCGGCGCATGCTTCGACTTCGCTCCGGGCAGGCTGCTGAAGCTTTGGCAAGACAATTTCTGAACCGAGCTCCCAGGCATTACCAGAGCTCCAAAGAAACGCATAGATGCAGCGATGCAGCATGAGACGTTGCCGAGCCACAGGTCAGCGTGCCCTGGCTACTGCCGCTTCCTTCATCATCTTCTTCCGGGCGGCTAGTCGCTCTTCAAACCCCTTCAACGTGTGGCGACCGGCTTTCGATCGCGTAATGAGTTTTTCCAGGTTCGCCATAATGGTCGGACTCTTCAGCTGGGTTCGCAGGTCCTTCAGGAAGGGGCGAACCTTCGCGAATATCACGAACATCTCCCCCGAGAAGGCGAGTTCCATGAAGAGTTCTTCACTCAGTGTGCCATGCAAGACGAACGAAGCTGCCATTTCCCAGTAGCCGGTCACCTGTCGCAGCCAGTTGTTCTCCTGGGTACCCGCCGCCATGGCGATTTTCGCAAGATCGTCGGCGCTGTCCGGCCAGAAGGTGGCAACCCACCATTAACGCGCCTTCCGCATCTCGGCCTCACGGCGCAAGTCATAGAGTTTTACAATCAGTTCGGCATCAGCGGCAGTTGGCTTTTTAGACATGAAACCTCCTCCAAATTTTGTATTTCCGTAATTTTGCAAGCGGGTAATTTAGGGTGCCGCTAGATTACCGGAGCGGCTTCCACCGGGACGGGACGTTCGTAGTCGCACTCTTTGTTCGGACACGCGATTACCGGACCAGCTTTTAATATCTTCTCAACCAGGTACTCGCCTCCGCACGACGGGCATTTCTCAGCGATTGGCTTGTTGGCTGACGTGAACTTGCAATTTGGGTAATTCGAACAGCCGTAGAACGTATTGCCTTTGCGGCGGGCTCTCTTCTCGACGACTTCGCCGTCTTTGCAGAGCGGGCATTTGACGCCGATAAAGTTTTGCTTGACGTATTTGCACTCCGGATAACCGCTGCAGGAGGTGAATTCTCCGTAGCGGCCGTGCCGGATCACCAGATTACGCCCGCACTTGGGACAGATTTCATCCAGCGGAATGTCAGGAACTTTGCGGCCCTGATCCAGGCGGCGCGTGGTCTTGCAATCCGGATAACCCGTGCAGGCCATGAACTGACCGAAGCGTCCGCGCTTGAGCACCATCACTCGCCCGCAGTTCTCGCAGTACTCCTCCTGCGTGGTCTCCTGCATATCGGCCGAATCGAGATCCGGCAGGTTGATGGGGTTTTCCTTGGTGAAGGTGCAGCTTTCGGGATCGTCCTTGTCATAGGAACTGCAGGCATAAAAGGAACCGTGTTTCCCCCACTTGATCACCAGCGGCGAGCCGCAGCGTTCGCACTTTTCGTCCGTGGGCTTCTCCATACGCTTGATGTTTTCCATGTGCTTCTCAGCGTATTTGAGGTCCTTGGCAAAACGCTTGTAGAACTCGGCCAGCGTGTCGGTCCACTTCTCCTTGCCTTCTTCGATTTCATCCAGTTCTTCTTCCAGGCGGGCGGTGTACTGAAAATCGAAGATGTCGCGGAAATTTTCCACCAGCAAATCCGTGACCACCAGCCCGATCTCGGTGGGCACAAATTTGCCCCCCAGCTTCTGCACGTACTGGCGCTCCTGGATAGTCGTGATGATCGCGGAATACGTGGACGGACGGCCGATTCCGCGCTCTTCCAATTCCTTGACCAGCGAAGCTTCGTTGTAGCGCGGTGGCGGCTCAGTGAAGTGCTGCTCCGGCTTGAGGCTCTTGAGGGTCAATTTCTGGCCGGCTTCGAGCGGCGGCAGCTTGTGCTTGAGCTCTTCCGCTTCCTCATCTTCGCCTTCTTGCGACTCTTTATATATTTTCAAGAAGCCATCAAACTTAAGCACCGAACCGGTGACGCGGAACCAGAAGCTGTCGCCGCCCGACCTTGCGTCGATGTCCACCGTGGTCTGGTCGAACACGGCTGGGTTGATCTGCGAAGCAACGAAGCGCTGCCAGACCAGCTTGTAGACCTTGTACTCATCTTCTTTTAAGTACTGCTTGATCCGGTCGGGATGGCGCAATGCGGAGGTGGGACGAATGGCTTCGTGGGCAGCCTGCGCTTCCTTCTTCTCCTTATAGGTATTGGGCTGCTCGGGCAGGTACGGGGCGCCGTACTCGGAAGTGATGTACTCGCGGACTTCTTGGATCGCGTCAGGCGAGACGCGGGTGGAGTCCGTACGCATGTAGGTGATCAAACCGACCAGGCCTTCCTCGCCCAGCTCGACGCCTTCATACAGGCGCTGCGCAATCATCATGGCCCGTTTGACGCTAAAACGCAGCTTGCGCGAGGCGTCCTGCTGCAGCTTGCTAGTGGTGAACGGCGGAGCCGCATTGCGGCGGCGCTCTTTCCGTTCGACCGAACGAACCAGCCAGTCTGCCTTATCCAGGGCAGCGCGGATGTTTTCCGCTTCGTCGCAGTTGGGAATTTCGATCTTCTCTTCGCCCTTGCCGAGAAAACGCGCGTCAAACGCCGGCGGCTTGGACGCGGCCAGATGAGCATCTATAGTCCAATATTCCTTCTTCTCGAAGGCCTTGATCTCGCGTTCGCGCTCCACGACCAGACGGAGGGCGACGGTCTGCACCCGACCCGCAGAAAGGCCACGACGCACTTTGTCCCAGAGCAGCGGCGACACCTGGTAGCCTACGAGGCGGTCGAGCACGCGGCGAGCCTGCTGGGCGTCGACTAAATTGCGGTCAATCCCACGCGGATGTTCGAAAGCTTCACGGACCGCGCGTTGCGTGATCTCGTTGAAAGTCACGCGCTGGATGCGCAGAGTGTCCTCTGCCTTCTTCCTTTTCTTCTTCTTCCTTTTGCCCGAGCCGTTGCCCAGTTCCTCTTCCAGGTGCGCGGCAATAGCTTCGCCTTCGCGGTCCGGGTCAGGCGCCAGATAGATGGATTCGGCGGACTCGGCCAGCTTCTTCAGCTTGACCAGTACCTTTTCTTTGCCGGGAATAACGATGTATTCCGTATCGAAGTCTTTGTCGATATCGACTCCCAGAGTGCTCTTGGGCAAGTCCTTCACATGGCCGAGCGAAGCTTCGACCGTGTACCCTTTGCCAAGATATTTCTGGATGGTCTTCGCCTTGGCAGGCGATTCGACGATGACTAAGCTTTTGGACAATGTCCCCTCGACGAGTCTTTCTTTTTTTGAAGCTAGCACGAATGGCAAGCTGGCAACAAGCTACTATTGCTCGCTACTGGCTACTGGCAACCTCGCTGACGGCTAGAGCCTCGTTTTTTGAATGCGATACAGGCCGGACCCTCTGTACCGGGTACCAGGCCAGTCAGCATCCGCGCAACCTCCACGACCTCGATCACACGACCTCGAACACGAGTCGTCGAAAATCGACGTCAAGCCAGAAAATCGAAAGCCCTTGCCAACAAGAAGGGCTATTCCAGTTGGGTTGCCGAACCGCGCGCGATCTTGGAGAAACAGCCTAAATTCACCGTCGGAACCTCTGCCCCATGCTACGGCGATATTCGCGCCGATCGAAGCCGCGGAACGGCGCAGCTGACGGGTGAGACCCTATGCCTTTTCCCCGGGGAAGTTGCGGGTAACCTCGTACACGCTGAGAGTCAGATCATGAGCCTTCGTCCCGACTTTCAACTCCTTGAAGTTCTTCCCTTATCAGATTTTGTTTCGCGTGCCAGCTTGCTAGCAGCTTGTAGCTAAAAGCTCTGCACAAAATTCTTCCCCGGCAGCAGTTTCACCTCGCCGGCGGGTTCGAAGAGGACGGCAAAGATCTCGGAGCAGGAAACTTCGAATTCCAGACAGTTCTCCTTCGTCCCCGAATAGAGATGCAGTTCCCTCCGGCTGCGATTCAGGGCGGGGGCGAGTTGGAGCTTGGCGCGTTGTTTTATCAAGGTGTTGGGACCCCAAGCGTTTTTGTTCGTTACCTCACCCGGGCATGGCAAAGACGTCGCAGCTCGGTTCCAGAGCGCAACCTTCCGGTAAGCGAAGGGCGCAACACGGCTCCCACATCGCCGAGACACTCCGCGATGCACCGTGCGGGCGTGGCGACCGAGGCCGGGCGTTAAAGCGAGCGCCAACCAGAGCCGGGCGCGGTCTTGAGCGGGTTTGACGGGAAGAGCCAAGGGCTGAGGCACATAAGCCTCCTCGGCGGGCATGTGACAGCCGGACAAATCGCTGCCAAGGATTGGCGGCGCATGGCTTTGTTAAAATTAGCGGTTCTCCATGGGCCGCCTGCGCATATCGGCAATTTCCTACCTCAATACTGCACCCTTAATGTGGGATTTCGAACACGGCAGTGCCGGCTCGGAGTTCGAGATTTCCTATACCATCCCGTCGGCCTGCGCACAGGCCTTGCGCGACGGGACAGCCCAGATCGGGATCATCCCCGCGGCGGCCTACGCCACTGTTCCCGACTTGGTGATACTTCCGGGCGTATCCATTGCCTCGCGGGGCCCGGTGCGCTCCATCCTATTGATCAGCAAGCTGCCGATTGAAGAAATACGGTCAGTAGCGCTGGACCGCTCTTCCATGACTTCGGTCGCTCTGCTCAAAGTGATCTTGGCCAAGTGGGTAGGCCGAGAGCCGGTTTTTAGCTCCCTCGGTCCCGACCTCCACGAGATGCTGAGAGACCACGATGCGGGATTGCTGATCGGCGATCCGGCGCTCGAGGTCGACAGGTCCCGCTATCACTGCTACGACTTGGCAGAAGAATGGATTCGCCACACGGGCAAGCCATTCGTGTTCGCGTTCTGGGCGGTAGGCAAGGCCGCGCTACGAAATGCCCCCGCCAACTTGGATTTGGCGGCGATATTTCAGAAATCGCGGGATCATGGACTTGGTAAGATTGATGATATCGCACGAATCTGGGGGCCGAGGCTGGTGGGGCTCAGCCAAGCCGACGTGAAAAAGTATCTGGCCGAAAACATTTACTACTACCTCGACTGGGAATGCCTGGACGGCCTACGGCTTTTCTACCGGTATGCGACCGCTTGTGGGGTTCTGCCACCCGCGCCTGCTCTCGAGTTCTACGAAGCGCTCAAACCCGCTATCCGATAGAACTATTCCCGCCCGTACACTATCCCCGGGAGCCTAAATAAGTTCAAAAGGCGGGATGGAAGCTCGTTTGGCACTGGCGATTCGTGTCGGCATGGACCTGGCTGCGCCGCCTGGGTGGCCCCCGGCCTTTCCTGCTGGCCTCCGGGGCCCTGCAGTATCCGCGCCAGAAGTTCCTGGCGTTGCTCGGCTTTGGACGGGCCCGTGCGTTTCACCATCGTCGGCTTCCTGGCGGCGCACAATGGCCAACAGATCCTCCAGTTTTTTTCGAAGTACTCGAAGCCAACCCGGTATACGCTCATCGCGCCGGCGATCGTGGGAGTGCTTGCCAGCTTGTTGGCGACGTGCGCTTCTGGCGGAGTCGGGCAGGGAGCCGGCACCCAACGCAGCCGAGTTCAAAGGCGCGGAGCCGGAAAGCCGGGCGAAGCAGTCCTAACTTGGAGGGGACCGCCGGGGTCCGATAGAATTGTCCCACGCGGCTGTGATCGGCTTATGTCCTTGACCAAGCAGCAAGCGCTCGAGATGTACCAGTCAGATGACCTGATTGGCATTGGCATGGAGGCGGATGCCTTGCGGCGCAAGCTCCATCCCGAGGGGGTGGTCACCTACATTATTGACCGCAATATCAACTACACCAATTTCTGCACCGAATACTGTACCTTCTGTGCGTTCTACCGCCCGCTGAAGGGCCCCCGGGCCAAAGAGGGCTACATCCTCGATTTCGAGACCATCTACGAAAAGATCCGCGAGACAGTAGAGTTGGGTGGCACGGGCGTCTTGATGCAGGGGGGACTCGATCCCGACCTGAAAATTGACTGGCACGAGCAGTTGCTGCGCGGCATTAAGCAACGCTTTCCCAAGATTCACCTGCACTGTTACTCGGCTTCAGAGATCATTGCCGTCGCCGAATACAGCGGGCTGACCATTCGCGACACGATCCTGCGTCTGCGCGACGCCGGACTGGATTCGATTCCGGGCGGAGGCGCCGAGATTCTGGATGATGAGGTGCGCTACAAAATTGCGCGTTTGAAGTGCCTCACGGACGACTGGTTGAACGTCCATCGCACCGCACACCAGATCGGAATGCGGACGACCGCTACCATGATGTTTGGGGTGGGCGAGAAGCACGAGCACCGCATCAACCACTTCCAGCGTCTTTATGAGCTTCAGGAAGAGACCGGCGGCTTCACGGCGTTTATCCCCTGGACTTTTCAACCCGCCCACACCGCCCTCGGCGGCCGACACTGGGAGGAAGCAACTGCAGTGGAATATCTGAAGAATCTGGCTATCTCACGGCTCTATCTCTCCAATTTCAAGAACGTGCAGTCCAGCTGGGTGACACAGGGCCTGAAGGTTTGCCAACTGGGATTGCGCTTTGGCGGCAACGATGTCGGGTCGGTGATGTTGGAAGAAAACGTGGTGCGGGCCGCGGGTGTTTCGAATTGCACAACTGAGGAAGAGTTGCGGCGCATCATTCGCGATGCAGGATTCCGCCCTGCGCAACGAGACACGTTATACCGGACGTACTTCCTGAATTGAGGTTTCGTGCTGAGCGAGGGCCAACCCGAGTCGAAGAGCCCCTACCCGGCCGGCGTGGCTGATGCTGCTTGAAGGTATTTTTACCAGCTGCCAACGGCAGAGTTGAATGGTAGAGACCGAGCTGTGCCCCCTCCAGTGATTCCAGAGGGGCTCTACCCTGAGGAGGACAGACTCCAAGCAACTGTAGTCGCAGCGGGTTACCGGGAAGCGCCGTAAAGCCCCGCCCTTTAGGGCTGGGGATATAAGGCGTGATTTTGCCTTGTCTTAGATTGCTTCATTAGGTATAAACATCAGTATGGCCCTGGAAGGGTACAAATCAAACCACAACGTGGTCTATTCAAGCAAGTACCATTGTGTGTGGACACCTAAGTATCGGCGAGCTGTGCTGGTCGGACGAGTCGCTAAACGGTGCGAACAGGTGCTTAGACAAGTGGCAGACAAATATCATGCCGAAATCATGGCTCTGGAAATCATGCCCGACCACGTACACGTGCTGGTAGAAGTAGACCCGCAGTTGGGTATTCATCGGTTGGTTAAGCACCTCAAGGGGGTTTCCTCGCACATCTTGCGGCAGGAATTTCGCACCCTGAAATCACGGTTGCCGACGCTGTGGACGAATAGCTATTTCGTGTCCACCGTCGGGGGGGCGCCGCTAGCGGTCATCCAACAATATGTCGAAAAGCAGAAGAACGTATAAATATCGGCTGTGGCCAAACCGCAAACAGCGGGAAGTCCTGTTTTCGACGCTGGAAGTGTGCCGCCAGTTGTACAACGATGCTCTCAAAGAGCGGCGCGAGGCTTGGAAGTTGTGCCGCGCAATGCGTATCTTTCTCCATGCAATCGGCGCAGTTGCCCGCCTGCAAGGCAGCCGACCCTGCGCTGGGCAAGGTGTATTCGCAGGTGCTGCAAGATGTGCTGCACCGTGTAGA
>QIAU01000027.1 GCA_003225055.1 Acidobacteriota bacterium
GGCGACCGCCTTCTCGCCCCGTTCCCGATTGCGGCCAACGATCAAGACATGGATACCAAGGAGGGCAAGTTTATTGGCTGCCGCGCGGCCAATGCCGCTCGTTCCTCCCGTTATGAGGGCTGTCGATGCTTCAGTGGCCATCTGCGGATTCTCTCTCCCCCTGGAGTTCTGTGGAAGTCGAGGGTGGGGAGGACGAACCACTCGAGGAAGTTTACCCCGTCGTCGGTTCCTTCGCAGTGCTTGAATGGAGCGCCTCTCGGATTCACCACTTGTCGGTCGTCGGGCGGACCTCGGTGCCATTTCAAACACCAGTGGGACCCCAGATTTGCTCAATATTCGTGCAGAATCATTTTTCCTCCGAGATCGTCCAGCGTTTTAAGCGGCTGAAGGAATGGTGGTTCGAGTGATAGGGCGGTGGGTGAGTTTCTTAATGGCCCCTCAAAGCTCCCTTAGAGTTTCGGTAATGTACTGCAAACAAATGAGATAATTGGTAGGGGCGGTGGGGGTCGAACCCACGACCAACGGCTTAAAAGACCCGAAATTCATCCAATGGCTACAACCCAGGCCAGTAACCCACAACAGAATCAGTGGCGATTCAATCCTGGTGCTGTCCCATTTACGCCCAGTTTGTCGATGGTACCCGCACAAATCCCGCACACTAGAACAAGTCCTCGCCACCGTAAGTGGGGTAGCTGAACTGAGCTATTGCTGAACGCAGAACCATGCTGAGCCGGTCCTACAGTCTAGCGAACGGGCGCTGCCGAGGTGAGGGGCCCACCAGCCGGCCAGTCATCGAATACTTCCGGAACAGAGAAGGTCATGATGTTATTCCCTGCAGCGGTGGCGATGATGACTTCTTTATGAAGGGGGTCGAGAACAATTCCAATGTCCCCTGACTGCCTACCCAAAGGAGCAGGAATCTTTAGAGGCGCCTCGGTACTCACCCCACTTTCGGGAATCTTCCAGATTTCGATGTTATTCCTCGTGTGCGTAATCAGCCTTAATTTTGGCGCGTATATCTCGAACTGGTTGCCCATTCGGACCGGCCCTTGGATGACCGCCTTCGGCGGCGTATTTCCGCTTGCGGTTCGATCAAAAATCAGGACTTTCCCTCCGCCATATCCGCCAACCGGCACGAGCAGAAGATTGTGGATTGGATCGATTCGAATGCACGGAACGTTGCCGCCGCCTTCACGCTGCTCTCCAAGTGACAACTGCGTGTCGGGGCCGCTCAGAATTCTCTTCGGCGCCACGTTTCCGTTGGCCATGCGGTCAAATACCAAAATGGCTTGATCGGGGCTGGCCAGGAAAATTTCGTTATGTATCGGGTCGATGCTTACCTTTCCAGTGGCACCCACCCCTTTGATTTGAGTCTTGTCTCCCTGGATTGCGCGAAGAGGAGCTTCTTCTCCGTTGGCTGCTCCCCTGAATGACAGGATCGCCTGAGCGAGAGGACTCGTCACGACAAGTTCGTCGTGAATCGCGTCAAACGCGATGTCGTGCATGGTCCTGCCGAGAAGCGATTTCTGGCCTTCAATCGACCTGAGATATGGTGTGTCTTCCTTCGCCGACCTGGCGAAGATAGCAATCTGCGGATGGTTCACTCAATTCGGTACGAGGATTTCCTGACGAATCGGGTCGTAGGTGACTGCCGCGGTCCTGCCGAAATTCACGCCTCGTTTGCTCTCTTCCGCGCTGCGAATGATGCGCAGAGGCGGCACATCGCCATTGGCCATCAATGGATACACTGTGGCGGAAGAGTTCCCGAGGTTGGAAACCCAGAGCTCTTGATGCGTGAGGTCGAGAGCGACACCCGTCGGATTTCGGAGACGTGTAGATGGCCCATGTATTACTCGAGCTGGCGGGACATCGCCCTGCAACTTGGCGGCATTGGCAAACAGGATGACAGATTGGCCAATGTCATTCGCAACGTACAAATCTCCATTGCTTGGGTTGAACTTCATCGCTGCTGGCCAATCGAGTTGGGTTCTGTCCCCTGTAATCACGCGCAACGGTTTGACGTTCCCTTTCGCGGCCAACGGATAAACTTTGATCGCAGGCGGGTACCACCTCCCCGTACCGGCAATTCTGAAATTGCTGTGATGACCCCAGGTACTGACGAACAAAAGTTGATCCTTCTCGTCAACGGCGATACCGTGTGGGGCATCGAGCCCCGTGTCGTCCCCTTCGATCGTTCGTAGCGGCTTCTCTTCACCGGAGGCATCCTTGCGGTAGATCACGACTTGGGGAGGAAATTCGATGGTAGCGAAAATCTCCTGCCTCGCCTCATCGGCGGCAAGGTTATACACCCGATGGGGAGTATGAAGGACCGCCTTGGGTGCGACATCTCCCTCAGCCGCGCGGGGGAAACGAACCATTTTGTCCCCCGTATCCGATTCCACCGAGAAGATGTCTCCACTAACCGGATCCACGTAGAGTCCATTATTAAACTCGATCAGAGTCTTATCGCCCTTAACAATTCGCTTCGGCTGAGTGATTTCGTCGGATCGAGTGGGAGTTGGAGCCAGTCGGTCGAAGACCAGGTATTCCCACAAATTGTTGTCCTGGAGGATGACTTCATTGGAGTTGACGTCGACCGCAATCGCGCTATAGGTCGGGGCCGTATCGCGGATGGTTCGCACCGGCGTCCGCGCCCCGTGGGCCCTGGCTTCGGCCGCCTGTCTTTCCTGCTCGGCTACGTTAGGAGTGGTGAATTGAGCCGCAAACACGAGGGTGGAGTACGGGTCTCGCCGCAGTGCGGAAAATAGGATTTTCTCATCGGGAGAGGGACTACTCGGATTAGTGGCGGAAGATTCGTCCGCCATACACCAATCGGAGCCATCCGGAAGTTGCTGCACGGAAACCAAGCGAGATGCGCGGTCGGGCGCTGCCCAGACCCCAATCGCGACTAAGGCCGCCGACAGGATTACGCATTCAAGTTTGGTTCGTCTTACGCGCATTGAACTGCTTGCAAAAACAAATCCAAGCTACGCGCGAATACATGATAAAGACGAATGGCCGATGGGCAGATTTTAGGCCCGCGCTTGCGCAGGGGTCAAGACATAGGATGGAATCTAAGGGCAAGAGCCAGTATATCGCTATGCGTCCTGTTTGCTTGATCCAGCCGTTCACGGTTCCTCTTTCCGTGGGTGCTCAGCACAAATGTGGGAGGCAAACGCTTCATCACGTTGCGATTCAAAATCGCGTACCACCTCTTCGGGCGCTTTTCCTTTGGGTGAACCGCGGGGTCTAAATACCCAGGCGCACTCGGAGCAACCCAGTAATCCAGATTCCTCAAGCCACACTAAACTGCGCATGACCGGGCGATTCTACGCGTGCGCACCACGTCCGCAAACGATGGCAGCAGCAATTTGTTCGCGAGGTAAAGCGAGAGCGCCCGACGCCGGTATTCTGGTGGCCGGCTTCACGAAAAGGCGGAAGCCATGAAGATTGATGCGTCGCATAACGCGCTACTTTCTGCCGTATTGCTCGGGATAAGCCTGCTGATGTTCGACAGCTTTATGGCATCTGCACAAACGCGATCCCTCGCTTCCCAGGCAAATACTGGCACTTGCGGAAACACTCAGACGGTTGGCACGATGAGCGACATTATGACGAGTATGGTTTATCCAGCTGCGAACAATATATTGCTTGCAGCATACCGCAGCGGTCCTCAGGAGGATAAAGAGTGGCTGGCTATTCAGCGGAGTGCGGTGATGTTGGCCGAATCCGGAAACGTACTCATGATGCGCGGACCCGCCGGACGGCAGGGTGATTGGGAGAAAGATGCGAACGCGCTTATGGCTGTCGCTCAACCGCTTAATGCCGCCTGCACAACATGTCACAAACAGTATCGCGCCAACATTGCGGGACCAGGCGAGCGAGTCGGGCCTTCGCACCAACCGGCGGAATGAGCCTTCGCGCGAAAAGCCAATTTCCCTCAGCTCGAGTCTGACAAGAGTTCGTTCTTGACCATGCACACAATCCACGCCGTCTTATTCGAACCCGTTGGATGTCTGGCGGAATTCCCCGCCTCGCAATTCGACCAAATTGCGGCTCGCATATTCGGCAAAACGTTCGTCAATTCGTCCGGCAGCGAGGCCTATTGGCAAGTTGTGGCGCTGATCGAGAAATCGGGCGGCAAACTTAATTCGCAAGAGAGAGAGATCGCAGAAAAACTGGAGCTCCAGGCGGTCGAGCAAGTCGAGCTCTATGAAGATGTGGTGCCGGCGTTTTCCGAACTGAAGAATATGG
>QIAU01000100.1 GCA_003225055.1 Acidobacteriota bacterium
CTTGAAGCGCGGAAATCCCCGGCCGCGCCGAAAGAATGGTACGTCCTATCTACACGGTGCAGCACATCTTGCAGCACCTGCGAATAGACATTGCCCAGCGCAGGGTCGGCTTCCTTGCAGGCGGGCAACTGCGCCGATTGCATGGAGAAAGATACGCAGGTGCGGCACAACTCCCAAGCCTCGCGCCGCTCTTTGAGAGCATCGTTGTACAACTGGCGGCACACTTCCAGCGTCGAAAACAAGACTTCCCGCTGTTTGCGGTTTGGCCACAGCCGATATTTATACGTTCTTCTGATTTTCGACATATGGTTGGATGACCGTCGGCAACCGTGATTTCAGGGTGCGAAATTCCTGCCGCAAGCTGTGCGAGGAAACCCCCTTGAGGTGCTTAACCAACCGATGGACACCCAACTGCGGGTCTACTTCTACCAGCACGTGTACGTGGTCGGGCATGATTTCCAGAGCCATGATTTCGACACGATATTTTTTGCCACTTGTCTAAGCACCTGTTCGCATCGTTTAGCGATTGGTCCGACCAGCACGGCTCGCCGATACTTAGGCGTCCACACGCAATGGTACTTGCTTGAATAGATAGACGTTGTTGTTTGATTTGTACCCTTCCAGGGCCACACTGATGCTTATACCTAATGAAGCAATCTAAGACAAGGCAAAATCACGCCTTATATCCCCAGCCCTAAAGGGCGGGGCTTTACGGCGCTTCTCGGTAAGCTCAGGATCCCGCGGACGCAGCCCGTTCCTGATCAGGTTTCCGAGCCACCGAATTCCGGGCAAGTCTCTGAAAGCCGGCGAAGGCCACAAAGAACGCCAGGCCAACGCCTAAACAGGCCCCAACTAAATCCAGGGCAGCTCGATTACGTGCTTCGCTCTGCAAAGCGGCGGTGGTCTGCGACTCAATTTTCACCTGCAGCGTCTGAATTTGATTTTGCTGGTCGGCAATCTGATTTTGCTGGTCGGCAATCTGCTTTTGCTGCTCGGCAATCTGCTTCCTGAGTGGCGCAGCGACGGAGGCCTCCCATTCTTGCTGCTGACGCTGCTCGATGGCTTGATTGTATTGCTGCATCAACTCGTCGCAGGGATCGCCCGCGTACCGCACCATGCAGTTTGGCCGCGGTAGCTGGACAAACTGAGGTTGAGGAACAGCCTGCATAATCACGCCGATTGGTTGCCCGTCTTCTGCTCAAAGTCTAGCCCAGAAATTCCTGAACCGAAGGTTACGAGAGTCACTCCTTTGGCTGGATTTAGAGCAGCACGCTCATGGAATGGATTCCTCGCGGGTGAAGCCGATAAGCCGATAGTAGCACGTCCTGCCGGAAAATAGACTGGCGCTACGGAGAGCAGACATCACGATGTGCCCCGGCGTGTTCTGCTCGCCTAAACCGCGTGTCCGGAAGCGGCCGTTCTTCTTAAAGGCTCCGGCAAACCGTACCGATTCGATATCAAGCTTCTTCAGTCGCTGGCGCGGTTCGTGCCCCCGCGCTCGGAGCAGCAAACTGGAAAACCGTATATGAACGCGGCGGCACCTCGAATCGCGTGCGACCGTTGCTCGTGACAGGCTTGGCAGCAACCGGTTGTTCCACCACGGCCTTTGGATTGTCAAACGTGTTTATGGCCTTTAGGTCTCGACCGGTCAGTACCGAGGCCATGGTCACATTGCCGGGAACTCGGTCTTCCCAGATCAACTCGACTTCACGGGGCTGAGACAGGTCGCGGTTGAGCACGAACACGGCAATCTCGCCCGCCGGGCTCACAGCACCTGCGACGTCTACGTAGGGAACCTGCCCCATGCCCTCCACATCGTAAGCCGGCGCCGCTTCTGACAGCAGTTGGAGCGTCGCGCCCCGGGCATACTGTAACGCCCACTTGTACGGATAGTAGGTGGTTTGCAGGAGAATGCCCTTGTCGTTGGTCATGACGGGGGCAATCACGTTGATCAATTGCGCAAGGCAAGCAATTTTCACGCGATTCGAATTTCGAAGTAGCGTGTTCAGCAACCCGCCTACCAATAAGGCGTCCTCAAGGTTGTATTTTTCCTCCAGCAAGTGCGGAGCGACTTGACGGTTCCCATCAACATCCGCTCCCTGTCTGGCGCGATACCAGACGTTCCATTCATCAAACGAAAGCCACAGTCTTTTTCGGGACCGCATTCGGCCCTGAACGTAGTCGCAGACCGCGACAGTCTCCGCGATCTGCTTTTCCATGGACAGATTCATGGCGAGATACTTCGAACTGTCACCGCCCGTCTCGCTGCGCGGTTCGCCATCGTTGCCGAAATACCTGTGCAGCGACAGCCCATCCACGTATTCGTAACATTGTTCGAGTACCTCGCGGTCCCATTCCAGATACGTACGCATGAACGGTCCGCTCGATCCACAAGCAACTAACTTCAGTGATTTATCGACATATCGCATCTGGCGGGCGGCATCGGCGGCTTTCAGGCCATACTCCTTGGCGAGCATATGCCCGATTTGCCAGGGACCGTCCATCTCGTTGCCCAGACACCAATACTCGACGTTCCACGGATCATTTATACCGTGCCGCCGGCGAAGATCGCTCCAGCGAGTTCCCTGCTGCACGTTGCAGTATTCGACCAGCGCTGCAGCCTCCTCCGGGGTGCCGGTACCTAGATTCAGGCCCATCAAGGGCTCGGTACCGACTGCCTTACACCACGCCAGGAACTCATTCGTGCCGAACTGGTTCGTCTCGATTGAGTCCCATGCCTTGTCGAGTTGGCGGGGGCGGTTTTCGACTGGACCCACTCCCTCCAGCCAGTTGTAACCGGACACAAAGTTTCCGCCGGGGTAGCGGACGATCGGCACCCCCATCTGGCGCACCAGTTCCAGCACGTCCCTGCGAAACCCGCGCCCATCGGAGAGCGGTGAACCGGGCTGATAGATGCCCTCGTAGATCGCACGGCCAAGGTGCTCCAGAAAGGATCCAAACAGGTACTTGTCGATGGGCGCGATGGTGCGCCGGGTATCGGCATAGAGGCGCGTAGCTGACGTAGTGCTGGCACGCTTCACAGCCTGTGCCGCCAGGGAAGTGGCGGAGAGAACACCGGAGGAGTACGCTGCGACCGCGGTCGAAATCTGCTGTAGGAAAACTCGTCTCGTCGATGCCATATAGCTGCGTCCTGTACTTGTATTGCGCGCCGATGGTAGAGGCGCGCTGATGACCGCCAAATCTCACGTCAGCTTGCATCTACGGGTAACTTCCGGGGGGTAAAAGTAAACGCTTTCCCGAGAGCGGTCAACCAAAAAATTCCCTATTGTCAAAAAATTCCCTATCCGTTAATTCGTTGAGCAAGACCTGGTCGCAAAGGATTTCCGGGACCGAGAGTTCGGAAGGCTCACTTTGGGTGGGAAGCTTGCCGCTGAATGGCGGAAGGTAAAGCCGCTGGACTCATTCCGCGGTTGCGTCTACATCGCTCGTGCGGGCTCTCGCCGTTGAGCGTCTCAGGACAAGGCTTGTGTCGAGTTCGTGGTCAACCCGACCTTTGAGTGCCGCCTGACGCTCGGTCTCGCTGATCAAGGACTCAAACGCTATTCGCGCCAGCTCCGTCTGTGACATTCGTATTGTCGACAAGGGTGGAATGATGAATTGCGCCAGACGAATGTCATCGAACCCAATCAAGGAAAGATCTTGTGGAACCTTGATTCCCTGATCGTAAGCCTCTCGCATTACGCCAATCGCAGTCATGTCGTTGGAGCACATCACAGCCGTCGGCCGCGTCTCGGATCTGACCAGTTGCGTCAGCAGACGCATCCCACCCTCCATCGTATGATCGCCCTCGACAATCAACTCCGGTGCCAGGCCGATTTCTTCCATCGATTTCTCGAACGCAGTTCGGCGAGCCTGAGCCGACTTGAGGTGTAATGGACCGGTAATAAAAGCGATCTGACGATGTCCTAGCGCAGCCAGGTGCTGCACTCCTTGCCGTATTCCGCTCTGGTAGTTGATCCTAATGTTGCTGACGCCCGGAAAATCTGGGCCGACATCGACAAACACAAGTGGAACTTTGCGGAACCGCAGGTGCTGAATAAGTGACTCTTCCATGCCGAAGGTCAGAATGGCGACACCGTCCACCCGCCGCTCTATCATCCGGCGAACGGACAACTCCATGCGCTTCGGGTCATGCACCGTCGATGTCAGTAGAATCTCGTAGTTGTTCTCCACAGCGAGGTTCTCGAAGGTTTGCACAATTTCGGGAAAGAACGGATTGGTGATTTCCGAAACGATGAGCCCGAAAACGCGGCTCTTTCCGGAAACCAAGCCGCTGGCCAGCTTGTTTGGGTAGTATCCAACCTCGTTGACAACCTTCCAGACACGCCGGGCCAGCCGTGGATCAACCGTCGGTATGTTATTAAGAGTACGAGATACGGTGGCGGTCGAGACCTTTGCTCTGGACGCGATCTCGCGGATGTCCATAATGCAACAACTTCCAATTTCTCATAGATTCTACCATATTTGGAATACGTTTACTCAGAACAGCTGCCGTGCGCGCCGTGCGGCTCGGTATGAGGCTTATCAAAGGCGACGGAAGCCAGAGGTCGCCGACTTCCCTACTGGAGGTCGACAATGAGCACGGAGACCGATGAACTGGGGAGGGTGACGCTAAAATTGCCGCCAGCTCTGAACTGCTCTTTCCAGATCGACACTGCGTGAGGCGTACGGAAACTGTTTGCCGCGCCAGCCTGACCACTGACCGTTTCACGGGTTCCGGCTGTACCGACCTTGGCACCGCGGATCTCTACCAGGGTGGACAGCGCGTGATTATCCGTATTCACCGCTTTGATGAACAGGTGTCTTCCATCGGCGGTGCGACTTGCCACCGCGTCCAGGGATAGCACAGCCTTTCCTTCGGTGGTCGTGTCAAAGGTTGGGCTTTCCACCTGGCTAGCCAGACGCTCACTTCCCAAGTAAGTGCTGTATAGCTGATTTACCAGGTAGGTCGGCGTAACAAATACTCCGTCTCGACTGGCTTGAATGACCCCGCCCGACCAACCGTTGACCATATCCGACACGGCGCTCATGGCAACGATGTCGCTGCGTTCGAAGACGTTCATGAGGCGCCCGGCGTACAGGGCCGATTCCATCGAATGCTGCTCCGGGAGAGGCAAAGACGTATTCCATTCATTGATCGCGAGTTTGATATCGCGTCCCGGCACGGTCTCGCGAATCAAGGTGGCTACCTGCTTGTAGAAGTCTCCATAATGAAGTGGGTGGGCCATCAGGTTCAACGCGTCGCCCTTCATCTCCATTTCTCCGTAATAATGATGGATAGCCAGGTAATCGATGTGCTCCCCAGCAATCTTGAGCACCGTGCGGTCCCAATCGAAATTGTTATCACCGACTGCAATCAAGCGGATGGACGGATCGACTGCCCTCATCGCCTCTGCGTAGCGCAGGTAATGGCGGGCATAAGTCTCGGCATCGCTGTGTCCGCGCACCCACGAGCCCCAAATCTCGTTGCCAACCTCCCAGTATTTGACGTGGAAGGGCTCCCGATGCCCATTCGCCGCGCGCATGCGCCCATATTGGGTGTTCCGGGTGCCGTTGGCGTATTCAACCCAGGCGGCTGCTTCTTCCGCTGTCGCGCCCCGGCCCTCAACATTCACTGTGATGGACGGTACCGCGCCGACGTTTCGGCACAGCTGAATGTACTCGTCAGTCCCGAAGTCGGAGGGTTCCAGTTCGTTTCCCCATGACAGGTTTACCCAGCTGGTCCGCTGGTCGCGCGGGCCGACACCCCACATCCAGTGGTAGTCCTGCGCCACGTTACCACCCGGCCAGCGAATGAACGCCGGACGCAGAGCCTTGATCTTCTCCAAAACATCTCTGCGTAACCCATCCACCGCATTCGACATCAGGGAAAGCTGGTCGACCCAAAGACGGCCCTTTCCATAGAAGAGAATTGCGAACTTGGCCAGCCGATCCGTCTTGGTCGGAGTCAGCGTAAACTTGTATTGCTTCCAGTCGCCGCCGACATCGGGAATGTCTTTCGACGCGTAGGTTTCCCCACCGCTGGTGTTTTGCTCCAACGCAACCGTGATGTGACCTTTGAAATCGGCAGTTTTGATCCACAGGTATCCGTCATAGGCGAGACCGGCGCCTACCGGCACATCAGCTTGATAAATCCCGCGGCGCTGTCGGTCATTGGATCCCACTTCCACTTCGAGCGAGTGATTAGCGACCTCAGCCTGCTGTGCGGGCGGATAGAACACCGACTCACTCCAGAGAAAGCGGATGGAATCATCATTGCGATCGTCGGGATCGCGTTCCCAATAGCGCGGCAGGCCCGCGGCATTGGGGCTCTCATCGAAGCTGCGGTCGCGGACGAGTTCGGCATAGAGTCCGCCTTTGACTCCGCCGTACATAAACTCGTCAAACTGCCCGTACAGCATGGGGCTGATGCGGCCCTCGACTTTGCCGGCGTCGACCACGATCTTCGCCGTCGCCGAGGGAGCATCAGCCGCAGAGACGCTAATCGTGAGCAGAGCCAACCCGAGCCAGGCGACAAACACGCGCCCGGCGCTCTCCCGGTTGCCGCTTCTCGGCCGAATCAGTTCCGCTGCCTGCCAGCAGTACATTAGCTCAACTCGAGCCGCAGCGCCGTAACCGAAGCGGCGGGAAACGTGAATACGACCGAGCCGGCTATCTTCACATCTCGAGCTTGTGGCACGACGTTGTTGGGTTGGTCGAAGGTGTTGTGTGCGTGAATATCAGGATTGGTCAGCAGCGTGGCCTGACCGGATTTCACCGAGGCGCCGCGTACCACGATTTCGGTCTCCCGCGGCTGGCTGAGGTCAGGATTAACCACCGTTAACAATAGCATCCTGTCGTCGAGGGAAGCCGAACCTTTCAGGCCCCAGAAGGTGGCGGACTTGCCATCACGCTGATAAGTGATGGAAGGAGCAGAAAAGATCGTGGGAACTGCCTGACCGCCCTGATGTCCGGCATACATCTGAAAAACCTGGCCTACCGGAGTGACGACAAACTTGTCCTCGTGGGCCAGGTACAGGCTGTTCAGGCAATTGATGAGCTGCGCACAATTGGCCATCGCCACTTTCTCCGGATGACGATTGAAAATGTCCAGCGTCATGCCACTGAACACCGCGTCTCGCAGCGTGGGCATTTGCTCGAGGATATCGCCGGGCGTAGCTTCGGATCCCGGCTTGTACCACGGCCCCCACTCGTCAACCACCAGCTTCAGCTGGTGTTGCTTGTCGATCTCACCCATCACCTGCCAGTGGCCTTCGATGAGCCCCTCCATGCGATCGCCTTCACGCAACAACTCATACCAGTCCACCGCATCGAAGTTCAAAGCATCGCCCTTGCCCTCGACCCAGCCCTGGGTACGGCCGCGGCTGAGGTTCCAGGCATAATGATGGAGCGCCAGGCCATAGATCCCGCGCAGATGCCCGGGGCCTTTGCGAACAATCTCTTCCAGGAATCCACGAGTCCAATTCCAGTCATCGACGTTCGGACCTGACGCGATGAAGGACAGCTGCTGGCCGTAACGCGGCACCCAGGTCGTGTACTTGCGGAATTCGACTGCGTATTCTTGCGGAGTGAAATTCCCGCCACAGCCCCACGATTCGTTACCCACTCCCCAGAAACGGACTCCAAAAGGGTCGGGATAACCGGCTGCGGCACGCTCCTCCGCCAGCATGGTCGTTCCAGCGGGCGAATTGCAATATTCCACCCAGCGGTAAAACTGCTCGGCAGGTAGCGACCGCACATTGGCTGCAAGGTACGGCTGGCTGCCAATCAGTTTGCAGAAATGAACAAATTCGTTGGTGCCGAACTGATTGGGATCGTACTTATGACTGGGCGGCGACAACGGTGATTCATCGTTGGCCCAGAAATTCGTGCGCCTGGGACGCTTATCCGCCGGCCCAATGCCGTCCCGCCAATCGTAGCTGTCCGCAAAACATCCCCCGGGATAGCGAACCACAGGGGCTTTGATCTTGCGCATCTCCGCGATGAGACTTTTCCGAATACCGTCTACATTCGGAACTTTGGAATTTCTTCCAACCCACACTCCATCGTAGAGCACGCCGCCCAAATTCTCTGCAAAATGGCCGTAGATATTGGGAGCAACCGTCCCCAGCGGCTCTCCCAGAAGCACTTCAACGCGTGAGTCCAGCGCCACGAATGGGGATGGCGACGCCAGTCCGCCATACCGGGAAAACACCCACGCTCCCGCGCTCGCGAGTGTCTGCTGCAGAACCTCTCTGCGCGTCGACATGCTGCCCCTCACGCCAAAGTGGAGTAAACGATTTCTCAACGGCAGGAATATACGACTGGGTTCTAAACTACTGCAAGGGATTTTTCGCTGCCTCGCCCTGCCCCGAACTCGCGGCTTTTCCCCGGCTGGTGAGCCTCTTGATCAGTTCGACTTCGGCGGCGGCGTAGGGCTTCCCGTCGGGATAAAAGATGTCATGAAACCATACTGGCGGCGGACCTGTATACTCGTTTTCCCACGAATCCCACGGATAAATGGTCTGCGATTTTCCTGAAACAAAACCCCAGTTGTAGGCGCCGACATGCTGCTCTTTCAGCAAAGGAAGAATGGCCTGAAATGTGCTTCCCAAAGGCCTGGCCATGTATTCGCTGCAAACGATGGGGCGTCGGAAACGCCGCAGGGAATCAATGCGCCGCTTCGTCACCTCCGCAGGTTCATAGCTGTGGAAGGTAAGGACATCGGAGTTTTCCAGTTGAAAGCGTGCCGTGTCGCTGAGCGCCGCCTCGCTCGACCAGTCCCCCTTCCAGACTCCACTGGTTAGGGGCTGCGATGGGTTCACTTCGCGGGCCCACTGCCACTCGCGTTTAAGCAATCGCGTCGCTAGCTCGGCTTTATTGGGCAGTTCCTTGCCTCGATATGGCGGATTGTCGTTGTCGGGCTCGTTCATGAGGTCCCACATCAGGATCCTCGGGTCGTTGCGAAAATGCTTGAGCACGCCTGTGACGTAGGGTCTTAGTTCCTTCTCCCACCGGGAGGAGTCCTTCAAGATCTCCGCACCTGGCGCCTGCACCCAGCCGGAGTTGTGCACGTGCGGTCTGGGAGCACGCTGCCGCCCGGTCTGCGGATAAGGATCCCAGACTGAATCCAGCAGGACGAAGGTAATGCGTATATGGTGCTTGTCGGTGATCTGGAGAAATTGCTCCAGACGACTGAGAAAGCCCTGGGAATCCTCTCTCCAGGGCAGGTTATGCAGAAACACGCGCATGGTATTCATGCCGATCGATTCCGCCCAGCCCAGCTCACGGTCAATAGTCTTTGAATCAAACGTGTCGGCCTGCCACATTTCCAACTGGTTGATTGCCGTGCTGGGAAGAAAATTGCTGCCCACCAGCCACCGCTCGGAGGCGTACCACTCGTTCGCCTTCTCCTGCGGCCAGCGTCGAGGTTCGCTTGCAAGCGCGGTCACAGCCTCCGCGATGATCAGCAACAGCAGGATAAAGTTGGAGCAACGCACTCTGGCCATACAACCTCCTTGACGTGCGAACCACGGTTTACTGAGCCGTTCCCTGGCGAGGTCAACGAAAGGTCTTCTTGCCTATAATTCCCTTCCCCTCTCGAATCATAACCAGTTGGTCGGCGGCGACGTTTGGAATGCTCTCGGTTCTGCCATTTGTCCACCGGACGGTCAAGTCGGCTGACGCTTCGGCTCCAAGTCCAAAGTGGAGTCTTCGATCATTAACAGAATAGAAGCTCGATTGGGCGAGAACCTCCTGTACCTGTTGATGCTTTCCATACCGGGCAACCACACGGGCGCCGATGGCGCTGCGATTGGCTTGAACTCCGATCAGAAGCACTTTTAGCCAGTGATGTCCCCCGGAAACGTCGTTGCGCAACAAGGACGGCGGCTCGTTCATGTTCATCACCAGTATGTCCATGTCGCCATCATTGTCGAAATCACCGAAGGCACAGCCGCGACTCGCGTGCGCCGCGCTGACCCCGCCGCCCGCCTCCTCAATCAATTCCTCAAACCTCCCGTCGCCCAGATTGCGGAAAACCAGCCGGGGTGTTTGGAAGGGATAGGACGGCAGCTTCTTCCCGACCTCGGGATAAACGCTCCCGGTAGCGACAAACAGGTCGGGAACGCCATCATTATCGAGATCAACGATTCCCGTTCCCCACCCCACATATCGAGTCTCCACGCCTATGCCGGACCGGGTAGTCACGTCGTCGAAATTCCCTTTGCCGTCGTTGCGGTAGAGCACGTCGGTGTCATCCGCGAAGTTGGTTTTAAAAATGTCCAGGTTACCGTTCAGATCATAGTCGCCAACTCCAACCCCCATGCCAGCCTGTTCCAATCCATCCTCGCTCAACGCCACTCCGCGTTCTAACCCCTCCTCGCGAAAGGTGCCATCGTGCTGGTTGCGGAACAACCAGCTCGGCGTGGAGTCGCACGCTACGTAGATATCGGGCCAACCATCGTTGTCAAAATCCGCCGCAACCGCCGTCATGGGATAAGAGCCCGACGCAGTCGACACCCCGGACGCGCGGCTCACGTCCGTAAATGTTCCGTCGCCATTATTGCGGAATAGTTGAACCGACCCAGGGGGCAGACCGCGGGGTCCGCAATTCACCGGGACTCCCTTCCACGCGCAGTCGGCATTCTCACCGGGCCGGGGCAATTTTTCCAGCGTCGTGTTGAGATAGGTGGCGACAAAAAGGTCCAGCCGGCCATCGCGGTCGTAGTCCACCCAAGTACACCCGGAACCGTAGCGCACACTGGTCTGGCCGAGCCCGGCTTTTTCGGTAACATCGGTAAACGTTCCATTTCCATTGTTGTGGTACAAGACATTCCGGCCGTAGTAGGTGACGAACAAATCATCAGAACCATCATTGTCGTAGTCGCCCACCGTCACCGCCGATGCCCAACCTGTGCGGACCAACCCGGCTTTTGAGGTTAGGTCCGTGAAAGTGCCGTCGCGATTATTTTTGTAAAGCCGGTTGGTAGCGCCAGGCGGATCGCCGTCGAGACGAGTCCCGCTGAGAACGAAAAGGTCCACCCAGCCGTCATTGTCGTAATCGATGAAGGCGACTCCACACCCGACCACCTCGATGATGTAGTTTTTGCTGCCTACGCCGCCATATACAACGGGATGGATGAGGCCCGCCTGCTTGGCCACATCGGTCAAACGCGAAAAGAAAGGACGGCCAGAAGGTTTGCCGCGTGGTTGCGCCTTCACGCCGCGCGAAGAAATCCCTTGCGCGAATGCGGCGCGGCTGACGCCGGTCATCGCTGCACCCGCGAGCCCAGCCACGGTCAGGATCAATTTGCGCCTGGTGATCATGGGACCGGCTCGACGGCCTTCACTGTCTGGCGGGCTCTTACGGTTTCGAACTTCTGCACAATTCCGGATGGCCACCGGATTTCGATCAGTTTAGCAGTCGAGTCGATGCCCAACCCTGCTATGACCCGCTTGTCGCTGGCCGAGAGATAGCCGACGGCCGTGTTGACGGTGTAATGCTGAGTTAATCCCGAGGCGGATACTACTTTGATCCGCGCACCGATCCCGTCACGATTTGACTTCTTTCCGGTAGTTTCAATAGCAATCCAATGGTTCAGATTGCCGCCGTCGTTCCGGAGTACGTATGCCTTCTGTCCAACGTTGCTGACAACCACATCAACGTCGCCGTCATTGTCGATGTCGCCAAAGGCGGCGCCGCGTCCAGCCCAGGGCTGCTGAAATACCTCGCCAGCGCTCACTTTTTCGAAATGGCCGGCCTGGTTATGAACCAGGAGCGGCGGCTCCAGATATCGCAGGTTGGGAGCGGTCTTCTCGATCGTATCCATGACATGCGATTGGGCAACGAAAAGATCCTTCCAGCCGTCGTTGTCATAATCGAAAAAACGCGTACTCCAGCCCGAAAACGCCAAGCTCGCTCTGCCCAGACCCGAGCGGTTCGTCACGTCCCGGAATGTGCCGTCTCCGTTGTTGTGGAACAGCATGTAGCGCTCGTTGGAAAGATCCGTCACCACAATGTCCGGCAGGCCGTCATTATCGAAGTCGCTGAAGTCCGTGCCCATGCCCGCAAAGGTCTTCCCGTCCTCGTTGTAGCCCACTCCGGCCAGCAGTCCCACTTCCGTGAAAGTGCCATTCCCGTTGTTGTGGTACAGGAAGCACTGCACCGAGTCATTGGCCACAAAGATATCGGTGAAACCGTCGCCGTCGTAATCGGCAAAACTCACTCCCAGGCCCTTGCCGTTCGGATTCGCTATACCGGCTTTGGCGGAGACATCGGCGAACGTGCCGTCGCCATTGTTGTGATAGAGGATGTTCGTCATGCCGTCGTAATTGTCGGGATGACAGTAGGCGCGGAAACCGGGTCTCTGCTCTCCGCAATAGCGATTCGTCTTAAAGGTCCAGTCCACATACCGAGTAACCAACAAATCGAGTTTGCCGTCATTGTCGTAATCGAAGAATCCAGCGCTTGCGCTCCATCCTCCCGCGCCCACACCCGCCCTCTGGGTGACATCGGTAAACGTCCCATTGCCATTGTTGTGGTAGAGCGTGTTGCCCCCATAGCCGGTTACGTAAATGTCTTCGAAGCCGTCGTTGTCATAGTCGCCTACCGCGACCCCCATGCCGTAGTGATTTTGCGCCATTCCGGTCAAACCGGCCTTCTCGGTGACGTCGGTGAAGGTGCCATCCGCATTTTGGTGATATAGCCGGTTCCAGAACTTGGGTTCCGACTTGTCGGGGAGCTTACCATCGGACATGGGATCGGCGAGGTATGCCCCGTTAACAAAGAAAATATCCAGCCGGCCGTCGTTGTCGTAGTCGAGAAGAGCCACCCCGCCGCCCATCGTCTCAATCAGGTACTTATTCGATGTGGCTGAGTTCTCTTGCTTAAAATCAATTCTCACCTCCCAGGTAACGTCGGTGAAGCGCACCGCGGGAGCCTGTGCGGAATCCAAGCCCCGTAAGGCCAAAGCACAGAGCGCTAGCCAACAGCCTGCTTTTGCCGCTCTCGTCATGGGTTGGTTTTATCGAGGTTTCCGCGAATCGACGATTCCCCCGGTTTCCTCGACCACCAGGAACTGATTGACCGGCAGATGCTTAAACGTCTCCTTCAGTCCGGATGGCCATGCTATCGCGAGATCGTCGACTTTGTTCGCTTTGCCGAGTCCGAAGTGCAGCCGCAAATCATTTTGCGAGTAGTAGCTCGAACCGCTCATCACCTCGTCGATCTGGCTGCGTCCACCGCTCGTGACTCGCACGCGCGTGCCAATGGCCGAGCGATTAGACCGCGTTCCCACACACTTGACTATCATCCAGTTATTCCGGTTACCACCGTCGTTCCGGAGAAGGGTGGGCGGCCCGTCCAGATTGTTGATTACTACGTCCACGTCACCGTCGTTGTCGAAATCTCCGAACGCGCAACCGCGAGCAAGATTCTCTGCCCGAATCGCTTTCCCGGCCTCGAAGGAAACATCTTGGAAGCGGCCGTTTCCCAGGTTCCGATACACGACCTTCGGCTCCTTATAAGAGATATGTAATTTGCGGTTCGCAATTTGCGAGTAAACATGGCCATTAGCAAGAAATAGGTCCTTCCAGCCGTCGTTATTAAAATCCACAAAGCCCACCCCAAACCCCAGGTACTTGCGGTTGACTCCGAGTCCAGCCTTGATGCTTGCGTCTTCAAAGGCACCATTGCCATAATTCCGGTACAGTGTCGTGACTTGTTCGGAGAAGTTCGTGCGCGCGATGTCCAGCCATCCATCGCCGTCATAGTCGGCAACGGCTACCCCCATTCCGGACAAAGCCACGCCATTCTCATCCAACCCGCAGCCTGCCGGAACCGCAATCTCGCGAAATGTTCCGTCGTGGTTATTGCGATAGAGCAGGCTGGGAGCGCTATCGCACGCCACGTAGATATCCGGCCAGCCGTCGTTGTCGAAGTCCGCAGCGGCAGCCCCCATGCCGTAGGACCCCCTGGGGCGCCAATTGGCCCCAACAAAGACCATCACGGAAGGTCCTCGCGGGTTAACGATTCCCGACTGCTCCGAGACGTCCTCGAATGTCCCGTCTCCCCGATTCCGGTAAAGAATATTCGTACCTCCCGCGAAACCCAGAGGACCACAGGGAACGGCAATCTCGTTGTAGCGGCAGTAAACGGAGTCGCCACGCTTCGGCGCTGTTTCCAGATCGAAATTCAAGTAGTTCGCGACAAACAGATCGAGATGACCATCGCGGTCATAGTCCAGGAAACAACAACCCGCGCCCCAACGCCATTCTGTTCCCTCAACTCCGGCCCGCGCGGATACATCGGTGAAGGTCCCGTCGCCATTGTTGTGGTAGAGCACGTTGTGTCCCCAATAAGTGACGAAAAGATCCTCGAAGCCGTCATTGTCATAGTCACCGACACAACAGCCCTGCCCCCAGCCGGAGTGAGAGAGACCTGACCTTGCCGTAACGTCCGTGAACGTACCGTCCCGGTTGTTGCGAAACAGGTAGCTCGTCGGATGAAGGTGACTTATGGCCGGGTCCAGACTTGTTCCATTCACCAGGAAAATATCGAGCCAGCCGTCGTTGTCATAGTCGAATAGAGCTACGCCGCAGCCCATTTCTTCCAGAAGGAATTGCTTATTGTCTCGACTGCCGCAAATATTCGTGGCATGCAATAGCCTCGCGGAGGCAGTAACATCAGTGAACACAACCTGGTTAGCCGACCGAGGCCTGGACAGAGGGTAGTATCCTGAGGTGAAGGATAGCAGCATCCCAGCCCGGCTCAGCATCGTCATAAACTCCCGGCGCGACCAAATGAGGCCGGAGTTACTACTCACGCTGCCCTCCGACTGGAGGCGGGCCCGCGGGCTTAGATGAACTTCTCCGCATTTGCTCGAGTTCGCTATTCTCCCGGTTGAGACGAGTGAACGAGCTCAGAGCCTTCTCGCTATCTTCCAACCTCCCCAATCGCCGGTATATGCCGGAGAGCACATAGTAATAGGAAGAGGATCGTTGATTGATTGAGATCGCCCGCTTCAATGAATCGGCTGCTTCCTGTAGCTGGCCCTCATGTTCGTACGCTCTGGCTTTTTGAAACCATGCTTTGTCAGCCTCGGGGTCCAATTCCAGTGCCCTCTGCGCGTATTCCAGGGCTTTCGCGTAATCGCCGGCTCGATTGTAATAGGCGCTGAGATTTACATGTGCGCCCGCGAAATTGCCGTGCGCTTGTTCGTTCAGAGCAATTGCCTTCCGATAGCTGGCAAGAGCAGCCGCGTCGTCCCCAAGAGCTTCCTGGGCGAGCCCTAGCGCATCAAGAGCTTCCACATAGGATGGATCGAGACCGATGGCATCTTCGAACTCCTTGCGCGCGTTCTGCCAATTATCCTGGATTGAAAATAGCTTGCCGAGGTTGTAGTGGATCTCAGCGGAATTGGGATCGCAGAGAATTCCCTGCTCAAATTCGGTCTGGGCCGCTTCGAACCTTCCAATCATGATCAGGTCGCGCCCGAGAATCTTGTGGGCCTCGGCGTTACGTAGATTGAGCTGCAGAGATTTCGCCAAGGACTCAATCGACTCGCCAATCTTTTTCTGCGCGAATTGACTGTACCCGAGCGCATACCAGGCCCAGGACGATCTTGGGTGCTGCGTCACGTATTTTCGAAGCAATGGTTCGACTGACTGGAAGCGGCCCTGCCGAATGTAGTTTTCGAATTCCGAAACCTTGGCAGGATCGTCTCCTTCTTTCTCCAGGCTCGGAATGTTAGCTAACGGGGCGGGATTCTCTGGCAGGGTAAGGTTCTTCAGGCTTTCCTTTGCCGAGGTGTTCCCGGGATTCAGTTCGAGAGCCTTTTGATATGCGCCGGGTGCACCCGCGAAATCCCCTTGCTTCTCCAGAACAACAGCCAAGAAACGCTGAGCTTCAGAAGAGTCAGGTTGCAATTTGAGAGCATGGCGGAACTTCGCCGCCGCCTGTTCTAGTTCTCCTTTTCTAAGGGCGGCACGCCCCTCCGAAATGTCCAGGGCCGCATTCTGATTGCGTTCATCGGCAGCGGAAAGTTCCCGCCCCTTTTGAACTTCACCCCTGGCTTCTTCGGGCTTACCCGCTCTCTCCAGGCCTAGCCCTAGCTGATAATGCGCCTCGCCGCTCTCGGGGTCGAGGCGGGCTGCCTTCTGCAGTTCCGAGATTGCCTCGGTTAGCTGGCCATCGTGCAAGAGCGCCTTGCCCAGTTCTAAGTGAGCGCGCGCGAATGCCGGAGCCATCGATGTTACCTTCCGCAGCAGTTCGATCTGTTTCGCAGTACCTCGGCTCGGGCTTGCGCCGTAGGCTTCGGCAAGATTCAATTGCGCTTTCACCGACTCGGGGTCGAGCGACACAGCTCTTTCTAGCTCGGCGATCGCTTGGTCGACATCGGTAGCCAGGAGAGTCGCACCCAGATTGGCGTGCGCGTCGGCATAGTCCGGGTTAATCCTTACGGCCTCGCGGAATTCGCCGACGGCTTTCTCGTCCTCATCATTCTGAGCCAGCACCAACCCTATGTTGTTGTGCGCCTCCGTATAGTCCGGCCGGAGTCGTATCGCTTCGCGAAACTGTTCGAGAACCTCCGTGCTGTCCGCACCTTTGCGGCCGAGCAAGAGTCCTAACAAGTTGTGGGCGTCAGCTCGTTCCTGGTTCCTTGCCAGAAGATCCCGAAGGCCAGCAATTGCGCTGTCCCAGTCAGGCGCGGGCAGTGAAGAGGGCGCATTCAGTCCAGCCTCAAGCTGTCCTAACGCTCGATCGAGGTTCCCGAGGTGCAGATATACAATGCCAAGGTCAATGTAGGTCGCGGCTGTCGGAGGCAAGAGCGCTATGGCATGTTGCAGATTAAGGCGAGCCCCGGCCCAATCGCCTGTTTCCCTAAGCGCCATGCCTAGAAACGCCTGGCTTGAGCCTGCCGCAGGATCGAGCCGGACACTTCTCTGGAGCTCCGAGATTGCCTTCTCCTTGGAAGAGCTGTACCAGAAGGCGACCCCGAGATTGTAGTGAGCGTCGGCATAGTCCGGCTGGAGCTTCACCGCGCGTTCCAGGTGATTGCGCGCAAACTCCAGATCACCTTCCTGCCCGAGAATATAGCCAAGAAGATTGTGCGCACGGGCATGTCGCTCATCGGTACGCAGTGCTTCCACCAGCAGGTCCTTCGCCCGATTCAGATCGCCGCTCGTGGCCGCCTCCTGGGCCTTGCTATATTTCTCGTCCACCGGACTCGCAGGCGGAGATGGCTTGGGCATCGACGCACTTTGCTGCCTGAGCGCCAAACCTAGTCCGTAATATCCCTCGCGCAGTTCAGGATCAATCTCCAATGTCTTGTCGAAGGCGACAATGGCCCCGCTCAGATCGCCGGCCTGTCTCAAGGTCTGCCCCAGTTGATACTGAACGCTCGCATTGGCCGGCTCTCCTTTGGCGGTTCGCCGAAGATGCAAAAGTGCGGCCTCTAGATCACCCTTCTCTCGCAGAGCCAGTCCCAGATTCAGGTGCGCCGCCAGGTTGTTCGGCTCCAGCTTTAGTGCCTTTTGAAATACCTCAATCGCTTCCGTGAGGTTCCCGCTTTTTGCAAGAGCCGAGCCAAGGTTGGTATAGCCGCGGGCATACTTGGCATCCAGCGACACAGCCTTCCTGAACTCAGCGATGGCGCCCGGCAAGTCAGCTTTTGCCATGATCGCAACGCCGAGCCAGTTATGTGCCTCGGCGAGGCCGGGGGCAATCTTTACGGCCTGTTGAAAGGCTTCAAGAGCATGCGGATAATCATTTCGGTCCCAATAGGCCAGGCCGAGCCGGACGCGAAGCCCGGCATCGAGGGGGTTGCGCTTTATCGCGGTTTCAATGTCCCGAACTGAAGCAACAGGTTCTCGCTTAACCTGCGCCGCCAAGGGCAGAGTAATACCCAGCGCAAGCACCAAAGCCGTACACCTCGCGAGCGTTGGCTGACGGATCTTCATTGGTCAGGATCTAACAATCGAAGCTGCAAACGCGACGTCTTTTCGTCCTCTACCCGCAACGACTTAGCCAGCTCAAGTTGCTTGTCCGCTTCGTCTTTCTTGCCCATGCGGGACAACAGTAGTCCAAGTTGATAATTGGATTTAACTGACTTGGGGTTTAGGCGAACAGCTTTTTCGAGGTTCTTCTCCGCCTCAGGGTACTTATGCGCACTCATTAGCAGTTCGCCCAGAGCCTCGCAGGACGGAGCGTGTTCAGGATATTGCTGCAGTAATTGCTCCAGCTTTTCAATGGCGTCAGCTTCATTCCCTTGATCTCTCGCAATCAAGGCGAGGTAATAGTAGGAGGCAAGCTGCTGTGGTTGCAAGCGAACGCTTTTTTCTAAGTGCGTCTGCGCTTGCGCAAGCAGTCCTTCCAGATAGAAGACTGAACCGAGCGCATATTCGAGCTGGGGGTCTTGTGGCTTCTTCTCGACCAACTTCTCGAGAATTGACCGGGCACCTTCAAATTGCTTCTTACCGACTTTGGCCGAAGCCAGGGTATATTGATAGACTGGGTCAGTTGGTCGAACGTTGGCGGCCTTGGTCAGCGCCGGCTCCGCATCTTCGAGAAGATCCATCCTCAGGCAGACCCGGCCGAAGCCCAATAAAACCTCTGGATCGTCCGGTTGAATCTTCTTCGCCCGCATCCAGTAGGAGAGAGACCGCTCAAGCTCTCCTTGCCGCTCTGCAATGGACGCCGCCTGTTTCAGAGCCGGAACCGAATGCGGGTTCTGATTAAGGGCAATATCATAATTCTCCAGCGCACGCGGGAGATCGTTCTTTAGGAGATACACTCCGGCGAGATTAAAGGCTAATTCGTAGGAACCACCGCCCTGCTTTGCATGTTCCAGAATATCGATTGCCTCCGTAACCACGCCTGCCTTCGCCAGAAGTAACCCGAACTTGATCGACCACTCGAGGGAAACAGCAGAGAGCGCCATCCAATCCTTGGCCAGGCTGGCCGCTGCCGGACGATCCCCAACTTTCAGATAATCTGAGGCAAGAAGATAAATGCCATCCGGCGCCCGCGTCAGAACGCCACTTGTCGGCTTCGCCGTGAGCGACTGCCGGTAGTTACCTTTCTCAGCCTCGTAGCGCGCCAGCGCCAGCCTGGCGGTTGGGTTGGATGGGTCCAGTTCCAGAACTCTGCGGTAGAGCTTGAGCGCTAGATCTGACTTCCCTTGAAGGGAGTAGGCTTCCGCCAGGCTCAGATGGGCCCCGAGAAGGTGGGGCTCAAGACGGAGCGCCTGCTCAAGGAAGTGGACGCTCTCCGGTAATCGTTTTTGCTGGAAACGGATGGTGCCGAGCACCGCACATGCCACGGCTCGGGTTGACGGATCAGCAAGAGCGAGGCGAGCCTCCTTCTCGGCGTCCTCCAACTGTCCCTGTTCGATTAGGCTGGCTGCCTTTTGGAGGGCTTCACGCGAACTAGCGGCAAGAGACGCGCTGGAGAGGAATAGAAGCCAGCAGAGAAAAAAAGAGCCTGCAACTCGCTTCCGCCCGGACCTGTCCCTGGATTTACAGCAAACTGTCACCGATTGCCCCCAAGCCCCGCCTCCGGAGTGCGAGGCCTGGTTCCCATTCTAAACTCAATACGAAAGCCTCAAGCCCAGCTGGAACGAACGCGGCTGGTTGCACTGCGTACTAATCTGCCCGAAACTACCGTCGTTGAGATTCCGATCCGGATCGCAGAAGTTAGTGCGGTTGAAAATATTGCCTCCCTCCACCGTGAAACGCATCTTAAGTTGCTCTCTCAGCGTGAATTCCTTGAATACGCTTAGATCTTCGTTGTAGTTCGGCCAGCCGCGCACCGTGCCATCGCTACGTGGCGCGTTGCCGAAGGTTCCGGCGGGATTTACCCATCCGCTCTTGTTAAGGTACTTATCCACGTTCGGGTTGAAGTGACTGCGCGACACGACCCCACTCACCCCCTTGACGCGATCCGGGCGCAGTTGTCCATTGAACAACAAGCCACCGAGCGTATTATTCATGAAAATATTGAGCGGCCGCCCGCTCTCATACCGGAGCACGCCACTCAGGTTCCAGCCGCCAAGCAGGGCGCCGGCGGCACCTTTCCACCTTCTCGCCCCGGGCAGTTCGTAGCTATAGCCCACCAGAAAGACATTGGGCGTGTCGTCTCGGCTAAGCCCCCACTCGCACGTGTGAGGACAGGCAGGATTTTGCACATTTCCGTTGGCGCCATCGCCACCCTGTCCGGTTTCCGACCCGTCGTTGTTCAGCCTGGAGTACGTGTAACCAAAACGGAATTGGAGGCCGTGGGAGACGCGTTGTTCCAGCACGACTTCCAAAGCGTTGTACATGCTGCTTCCGAGTGGCACATCACGCCAAAGAACATTGTGGTACTGCGGGTAGAGACGCAGGGCCTGAGCCAAGTCGCCAGAGAAGCCGGGGAAAGGAGGTGTTGCCGGAGGCGCTGCCAACTGCGCCTGGGTGTAGGTCGTCAGTATGCTCGGGTTATTCATGTTGGCGCCAATACCCATTTTCTGCCAGTCCGAGGTCAGACGTGTCCCGCGGTTGGCGATGTAGGAGACGTCCAGCCGCATGTTACTGGTAAGCTCCCGCTCAAAGGTCAGCGACCAGTTCTGGTACCGCGGCAGTTTCAGTCCATTCTTCGCCACCGCGATCACATCGTTATTGTTCTCGAACGTGGGATCGATGAACGGCGGCCTTGTAATGCAAAGGTTGCCAGGGTTCTGAGCGCACAGAGTCGCCGACACCTGGGGGAAGCCGGCATCCAGGAAAAACGCTGGAGTCTGTCCGTTATTGATACTAACGACCGAGGGGTTCGACTGGAATCCCTGCGTCGGCTGCCCAATGAATTGATCGAAGGAGATGCCTGAGTAGTAGATCCCGTAGCCGCCGCGGATGGCAGCTTTGTCTCCCACGCGATAGGCGAAACCCAGCCGCGGCCCCCACGCGTCGGCATTAGGTTTCTCAAATGTCCGCGTCCCGGCGCGGCCCGGGCCGCTTCCGGCAAAGATCATAGCTCCGGGAAGGTTCCCAGCTCCGGGATTGGGCGTATTGGGATCGAACGTGGAGTACTGATTGTGCATTTCCGTGCGGGGGAACTCGTAATCGAACCGCAACCCCAGAGTCAACGTCAGCCTGCTTGTCGCCTTGAACTCATCGTTGATCCAGGGCGCCATGTAAGCCTCATAGAACGTGGGGTAGGCAGGTATGGTCTGGGTCGAAAAATGTACCTGTCCCAGGAGGAAGGAAGCAAATGACTCGCCAGTCTGTCCACTTAGGTTCTTTCCCGTGGAATCGTAACCGGCTGTTTCCAGGTTATTAAAATCAAACTGACCACCCGTAGCGCCAGCGGCCCAGCCCTTGAACGGAAATTGATGGTGCCGGTACTCGAATCCAACCTTGAGTGTGTGTCTGCTCTTCACCCACGACAGGTCGTCTGAGAACTGCCAGCGGTTGTTGGTCAGGAAACCAAATCTGGGCCAGCCATAGTCGCCCAGCTCGTTGTAGGGAATGTTGCCGAAGAACCGGATCTCCGGGGGGCCAGCATCCGGAGTGACTAGGCCTCCGCCTGAGAGCACACCTGCTCCGGGCGTGCCCGCCCATAGTCTTTGTGGCCACATGGCGCCAGCCGACATGTGATTTCCACCCATGAACCAGCGATCGAAGGCGATGGTGGTATGGTTCAGCAGATTGTTGCGGACAATCCAGTCGAACTGCGTGTGCGCGTGGTGGGTCGCAATTCGCTGATAGAATCCGTTGCCATAGTAACTGGTGTTCTTTTCCGGATTGTTTTGCCCATTATTCAGCACTTCCGCTGTGCACCGCCCGCTCTGGTTGCATCTCCGCAGGGCTGGACGATGGCCCCAGTAAAAGCTATGGCTCATGCGGAAATTGGGAGTGAAACTGTGATCCACCCGGAATTCAATCACGCGAGCGTTCAGGACCCAAGTCTGGTCACCGGCAGGGTTACCGGCCACGTTGAACGCTGTCCCTGCCCGATCTGGGTGATTCATCAAGGCCGCAATCCTGGCTGCGACAGTACTGAGACTCGGGTCGTTGGCAGGAATGATGTTGCCCGGGTACGGATCACGAACTGGAACGGGGTTGGCGGTCATATTGCAATTTGGACTTGAACTTGTACTTGGTGGAACCGGCCTGGTCCTCGGATTGAAGATTTGACCGGCAAAGATTGGCCGACATAGCGCATCCATTCCGATTTGATTATTCGTGAGCAGCGTACTGAAATCCCCCCCCTTGAACGCATCGACTGGGGTCGTGTTGCCAAAGCCGGGGAGTACCCCCTGGCGCATGCGGGTCCAGTCAAAATTCGTAAAGAAGAAAGTCTTGTTATGGCCGTCATAAACGTGGGGTACGACCACCGGTCCGCCGAGCGTGAATCCGAATGCATTGTTCTTGAGTGGAGACTTCTTACGCGCCGTGCACTTCCCCGTTGCGTTGTTGCAATCCGCGTCGAAAAAACCGCGCGCATTGAGCGCCTCGTTGGCAAGATACTCGTAGGCGGTCCCATGCAGGCTATTAGTGCCAGACTTGGAAACATATTCAATGAATCCGCCGCTGGTGTGGCCATACTGGGCCGAGTAAGTCGTGGTGATGACCTTCATCTCGGCGATGGCGTCTGCAGGAGGCGCGCTCTCATGGCTCTGCTGATGTCCTACGGCGTAGCCGAACGCCGCCCCATCGAAGAAGTTCTCCGTAGCCATGGACTGCCCGCCGTTGATGCGGGAGTTGAACTGGCTGCCGCGGAACATGGGATCCCCGTTCGGCCGCATCGGGAGGTACCCAGGCTGGATCTGCAAGAGAGACTCGGCGAGGCGAACGTCGGAGGCGGTAATGATGGGAAGGTCTTGATAGTACTTTTCGTCTACCGTATGGCTCACGTCGGGCGTAGTGACGTTCAGTTCTTCCGCTTCGGCCTTCACCTCGACAGATTCGGACACCGAGCCGACAGCCAGCGTGACGTCCTGGCGAACGGTTTCGGCGCCCACCGCCTGGACACCGGTGCGAAGCGCGGTCTTGAATCCGGCATGATCGACAGTGATTGAATAGGTACCGAGAACTAGCGGCGGTGTTGTATACGCGCCGGCATCGTTGGTCATGAGAACAGTGTCGACGCCGGTGCCGTCATTGTGCACTTTCACCGCTGCCCCTACTACAGCAGAACCGGTCGGGTCAGTCACAATTCCGGTGATGATGCCGCGGTCAGCCCGCTGTGCCTGAACGGAATTCGCCAGGCAAATCCAAGCGACAAATACAACAAGCCACACAACTCGGTTGGGTGTTCTCATGGCATCCCCCCCAGCGCAGTTTTGTTGGGCACTTTGTTTGAGTAAACGATTACCGCATCGGCGCCGCAGAATATTCCCGCCTTAATTGATTGTCAAGGAAAATCTAGTACTTTTATACTAACGCCTCGCAGGGTGCTTTCCTCGCGTCCCTGCTCGGCATACAACTGGCCTATTTAATTCGTTATCTGAGACTTGGAAGCAGATGGCTGCTGCTACTTCGGAGCGCTCCCCATTGCTCGATCGAGTCAAACAGGTCTTGCTCCCGCAAAGAACCCGTCCGGCGCAGAACAGGCGACAGAGAGTGGGGAACTCGTTTTCTGAATCCAGGCAGCGCCCCTTCCCCGAATCGCTCGATTGGACCTACTTGGCAGAGAAGCTGTAGACGGTAACGCTGTGGAACTTTTGGCCCGGCTTCAGCTCAGTCGATGGAAAAGCCGGGTGATTCGGAGAATCGGGAAAGTGCTGCGTTTCGAGGCATAGCCCACTGCGATGCTGATAGGCCACGCCGTCTTTTCCCTTGATCGTTCCGTCGAGGAAGTTGCCGCTGTAAAACTGGATTCCAGGTTGATCCGTAAGAACCCGCAGTACGCGCCCAGAGTTCGGTTCATACACTTGCGCGGCTTCTGCCAAAGCCCCACCCTTCGCGTCCAGCACCCAGTTATGGTCGTAACCACGACCGCGATGGAGTTGCTCATCGTCGGCGTTGATGCGGCTCCCGATAGCTGTAGGCTTGCGGAAGTCAAATGGTGTCAACTCAACTGACTTGAGTTCGCCCGTCGGAATCAGGGTCGCATCGACCGGAGTAAACCGAGAGGCATCGAGCGTCAGCTGATGCCCGAGAATATCGCCGTTACCTTGTCCCGCCAGGTTGAAATAGGAATGATTCGTAAGGTTGAGGACAGTATCCTTATCGGTAGTCGCGGAGTAGTCAATGCGCAAGTTTCCCTTAACCAGCGTGTAACGAACCACTGTCGTCAGATTGCCCGGGTACCCGGCTTCCCCGTCCTTGCTCAGATAAGTCAGCTCAATTCCG
>QIAU01000028.1 GCA_003225055.1 Acidobacteriota bacterium
AGGGCCCGCATGCAGAACCACTGGCCAGTTGGTTCTCTGCCAATGGTGACTACATTCATGTGCTCATAAGTCGTCTCTTCCGGATCTAGGACACCAAGCTCGCGGCGAAGCCGCTTAACATCGGATTTGCGGCCTGTCAGGAACTGCCATCGCGGCCCGACGTGGAATTTCGTGGCGTACGCTTTCAGAGCCTCCGGCTTGTCATGGTCGGGATCGACACTGATCGAGACGATGTTGACCTCTCCCGGCGCTTCCTTCTCGAGTTCCTGCTGCACCTTGACCAGATTAGGAGTCACCATAGGGCAGAGTCGAGTGCAATCGGTGAACATGAACTGAATCACCACAATCTTGCCTTTGATCAGGTCTTCGTAAAATCGAAGTTTTTTCCCATCCTGGTTGGTGAGTTCGATGTTGGGGAAGTGTTTTCGGAGTCGGTAGGCAGTATAGGCCTGGTAGTCGGTTTGTGGATCAGGCACTTTCTCCCAGTGCTTTCCTCCCGCTGCCAGGCCCGCCGTAGCTGCGGCCAGCACAACCGCAAGCGTTATCGTCACGGCCTTATGCATAGTTGCCTCGCCGGGAGCGCTGCCTCAAGGCGTCACTTCCCAGACAATCATCATGGCCATGTCCTCGTGTTCAACGTTGTGGCAGTGCATGACGTATTTGCCTAGTTGTTTATCGCTGGTCGGACCACTAGTGTATTTAGTGATCAGGAGAATAGTAGTGTTCTGCTCCAGCCTGAAGACGTCTTTTAAACCTAGCTGCGTTGGGAGCAGGCCCAGTGATCTGCCACTGCCACTATCAACGCGATCGAGGATTTGGAACTGGTTGCGGTGAATGTGAACGGGGTGCGCCCACCCTCCGCTTCCGTTAATGAGACGCCAGATTTCCGTGGTGCCGACCTTGCATTTTGCGTCGACGCGGGGATTTTCAGGCGCCGGCGGTTTAGGCCCGGGGTCGAAGGCCTGCGCCCCTGCTCCGTTGAAGCAGTTGACCAACCACTCGCCACCCCGGCCGCGCTCAAACCTCCAGTCGTGAGTGGCACCCGGTTTTGATCCCGGGACCGGCGGTAATGCTTCGGCCGGGTTATAAACCGGGAAATCGGTGCGCAAGGTCTGGCCGGGGGTGAAGCTGCTCGGGTCGGGCCATGAAAATGCGACATTGAAGGAAAGGAGGGAGCCGACACCATCAGACCCTGGAACTTGAGGAACGGTGGCGCAGTTAGCGACCACCCCGGCGGGCTTGCGCCCGTCGGTCTGAACCATGCAATTATTGAGGAACACCTTCGTTCCTATGGCTAGGCCGGAAAAGTCGACAATTACTTCCACCCGCTCGGCGGGGGCGATCATAAAGCCACGGGGATCTACCTGCACAGCGGTTTTGTACAGCCCGCCGTCGCTGCCGACGATATGAAAAGGTATGGGGACTCCTGCGTTCGTGAACAACGCCAGTTGATAGAAGCGCGCATTGGAGCCGTTCAGAATACGGAAGCGATACTTGCGGGGGGCCACGCGAGCCGTGGGCTGAATCGCGCCATTGACCAAGAACGTATCGCCAATGACGCCCCCGAAATTAAACGGGTTATAGGCCAGCTGTCCATTGGCGTCGAAGACGCGATCCTGGATAACGAGTGGCATATCGAAGGGCAGTTCCCCGGCAGGTGGCTGATCAATCGGGTTGCCAGGCAAATTCAGAGCGAGTTCCCCGGCGTCGTGCAGCAGGAACATACCCTCCAGACCCATGAACACGTTCTGTCCCGTGAAATCAATGTCGTGATCGTGGTACCAATGAGTGGCGGCAATATCGTCATCATTGGGGTAAACAAAGTCTTTGAATGTACCAGGCTGTATTTGCTGCGACCAGAGGGCGCTGCCATCCCAATCGGAACCAACGTGAGCGCCGTGGTGGTGAACGATCGAGTTTACCCCCGGAGACAAGTTGTTATGGATTCGGATCACGACCCTTTCGCCGATGTTAGCTACGAAGGTTGGTCAGAGGTGAGTCTTTATTCCACTAGATGTTGTGGTCCCCCCGTCGAAGCCCCAGATGACAGTTGGTTGCATGCCAGGAAATAACGGCACCGATCCCGGGGTCTCAACGAGTTCGTAATAACTGGTGGGGACACCGTCATTGTAGATCTCAATCGCGGGCGAAAACGTGGTCGGATCTTTCTTTTGCTTCACCGGAGGAATAGGCAATGTGCTAGTGAAAGCTGGTGGTGGAGGAGGACTACCTCCGGGAGGGCCTCCAGGAGGGCCACCGCGCCCATCGTCATCGCGCTCGTCGTCATCGTGGTCGCGTTCGACCCTGCGACGCTTATCCTCGTCGAGAGCCCAGGCATAAGCGCCATCGCTCATACGCTTGAGATATAGCAGCCCTCCGCTTCCTCCATACAGGCCCAGTTTGATCAATTCGCGACGGCTGAGCATAAATCCTCCTCAGAAGCGTGACAGAACCCTTATATTGACCCTCCGACGGGGGCGTGATGAGGCTCGCCAGCAGAGTCAATGTTCGGATTACCCGATCCTCTCGGCGCCTGGGGCCCAACTGACATGACGCCTGGAGCCTTGTACATCGAATGCGATTGGCCCTCGCTCACTTGCTTCCTTCCTCCGGCATTACCCCGCGCATTTAGGGAAGGAACGGCGGAAATGGCGTCAGTGGACCTCCGCTCAGATTCCCTCCCTCACCCTGCGTCAAGAACGGCATGCTGTTGAAGTTTTGCGGGATAATCGGGAACCCCGGAGGGGCATCTGGAAATTGGAACGTGAACATGGGCGCATGGTACTGGCCGGAAAGCAGCCCTCCCTGCGGCGGGTGAATCGCGCCAGTCGTCTGATTTGGCACCTGTACCGTACCGTGGCGGCTCTGGGCCATGTATACCCGGGTCCGATTCCCCCAGTTTCCCTTACCCACTTCGAACCGGAAGCGCCCTTTATTCCCTCTTCCAGCCGCAAAGCCGGGCTCCGGGAGGACAGTGCCCAATAGGCGGTGTGTCTCGGCGCCGCTGACGGGATTAATGTCCACGGCGAAGATGTCCACCAGGTTGGTCGAATCGGTGACAAACCCATTAATCACGATGTTGTTTCTGGGTTCCGGGAGGGGAATGGTTCCACCCGGGATCCCCAGGGTCGGATTGGGCGGGACGATAATGGGAGTTCCGCCCGTGCCGATCACCATTCTGGCAAGCTGCATATAGGCAGGCCCCACCGAGGCCGTGCATGGCGGCGCCGTACCGGAGGGGCAGGGCGCAGTGACGATCTCCACCTTGTCAGGACCAACCGTATTGGCAGAAATGTAGGTCTGCTGATTCCATGGCACAGCAGGATCGATATTCGCGGCGGGAATGTTCTTGTATAGCACGCCGGCGAAAGCCACATAGTCACCCACCATCAAAGGGGCCGGCTTATAGGGGTCCGGTTTAGTGGTGCCCGGGCCCGTGCTCGGTGGCATGGTAACAACCATGAGGGGTGCGTTGGGTTGCAGGAATGGGTCTCCAACTGTGTTGAGCGGGCGGTTGTAGAGCGGGCAGTCCTGGTCAATCGTCGGAGGCGCGAACCTGGGCAGGCACATGGGATAGCCATTGCCGCTGGCAATGGTCGGATTGTCCGAGTCCACCGACCAGC
>QIAU01000036.1 GCA_003225055.1 Acidobacteriota bacterium
ATAATGCCGGGCGTGCAACGCCGTGACAGGACCCAGACCAGTTGACGGAACAGACGGGGAACAGGCCGATGTGTCTAGCCTGGCAGTCCAGCCTGAGGTTACAATGACATTTAACTAAAGGCGCGCCCTTCAGCAGACCTTTTCAAAGGGGGGTCTTTATGGCTGGACGCAAGCCTGTCCTTCTCGCCGCGTTTCTTCTCGGGAATATACTCCTGGCTTTGCAAGCTACGGGGTGCGGCACTTCAAAAACTCCTAACCGCGTTCTGCAGTAATCACCGTAGCCCCAGCAACCGCCGACGCACAGAATTTTACCAACGGGCAGGTGCAATTCTCTGCGACGGGCACGTTTAGCCAACCACCGTCGCCAGCCGCAGTGCCGGTGCCGTTCGTTGTTCCTTACTCCGGGACTTGGTCTATCTCCGATCCGACCATCGCAATGATCAGCCAAAGTGGCGTCGCACAATGCGAAATTGGCGCCTCAGGCACTGTGACCGTCGCTGCCCAGGTGTCATCGAATTCGTGCGGCTCTTCCACTCCCACTCCCAACCCGTGTATGTCAACGGCAGTCTCTGGAACCGCGAAACTTATCTGCCCGTGATTGCACAGTTGAGGTCTGGGCGGTTGAGGTCTGGGCGGTTGAGGTCTGGGCGGTGGGCGTCTTGACCCGATGACGAATGACAAGGCCTGAACGCGTTAACTATCCGGCGCATGATCTAGCTTCACATGGTGACATGGGCACCGCCAATTCACATTCGATTGGCCGAAGAGACCCTACCTTGCTTAGGGTTCTGATCGGAATCAACTTTGCAATCCTCCTTATAATGATTAGCCCCGTGGGCACGAGTCGCGAATTCTACAAGGCCACAAGGAACTCGGCTTTCGCAGACGAAGTCTTTCGATCCATCCAAGTATGGGTGGTAGCATCCACGCTCATTGCCACAATTTTATTCGGCCGCATCCTGTGGAAACTTCGCCGAGCGGCACTGGCCATAGCAGCAGTGCGGTTTGAAGCAATCCTGTTGCTTGCGTGGTGGCTCACGTTGCTGTTGTTGGGCGCGTACGGCTTCATGCTCGGAATGGGCGGATAAATCAGTGCGCAGTGGTTGACGAGAAATCGCCATGTCACCAACTACCGGGTTCTGAGCGTCGGTAGGCTATCGCTGCTCACATTTTCCGAGTCAGACCTGTCATTTACAGATTTAGGGCGATTCGTGGGATTATGTGGAGGAGGCTGCTGTGGCTGCTGCACTTGCAATCGGTTTTGTCCTCCTTACGCTTCTGCTCATCGGTGCTATGGTAGCAACGGTCTGGAACAAGACGACTGACAAGGAACAAATCGACGCCGAGCGGCGTGGTCTAGAGACTCTAGACAAAGCGTTAAAAGGAACAGACGAGCCCGATGAACCCGCGCGATGGGTTCCTTAGCCCGGTCGCGGCCCTAACTGTCGCAACAGCGCCATCTCACTCATTGCATGGTTCTGGGCCGCTATGGAGCGTAGCAGCAGGAATTTGCAACGCCTACCCGTACAGTCGTCGGTTGATTTCTGCTGATAACTGACGTGCTGCCGTGCGCTCGTATTCCCGTGATTGCAACAGCTGGGGTTTTAGATCGGTATATTGGCTAGGCGAGAATGCCTCTCGAACCCGACTCATGCGAGGTTTCAGCATGGTCTCAACGTCGCTTAGCAAGAGAATCAGCCGTGACTTAGCCTCGTAACCACCAAGTAATTCAAGGACTATAGGAAGGTCTTCCCAGCCATCGGGTGCACCCTTGGCGGCAACTTGTACCGCGAGTTCGCCCCTACCTCGAATGAATCGCTGCCAAAAATCGTCAAGCTGCACGATGACAACAGCGTAGTCGAACGGGTGGGGATGCCTTAGGCTTTCGTCTGCGGCAACTCTACCCTTGTGCTCGTTGAACAGAAATGGCAATTCTTGCTGGATTTCTTCGGCAAATTGATTTTGCCGTTGGATTGAGGCGCGAATCGCACGGGGTCCAAGGAACGGTTTCGCTATTTTTTCGATCAAAGACCCGATAAGCACGACCGGCCTCATCAGTTCTAAGATGAGCCATCTCTGGAATGCATTGCTCATGGCCAGCGGCTACGGATAGCTACTTTACCTCATTCTGAGTTGTTGACGTAATATCGCCATTGCAGTGCGCCGGGATAAACCGGCATGAGGTAGAGGATGAAAGAGCCTTACGAGTAAGGAGTAGCGATCCGCTCGGCCTCGAGTCTTGCGCTGCTACCGTGAGGGACCCAGCGAAGCGTAGACAGAGGATAGGTGGGCTGGGTATTCAGCTCCGAAAAGATGCAAATCTGCCTCACCGCCTTCCTGCTGAGCGGGGCGGTGTTAGTGGCCCAAGACATTTCGTCTGCTGCACAGCAATCCTCTTCGATTTCCCAAGATTCTACGAGCGCAGCCTCAGGCCAAGAACCAGGAGCCGGAGACTCGCGCCAGGCGAGCGAAACCAAGGGCGATCACAAGTACCACATGCGCCTTGGGACTATCACGGTCGGCGTCGGATATTTCTCTGGGCCTTTCTTCTATCCCTATGGGCCGTACGGCTGGTACCCTTACTATTCGGCGGCCTTCTGGGGCCCGTATGGGTCATTCGGCTATCTTCCGAATCTTGCCTATGAAAGCGACAAGGGCGAGGTGAAGCTCGCAGCCGACCCGAAGCAGGCTGGGGTGTACATCGATGGCGCGTATGCCGGTACTGCGGATCGTCTGAAGACGATTTGGCTGGAACCGGGAGCGTACGACCTATCGCTTTCCTATACCGGGCGCGAAAGTTTTCATCAGCGAATTTACGTTTTGACGGGGAAATCGCTGAAGATCACGGCTAAACTTGTTGCGCAAAGCGCTGCCGCCGGGACTAGGGAGGAGAAGCAGTGAGCCGGAAGCTATGGTCGGTCTTGATAGTCGGATGTTTGGCCTCAGTTGCTTTCGCCGTACCCAAGGGGACCGTGCCGCGCTCCAGCGCCAGCCGGTACCCGGCTCACACCCAGGGCGATGGGATCAGCATTGGTGCGAGGCTCTTGAGCCCCGAGGAAGCGCGCAAGACCTTTGTCTCCGACGTCAATCGTTGCTGCGTGGTGATTGAGTTCGCGATTTATCCAGAAAAAGACAAACCGCTAACTGTTTCACTCGACAGCTTCACTCTTCGGCTTACCGGCAGCGAAACTGCCGCCAAGCCCTCCAGCGCCAAGGTAGTCTCAGCGACGGTGCAGAAGAAGGCTCAAGAGCAGCGGGATGTTTCGGTGTCGCCGACGGTGGGCGTCGGCTACGGATCGGGAAGGGTGTATGACCCGGCCACCGGCACGCAGCGGGGAGGCGGCGTTTACACAACGGCCGGCGTGGGGGTCGGCATCGGGTCACGAGGAAACGAACCGGGTTCGTCCGAAAAGGACCGTGCGGTCATGGAAACCGAACTCAGCGAGAAAGGCCTGCCGGAAGGCGCAACGGCCGCTCCCGTTGCTGGATTTCTTTACTTTCCGATCTCCCGAACCAAGAAGGCAACCTACCAGTTGGAATACATGCTGAATGGCAACAGGGTGAAGCTGGAGTGCCAGTAGTCGTCAGGAAATTGGAGTGCTGGCTTACATGAAACTCTTCCTACCCTCCACGATCTGTACGCCCAAGTTCTAAGGAACGCTTTCAAGCTTTATGCCCAAGTTATGTTCACCGCTGATTACGCGGAATGTCCTTCTGGGCCATTGGAAGTGACGCCGATTCTCCAGATTGTTGACGTAAAAATCGCCATTGAACTCATCGACCCGTCGTGAGCGCAATGGCCTGGTTTAGAGTCCTAGTAGGTTTACGCCAGTTTGGTGGTGGTGCGGCACCTCAAGACCACACAAGAGTGTTCGACAGTCGTCCCACCGAGGCACGAGTCGTGTCGGAAGCGCATTAGGACGAAGGGATCATGCGGAGGATTGATAGCGTGTGCTCAGGCAAGACGTGAGGATCATTCGAGGGGTAGTCGAATGGCCTTGGACCAGTGGGCTCAGTAGTATGTGAGCGTGCGTCGAGTTGTCATCGCCGTGGAGCCATCCCGCGCTTCGGTTCGTTCCGTCCAATTACCGTGGCTGTCGTATTGATAGGTATAACGGACCTCTGAGTCCGCTGGCAGGTGCGACTGTTCGGCAGGCTCGGGCGCACGCGTAGGAGTGGGTTTACCTTTCTCGTCGAAGGAGTACGGAACTCCGATGAGAATGGCCGAGTTTTCCTTGTACGTAGTGCGCACCTCAATCCTGTCTCCGTGCTCGTTGTACTGGAAAGTTTCGGTTTTCTCGACTATGTTGCGGCGTTCAAGTGTTTTTATTAATCGCCCCTGGGCGTCATACTTGTAAGTTGTTTGGGAGGGTTTCTTACCGGCCAGCACCCTGTTCAGGGCCTCCATCTGTTCTGTTGGGAAGAGGGCTCGTTTTTCCGGAGACATGCGGTCGAGCATCAGAAGCGCGATGTTTTGTCGCAGCGGTTTTTCTTCCAGCAGCCGGCTGTCGGCATCGTACTTTCGGCGGATCTGCGTCACGAGCTGGCCGTCCGCTGCCAGGACGCGCAGATCTGTTCCATTGCCGTTTTCGTCGTAGCTGATTATGACTTGGCCGCCGGTCGGCACTCCGAAACCCGAATAAGCGGCGGCCCATTGTGATCCCGCGAAGGCAGCGTTCCGCGTTCGTTCAATCGTCTTCGGGTCAAACGTCTGGATCGATATCATGACACTGTCCGGCCCCGGCCCATAGTGATATTCAGTGCGGTCGCTGTTCTCGCTGTTCGTAATCCTAAGCATCCTTCCGGCGCTATCGTACGTGTAAGAGTATTCGCGGTCCCCTGAGACGGACTTAACTAGCCGTCCCTGATCGTCGCGAACCTCTGTTTGCCTGCGTTCATCAGAGGAGCATGTGATCCGTCCATCCCGATCCATGCGGGACGAGACCATCTTGCCATCACAACCGTATTCGCTGACGTTTGTCAGCACGCTCCCATCCGGCATGGTGGTCTCTTCGCGGCACATCTTAACGGGGCCACGAGGTTCGTTCAGTTCTACATCAGGCGGGTACATTCGCACTTTTGGACCCTGGTCTGAAATACGTCTGCCCTGGGCGCTGACCAGTTCGTTCAGATTCAACGATCCAGCCAGCCCCAAAGCAGTCATTCCGAACAAGAGCTGTCTGCGATCCATAGCTGCTCCTCGGGATATCGGCTGTGAAACCGGGGAAAGCTTGCTCCCGAACAGCAGCACTGTCAATCTGGATCTACGGAACATGGATCTACGGAACATGGGGCCGAGAGCAATTGCCGCCATCATCCGCGAGATTCTTCCTGTAACGAATCTGCCTGCTAGAGTGGACAAACTGTTGAAACATCGCCATTGCAGTGCGCCGGGATAAACCGGCATGAGGTAGAGGATGAAAGAGCCTTACGAGTAAGGAGTAGGGAGCAGTCGACAATGCTGTGAATCTTGCGAGGTGAAAGTCCTTGTGCCGCCAATTGCCTGTAGTCGGGCGGCTAGCATACCCGATGCGTGCGAAGGCAACGACGCACGTTCTGCTCGGATGTAAACGCCTCAGCTGCCCTGCAGGGAAACTTGCAGCGGTAGGAACGATCTGGGAGGCAAGCAAACTTGG
>QIAU01000037.1:0-4358 GCA_003225055.1 Acidobacteriota bacterium
GGATGATCTGGTCGCGATGAGCGACCGCTTCCCGAACGGCGGACCTGGCAAAGTGGCCCTCGTTCCGCTCAAGGTGCGAGAGGATTTCTTGAACTTCCATAGGATTCCTCATAAATCTACCACGGACTCAACGGCATAGTAGGGTGGCCGCCCGTCGCGATCTGGCACACTGAGCTCACAAGGTTGCCAGACGGGTCTCTGGGACGATCCTGGCGAAGGCAAAAAAATGCTTGACGGAGCGAATGTATAAATGTATATGTACATGCGTACATGAGACGCGAGACTCCCGAGAATGTGCGTTCATGGTTCGCTGCAGCCATCCGACGAATGTGGCCCGTGGCCATCGGATCGATCTCCTTGAGAAGGGGGCGCTGTATTCGACCGCATTGTCCGGCTTGCGCGGCCGGTAAACTTCACAAGAACTATGCGCTGTACGGCCGGCGTGGGAGCCGACGATTCTCTATGTATGTCCCTGAAAGGCTGGTGGCCGAGGTGCGGAAGGCCATCCGAAATGGTCGCCGCTTGCGTGAGTTGATCAACGAGGCGGGCATACGGTACGTCGCGGCAATGAAGACAGAGCCGAAATCAAAGGGGTAGGAACAGCGGGGTTCTAGCCGATGCTGCAGGAATGGCCAGGAGCGACTCGATGCTGAGTTCGGAAGAACTCAGATCTTGGTACGAGCGGCTCAACCTTTCACCCGAAACCCGATCGGTGATTGATCAGGTGCGGTCCTCGGAGCCGGCACGGCGCGTTGGCGGAGGCCGCAGGAATGTGCACCGCGTCGAACTGGCCGGCATTTACGAAATGGAGCACGACGATTCGGTGGAGGAGTTCTACGACCAACCGCCTTCTTTCCGGCTAGATTACGTCAGCGCAGAAGGTCGTCATCTGGGTGTGAGGCACACTCCAGATTTCTTCGTTATTCGCCAGGATACCGCGGGATGGGAAGAATGGAAGACGGAAGAAGAGCTAGTCCGGCTCGCCGAGAAGAGCCCTCATCGCTATCGGCTTGAGAATGGCAACCACTGGAGATGCCCGCCGGGAGAGGAATACGCTCATTTGCTGGGGTTGTATTACCGCGTTCGGTCCTCAGGTGAGATCAACTGGGTGTTTCAGAGGAACATGCAGTTTCTGGAAGATTACCTTCGTTCGGACTCTTTTCCGATTCCTCCACTGGCTCGCGAGAGAGTACGCGCTTACGTGTTCGCTTGGCCTGGAGTAAACTTGCAGGCCCTTCTTGAGGACAGCGCCGGGATCACGGCTCCCGATGACATTTATTCCCTGATCGCCACAGGTCAGCTCTATGTGGATCTGAACGCGGAGCCTCTTGCGGAACCTGAGAAGGTGAAACTTTTTGGCTGCCGGCATGCCGCGCTCACATGCTCGCCGCCGCCCCAAGAGCGGCTAAGCCAGAATTCTTGCGATCCGGCCCTCCAAGGCTCCTGCGCCAGCACGCCGTTGACTCCGAACCCGGCAGCTTCCGATGTCATCAAGAAATTACTCGATGCCAGCGAAGAGGACTTGAGGGTAGCGAACCAGCGATCAGAGATCGTTCGGCATCACCTGAAGGGAGATCCGCCACCGGCAGCAGAGCCAACTCCACCTCGTACACTGCGGCGCTGGCTGTTGGAATATCGCGCCGCTAACAGGTTCTGGGGTACGGGGTACGTGGGACTTTTACCGCGACCTCGGCCCGGTAATTGTGTCCCGCGGCTATCAGAAAACTCGGTCCAACTCCTGAACGAAGTCATCGAAACCGAGTATGAAACGAAGAAGCAGAAAAATCGTTACGCTTGCTGGATCTGGCTCCAACGCGCTTGCGAACAGGCGGGCGTGCGGACACCCAGCTATATGACTTTTTGCACGGCGGTGCGCAAGCGGGCAGGATTTGAGCAGACTTTGAAACGCAAGGGGCATCGGGCGGCGTACCCTCAGGAACCCTTCTATTTCGAACTGGAGTTGAAGACGCCCCGCCACGGCGACCGCCCCTTCGAGATCTGCCATATCGACCACACGGAGCTCGACATCGAACTGGTCTGCTCGCACACTCGGCAGAATCTGGGCCGCCCCTGGTACACGATACTGACGGATGCATTCTCACGCCGGCTGTTGGCAATTTATCTCACCTTTGACCCGCCAAGCTATCGTTGCTGCATGATGGTGCTTCGCGAGTGTGTTCGCCGCCACGGACGATTTCCCCAAAGCCTCGTCGTGGATGGCGGCAAGGAATTTGGCAGCGTCTATTTCGACACCCTCCTCGCGCGGTTCGAGTGCACCAAAAAGACACGCCCGCCGGCAAAAGCGCGATTCGGCTCGGTCTGCGAAAGGCTATTCGGCACGTCAAACACGCGCTTCATTCATAATCTGGCCGGCAACACTCAAATCATGAAGAACATCCGGCAAGTTACCAAGAGCGTGAATCCCAAGCGGCACGCCGAGTGGACGCTCGCCGAACTTTACGAAGGCTTGTGCCAATGGGCCTACGAGGTCTACGACACCGTCTCCCACCCTGCCCACGGGCAGACTCCGCGTGAGGCGTTCGCTGCCGGGCTGGCACAAAGCGGAATTCGTCCTCACCGTATGATCGCGTATGACGAGGAGTTTCGGCTGTGGACCTTGCCCACAACAGTGCGCGGCCAGGCGCGCGTTGTGCCCGGTAAAGGAGTGAAGATCAACCACGTATTCTATTGGGCCGCAGCGTTGCGGGACCCGGAAGTCGAGCGCACGCTCGTACCCGTTCGCTATGACCCTTATGACGCCGGAGTGTCCTATACCTTTGTGCGGAACCGATGGGTACAGTGTGTCTCGGAACACTATAGCGCCCTGCGAGGCAGATCGGAGCGCGAGTTGATGCTGGCCACCGCCGAGTTGCGGAGACGAACGCATCACCATGCTGGACAATTCACCGTGACCGCGAAGAAGCTTGCGGACTTTCTGGCTTCTGCTGAGGGAGACCATGTTTTGAAGGCGCAGCGCACCAAGGATCAGGAAGCTAAGGGTATTGTCACCACTATCCAAGCCGGGCTGGACGAACTGCGTTGTGACACCGTGGTCGAGAGCGAGATTCCGACTAGGGACAGCGTAGCGATGACCTTGGCAGTGGAAGCAAGAGCGAAGACGCTGAGCGTGGATGATCTCACCACGTACGAGGAATACTGAAGGTGCCTCCAAGGGCTTTCCCTGACGAGCTTCTGCAGCGGTCGTCGAGTGAGCGTCTTGCCTACTTCCGCTCTTACACGGCCGCGCATCCACAGCTGAAGACGGTAAGCGAGGCACTTCGGCGATCCATTCAGGAGTCAGGTGGGGCTTCGCTGATTTTCGTCGTTGGGCCAACCGGCGTGGGCAAGACGACCCTTCGGCTGCGGATTGAGCAAGAGCTGCGACAGCGGTTCCTCGCCGCCGGCGAGCCAGAACCAGGCCGCATCCCTGTGGTGGGGTTCGAGGCTGCCGCGCCGGACTCGGGTAATTTCAACTGGAAAGATTACTATCGCCGGGCTTTGGGTGCGCTCGAAGAACCGCTCATCGATTACAAGCTCGATCGTCCTATGGCTGGGCGGAGCGGGACTGGGGAGCAGACTGCGGCAGCCAGAGTATGCAGCCCCGAGTTACGCCAAGCCTTGGAACAGGCTTTGCGTCATCGACGACCGGCGGCGGTGCTGATCGATGAGGCTCAGCACTTCACCAAAATTGCGAGTGGTCGCCGTCTTTCCGATCAGTTGGATTGCCTCAAATCCCTGGCCAGCCTGACCGGTTGCATCCATGTGCTCATTGGAACCTACGAGCTGCTGCCGTGCCGCAATCTTAGTGCACAGCTGAGCCGCCGCAGTCTTGACATCCATTTCCGTCGATATCGGATCGATAATCCAGATGATGTCGTCGCCTTTCAGCGCGTGATCTTCAGCTTCCAGCGGCATCTCCCGCTGGCTCAGGAACCAGAGCTGTGGCGAGATTGGGAGTTCTGTTACACACACTCCCTGGGGTGTGTTGGAATCCTCAAAGATTGGTTCGCCCGCGCTTTGGCAGACGTGCTTGAACGGGGCGCACCCACGCTGACGCGGGCGGATTTGGAACGTTGCGCGTGGTCGCTCGACCCGTGCCTGACGACAGCCCGGGACACCTTGGATGGCGAATCCGTGTTCATCGAAAAAGCGGAAACGGCTAATCGTCTCCGGCAACTGCTGGGGTTCGGAGCGATAGCAGGTGCGGAAGCCGCAAAGCCAGCCGACAAGGCAACCCGAATGGAGCCACGGCCAAGCGGCGCGGGAGGATTGAAGCACGGAGGCCGGCGTGTCGGTTCACGCAGACCGGTACGTGACGAGATCGGTATTCGCAGTGGTTGAATTCCCGCCTCTTTTTG
>QIAU01000037.1:4479-6855 GCA_003225055.1 Acidobacteriota bacterium
AGGAACATTGTGTATCAGCGGGTGTCCTCTATCGGAAAGAAATCAGGGCATTGGCGGCCAAGGGCAACATTTTTACCTTTCGCGTCACAAACAACGCCGGCTACTCCACCCACACCATCAACGGGTTGGGCTCCCCAGCCGCAGATTTTGTGCGTGCGATGGAGACACTTACCGGGCGTCGCGATCTGTCCTGCCTGACGCTACTCGCATGGCGCTGGGTTCTCTGCAGCTATTCGTTGCTTCGTCGTTGCCGGGCGTGGTGCGAGAGGTGTTTCTACGCTTGGCAAGAAGCAAAACAACCGATCTATGAGCCGCTACTGTGGGCCCTCCAGGCTGTCACCGTCTGCCCGTACCATCGCCGGCTCCTGCGCCAAGCATGTCCACATTGCGGGCGTCAGATTGGTCCTCTCGACTCACGTTCCCGGCCCGATTGCTGTTCGCGCTGTGGGTGCTCGCTCGTGCCCAGAGAGATCGATCCGACCTCGGACTGCAGGATGCTGCCAAGCGAGGACCTGGCGTGGGCTTGCTGGGTGGCGAGCGCATTGGGTGAGTTGCTTGCGACTTCGCCGCAGATTACATGTCCACCTGAGAGGAAGTGTCTCGCGCAGACGATTTGCCTTTTGGTTGAGAGATTCTGTTCTGGGAATGCGTCTGCACTCGCCCGGCTGTTGCATGTCGGCAGGGGAGCGGTCAGTAAGTGGCAAAGAGGAAAAACCACACCTGGGTTAGCCCTCCTCTTGGGTCTGGCCTACCGTCTGAGAATATCTCTGCTGGACTTGCTGCTTGGACACCCATCTTTCGCGGCTTCTCAGGAGCTCATTCGAGACATGCCCGTCGAAACGAACATCCGCAGCCAGCAACGAAGGATGGCGCACGGCCGGAGAATCCATCGTGCGGAGATCGAACAAATCCTCCGGATGGCACTCACTGAAACCCCGCCGCCCTCTATGGACCAGGTGATGACGCGTTTCTGCCATGGCCGGGCGACCATTTACCGGCACTTTCCAGAACTCTGCCGCAAGATCGCGCGGCACTACGCGGAATACCGGGGGAGGCGCGCCATGGCAAGGAAGCAAAAAGCCGCTGAAGAGGTGAGACGAATTGCCTGGGAACTGCATGCCAAAGGTATAAGACTCACGCGCCAGCACTTGCGTCCGTTATTGACCAGCTCTGATTATCTCAATATGGAAGAGGGGCGCTCAGCGCTGCAGGAGGTCCGGCGGCAGATAACCGCGCGGGTTAGCACCGGATAGATGCCGCCCAAATTACGCTCCACACCTTTCCAAAGCTACATTCCCCCAGGTCAACAGCAACGCGACTTATATTCGCGGCCAACTTATGCTTTATTTCCGGCCAACTCATGCTTTAAGTGACAGGGGAGAATCCGAAGGTGGTGCAGGAACTGCTTCGTCACGCCAGCCTGAAAGTGACCACCGATGTCTATATGCAGGCGGTGAGCCCACAGAAGCGCAAGGCCCAACGCAAGTTGGTGAAGATGGGTCTTGGAAAAAGCCGCTTCCAACTAACTGGACCAAATTGGACCCTGAAGAAAGACGGCGATTTCGCGGAAGTTCTTTATTTTGTTGGCGTCCCCGACGGGATTTGAACCCGTGTTACCGCCGTGAAAGTCGTCCTAGAGTTCGTAACTGTTTGAAATTAAACGGTACGGATAGCCCTCTAGGGCACTTATCGGACTGTGGAGACGGGTTATCGGACTGTTAACGGACTGTGATGGCCAGGTGCGAAGGAGCCTGAAAATCATGGACCCGACCCTTCTTTCCCTGCTGGATTCGATCCCGCCGAAACCACCTCGTTCCAAACTCGAAACTCACCGCGAACTGAGTCGCCAGTTGCGGCGCAAAGGCTGCACGTATCGCGACATCGTTCGCATTCTTCACGAGCGCGTCGGCCTCGACGTGGCAGTCAGCACGATTCACTCCTTCATCAAGGTTCGTGCCAAACACCGAAAGCAGGTGCAGTACGAACTGCCACCGCTCGAACCGGAATCGGCCGTGAACACTCGCATGGGCCCCGACGATGTTGCCTCCCGAATTGCGGCGCTCAAGGCAAAACCAATCGAGCAGAAGACAAAACCCAAGCATTTTCACTTCGAAGAAAGCGAGCCGTTGAAACTCGTCAGCCAAGGAGGATCGCGATGAACGCCGCAACAAAGAACAAACGAGTCGTCTTCACCATGGGTGGTAAAGGCGGAGTTGGGAAGACTGGCCTAATGGTCGCCCTGGCTGAGTGGTTTGAAGCGAATGAGATTCCATTCACGCTGCTCGACCTCGATACCGAAAACAAGGCTCGGGGATCACTCAAACACTTTTTCAACGGGGGTCGGTGGCAAAGGTGAATATTCACACTCCAGCCGGC
>QIAU01000165.1 GCA_003225055.1 Acidobacteriota bacterium
GTACGTCGGTGGAATTAGCTTGTTGCAACTGCTGGCGCAATCAGCGATTACATTCGGGACAAGAAGACGCGATCTCTATTCAGTTCGAGTCACGTGCTGTATCGGAGGCGAACGGCACGACGGTTCCGGTTGGCCTCGACCTCAGGAGTTCGCTTTCGATACCGCCGTTAGAAGGAAGCCGCTCGCGGGTGCGGCGGACGCGGGGCGCGATGGGAATTCAATCGGATCCGTGCGCACGGTGGTGTGGCAGGTTGTGTCAAGAAGACGCGCAAGCGTCATGCTGTACGAAAGATGAAGGTGGGCCCTTCGGAGCCACCCTGTAGGGGGAGGCTTCAAACAGCCGTGAGCTGCTTCAGTCAAAAGCTGCGGTGGTGAACGGCACGGTTAAAAGGCGGGACATCAGATCACGTCATGTAGGGATTAGAGAGACGAATGTGGAGCAGCCGACAAGGCTGAGAACCTAGCGAGGTGCAAGTCCTCGTACTGTCAATTGCCTGTGTTCGGACAGTTAGTAGATCCGGTGCGTGCGGAGGTAACGAAGCACGTTCTGCCCGGATGTCAAAGCCTCGGCCGCCCTGCGGCAGTATGCGCAGCGGTGGGAACGACCTGGGAGGCGAGCAAATTCGGAGGCCTGAACATAAAGGAATACCTGCAGCCTCGAAAACTCTCTCCACGAAAAGTCGTGTTCGTGGGTAGTAGCGGGACAGCCGACCCTAATGCATTCATGGGGAAGGCCGATGACGCGGAGGAAGAAACAGGCACATGCACTCCGTGGGACCGCCGTGGCATGGGGTCAGGCAACCGAAGAAAGATTCTCAGAAATAACGTCGGGAAGGTCCTGCTAGCAGCCGGGGCTGATAGCAACCGGCAAAGACTCCGAGAACTAGGCCATGGCCGAAGTCGAGGAGAGGTAACAGGACCGGCGCATGAGTCCGTATGAGCGATGAGGGAGAGGTAACGCTCTCCTAAGAGACGGTACACGTCTCTGCGATGGAGGCAACGCCGACATCGCGCAAAGGGACTCTGGGTACTTGGTGGTTCCGTCGTTCAGCGGGGCAGTCGGACGCTGTGCCGACAATGCGCCTCACGTATGAGACGGGACTAAGCCTTGGGCAAACCACGGAAGTCGGGGCGTAGGCGGATCAGCGCTTAAACCTCGCCAAGCTGGGAAGGCGCAGGGAAGAAAGGCCAAGACTCCGAACCGGACCTTGGGAAATCCGGCCGTCCGGGATTATCGGGGGGCCTCGGGAAACGTGGTCATGACGGGAATGTGAACCCACCTCGCAACCGAAAGGGTGAGGCTGGTAACCCCCCGTCTACAACTGGCGCGCTCGAGCTCTATCCCAACAAATGAACCTCCGATTACGCATCGAAACACCACTCGGACGACATCAGAACCGGAACTGCCTGCCCGGGCCGGGAAGAGCACGGAAGCAACCTACTTACTGACCGTGCGATGTCCGGTGTACAGGGGGCGTGACTCTAGTCTGGGCTTTCGTACGGAACTTGAGAACCTGGTTGGCGATGATAAGGGAAAAGGCACAAGCGGAAGCCTCGTGAGGCCGAAAGTACCAATGCGCACGCCAGGGGCGGACTGCTCCATAGGAGCGTTGATCCGGAGTAATTTCCGAGGAGCAAAGGGAGCAGGTCACCCGTCCTGATCCGAGTCAACGGGCAACCGGAGGAACTCGATGACCTCGACGGAAGGCGGCAGCTTTCAATGGGTGGCACGAGCCGGATGAGTCGTGAGGCTCAAGTCCGGAATCTGTGAGCGGCTCGGGGTGAAATTCCCCGGGCCTACTCGGCGGTCGGCGGGTGACCGCCGCCCCTATGCCAATCTGACGGGCAACCCTGAACTAATCCCAAGTTAAGAGTTGCCGACTATTCGGGTGTTGATCGCGAGTTTGCTATGAGGGAAGATGACGGTGTGAGGGAGATATGCGCATCGGGCTAGTGGTGCTTGCCCTTCTGTCTCTGGTCGGCGGCACGCACGCAGCGCTGAAGCCGCTCCACGCTGATCTCCAACCCCACGACAACAAAGCCGTTGCTGTATATAAGACAACAGCGCAGGGCGATTTGAGAATGAATCTGTACTTTCCTTCCGGCTGGAAGAAGAGTGGTCGGCGACCGGCGATCATCTTCTTCTTCGGTGGCAGCTGCGCGACTGGAACTCCGCAACAGTTCGCAAGCGCGGCGGAATACTTCGCGACGCGAGGCTTGGTTGCGGCCTCGGCGGAGTACCGGATCGAAAGCATACACCACACTGTTCCCCAGGCGTGCGCCGAAGACGCCAAGAGTGCGGTTCGCTGGTTACGCCTGAACGCGACGCGCTTGGGCATTGATGGCAAGCGAGTCATTGCCGGAGGTGGTTCATCCGGCGCCACCATGGCCGCCTTCGCGGCTTACAACACAACGTTTGAACCAGACGATGAGGAGGCCTCCGTCTCATGCGAACCGGACGCATTGGTGCTAATCAATCCCGCGTTCGGTTTCCCGAACCGCAGCGCCTTGACTCCAGAACAAGCTGAGGCTGCGAAGGGTCCGCTCGGCGCCTTCATCACCAGTTGGAGAGTGATCAAGGGCGGACCTCCGGCCATCCTGATCTTCGGCACTGAGGATCCGCTTCAAGAAAAGGCACGCGACTTCGCCCGCCAATTGATAGCTGCCGGGACCCGTGCCGAATTTTATACCGCCGAAGGTCAGAGACACGGGTTTTTCAACCGCAGCGATAGCTCGCCTTGGCACATCCTGGTTCTCCGGCAAATCGATTTCTTCCTTGGTTCCCTCGGTTACCTCAGCGGCGAGCCCACGATTGGAATTCCAGCCGATACCACAGTGACGTTGCAGAAGGTCCGTCCCTAACCTGCCTTCCCGCGAAGCGCGTCAATCCTGTGAGTGCGTGAAACGGACACCGTGGGAGACCTGCGACTAGCCGAAGTGAAACGCGGAAATGCCGAATGCTAGCGTTCGGAAATGAATATGCCTTTAGACAGAAGAGAGCCTTGCGGTCGTGCCCAGGTGACGCCCTAGCAGAACTTACGCGATTAATTCCGCTTGGGCGACACGTGATGGCTGAGGCCCCACACATACGCTGCGAGCGCTGATACCTGGTCGGGCGTAAGTTGCGCCCCACCCATCGGCGGCATGGGGCTGCGATATTGTTTTGGTTGCGACACACCTTCGGTTATCGTTTTCGCAATTCCGGCATAGCTACCATCGCTCCAAAGCCATTTCTTGCCCATTAGATCGGGCCCCAGAGGGGTGCCCTGACCGCTCTCACCATGGCAGCCAGTGCACGCTGCTTCCCCCACTTGGCCGCGGTAGATGCGCTCACCGAGAGCAACCATTTCTCGTGTCGCGCCGTCAGGAACGGGAAGGCTGCCCACTGCGGTCGCCCCGGCGTCTGGATGCGTCCCCTCTGGTGGTTGCGCCGCCACTTCAACAGGACTGCCGGCCGGAGCTGTTGCGCTCGGACATGCCGTGATGTTATCGGCACCGCCTTCGGCGCCACCATGATAGACAATCCGGTAGATCCGTCCGCGTATATCGTCGGAAACGTAGAGCGAACCGCCCGGTCCCACCGCCAAGCCAGAGGGACGATGTTCGGCTTTGGCCGGCGACTTCACCGCGCCCGCGAAACCGTCCGCAAATATTTCGCACTGCCCGGATGCACGGTCCCCGGCGAGTGGCTGAAAAACCACGTTGTAGCCACCCTGCGCATATGGCGCCCGATTCCACGACCCGTGGAAGGCGATGAAGACGCCGTCACGGTAGTGCGCTGGAAATTGTTTCTTGTCGTACCGCACCATTGCATTAGGCGCCCAATGGGCGGGAAAGACCGCAGCGGGAGCAATCTTGTTCGCGCATACGCCGATCGTTTTGCCGCCGTCGCCACCGTACTCCGGCGCCAGAACCAGTTTTTCCCTAAACGAATCGTAGTAGCACTCTGGCCAGCCATAGTCTCCCTGCGGCTTCAAGAGCAACAACTCTTCAGCCGGCAGCGTGGCCTCCTCGTCGGGTTTATAGAGGTCCGGCCAATTTGCGTGCAGTTGGTCCCGTCCGTGTTGGGTCACAAACAGTCGCCCACTTGAGCCGATGGCAAAACCTTCAGCGTTGCGGATTCCCGTAGCGAAGCGCTCAGCTGTTGAAAAGGTTTGGTTCGTCTTATTCGCGTCATAGCGCCAGATGCCGCCGCGCGTCTCAAGTTCCCTGCAGGGGTTCGCGCCGGGCGACTTGAGGGTCCGATTTTTCAGCTGGCAGGAATTGGTCGCGCTGGCGACATCGACGTACATCGTTCCTTCGGCGTCGATGATGAATGGATGCATCGGATGGTCGCCGCCCAAAGGCAATCCAGAGACGATGGTGTCGGCAGAGCCAGACGGCACGATGGAGCCGGCGGGCAATGAATAACGCACGATCCGATCATTGATCTCAGCGTAGATCGATCCTTTATACATGCCGATGCCTGTACCGCCTGCTCCGCCACTTTGGACGGTTTCGCCAAAGCGCTCGATCACATCGGCCTTTCCCGCACCGCTCTTGTCTTGCAGGGCCACGAGGAAACCGCCGGCATGCGGCGTGTCGTTGCCGTAGTAGCTGCCCGACCAGGTGTTGACGTAAAGAACCCCGCTCGGCGCAACTACCATGTGGCGAGCGTGACCAATGTCGTCAGCGAAGACCGTCGCGCAAAAACCAGATGGTAACTGCAACCCGCTGTCATCGTTCGGGCATGTTTGGCTTTTGGTTTCTGCCGCCGGATTGGATTGATTGTGAGCCGGCGCCAATAAAGTGCCTAAGCACACTGCGGCGAGCGCGACGCGGGCAGACAACAGAGTTTTGAACGTGTTGGATGATTGCATTGAAGACTCCCGAAGGTGTTTCCTCCCGTTGTGGGCTCCCTTCTAAGATGTTCTGAGATTAATGAACGATACGGCCCTTAGTCAAAAATAGCGAAAGGAAGGACTCGTTGGACTGCGCTGCGGGTATCGGCGTATAACAGCGGACCTCCGGCAGCGCGAGATGGGCTGGAATCATGGGCTGGAAATCCGTGGGTCTGGTGATCTGCCCAGGGACCCTTGCGAGCTCGTGCGCTTTTGCACGTCATTGCTTCAGATAATTTCAGTGTTGCCCGTCAGAACGGCCAATATGTTTCCGTCTTCTGGTTGGTCACCCGCGGCTACAGAAAGAGATCCTTCTTCGCGACCTTAATTTGGGACTTCGAAAACGGGCAGAGATAGGAATGTCGGATCGAAGTCTCTGAGGCGCTCGTCGCCATCGTTCTTTCGTTCTTTCGCAATGTGAGGGCCACGTGCCAAGTGTCTGATTTCTCTCCGAGGGACGCAGAAGTCGGATTGAGGAAGAGTAGCCGACTCGGTACCGATCCGCATGTCCCAATCCGGATTACTTCCGAGTGCTCGGCCAGACTGTTTGATGTGCCGGCGTGCAAAATTTAGACCCTTAGCGAGCCACGGAACGCCCTAGCGGCATAATAAGATTCCGCACCGTTGTGATACACGAAAACAGTGTCGTAGCGGCGATCACAAAAGAGGGCGCCGCCGAGTTTTCTGATAGCAGAAGGTGTTTTCACCCAGCTCGACGTTTTCGTATCGAAATTTCCAAGTTTCTGCAACTCTCGATATTGTTCTTCCGTTAAAAGCTCAATGCCCATAGCAGCTGCCATATCAATAGCGTTATCTTCTGGTTTATTTTCTTTCCTTGACTCCAGCGCTTCACGGTCGTAGCAAACACTTCTGCGGTCTTTAGGACTTTCCGCTGAACAATCATAAAAAATGTATTCGCCCGTCTTTTTATCATGACCAACAACGTCCGGTTCACCGCCAGTTTTTTCCATTTCATTGAGTGACCACAGTTTTTCAGCATTAGCTTCCAGCTTTGCTTGTAGTTTAGCCCATTCAAGACCTTTATGGCGGTTCATGTTTTTCTCAAAACGGGCTTTCAATGCTCTGAGTAGTTCTTCACGTTGTTCTGGTGACAAGTCCTTTTTATCGCTGTTAATGTTTCCCGCTCTTGTTGCTCTCATAGTCGTCGCTTCCCGCGTTTCTTATCTGTTACTCCGCTGCGCTCCGCCACATGGGTTGTTTTTCGGCTTGTCTTTGCGTTCTTATCAATTCGCAGTTTCCACGCCGTTCGCAGTGCACCCGTCAGTACATCCTCGCTCGCAGCCGCCAGGCGAATATGCGTGTGTCCCATCTTTCCCCAGCCGCCAGGAATCGGCAGGAAAATCTCGGGCGCCTCCTCCACAAACGCCGCCTGCTGCTCCAGCGCAAGCATCAGATTTCCGTACCCCCCTGCTTGCGAGGCCAGCGAAGCAAATTTCCTGCCTCCTACACGAAAAGCCGGCAATCCTGCGTGGGAGTACTCTTCCACCCCCTCCAGGCTCAGTGCAATCCTGCGAAAGTCTGCTGCGGTCATTGGGTGACTCCGTAGATTACGGAGTATCTGACCATCATCGGACGGCATATGTCTACTGCTCCGGGCCGAATCATGGGCAAACCTTCGTAAGGCTTTGAGCAAGAGGCTTTCGGGAAGAGTTGCCGACGATCTGGGAGTTGGCCATCCCGCGCCAACTGAGAGATTGTTCCTTATTGTCGAGCGGCAGCAATGGCAATGGGGTGTGTGATCTACCGCTTGGATACGGTGCTTGGATTACTTGCTCGTGGAGTCGACGGGGATCGGAGGCTCTCCGCCACTCGCGGCGCGTCGCCGAGACCGCCGGACCACCCTGACCTTCCCGGACGGTCCTCCTCCGCAGAAGAACTGATCGCGGCCATCGGACTCGAGCCCTGAAACGTACACACCAGTCGGCATCGCGAGCGTCTCCTGGACTTCTCCTGTCCGAGGATCGACCCGCCTTAAGTCGCTTTCCTCACCTTCCCAGGTGGCATGCCAGAGTTCTCCATCGACCCAAGTGACCCCGGTGACGAAGCGGTTGGATTCGATTGTGCGAAGAACGGCGCCTGTTTCGGGATCAACCTGGTAGATCTTTCGGTTCCGGTAATGCCCAACCCAGAGTGACCCTTCGGCCCAGGCCAGCCCCGAGTCACCGCCGTTGCCGGGCGCGGGGATCGTGGCGAGCACTCGGCCACTCTTCGGATCGATCTTCTGAATGCGATTCTCGGCGATCTGAAACAGGTGCTGGCCGTCGAAGGCGGTTCCTGCATGCGCGGCGACATCGATGGAACGCTGCATCTTCCCACTCGACGGATCGAAGGCGTTCAGCTTGTCCCCCGAAGCAAACCAGACGTGCTGCCCGTCATAGGTGACACCATTGACTCTGTCGGCACCCGGAAAGGGGCCATACTCACGAACGATTTCCGCGTTTGATCGGTTCATGCTTCCATCCTAGTCGCCGGGCAGTGGAGCGGGGAGTAACAAGATCGTCGTGAATCCCGGCACGGGTGGCGTTATCCAGCGACGAGAGCGCGCCCGGCCGAACGACTGCACCTTGCCTTCTGCCGCAAGCGAGTCGAGTGCCCGCTGGACCGTGCGCTGGCTGGTACCAAGCGCCAGCGCCAGGGCCGAGCTCGACCACGACTCACCGTCGGTTAGGAACGCTAGCACATCACCATGCTCCTCTTCGACGGGCCGGGCCAGCACGACGACTTCGCGTCCACGCCGCGGAACGAGGGCAAAGCCCCGCTTCGTCGCGCTGATGTCGCCTAGGCTCCGAAGCATCCTGCGAAGCCGCCCTATCTCGACCCGCAAACGCGCGCGATGCGATTCGTCGGTGAACCTTGCTCCGAATGCCCGCGCTAGTAGCAGGTCTCTCGCGACGTCTCCGGGCCACGCTTCAGCTAGCGCGCGTACGAGGGCGAACAACACTGGACGGCTTGCAAGTGAGACAACGTTGTTTGCGTGGCGCACGAGATTGCGGCATGCATCCACGACGATGTCTTTCGACGCCAGTAACTCTTCAACGTCTTCGAGCAACAGCAGACGCTCGTCGCCACGCGCAAGCAGGCGCGCTGCCGGCGTATTCAGGACGCGGGATGCGCTTTCAACCTCCGCCATCAACGCAGGAATACCAGCTTGGTGCGCGGCGCGTTCGGCCCGAGCAAGCGCGGCGCGCGCTTCTTTCGTCCGCAAGCGCCGCATTGCGATTCCAGCAACCACCAGCTCGTGGAAAGTCCTCGACGCGGGCGGGAAAAGACTCGGATCGAGGTCAGCGAGCAGGCGCCCCGCTTCGTCGAGGTGCCCGATCAGAAGGAGTCGCCGGACTTCAAGATAGCGCGCAAACCCGGCGTTCAAGCGGTCGCCGTGCGCTTCGAGGGTCAACCGCGCAGCGTCCAGCATTCTCGCAGGCCAGCCCAGATCGCGCGAGGCGAAGGCGATTTCGGCCTCGGCTACTATGCATCTCGCGCGCGCCACGGGTTCTTTCGGACCGAAGGCGCGCGCAGCATTCCGCAGGAGTTCCTTCGCCCGTGCGAAATCGCCAAGCTGCGCCATCGCGATGCCGCGAAGCGCGAGTGCCGGCGCATCGTCGCGCAGCGCGACTCGCTTCAACGCTCCAAGGGGATCCCCCGCCGAGAGTGCGCGAGCCGCAGCCGTAATCAGAGAGTCCAGAGAGTCCATCCGAATCCCGCCACACTTGTCACTCCCACCCCTTCGATGCCCCGCGCTAAATATAGCGCATGGCAATCAAACACCAAGTCACATCGAGAATGGAACGAAAGGAGACAAAGACAATGCCCACACACGAGACCGGAACACGAGAACAATGGCTGAAGGCTCGGCTCGAGTTGCTCAAGGCGGAGAAGGAACTCACGCATCGCAGCGACCAGGTGGCACGACAGAGGCAGGAACTGCCGTGGGTGCCAATCAATAAGGGGTATCGCTTCGAAACCGACGATGGGAGCGCCTCGCTGGCAGACCTTTTCCGTGGCCGCTCGCAGCTCCTCGTCTACCACTTCATGTTCGGGCCTGACTTCGCCGCTGGTTGTCCCTCTTGTTCGTCGATCGCAGACGGCTTCAACGGCATCGCCGTGCACCTGGCCAATCATGACGTGATGCTCTGGGCCGTCTCGCGCGCCCCCATTGCGAAGCTGCAGGCGTACAAGCGTCGGATAGGCTGGACGTTCCCTTGGGCGTCCTCTGTCGGCGGTGACTTCAATTTCGACTTCTGTGCTTCGTACACGGAGGAGCAGCAGCGCGCAGGCATCGAGTACAACTTCACCCGCGAGCCGGAGTTGCTGTGGCGACCTGGTCAGGAAGGTGGTGGCCAGGCTGCGGAGGACAAGTTTGCAGCCATGTGCGGAACCGATGCGAACACCTACCATCGCGAGAGGCCGGGCACGAGCGCATTCGCGCTTGAGGACGGCATCATCTACCACACCTATTCCACCTATGCGCGCGGAGTCGACGGCCTCTGGGGGATGTACCAGTGGCTCGACCGAGCCCCAAAGGGGCGGAACGAGACGGGCGTCTGGTGGCGTCGCCAGGACGAGTACGGCAAGTGATGAGCAGCGTATTGGTTGTAGCGACGCAATTGCGGGACAGGAGATCACGACCCATGACTTTCGAGCGAACTTCACAGCAAGTGTTCTTCGGCACCTCAGCGCTGCTCTTTGCCGCAAGCGCAGCGCTGACGACCGTCTGGTGTGGCTCCATGTCAGCAATGGGAGAGATGCCGATGCCAGGCGGCTGGACGATGTCGATGACATGGATGCCGATGCCTGGACAGACATGGCTGGGAGCCGCGGCGTCATTCGTTGGCATGTGGGTCGTGATGATGGTGGTGATGATGCTGCCGTCGTTGGTGCCTACGCTGTTGCGCTATCGCCAGAGGGTTGGCAGCACAGGCGAAACGCGCCTGAGTTGGCTGACTGCACTGGTGGCGATGGGGTACTTCTTCGTGTGGACTATATGCGGAGCGGCCGTCTTTCCGTTGGGTGCGACGCTTGCCGAGATCGAAATGCAACGGCCGACGCTGGCGAGAGTTGTTCCGATCACGGTCGGGGTTGTCGTCGTGATCGCCGGCGCGCTCCAATTCAGCGCGTGGAAGGCCCATCACCTTGCCTGCTGTCGGGAGCCATGGGGACGCGAGCGTACGTTGCCGGCGGATGCTGGCGCGGCTTGGCGACGCGGGCTGCGCCTCGGCCTCCACTGCACTTACGGCTGCGCTGGCTCTACGGCGATCCTCCTCGTCATCGGGGTCATGGATCTGCGGGTCACGGCTCTTGTCACGGCAGCAATCACTGCCGAACGGCTCGCACCGAACGGCGAGCGCGTCGCGCGAACCATCGGGATTGTCGTGGTCGGGGTAGGGCTGCTCTTGATTGCGAGGGCAGCAGCCGGGCTCGGATAACGCGCCGCACTGTGCGCATTGTTCAAATCGTGCCAGCGGCTCAACTAGGTACACACTTGTTCCTAATTGCGCCTGGAGCGCAAGAATTGGCAAGCTGTGACAGTGACGGCGAAACGAAGACGTGAGAGGCAAATAAGCGCGGTTATTTCGCAGAGACGTTTTCGCAGAAGTGAAGAGCGGCATGAATACGATGCAAGGACCAAAAATGGCCTCGTCCATCTTCATCGGCAGATGGACACCCAAGATTTTGTTTTCGCTAAGAGAGAGGCCTTATCGCCATGGGCAGTTACGCCGCCAGCTCGGGAGCGTGTCGCAGCGCATGCTGACCAGAACTCTCCGCAATCTCGAATCCGCGGGTTTAATCGCCAGGCGTGTGACCCAATCGAAGGCCATTACTGTCGAATATTCGCTGACCAAACTGGGAAGGACAATCATCGCTCCACTCAGAGGCATGTGCCGCTGGGCAAAGCGATACCGCAAAGACGTGAGCGCTGACGTGCGACTTCGGGAAGCCGAAACAGGGTAAACGCAAAATCTTTCTTGCGGGATGTACCCTCCCACGACGAGCGATGCGCAATAGCAAGCAGAAAGGGCAACCATAGAAGGAGAACCATATGAACATCGAGTACAAAACAATCTTAATCACCGGCGCCAACCGCGGTATCGGTCTGCCCTGGTTGAGGAGGCCTTGAGGAGAGGCGCGAAGCTGGTGTATGCCGGTACGCGCCAGCCGCCGCGAACGAATTAGAAGTTCAGAGGAGGGACATATGTGCCCAGCATGCATCGCAAGCACAGCAGTGATGGTTGCCGGAGCCGCATCCACGGGAGGAATTCTGGCGGTGTGCATCGGCAAGTTCAGAAAATTTTCAGAGCGAGTGGTCTGTTTCAGAAAACAAAAGGAGAAATGATATGTCAACAAGCAGAGAGAGAGACAAGGAGTACCCGAAAGGGCATGTCGCGATGAAGACACCCCCGATCGTGTCGGAGCAGGAGTGGGAGGCTGCGCGGCAGCAGCTCCTCGTGAAGGAGAAGGCCTTGACCCGTTCCCGTGATGCGCTGGCCGCCGAGCGTCGACGGATGCCGTGGATGGCGGTGGAGAAGAAGTACGAGTTCGACGGGCCCAAGGGTAAGGTTAGCCTGCTCGACCTGTTCGAGGGCCGCAGGCAGTTGATCGTCTATCGCGCCTTCTTCGAGCCCGGGGTGTTCGGCTGGCCCGAGCACGCCTGCCGCGGCTGCTCCCTGGGCGCCGATCAGGTCGCCCAGCTGGCCCATCTGAACGCTCGCGACACCACCCTCGCCTACGCCTCACGCGCGCCGCAGACGGACATCGCGCGCCTGAAGGCGCGGATGGGCTGGGAGATGCCCTGGTACACCATCACCGACGGCTTCGACGCGGACTTCGGCGTCGATGAATGGCACGGCCACAACGTGTTCTTCCGCGACTGCGAGCGGGTGTTCCGCACATACTTCATCAACGGCCGCGGCGACGAGGCGATGGGGACCACCTGGAGCTACCTCGACAGCACGCCGCTCGGCCGCCAGGAGACTTGGGAGGACTCGCCAGAGGGTTACCCCCAGACCCCGCCGTACAAGTGGTGGAACTGGCACGACAACTACGAGGCCGAGGCCTCGCCTGACCCGAAGTGGGTCGAGGTGTCCGACGCTGGAGAAGCCGCCTTTCGAAAGCGCGACGCAGAGGCGAAAGCGAGCTAAAGAAGGGCGACCACTTCGCCGCCTTCGAGCAGCCGGCTCTTTTCACACAGGAGCTGCGCGAATGCTTCCGCAGGGTGCGCGGAGCATAGCCAGGAGGAGATCTTGGCGGACTGTGATCTCACCACCGCGCGCAAAGGAAAGACGATGACGAAGCATATGACTGGAGACAGTGAGGTCAAGCGCGACCTCAGGAAAATGAAAACAGCGCCCCAGGCGCTAACGGCGAGAACGATGACAGACTTCATGAGAGATGAACCTTCAGCACCTGCGGTGGTTGATCGGGGTACTTTCCAGGCCGAGCTGGACGCATTGCGGATTCGAGAGAAGGCTCACACAAGAGAAGGCGACACCATTGCAGCCGCCCGCCGACGGCTTGGGCAAGCACCGCGATCTGGCGCAACGTGGCCGCGATCGCCGGCTGGCTGGCGTCAAAGCCGACGGTATTGAGCCGCTCCCACCAGGAACCGCCCGCCTCGAAATCGACCGGCACCAGCCGCAGCCACTCCGGGATGCCGAAGCCGAGCTCGATCAGGCGCTGGCGCTTCCAGGCCTGGGGACCGGGTTGGTCGACCTCGAATACCTTTAGCCTGGAGGCGATCTCCGGCCTGCGCTGGGCGAAACTGTCGAGGCCAGCTCCGAGGATAACGTGTTGGCTGACGCCGCGGCCAGCCTGTTCCACAACCAGATCCTCGATGAAGCGAGCCCGGGCCACGATGGAGGCGCGGAAGAGGCTCGTGGCGTGCGGCTCCATGTCCGGACGGCGGCGCCAGCCGTCGTCCGGGGCCGCCAACTGGAGGCCAATCTCGTCTTCGAGCACATGTGGCAGCGGATCGACCTGGACGTGCATGGCCCGCCACAAGGCGACCCGAACCGCCGTGCTGTCTGGCGCCGCGGCTCGCTTATCATGCATGATGTTCTCTCCTCGGGCCTGAATTGCTGAGCTACGATGTCGTCCAGATTATCAGCCGCTTCGTGGCTATTCCGATCCAGCACCGCAGGCTCACCGCAGCGGAGCTCAGCGAACGTTTCGTGCTGGCCTGCCCCCAGGAGCTAACTGCTTTGCACCTGCCAGAACGGAGCCGCTAATTATTGTCCGGGTGGGTCTGTCCCGCCAGTTTGTTGCCCGCGCGGCCTGGAGAGCGGCGATTCCCAAATGTGGCGCGTCTATGGCTCTACGCAACACTTGCGGGCGAGCGACGGGCAAGCCACGGTCTCAACATCTGAGGCAAACGCTCGTGCTTCCGGAAGGGCTCGTACGAGCGCCCTCATGCGATCGGCCGGTCTTGGAACCATAATGCCGGTGCGAACGCAAGCGGCGTCCCATCCAGCTTCGCGTATGGATAATGAAGCAGTTGAGGGGATATTCAGGCTGTGCTGGCGCGAAGCTGATGTCCCGTCCTATCGCGAGTGCAGGCGATTAACGTCATGCAACCCCGAAAAAACACGCAGCGGCTATCACTCATCGCTGCGGTGAGTAGGGACACGTGACCACCAGTTGGTGAAATCTCGATTGCACTCAAGACCCGATCAATGCACCTAAGACAGATCTTGCGGGTGCCGCGCGTGATCCTGGTGTTTTGGAAAGCGTGGCAAAGGGCTGAAGAATTTCGGTTTGCACCCTGTGCGGCTACATTTACACGTCCATGGTGCCCACAGTTGCAAAAAACGCAAGGGTCAGTACCCCCAAAAGCTCGGTCAAGTTGCACAACGCAGCCAGTCACCTCGCCGATTGCGCACAAGCAGTTCGCAGAAACGCGGGTAAGCGTATAAAGGAGCCGTAAAGGGCAGATGCCTGGAGAAGAAGAACTGGCAGTCGGGGTCGCGAACGGCGAAGGCCTCGCTGGCGTGACGCAGAGCATCGCTCTCTCGGGAGGCGGCAGCGGCCGCAAGGGCAAGTTGCGCCGCCGGCACATACTGCCGCCGTGCCCGCGCGAGCATCTCCGAGTAGAGCGCATCGGCTTGCTCTGTTTTGCCCCACTTGCCATAGGTCACACCCAGGAATGCCATCGACCATGCCAGTCGACCCGACATGGCTAAGGCCGATTCCCCTGCCGCGACAGATTCTTCCAAGTTTCCATCGATATGCAGGACCAGCTGGAGAAGCATCTGGGCCAGAAAGGAGTCAGAATCAAGCTCCACTGCCCGTTGGCAAGACTGTACAGCCTCCAGTTTTTTACCGGCATTGCCACAGGTCAGCCCGTACACGGCGTGCGCGTAGCTTGAAAGCGGATCAGCTTTCAAAGCCAGCTTCGCTTGCTCAACACCCTCCGCAAGCCGACCTTCGGAAAACTGGAGGTAGAACAAGGCATACCAGTCACGCGACTGGGTGTAGCTGGGATTCAGCTCAATGGCGCGAAGAAACTCCTGTTCGGCTTTCGCGCGGTCCCATGCGCACATCAGAGAGGCCATTGCCAGAGCATTACGCGCTTCCGCGAGAGACGGACCTAGCGCGACCGCCCGGTGGGCGGCTTCCAAGGCTTTTGGCGTGTTCGCTTCAGGACGAGCGAAGCCATAATAACCGAGCACCGTCTGGGAATCTGCGAGTCCAGCCCAAGCCAATGCGTAATCGGGGTCGAGTACAACCTCTCTCTCGAAGCACTCTGCGGCACGTGAGATGACGCCGCCACGGCGATACAGAAGCTCTCGACCCTTCACATACAGTTGGTACGACTCTAGAGTGTTAGTCTCCGCGGTCACGAGCCGTTCCTGCTCCCCTGCCTTCAACGTGACCTTTAACCGCTCCGCGATGCTTCGGGCAATCTCATCCTGGATCTCGAAAATGTCCTTCACCTCCCGGTCGAATCGATCCGACCAGAGGTGGTATCCATCTTCTACATTGACAAGCTGAGCGGAAATTCGGAGCTCGTTACCGGCTCTGCGGACGCTGCCAAGGAGAACCGTGCGCACGTTCAGTTGCCTGCCCACTGAGCGGATGTCGATGTATTTGCCCTTAAAGGAAAACGCAGACGTTCGCGCCACCACATGAAGCTGGTCAATCTGCGCGAGGGCATTGATGATCTCCTCCGTCATCCCGTCGGCGAAGAATTCGTCCTGCCTATCAGCGCTCATGCTGGTGAAGGGCAACACGGCAATGGAATCAACAGCAGGGCTTTGTGAAAGTGCACGAGAGGGGCGCAGGTTATCTGCGGCTTCGTGCAGGGCACCTATGAAGCGGTAACCCCGTTTCGTAAGCGTCTCGATGAAGCGAGGCGTCTCCGCATCGTCGCCGAGCGCCTCCCGCAATTTCTTTACGGCATTATTTAGACCTTGATTGAAATCTACGAATGTATCCGCGGACCAGATTCTTTTCTGAAGTTCCTCGCGGCTCACTACTTCCCCAGAACGCTCAAGCAGTGCGCACAGGAGTTGGAACGGTTGAATCTGCAGTTTTACCCTTAAGCCGTGGCGGCACAGTTCGCCCGAACGAAGATCAACTTCGAAATCAGCGAAACGAATTTCTGGTTTTGCTGGCACAGCCACCTCCGATCCCCTGGCAGGTTCTCTCTCGAACGGTGGCCCAATTTAGGTCGCTATTCTGCCGCAAAAGACCGTTTAATTCAATGGGTTAGGCGGTTATCTGCAGAACAGGAAAAGAACAGTCATGGGAAATTGACCCTCTGACCCGGACAGTGCGATCAAGTTAAGTTCGTTCAGCTGCTGTCTGGGGGCACAACACAACCGGTTCCTGTAGTTCGGGGCACTGTGCTTCAGCGGCGAATACGTAAACGACCGTTGCGTTTAGGGCCGAGACTAGACGGTCGCCGGTTAATTTCCGAAGAGTTCAAAAGGAGAATACCAATGAAATCCAGAATAGCCAGTAAATGTCTGGGCAGTCTGTTCGCCGTAGTTCTAACGATAGCCATGGCAGCTCCTGCTCATGCAGAAGACCCCGTGTGCTCACTTGCGCGCTCTGCTGGAAAGTGGTCGTTCACGGACCAGGGCACGGTCCTTCCCATTGGTCCGAGGACCGCCGTCGGTGTATTCACGTTCGATGGGACGGGAAATCTGCACAATGGGGTTGCGACTTCCAGCCTCGCCGGCGCCGTTGCCAGCGAGACCTTTTCTGGGACCTACGCCGTGAATCCGGATTGCACCGGCACAATCAGTGTCGAGATTTTCGCATCGGGAACCGAGATTTTGGCTGTGACTCTCAGCATCGCATTCGACGAGGACATGAAGCACATGCGAGGGATCTTCACGTCGGCGGCAACGCCAAACGGAACGCAGCTCCCGACTGTGATCAACCTTGACGCGCGAAAGCAATAAGTTCGGCGATTACATTTTTCGCGGACGATGGACCACGCTCGGGCCTATTGAACGAAAACTCAAAAAAGGAGGCCTCCATGAGACCCCGGATCGCAGGGTTGTGCTTGGCTGTCCTAGTGCTCGTTTTGCGCGGCCCAAGCGTCAGCGCGGCCGCAACGATCTCCATCTCGCCAAGCTTGGCATCCGTACCAGTCGGTGACATTCAGCAGTTCACAACGACGACGGACCCGACCGGGCCTATCTCATGGAGCCTTGAAATTACGTACTACACGGGGTGCCCGCAACACTGTGTTTCCCACCGCTCCACTTGTAGTGGCTGTGGGACAGTGTCGCCCACAAGCACGGAAAGCGGGACGCCAACGACCTACACCGCCCCATCCACGCCGTATCATTTCCCTAACGGCGCACAAGTGGCAAGACTGTGGGTCGTCGCGAGCCGGGGTTACCTATCTGCGATGGCGATGATAACCATTCCGCCGATCTCGGTTGTCGCCTCCCCCAATCCGGGGACCGTTCCTTTGAGCATGACGCAGCACGTGACTGCAACCGTCGCGAACGATGGGACCAACCAGGGCGTAACGTGGAGCGTACAGCAAATCGGCGTGCCTTGCTCGCCCGCTTGCGGCACCGTGAGTCCGACGAAGACAGCCAGCGGGACACCGGCTACATACACTGCACCGGCAATTTCTCCAGTGCTACCAGTTGTGAGCGTGGTAGCAACCTCGGTCGATGATCCCACGAAATCCGGCAGCAGCACGCAGATCCTGACGACTGCCGGCGGGCGTCTCATTTGCAGCGCGGGTTCTGGCAAGGAATCCTTGCTGACTGGCAAGTACGCATTCCTTCTCCAGACGTTTGGAGTTTGGGGAGGGACTAGCACTGCGGGCAGCATCACAGCGAACGGGATTGGAAAGATCACGGGTGGCGAAGAGGACATTATTTACTTCAGCGGCGCCGGGCATGTCCCTCCGACGATCAGCACCACTGCGAGTTTGTACTCCGTGGGGCCTGACCATCGTGGCTGCCTGGTCCTGACAGGCACCGACGGAGAGACAACATTCTTGCGATTCGGACTGGGCTGTGTTAATGCCAGCGGAACTGCTACTGCGGGTCAGTTCATCGAGTTCGACGATACGACAGGGGCAGGAACACGCGGAGCCGGTTCTCTTCGGCTGCAGGACCCGACCGCTTTTGCGGCCAGCCATTTCAAGGGTAATTACGTTTTTGGGACTGTCGGACGAACCCCGACTGTGGCAGGAACCGCGATCATCGGCTCGGTCGGCATCGTGGGAACGTTTGAATCCGATGGCGTCTCGGCAATTCCCGCCTCCGACATTGATCTCAATCTCGGAGGAAGCATCACCAGCAAGGCTCAATCGGCTGGAACCTTCCAGTGCTGCGATGGCAATGGGCGAGGAAGCGGCTTGTTCACGGACCTGAGCCCGCAAATTAATTTCGTTCTGTACCAGATCGACAACACAGAGGCGTTCTTCATGATGACCAACGATCTCTGGGGTACCTCTGGCGAAGCGATCGCTATCCCCTCTGGGACAAGCTTCTCCCAATCCTCTCTGAACGGCACTGCTGTGCTTCGTGAGACGGCGCAGTCAGCCGCCGGACCAGTCGTGGATCTTGCTACCGTCAGCGCCGAAGGACTGGGCAACCTTAGGACGAACGACAACGTGAACTCGGCAGGAGTGTTTGCCACGAGCAATACAGCTCTGACTTATCAAGTTGCTTCCAATGGTCGCGTGACTTTGGCCGGGACCAGCACGCCGCCCGTGCTGTATCTGTATGGGCCCAATCAGGGCTTCTTGCTGGGAACCGATGCCAATGTGACTTTCGGCATCCTGGAGCCGCAGACGGGAAGCCCGTTCAGCGATTCGTCCTTTTCCGGTGCCTACACTCTGGTGGTCGAGAATCCCTCGTCCGCCACGGTGATGATGGAATCCGGCGTCCTGACTGCACTCGGAAACGGAAATGCTTCCGGCACACTGGACCAGTCTAGTTCGACAGGCTTGGCAGCAAACCAGGGCTTGAACGTTGTCTACTCCATCTCCGGGAAAGGAACGGGAAGTGTGGGGAGCGGCACCACGGCGGTTGTCATTTCGAGCAGAAAGCTGGCGTTCATCAGAGACACCGATCCGAATCCTACAATTTCCGTAGTCGAAAAATAGCGAATCGATTGCGGGGTGGGCAAAGTGCTGAGGATCTCGATTGCACACATTGATCCCGGGTTCTGACGGGCAAGCCAGAAGTTGACCGGAGCAAAGCCGACCTTCCCATTACCGATCTGGCTCCATTGCCGACCGGATTGATTCCGGGTTGCCATCCAGAAATAAGCCTGACTTTTGGGCGATCTCTTGCTAACCGAGGGGAGCCGCGGTAGTCTAACTCGGTAACCGAGAGGAGACCTTTGTGAGTAAGCCGTCCGACCTGGTCCAGGGGACGCTGGACATGCTGATCCTCAAAATACTGGCATTGGAACCCTTGAATGGATGGGCCATCAGCCAGCGTTTGAAACAAATGTCCAGCGAGGTGCTGGGCGTCAGCGACGGTTCGCTTTACCCCGCACTCCATAAGCTCGAACATCGCGGATGGATTCGCGCGCATTGGAAGCCGAGCGAAAACAATCGTCGCGCCAAGTTCTACTCGCTCACGCGGTTGGGACGGAAGCAACTGGAAAAAGAGACCGCCAACTGGAACCGCGTCTCGGCGGCGATCTCCGGCATCGTGCAGCTCAAAGAGGCCTGAATATGGACATCGAACAATGGCTCTATTCCTTGCCGCCGCGTTTGCGCTCCTTTTTCCATCCCCATCAGGTTGATCAAGAAATGAAAGAAGAGCTTCGCGAGCATCTCGAGCAGCAAATCAGGGAAAACATCGCGAAAGGCATGTCGCCGGAAGAGGCACGCCGCTCCGCCGTGCGCACGATGGGTGGGATCCCGCAGATCGAACAGCAGTGCCGGGATGCTCGCGGCGGAAGCGTCTTGGATGACTTTACTCAGGACTTGCGTTACGGCTTGCGGCAACTGCTCCGTAGCCCAGGGTTTTTCGCGGTGGCAATTCTGTGTCTGACTTTGGGTATTGGCGCAAATGCCGCCGTGTTCAGCTGGGTCGAAGGGATTTTATTCCGTCCGTATCCCGCAGTCGCGCATCAGGAGCGGCTGTTCGCGCTGGCCGGGACGGCACGTGGCGAAACCGGAGCAGGCGGACTCTCATGGCCTGATTTCCAGGACCTGCGCAGAAATTGTTCTCTCTGCGAGGAAGCTTTCGTCAGCAAGATTACCGGAAGCACTCTCAGCGTTGGCGATCACGCCGAGACCGTGCGCGGGAGCATCGTTTCCGCCAACTATTTTGCTGCCATCGGCGTTCGTCCCATTCTTGGGCGAGGCTTCGAGCCGGGCGAGGACGTCGGCAGCGACTCCCATCCTGTCGTCGTCATCAGCTACCAGCTGTGGCGTGATCGATATAAAGGAGATCCGGAAATCGTTGGCAGAATGCAGCGCTTTGATAATGTGCCGCACACCATCATCGGCGTTACGCCAGAGGGATTTTATGGGACCTTCGTCGGCTGGGGAATGCAGTTCTGGGTCCCGGCGTCGATGGAAGAAACCTTCGAGAGCGGCGGCTATAAACTCGAAGACCGCGATGCGCGATGGATCGAAGCGTATGTGAGACTCAAGCCGGGAGTCAGACAGTCGCAGGCACAGCAGGAAATCTCGGCAATTGCTGCGCGATTGGAGACGAGTTACCCGGCCACCAACCGTGGGCGCAGCATCGGGATATGGCCCTTGTGGCAGACGCCATTCAACCATGCCCGAACTATGCTGCCGACACTCGAAGTCATGGTAGCCGTCGTTGCTTTTGTTCTGCTTATCGCCTGTGCGAACGTGGGCAATCTGTTGCTGGTGCGGTCCTTCGCCCGTCGCCACGAGATGAGCGTTCGTCTCGCGATTGGCGCCAGCCGCGTGCGTTTAGTGAAGCAGCTTCTCACCGAAGGCCTCATCCTGTCCGCACTCGGCACAGCCGGTGGACTTCTGGTCGCGTACTGGTGCCGGCATGCGCTGGTGTTGTTGTTGCCGACACGCTCAGGAGTAGCAATGTACCTGCCTGGGCAAATGGACGCGCGCGTGATGGCAATGAGCGCCATCGTCTGCTTGCTCGTGACATTGATTGTGGGGATAATTCCCGCCTTTCGAACCCGTCACCTCGATCTGGCCGGGCCTTTGAAGGCCGACTCCACCGGTGTGGTCGGGGCCCGGGGAAGAGCCTGGATGCGCTCCGGCCTCGTCGTCTTCCAGGTTGGTCTCAGCTTCATTCTGCTGGTGGGAGCAGCCTTATTGCTCGAGAGTCTGGAAAAGATTCGAAGCACAAGCCCCGGCTTCATTACGACCAGCGTGGTAACGACCGGGGTCTCATTAGTGGCAGCAGGATACGATGTCCCCCGAGCGAAGATCTTTCAGGACGAACTGATCGATCGGCTCAGTGCGCTTCCGGGCGTGGAGTCCGCCGCTTTCGCCTGCGTGACGCCGTTGGGCTACGCCACGTACTCTTCCACCCCGATCGTTGTGGACGGCTACCAGCCTTCGCTGGAAGAACAACCTTCCGTCGAATACAACCAGGTGGGTCCGGGATATTTCGCGACGCTGGGAATCCCCCTTTTCTCCGGCCGGGAATTTGTGCGCACCGATGACGAGAACGCGCCGCTGGTCGCCATCGTGAATCGAACTATGGCGACGCGCTACTGGGCAGGTGAGGATCCGGTCGGCCGTCGACTTCAAGTGAAGGGTCGCTGGACGCGCGTGGTCGGTGTGGTCGCCGATTCGAAGTATGAGAGCATGCGCGAGATTCCGAGGCCGTTTTTCTATGTGCCCCTGCGGCAGGATTTCGAGCGAGGACCTGCTCTGAACATCCGCACCCGTCAGTCGCTGTCGAGTATGCGGGCCGCGCTCGTCCGCGAAGTGCGCGCTTTGGACGCAAACCTTGCACTTTACGAGATGATTACACTCCAGGAACAAGTCAACCGCTCGACCTCGCCGCAACTCGTAGCGGTCACCTTGGTCTCGATCTTGGGGGGTCTGGCGCTTCTTCTCGCTGGGGTTGGCCTGTACGGGGTCATGTCCTACGCGGTAGCGCAGAGCACGCGGGAACTTGGATTGCGCATGGCACTTGGAGCTGGCGCGGCCAACCTGCTCCGGCTCGTCATTTCGCGCGGCCTGCGATTAACCGCAGGAGGTGTCCTCTTCGGCACGGTGGCAGCCCTGGCTGTGACGAGATTACTCGGACAGCTTCTCTATAACGTGAGCCCGCACGATCCGGTAGTATTCGGACTGGCTTTAGCAGTGATGACCACCACTGCCATCTTCGCTTGTCTATTGCCTGCGTGGCGGGCAAGCCGGACCGATCCCGCGCGCGTCCTGCGAGATTGATTTTTCCAGACGCGCTGTGCGAGTCGGGCAATTGTTTTATTCCTGAGTAACGGGCACCATCGAAGCATTCAGAATTCATCCCCCCAATTTGGCGGAGGATGAAACAGCGCAGCGGCGGACGCCCGACCGCTCAGAAACCAGTTCACATACTCTTCGAAGAGAATGCCCCATGCTTTAAATAGCATTGGCAGCTTTTCTTCAGGAAGGCCCCCGAAGAGAGCCCAATAAACACCGCTGTGCATTTTCTCAATAAGGTTCCTGGCGATGTGAATACGCAGAAGCAGGATGGCCCTGGTGGTTTGTCTTGGGAGCGAGTAGCGCGCCTACTCAGAGTCTCGCTGGATGAGTACGAGGTTGGTTTGCAACATTGCAACTGAGAGTGGTGGGTACGTTCGTAACGGAAAAGGCGCTTGAGGAATTTTGTCAAAACTGTGGAAGAAAAGGCGGCCCAAGGCTGAATTTCCGACTCATGGAACCAAGTGTCTTGCCGTTCCAGATCCAGGGAAGTGGCGGCCTCTGTCACTCCGGCATCGACAGTGGAACAACGAAGGCGAGCCAGACACCACGCGATCCAAGCTGGGCCCGGACCCGGCCTGCCGTTTGTTGTGCACCCGGGTGCACAGATTGGCACATCTCTATCCCTTTGTCGTCCGCGACCAAAGAATGGCGGTGATCGTCAGATTGGTTGCCCTCGAGCCGAGATCCAAGCGGGGCTCGCGACACCCCCTATGCAGTCGTTGTGCACTTCGGGTGCACAAACTTGGACATCTCTTCCCTTGCGAGACCAAGGACCGGAGCTGATCGCCAGATTGGTTGCAGCCGACCCCGAGAGCAAAGGCCGAATTCCAATCGAGTGCGTCTGCATAAACCAACACCGTAGGCGAAAATAAAGCGAAAGTCAATAGCAAATTTTGCGCTTGCGCAGCGAAAATTTCACCCGCCTTGGGAGCAAACGCTGCACGCGGTGACACGGCATGCGAATAAAAGGGGGATGTCACTTAAATGCCCGACATCCCCTTGAGCTGTGCTCCGCAACCGATCAACCCCTCAAGGAACCTGGCCCGGGTTGCAAGTGAAGGTACCTGTGCTTGGTGTCAGGAGGAACTTCGTAAGTTCGTCCGGCTGATTGGGATCACCCGTCGTGTTGGCGGTGGGATCGGCTGACAACCAGAAACGGTTGAATGTCACCAGAGAGTTCGGCATGGAGTGGTCGCGAAAGATCTGAGAATCTCCCCCACACACGGTGATCGGAACGTCGATTTCGGGCGCTTCTGCGCGAAAGAAGTGGGAGCTGCCGGGGGTAATGTTCTGGTAGTGGTCGAAATTGAAACCTTCGACCAGGGCCACATGGCATGTGCGGCAACTGCGAGCATACACGTCTTGATAGAAGTTGTATGCATTTGGGTCGGTTGCGCGATCAGGCCAAGAAGAGTCAATGTAAGTCTTGTTCAACACCTTCCTGAACCCTGGCTGATTGGCATACCAACCATTGATGAGAGCTTGCTCGGCTGGCGTCGGGCCTGCCTTCAGCACATTCTGATTCAAGAAGTAGATCTGTTGTTCCTGGTCCTGCGCGCGCAAACCAAGTTTGCTGGAAAACTCGAAGTTCCCAGTGTCGTAGGGTAGGAAGTGGCCCCCGACGTTAGCTGCGCCCGAGCCGTCTTCAGGAAACTTGCCAGCATAGTGATCTCCACCGTGGCAGACCACGCAGGTTCCTGGTACAAACTTTTCCCGTCGGCCGTCGAGGTTGACAGAGGGGAGCAACTGGCCGCTCGGGCCAAAAATCAGGAAGCGAACAAACGGCTGATTGTTGTTCACCCCCTGGCTCACCGTGTAGTCCATGGCCACGCAAGCCACCAGGTTCTTGTTGTGGTTGGCGTTGTCCACCGCGGTATCAATCTCAGCTTGAGGGGAATTGAAGAAATCTGGCGGACCCAAGTGATTACAGACCACTGCGGCCGTCTGGTTCGGGCCGTAAGAAATGGACTGGTGAACCCGGGCGAGATTGAGGTCCACCTTGTTGATGTAGGAGGCGAAAAACGTCGGGACTCCGCGCTGGGCGTAAGGGCCGAACTTGACCGCGCGCTTCCAGTCCTGGAAGGTAATAGGCGCAATCAGGTTCCCGGCGGCGTCACAACCACTAACCGCGCCGATAGCTTTGTAGTACTGGCAGGCTCCCATACGGGTGTCGAGGCCCTTCTCGGCGAGAAAGGCGTCGGCGCGCGGGACGATGTCGGACGGAAGGGGAGCCGGCAAAAGGAAATTCACCGATGCGATGGTTGAGCCGTTCCGCGTCGCGGTCATTGACTGCACCAGGGGCGCGCTCACGTTGGGGAGAATCGTCGTGCCTATTTCCCCGAGCGAAAACGCCTCCTGGAGAATTTGCACTTTCAATGCAGGGGCCCCCTCGCAGGATAGCAACACCGAGGCCGGTGGCGGCAAGAGGAAGTTGAAGACCAGTGAGTAGTCTCCCAGTTCATTCATGCGGACGGAGGTGCCCATCGGTTGATCGTTTGCATCCAGTAGCCTTGCGGTGGCAGTTACGTGCACCCCGAAGAACTCGTTCAGGGTTCCGCACGGGGAACCGTCCTGCAGCGTGAGCGTACCGCTGAGCAGAAAGCTTTGACCGTCAAAGCCGGGGGCGCTGCTGAGGTAGTCGGTGGTGGCCACGGTCGGCATTGGCAGGTTGTTGGTGAAGAAGAAAGCCGCTGAGCACGGAGTTGGCGCAGGTCGGCCGGGCGGCTGGCAGAAGGCGGCGTACGCGTTCCCGGGAGGCAGGTTGGAAATGAGATATTCACCCCGAAGATCGGATTTCACCGGGCCGGTTGCCGGATAGGTGGCGTTAGTGATGGTGTCCTGCATGTAGACCGAAACGTCTGGAGCATGGACATCGTGCTCGATTCCATTTGTGTTCGTTGTTCCCCAAAGCACAGACGAGCGGTACGTTTCACCCGTGGGAGCGGCAGCGGGAGGGGCAATGTAGGGCACGGGACGTGCTTCCGATTCAGACGTGCTGCTGACGCCATCGGTATTCACGGCAAGGCGCTTTTCGGTATACCCGCCCAATCCGTTTGAGACCAGGACATAAGCAAAGTGAATGCCTGGACCGGTAGGTAGGGTCCAAGTGGTAGTTGTGGCATCGACGTCCTGAATGGCGCCATCAGTCGATCTCCAACGGTAATGCAGCGTGGCGCTAGAAGTGTCGGACGCTTGTACCGAAATCGTAACGGTCGGACCCCGGCGCGAAAAATCGGCACTTAAGGATAGACCAAACAGTAGAATGCAAACAGAAATTCCGACTGCGACAACAATTGCGACAACACGTGACTTGTGGCGCATATTGACCTCCCGGTCAGGTTATGTGAGTAGCTGGCTGGCCGTGAATTGACGCTATTTGGTTGCGGGTCCTCGCTTGGGCGAGGAACTTCACATCTCTCCCCGCGCGGTGTTTCCTCGCGACTTCCGACGCGGTGAATGAGCGAAAAAGAAAGCAAAGCAGAACGCCGCATACAGTCCCTGCGACTAGCGGAAAGATTTCGCGCGCGCTCTGACCTCATCACTCCCCGGACACTCGGTCGGCCTCCGATAAGCATCCAGGTATGGGTCTCCTGATACGAACGAACGTCCCTGAAAGACGCTACGACATCGACCAGGTCAACGTTGTAGCCAACGCAAAAATAGGGGCTCGCACTACTGGGGCCGCCCGTTGGCTGCCACCCCGCCGTGTTGAATAGGTAGTCGATATTAAAGGTGCCGATGAGCTGCTGAGCCTGTCCGAAGCTGCTGACGAAAAGAACTCTGAACAAAAAGAATCGCAGTGTGAACTCTCGGAAAGAGCAGGCCATCGCAAGCCCCCCGCGTGTTCCGACGGTCCCAATGAGACTACCGGTCTAACAATCGTGACGGCGGCCCATATTTGCTTTCCTTCAAAGAACAGGCACAATACAAGACTCCTCACACCTACATAACATCAGGTGTAAGATTCGCTTCACCAGAATTGGAATTCAGTGTCGGGACCGACGCGCCGACTCACTCTCAGCACCGGGGGGAAGGTGACACGGCTGAGTGGCAACACAATATACCCAGACGGATATTTGTCAAGAACAATGTCACAATTCACATTTGCGCCACAATGTGAGCTTCAGTCTGTGATTGCCGTCACAAAAAGTTGAACGGGAATGAGAACCAATTTCTCGTATGAAGGGGCTGTGGTTTGCGCGGATGGGTCGTTGCCGCGTTTCTTTTGATCAGCCTGTTGCTGCAGGCTATCATGCTCCAATGCTGCTATAGCTCAATGATCGCCGGAGGGATGCCAGTTACCTGGCACCCCTCGCTCGGACCCCGGACGGGCGCTCCTTAGCGCATCCGGTTCTTATCTCAGATACCTGGCGGGAAAGGCGTGCATCGGGATAGGTCACGTGGTTGTTTCGGTCGCAAGCCGGTGCCAACGCCAGTTCTGGCAAGTTGCTTGTTTCCTAAACATATTGCTGTCCATGATGTCCACCTGAAGAAGGTCTCAGCTCTTCCGCATTTCTCCAAAAGCTTTGATGCGGCCGCCACATCTGGGATCACCGCGAGCGATTCTGCGAACAACGCGAGAAAGCTGGATGCTCCTGAACTCAGATATCGGATTCTGGAGCGTCTCGGAGAGGGATTTTTTTGCGTTCCGGACGCGTTCCCGGTTGGTTTGTCTTCGGCCTTGGCGAGGAAGCGTGGACTGGAAACCTTCCCCGAGATCAAAAAGGATCAAGAAACATTTCGAGCGATTGCCCAACACCCCGGTCTTAAGGAGACGGCGACCTTATCCGACGAGGAGAGGCTTTTGGTATACAAGGAATTTAAGAAACTCCGTGGTGCAGTGCATCTCGAGAGGTTAAACGATCAGTTTAGATTCAAGACCGGACTGAAGGAACAGACGGGTGACATCTCAGTTGAGGGACTAATAATCCGAAATGGCACAATTAAAATCCTTAAGCGAGAGAGCACCTTTCTTACTTGCCCGGTGTGTCTTGCCGCAGGCACTAGGATTGAGACTCCTTACGGATCGGTTCTAGTGCAGAATGTAAAGCCGGGCGGCAGGGTATGGACGCTGGATGCAAGGGGTCACAAGATCTCTACGCCCGTCCTCAAAACTCCGCAGTCCCAATTTCGTTGCATCATCGGGTGGTTCACCTGATTCTGAGCGATGGCCGCGAACTATGGGTGTCTCCCAGCCATCCCACAGCAGATGGCCGCACCGTCGGGGAGCTGGAGGGAAACGGCACCTATGATAGATCGCTGGTAAAGAGTACTGAGTTGATTCCGTATCAGGAATATAAGACTTATGATTTGCTTCCGGCCGGGAACACGGGTTTCTATTGGGCAAACGGTATTCTTCTGGCGAGCACCTTGCGTTAGCATTGCCTTCCTGTCACAGGCGGGTTTAACCGTCCGCTTTCGGACACAGCCTTCCACGAGCGGACATCCGCTGCGGCTCGCGCCTTCTAGGTTCAACATGCATTATCTTCGCGATCAGTAGATTACGGTCGTTGCGGAAGGTATGGTAATTGCGTCTTGACGAGCAGGGCTTGTGATGTGCTTCTCTTAACAAGCAGTAGGAGGTCGTAGGATGAGTGGGCTAGCTCAAGATCTTCGTTATGCGCTTCGGCAGTTGCGCAAGTCTCCTGGTTTCACAATTGCAGCCGTTTTCACATTGGCGCTGGGCATCGGTGCAAACGCGGTGGTGTTCAGCCTGTTGAATGAGCTAGTGCTGCGACCTCTGAACGTTCCGGGTTATATCCGTTCATCGTGCGCAAAGACGAGTATTCGTGAACTGAACTTTGTTTCAGATGAGTTCAAGCGCAGGACGAGCGATCCGCCAAAAACCGCCTGGCTCCGCCTAAGAACGACATGACCACCAGAGGTCTTCGGACATTGCGGAAATTCGTCAATTTACCTGATAGAATGCCGCCCCGTGATTGACACAACGCTTGCACGCCATCGGACGCGCCACGCTGTCTTCCTGTCCTCGACCTTGAGGAAACGCGTAAGTAATGCGTTCGTCTGGGCACGACCAAAACGGCTCTTTGCATCCCGCCCATTCTCGCAATGGCGGTGGGGAAAAGTTTGACGACGTGAGATTCTGCGGAAAGAGGAGAATTTCAATGAGAATACGTTCAAACCGACGAGTAGCCTACTTTGTTGGGTTGATTTTCGCGTTGGAGTTGAGCATCACCTGCACCGCCTCCGCGCAGGTCGAGTCCGGCACGATCAACGGCACTGTCGTCGACAGCAGCGGAGCAGTAATTTCCGGAGCGCGCGTGACCGTCACCAGCAGCGCGACCGCTCAGGTCCGGAGCACCGTAACGAATAGCAGCGGTGAGTACTCGGTGCCGTTTCTCGCTCCGGCGACATACGATGTAGAGGTTTCGAAAGACGGCTTTGCGACTGTCTTGCAACGTGGCCTGGTTCTGCAGGTCGACCAGACTCTGGGAATTAAGTTCACGCTCAAGCCCGGATCCGTGCAGCAGAGCCTTGAGGTTACCGAGCAAGCTCCTGTGTTGCAGACGGAAACGGCGACGCTGGGCAACGTTGTGAACGGCCAGCAAATTCAGACGCTTCCACTGAACGGTCGCAATTTCATGGATTTGGCGAGCCTGACCGCTGGCACCACTCCTGCCGAGCCGGGTTCGCGCAACCAGGCCGAGGGGGGCTTCTCCTCGAACGGCAACCGCAGCTATGACAACAACATCATGCTCGACGGGGTTGATAACAACAGCCTCTCACCCGACCTACGCAACGGAACGGACTTCATGGTTAGCCCGCCGCCTGATGCTATCCAGGAGTTCAACGTGGAAACGAATGGCTACGGGCCGGAGTTCGGGCGCGGAGGCGGCGCGGCGGTGAACATTGCCATTAAATCAGGTACAAACGATTTCCACGGAAATGTTTGGGAGTACTTGCGGAATGAGAAATTTGATGCTCGCAATTACTTCGATACAACACAAACGAAAAAGCCCTCCTACAAGCAGAACCAGTTCGGTTTTACTTTCGGAGGCCCGATCATCAAGAACCGTACGTTTTTTTTTGGGGACTATCAGGGAACGCGCATCCGCAACGCAGAAACCTTTGTATCGCCGGTGCCCAGCTTGCTAGAAAGAACCGGCGATTTTAGCGACGGCTTTCTAGGTTCGCCGGTAGATCCCGCTACCGGAAACCCCATTACTGCAAGCGATGCAAACATCGATCCGCTTGCCTTGCAACTCGCGCAGCTTTATCCGGCTCCGAACATTCAAGGCATTGCCGGCCTACAACCTGCGGAGTTTGTCTACAATCCCGTACAAGCCATCAACACCGATCAGTTCGACATTCGTGTCGACCATTCTCTTAGCCAGTCCATGCCGGCCTTTGTACGCGTAAGCTACTCGAAAAACCATTTGAACAATCCCGGCCAATTGCCTGGCCTGGCCCTCGGTTCGCCTGGGACGCTGCAAGGCAACACAATGCAGAACAACTCAACTGGCGTCGCCATCGGCCTCACGCGAATCTTCACCCCAACTGTCGCCAATGAGCTGCGCGTCGGTTATGCGCGTTTGGATATTACACAACTGCCCTTCTTCGGCACCGTCAACACCAACGAACAGTATGGCATTCCGGGAATTCCGTTTGTGTCCGGCCTTACCGGTGGCCTGCCCGTACTCACTTTCAGCGACGTGCAACAACTCGGCGCAGAAGGTTGCGTGCCCACGATGGAAATCACCAACGTGTACACGTACCGCGACGTCTTCAGCCTGAGTCGCGCCAAGCACAAAATGAGCATGGGCTTTGAGGGCCGCCCGGGCGAGTTCACCATCTTTCAACCTTGTGATGGCCGTGGTCACTGGAATTATGGAGGTAGCTTTACCGGCTCAGGATTTGGGGACTTTCTCCTGCAGCTTCCCGACTCGGCGGACATCGCCACGCTGCATAATATCGATTACAAGCGGTCGAACTACGGCGTCTTTTTCGGCGATAACTGGCATGCGACCACCCGCCTGAACTTAAATCTGGGCCTGCGTTGGGAGTACCACAGTCCGGTCTGGGAGAGAAAGAATCAGCAGGCAGTTTTGGGATTTGATGGCAACTACTATCTGGCTAGCCAGGCCACGCTGCCTTCCAGCTTCATTTTTCCTGTGAAACAAAGTCCGTGGGGCAAGTACTTGAATGTGCCTCATCGCAGAGACTTTGCGCCTCGCTTCGGCTTCGCTTACGAAATTAACAAAGCAACCATCCTTCGGGGCTCCTATGGGATTTTCTGGCAGGCGGAAGAAATCGGCACGTACAGCAATCCCAGTCCGGGCTTTAACCCTCCTTACTACATCCTTGCGGTCTTTAATTCGCTAGCCGGCCCGACCGTGAACCCTACGGTCAATAAACTTACGAATGGTTTTCCGTCGAATGCAATCACCTCGGGCTTCGACCCGACCAGTGTGGGTTACACGCGCCTGCAATCGAATTTCGCCGACGGGTATGTGCAGGAGTGGAACCTCACGGTCCAGCGCCAGATTGGGTCCAGTTCCAGCCTCGAGATCGCTTATATGGGCAGTAAAGGCACGCATCTGATCAATGGTGCTACCGGCAATCAGGCCACGCCAAGTCCCGACCCCACGGCGGACATCCAAGCACGGCGACCCATTCCGAGTTTGTTCGCCGAGACATTCGATATATTTTCCAACGCCTATTCCAACTACCACGGCCTTGGAATTACCTTCCGCCGAAACTTTTCGCGCGGGTTCACCGCCAATGTGGCCTACACATGGAGTCACGCTCTGGATATTGCTTCCAGTTCGAATCTGGGGAGTGGAAATAACGGCTATTACCGCTCGGAAGACCATCTAAACTGGGAATACGGAAACGCCGACATCGATCAGCGGCACCGCCTCACGGCCTATTACGCATGGCAACTGCCTTTCGGCAACGGCCGGGCTTTTGCATCGAATGCCTCCGGAGTACTGAACCAGGTCATCGGCGGTTGGACCACATTAGGAATTTGGAGTTGGCACACCGGCAATTACTTTACGCCCGTAATTGACATTGATTACTCCAATTCGGGTGCCCCACAAGCTCGACCCGATCTTATCTGTAACCCTAACCACAACGCTCCCCATACAACCTCAAATTGGGTCAATGACAGCTGTTTTGCCTTGCCTGCCCAGGGGACTTACGGCAACGCGGGACGCAACATTCTTCTCGGTCCCGGCTACTTCAATACCAATCTCTCTCTGATGAAAGACTTTCATTTCACGGAGTCGCGGTATCTCCAATTCCGAGTCGAATTCTTCAACACCTTTAATCACCCAAACTTTACCGGAATCAGCGGCCTGACGGCCTTTGCTCCACCCGAGGTCCTTCCCGGGCAGCCGCAGACAGGCACGCTCGATCTCTCGCAGATGGGCACCATCCTGAGTGCGTTCGCACCGCGACAAGTGCAGTTCGCGCTGAAGTTCTACTTTTGACCTGTGAGGCATGGAGCAAATGCAACTTGATCTCAGGCGCAGTCTGTCCGTCTGCCTTTACGCTGCATTTCCCATTGTTACCGCGATTTTTGGGCATGCGCCACAGGCCTCCGCGCAAGCTGACGCCAAACTCGTTGCGCCCTTGCTCCAGCGCCGCCTGCAAACCGAGACTGTCGTGGCTGAGCAGCTGCGTCATTTCATGCTGGCCCGCGTTCCGCCGCTGCGCCTCCCGCCGGACGCGACTCAGTGGACCACCGAAACAGAGCGGCTTCGCGCACGCGAACTGGGGGTCATTTATCACGGCTGGCCGGAGAGTTGGATCGATGCGCCGCCAAAATTTGAGCAAGTAGGAACACTCGAGAGCCGCGGTTACCGGATCCGCAAGCTGCGCTACGAAGTGGTCCCCGGCATGTATTCGGCGGCTCTGTTATATGAGCCTGAACACTTCTCAGGCAAATTGCCTGCGGTCCTCAACGTGCATGGCCATGGGCCCGGCGGCAAAGCCGTCGAGCATAAGCAGAAACGCTGCATCAATCAGGCCCGGCGCGGCATGCTGGCGCTCAGTTTGGAATGGTTTGGATTTGGCGAGTTGAATTCGCCCGAAAACGACCACAGCTTCGTAGGCCACCTGGACCTAGTCGGCGCTAACGGCCTCGGTTTGTTTTATATCGAAATGCGCCGCGGCCTCGATTACTTGTATAACGACCCGCGGGTCGATCGCTCGCGGATCGCTGTCACTGGCCTTTCGGGCGGCGGATGGCAGACGATCGTCCTCAGCTCGCTCGATGCGCGCGTCTTTGCGGCCATTCCCGTCGCGGGCTTTTGCTCGCTGACCACTGCCATCGAACATCCCGAGTACGCCGGCGACGACGCCGAGCAAAACGCCAGTGACTTTCGCCAGGGCACTGATTACGCCCAGCTTGTGGCCATGCGCGCGCCGCGCCCCACTCTCCTTATCTACAATGCTGAGGACGACTGCTGCTTTCGCGCCGGAGTGGTTAAACAAGGCGTTTATTTCGACATTCAGCCTTTCTTCAAGCTCTTCAGCCAGGAAAAGAACCTTCGCTGGCATGAGAACTACCAGCCCGGTACGCACAACTATCAGCGCGACAACCGCGAAGCGCTTTACGGTTTCTTGAACTCCGTCTTTGGACTCAACGCCTCGCCGGCTGAAGATGGAGACACCGACGGAGAAGTCAGAAGCTACGACGATCTTGTGGTGGGCCTACCCAAGGACAACTTGACGATTCTCGGTTTGGCGCGAAGGCTTGCAAAGTCCAATTACAAAGCCGCTGATGGAGCGAGCCCGGCCATCAAGAAACGGGAACTGCTTAGCACCGTCACAAGGTATCAGCCGGTCAAGGTTGAGCATGCCACGGTCATTGACAGCCTTGCGGCAAAAGGCGTCGAGAGTTATGCCTATCGCTTCGACTTCGGCAACGGTTTGAGTGCGACCGGTGTACTATTCCGCTCTTTGGCCACTGCGGATGATGCGTCAGCAGCGATCTTGATGTCCGATGAAGGGATGAAGGCAACGACGGATGACGTTGCCAACCTCGCCTCCAGCGGCAAGCGCGTCCTCGCGCTCGAACCGCTCTTCTTTGGTCAGAACATTCCCGGCACCGGCGATTTGGGTATTTCTTCCTATTCGCAGATGCTCAATGGACTTGGCGAACGCGCGCTCGGTTTGGAAGCTGCTCAAGTGGCCGCGGTAGCCGAATGGCTGAACACCGGATTACAGCATGGCAGCCCAACTCCCGGTTCGGCCCTTGCTGCAAAAACCGCGCATCGGCCGGTCGCGCTGCTCACTTCGGGTCCGCGGTCGCAAGCGGTCGCGTTGACTTCTGCGGCGCTCGAACCGCAATTGTTTGCCTCGGTCGACGCGCGGCATTCTATCCCGAGTCTGGAGTATGTACTGGAGCACCCGCTCAAGTACAGCGAAGTGCCGGAATTGATGTGCCTCGACTTATTTCGCGATTTCGACTTCGATGTGCTTGCAGCCCTTGCAGCCCCAGCAAAGGTTCATCTCAACGCGGCTGATTCGAAGCCGATAACGTGGTAGTCTTCCGTGAAAGCGTCGATTGCCAAGACAACTCGGACGCGAACATAGGACTCTGCGAAGAATCTTTTAGCTCTCGACGGGGTGGTCCTGAATCACCTCCGCCGCGGCATTCCAGTACTGCTTCTTGCCCGACCAGTAGGATTCCGCCGACATAATGCATGCCACGGAATGGGAGAAACCTTCGTCAACAGTACAATGAGGCTGCCCGCGTGAGCGCATGCATTCGAACCAGTTGGCCGTATGTTCCAGCGTCATGTCTCCCATGCCCATGGGGGGCAGCTTGGTTTCACCCGGTAAGAGAACGTCTTGAGACGTCCTTGATTTATCGATATCTGGATTATCTTCGTGATTTCCCCTCTCCTCGACCAGACTGTAGCGAGGACTGCCCTCCCCGCCATGGTTGATGAGCGTCGCCTTTTTGCCCATGTACCGTGTGAACGATGGGGCATCGTTTCCAAAACTGGTCGAATAACTCACCAGAAAGCCTTTCGGATATTCCAGTAACGCGTGAAAGGTATCAGCGTTTTCCCGGCCGTCGTGCCAGGCAAAAATTCCGCCATGGGCCACAACGGACCGAGGAAAGTTGTCATCCATGAACCAATGCACGAGGTCTGTAGCGTGGCTCATCCACTGGTCAGGGATGCCACTCGAGAAATCCTTGTATAAGCGGAATTCGCAGTAGACCTGCGGATCAAAGGGACGATATGACTTCGTCATTAGCCATTTGCGCCAATCAGTATCTTGCTCTCGGATCTGTTTGGATTCCGGGCGCCCACGCCACCTGGGTCCGTGATAATTCCAAACTATTTCTACTTTCGTCACGTCTCCGAGAGCCCCGGTCTTCACCAACTCGTGCGCCGCACGCGGGTAAGGCTCGCTGCGATGCTGTGTACCCACCTGCACAATGCGGTTGTGTCGCTTGACCGCATCACGCGCCGTCTTCACCTCCGCGAGGATGTTTCCCATTGGCTTCTCAACGTACGCATCTTTGCCCGCTTCTGCAGCCATGCTCAAAACGGGCGAGTGCGAGTGCTCTGGGGTGGAAATGACGACCGCATCGATATCGTTTTGCGTGAGAACATCTTCCAGATACTGGTAGGCTCGCGGCGCACGGCCATAGTGGCTCGTGTTCTGCTGGACGGCTTTTTCGCGGCGGACGTTCCACAAATCGCAAACAGCGGTCATCTCTACATTATGAGTGGTCTTATGTTGAGCGATAATCCAAGCCAGCTCCTGGCCCCGGTTCCCCGGGCCAATATGTGCTAGGGATATTCGATCGTTGGCTCCGAGAATTCTTGCGTATGAAACCGCGTTGGGCATAACCGCGGCGCCGATTAGAGCCGCTGATCCGGTCAGGAAACTCCTCCGATCCGTTTTTGTCTCTGATTTGCTCATATTTCCTCAGCATCATGCGCTTGGATCCGTATATCCAGAAAAGCTCGACGCCAATGTAGAAACCGGGATTTGCTGCCTGTTAATGGCATCGTATGGCATCGATAGAACCGCTAGTGCTATGGGGTTCTCGTGTTCAAAGATAGAAATCCGGCGGCGACCATCCTACTCGTGTCGCCGATAATGTCAACCGGGCGAATAATAATCGGCATGCGGCCGGGCCGTTGTATCCGACGTATTACCTGTGCTGCCGGAACTTGCAGCAAAATCCCTTTTCTCGTTAATCGGCTCGTGAGAAGTCGATTGCAGCCACATCCCGGATAACGAGCAAAGCGGAAGTAACGCCTCACGCGCTTGTAGCCGATGATTCTTCGGCTCAACCGGATCGACCGGGAGATTGTCGACTCGCCCCTCTTGGCAGCGGTTCGGCGCTTCCGCATGGTCGCTAACCCAACCGGCAGTGCGGCGGCCTCAGATTCCGGCCGGGCATCCCATCAGACTGGTGCGGAAGGATACACTACGATGTTCGAATGGTGCCTCCGGGAGAAAAACAGATAACGTGCCGTCTCCAGAGAAGGATCGGTTAGCTGCTGAGGCGATGCAATGCTGGGTCGATTTCCAGGAAGGCCTTTCCTCGGAAAAGCGGAAATATCCCGTGCAACAGTTCCGAGCTTTTTGGGAGGTCACAAAACGCTACGCCGAGTTGACAAGATCTGATCCTCTGATTCATAGGAGTGTCGCGGGTGCTGTTAATGGACTTCTCGATTTCCTCGAAGTGGAACGTAAGCGCGTTCCAGGTGACGTTCTTCGAGATGCTGAGCGCCTGGAGTGCCTCCTTTTTAACGGATATGACCCGCATTTCGAGGGGGATGAACTACCGGGCTTGTAAAGAGAGGCGACCATGTGTAGGTACCTTCGTGAGCTTTCGGCAAGGTTGTTTGCGTAACTCGGAATCCTGTTCCAAATTCAGAACAAAACCTCGAATCCTACGCCCTGCCTCAGAGCCCGCGCCGAATTCGGCTTCGGTGTTCCAGGAAGAAGATAATTGTTTCAAGTCAAAACTTCGCGAAGCGTTATGGACCCTTGCTGTGGTTCCATTTCATCCGCATAAATCGTCCAGAGAATGAAAGTGTCGTCGGCATGACCGTCCAGGTACGTTTTGCTTACCGTAAATCCGATCTCGAGAATGCTTGAGGACATCTCTAGGATGGAAAACTTCGACGTTGTTGCTGAATTGCCTGGCCTGTAGGCCAGGATACAGGCTACTGATGTCATTCCAAATTCCACTCCGTCCGACCGGGCGCACGTGATCGGCGCGGGAAATATAAAGATTGCTTCGACATATTTCCCAACGCGTTTGCCACTGTTATCAATCGTCACCCGCACCCTAAATTCGTTCGAAAACGGTGGATCACCGGTAAATTCAGTCGGCTTGGCAAGAGCGTGGAAGTTCGCCTTCAAAATCGGTCCGGTCTTTCTGCCAAAATACGAGGCGACCAAATCGTGCTCCATGGGCAACGATTCGGTACCGGAACGCCGGTAGTATTTTTTGTCATACAAATTTTGGTGGGGTGGATTGTCGCTTTCCGGAATATCAATAACCATCACTTGCGGTGCATCTTGGGGAATGAGCTTCTTCCGCATGCCTCTGATTGGTGGCTTTATCTGCGAATTGACCACGCGATCGAACGTTTCAATATTCGCAACATGGATGGCTTGGATGGAGACCGGCTTCGTCTTATCCGCTGGATCGGTGGCTAAGCCGCATACGAGGACGCCGCCCCCGAATTTGCCATGGCAGAGACATCTTTCGCGAGTTCATTTCTGGCGGCATCGTCAAACTTCGAGGAGGCGGTCTTGTATTCGAGAACTTCAGATTCTCTGACCGCTTCCGTGATGAGGGCCTGCACACTCGTGATATCGTTGAGGAGATCGAATAATCCTGGCAGAGAGGTGGAATTTACGGACCTGTTCCAGTAAACCCTAAAAATTCCTCCGTCAATCGGAAGCAAAGATAAGGCATGCCCCCAAGAAAAATACCTCTACCATCAAATCCACTCCCGAATGCCTCACGGCGTAGTACCGGCAGACCAGGGCAAGAGACGAACGAAACGCCCGGCAAGTCGCCGAGCATTTTCCTGTCATTTTTCCTGTCATTTTCCTGTTGACTCTCGTCCCTTTCGGGAGGACAATCCCCCTAAATCGCCTCTCCGAAGAGCAGTTCTCTCCACTCGGAGTGCACACCCCCTGAGGCGTCGGTTTAATCGCCCCTGATCTGGCAACGAAGAAAGACAGAAAACTGATTCTTGCTTCGCGATGGAGGACGTATACGTACGCCTTCGGGCTTTCGTTACCCGCTCCACGTCTTGGATGGGGGCCCTGGCTCGGTGGATGAACGACCGCCAATGCGGGACACATAGCACTTCTCATTTCCACAAGGACTCATTTAACTGAAGCAGGAGGTCCCTTTGACTAAAAATAGGAAGAAGCGCCAGCGCACAAAAGTAACGGAGGAATCGCTGCTCCGGGTCCATCGACTTCACTCTGGCATTTATGCTCGCATCGCCGAGAAACTTGGAGTTGATCCCTCCTACGTCAGTAGGGTTGCAAAGGGCGAGCGACAATCACAGGAGGTGAAAAGCGCGCTCTTATCTGAGCTCGCTACTATCGGAAAAGGCGCCCTCGCAATGGAGTGATGGAGAGCCTCAACAATCCGTTCGCTTGGCGAGTTTCTGGAGGTACGCAGGCGCACGCCTTCGGTGGGAGCGAGGCTGGAAAGTTGGAGATGCCCAGGGGACTCCGGCAGAGTTTCCCCGACCTCGCCACGTGGTCAACAAACCGTCCGCAGGTTGTGTTTACACAAGGAACCATCTCGGTCCAGGCCTCACTCCCGGCCCAGAATCAGTAACAGGCAAAAGGGAGCATTGCTAATCGCTTCTTCGCTTATTGCCGCGATCCGCTGGCTCGGGAGCCAATCGACAACGCTCCCAAGGCGGTTGGAATAGTACATGACGCGATACACCTTGCACGGATGGTACTTCAGCGCCTCTCTCAACCTGATCAGTAGCGACCAATGCCACCTTCCCACGCGGCCTTTCATTTCGGCTAAAAGCCAGGTAGCCATCCATCGCCAAAAAGCAGGTCTAGTCGCCAAGGTAAAGCTGCCCTCCGCTGATTCCCAACCGCGGATGGTAAGTAGCGAATGGGCGTCGGCCTGATCGATCAACTGTCCGAAAGGGTCGATGTCGAAATGAGATTGTAAAAATTGAGAGGAGGGAAAAACTGCTAAAGTAGGTCTAGCCACGTGAGCCTCCTACGTAGGTTCATCTGGTTAGGGCCGGGTGAGTGTTTCAGCACTCGCTCGGTCCGATTGACATCCTAGGCCGCTTAGGTGGATATGTAAAGCAAATTCTGCTTTTATTCCTCCTTTTTTCGCCCGTCTTTGTAAACATTTTCAGGGTTGTCTCTAAACCCGCTACGGTGCTACCTTAGCGGCCATGGATCCGGCAGTCTCCAGATACCTCTCAGAATTGGGCAGGAAGGGCGGCCGGGCGCGGCTCAGGACTATGACTCCGGAAGAACGCCGCCGAATCGCCACGAAGGCCTCCAAAGCCGCCGCAATAGCTCGTAGGAAGAAAGCCAAACAAAAAAGAAAGAAAACAGCATGAAGTTACAACTTTAGTAGAGTTGGCAAGCAATTATTGGCTGATCTTGTTCTGCTGGTTGTTCCTCTTGATGCGAGTGGGGCTCCTTTTCTTGCTGCTTGGCAATTTTTGGAATCGCTGTGCAGGAGACCACTTATGAATGACCGAAAATGGACAAGACTCTGCTTGTTGTTGATGTTGAGCTCTTCCACTGTCGTGTGGTCGCAGACCGGCCTTACTTTCCTGCGCGGCACGGTTACCGATCCTTCGGGTGCCGTGCTTGCCGGCGCAGACGTTACTCTTGAAAACGCCGCCACCGCGTTTCGCGTAGCGCACACCACAGATCAGGACGGGGCTTTCGAGTTCCCTCAAATCTCGCCTGGCAAGTATACGGTTACAGTGAGCAAAGCAGGCTTCGGGAAACAGGTAAAAACCGCCGAACTGCTCGTAAGCCAGCCTGCCACGATAAATTTTGCGCTCTCGGTTCAGGCCATACTTGAAAGCATCGAGGTTAGCGACATCGCGCAGACGGTAAATACCACTGACGCGACGATCGGAAACGCCGTGAGCAATTCAACCATTCAGGCTCTTCCCATGGAAGGGCGTAATGTGCCGGATTTACTCAGCCTGCAGCCTGGCGTCGTGTATCTAAATTCGCGCGCGACCAACCCTGACCAAGACAGCAGAAGCGGCGCTGTTTCTGGCGCTCGTTCCGACCAAAGCAACGTCACGCTCGACGGAGTGGACAACAACGACCAGAGGCAGGGTTACGCCTTCGCCGGTGTGCTGCGCTCAACCCTGGATTCGGTGGAAGAATTTCGAGTCACTACAACGAACTCCAACGCCGACAGCGGACGGTCGTCAGGCGCCCAGGTGACGCTCGTGACCAAGAGCGGAACCAACAACTTTCATGGCAGCGTTTACGAGTACAACCGCAATAACGTGGGCCATGCCAATGACTGGTTTAACAAGGCAGCCCAGATTTCGGCAGGGCTGCCGAACAGGCCCGGCCAATTGATTCGGAACACCTTTGGAGTGACCTTCGGAGGACCGATCAAGAAGGACAGCGTGTTCTTCTTTCTGAACTACGAAGGCCAGAAAACGCAAGAGAACCAGCAGCAGAATCTGACGGTGCCGACTCCGTCATTCAAGGCAGGCAACGTCCGGTACACCCATGGGAGCGGCAACGTCGTCACGTTGACCCCGGCCGACATAAAGACTATGGACCCGAATTGCACGAGCAGTTGTCCGTGGGGGCGCGGTGAGGACCCAAACGCTCTGGCAACACTGAACGCCTACCCCGACCCCAATTCTCCGGGAGGGGATGGGTTGAACACCGGCGGCTTTACCTGGTCTGCTCCGGATCCTGCCCGGCTGAATACCTACATCGCCAAAGTGGACTATCAGTTGAGCTCAGGCCAGCGACTGTTCGTGCGCGGCAATCTGCAGGGAGACAGAAGTTCCCTAGCGCCTCAGTTTCCGGGCGGTCCTGCCAGTGCCTCGCTCGTAAGTACCTCCAAGGGGCTGGCGATTGGTCATATCTGGACCGTCAGCAGCACTCTGATCAACAACTTCCGCTATGGCTACATTCGCCAGGCTTTGAACAACGTCGGGGCAGGGAACAATTCCTTCTCAGATTTTGCGGGAATCAGCCCTCTCACCTCCGAAAACACTACCACGCTCCTGAATGTTCCCGTGCACAACTTTGTCGACGACTTTACCTGGGTGAAGGGTAAACACACGCTGCAGTTTGGCGCGAATTATCGGCTGGTCCACAACAACGTATCTTCGAACAGCGTCTCTTTCAGCTCAGCTACCACTGGTGGTGCAAACATCAGCCAGGCCGCGATCGCCGGAACCGGCCAGAGCCTTGATCCGGCTGCGTTCGGATTCCAGACGGTGTCGGGAGATTTTTCTACCAGCTACGACAATGCAATCACGAACATCGCAGGTTTGTTAAGCACCATCAATGTGCACAACAACTACAGGGTAACCGCCCCAACCACGGCTACACTGTTGCCGATTGGGACGTTGATTCCGCGTAGCTTCAAGGCCAACGAATTCGAATGGTACGTGCAGGATTCCTGGCGGGTAAGACCCAATCTGACCATCACAATAGGTGTGCGACACACCCTCTTGCAGACCCCGTATGAAGTGAACGGGCAACAGGTTGCTCCGACAGTCGACCTCGACCAATGGTTCATCAATCGAGCCATTGCGGCTGCTCAGGGGCTGGGAAATCAGCCGGAATTCTCGTTTGCTCCGTCCGGCCAGGGCCGAGGAGGCAGGCCCTACTGGCCTATGAATAAACTGAATTTTGCCCCGCGCATTGCAGTTGCCTATTCTCCAGATTCCAAGACTTCGGTTCGTGGCGGTATCGGCATGTATTACGACCATTTCGGTGAAGGGATTGTCGACGGTTTCAGCCAGTTTGGTTCGTTCGGTCTGACCAGCACGCAGGCGGCTCCGTCCAACATTTTCACTCCCGACGATGTACCCCGCTATACGGGCCGAAACAACGTACCGGCGTTGCCAGGCGGCGCGCCACCGTCGAGGGTGACGTACCCTGCTTTTCCGCCCAACGACCCCAGCACTACGGGATTTACTTTCAACTCCAATGGAATTGACGGCCGAATCAAGACCCCATATTCCATTGCAGCTGACTTCTCCATCCAACGGCAGATCGGGAAGGGCTGGACGTTCGAAGCGGCTTACGTAGGGCGCTTTGGTAGGCATTTATTGCAGCAGCGCGATCTAGCTGCTGCAACGAATCTTGTGGACCCCAAGTCAGGAGTGGATTACTACACTGCTGCACGGATGATGTCACAGTTTGCCTTAGTGCATGGTGAAGACCCGTCAGCAACCATATCGCCAATTCCTTACTTCGAGGACTTGTTTCCAACCGCAGCCGCAGGAGGGTTGAGCGCAACGCAAAACATCTACACTGGGTCCGGCGGCTCCGACAGTTGTCCTTCAGGCTTCCGCTGGGCGAACCGCCCGGGAAGAGAAGTTGGCGCACCTTTCCGTCTTGGTCTGCTCGCCACCCAACTTGCCAATGGCGGAGTTTCGCCCGTCTGCGCCAATTTGCCCCCGGTGCCCTTCTGGGATCCGCAGTTCTCCTCTCTCTTTGCGTGGTCCTCTCTTGGGACCAGCAGCTACAACGCTGGTCAGTTCATCATGCGTCATCCGATGAGGCACGGCCTGCAGGTAGATTTCAGCTACACCTATTCGAAATCCCTCGATTTGGGCTCGGACACAGAACGCGTGAATTCGCAGGGCACGACTTCCACCACATCCGCGATCCCACTCGGCACGAGCACGATCCTCAGCTACATTGCGAATCCGTGGAATCCGGGGTTGAATCGTGCGCCGTCGGACTTCGATCTGCGCCACGTAATCACCGCTAACTGGGTTTACGAACTGCCTTTCGGAAAGGGCAAAGCGTTCGCTGGAGGTGCGGTGGGTCTGCTGGATGGGATTATTGGCGGCTGGCAACTCTCCGGCTTGAATCGTTGGAGCAGTGCCTTTCCATTTAGCGTGATTGATACGCGGGGCTTCACGCAGAATTTCCTTTTCACCAGCAACATGGTGCAGACCGCTCCCATTCAGCCGGGCTTATTCCTAGTGAACGGAGCACCATTTGCCTTTCGCGATCCCAGCGCTGTGGTGGCCGGCGTACAAATTACATCCGGCGTTCCGGCCACACTGACCCCGATGCGCTTTGCCTATCCAGGGGAGGCCGGGAGCCGCAACAACTTTCGTGGGCAAGGCTATTTCGGGATTGACATGGGCTTGGCGAAAAGTTGGAAAATCCGCGAGAATATGAACCTAAAGTTTGCTTGGGAGGTTTTTAACATAACGAACTCCGTTCGTTTCGACACGAATACGAATACTTCCCTGGATAACGGCTCGGATGACGGCTCATTTGGCCTTTATCGCAGGACTCTCACAGTTCCTCGAGTGCAACAGTTCTCGTTACGGTTCGGTTTCTAGGACTTGACAAAGGGAACGGAAAAAATCAGAACGTGGGCGGCGTATTCACCCACAGAATTACGGTTTGCTTGTTAGTGGGATTGAACCAGCGATGGCCACGGTTGCTCTCGAACCAGAAGCTATCGCCCTGCTCAAGGACGTGGCACTCGACTTCGTCGAGCCACACTTCGCAACGTGCCCTCCAGCATATATATAAAGGAAGTCCTCGCCCTGGTGCATGCACGCGCCGTCGCTCCCGGTTCCCGGTGGGATTCGGTTGCTTTGGCTTGAGGTCTGCGCAGGCGAAATGAAAGCCCTTCTCTAAGGTTGGCGCAGAGCTGCGCTTGATTTCGATGGCCCACAACTGCCCGCCTGGCAAGGTGAGAACGAGATCGATTTCGGCCCCAGCCGAGGTACGATAGAATCTAGCTTCGGTGCTCTGTGGGGCGGCCACAATCAGCGTTTCGATCACGAAGCTCTCCCAGCTCTGGCCCACGGCTGGATGTCCAAGCAACT
>QIAU01000166.1 GCA_003225055.1 Acidobacteriota bacterium
AACAGACGAACCGGGCGTCTTCGATGCCGTTGCGTTGCGACGGCGTGGCCGGGAAAATGACGCGTTCCGACAGCCGCTGTTGGGGCTGAAACTGAACCTCGTAGTTGGACCGGGCCAGCATCAAAATTCCCCGGATCGCGTTCCGATCCGACAGGCGGGACTGTTTCATTTCGGCTTCGAGATTGGCCCGCAGTTCTTCCAATGCAAACGACTCCCCAAACTTGTCCATAACCCGGCGTGTGAATCCGCTGGTCAATCCCAGCTCAAAGAGTTTCCGCTCGAAGAGCGCCTTCTCGTAACGGGGGTTCGGGATTTGACGGGGCTCGGTGAGGAAGCCGGTTGGGGGTAGGACCTCGATCCGATGGTCGACGTAGACGGTACCCGTCCGAAAAGTGATGGAGGAGATGTGTCCCTCCCCGGTCGCGCGCAAGCTGAGGATAAAACGCAGAGCGCCGGGAGGCAGGTCAGACTGGTCAGGGTGCGGGACGATGGACGGGTTGAACAGGGCTGCGGATTCTAAGGAGAATTCGCAAACGAAATAGGAGCCGATCAACAGCTGTCTTTGTTCGGAAATTTTCTCATCGGTCAACAGGAGGTCTCGGACCTGTTCGAATCGTTCCAGAAAGGATTCGTGGATCTGCTGGTGTCGCGGGGAGAATTCGGCGGATACTTCGTCCAGGAGAGGGCCGACTCGGTTTTCCGGGAGCGACATGATCCTGGCGATAATCCTGCCGGCCCGCTGGGGATCCTCCGGAATGAATGGCCGCAGAAGAACGCGTGACTGGTCAGGCCGGAGGACCGTGGCCGTGCGTTTGACGTGAATCGAGTTGGCGTTCATGGACTGGTTGTTCCAGAGAAACGAGACCGGAAGCCGCGATTACTCTTAGACGGCGATCGGTTCCTTAAAACTCGTCAGCATATTTTGCGCCAAGCGCATCTCCGCCAACGAAAGCAAGAAGGCCAGGGTTGATTCTGCTCCCTGGTTCCGGTTGACCCGATCCACGTGCAACCCATCGCGGCAACCGCCTGTTTTGGGAGAGCAGAGTTCCAATCCGAGATCGTTCCAGCCAATGAACCAGTCGAAGGCGCGTTGCGCCTGCTCGTACCACCAGAGGTCCGATGTGGCCCGATAGGCTTCAAGACAGGCTGAGACCATTGCTTGCGCCTCGATGGGCTGCTGGTCAAAGTTGGCGCGCATGCCGCCGCGGCGATAAAATCCGTTGCTGCCAATGGATCGAAAGTGACCCTTCTCGGAGATTTGCAATTCCGTCAGCCAGCGCAGGGACTGCAGGCCTCGCTCAAACACCGCTGGTTGGCCGGTTGCACGTCCGCTCAGAATCAAGGCGTGTGGGAGCTTCGCGTTGTCGTAAGTTAACTCCTCTTCAAACCAGCACCAGTCCGGCTGGGCGGTCCTTTCGAAAAGTTCCATGAGCCGGGAAGTGAGTGTCCCACGGGTTTGGTTGACGAGGCTGTCACCGCTCAACCGGCGCAGGTATTCATGAATGCCGATAAGGCCGAGCGCCCACGCCCGCGGCGAAGTGAACTCCGTCAGAGCTGGCAACGCCAGCGCGAAGAGTTGTCCGGCCATGATCTGGAAACTCCGATAGGGCGAACGCCCCACCCCCACGCCCAGCGCCCAGAGCGCTCGCCCATGACAATCCTCTGACCCATGTTCATCGAGCCACCGGCGGTCGAAACTTAGGTGGTTGTGAAAGCGTTTCACTCTGAGATCGAACGCGTGATGCAAGAAGGCCGCGTAGGTTGTGGCCAGGGTCCGCACGCGCTCTGGCTCTTCTCCCAATTCACTGAGCAGTACCGCGAGGATGAATGCGCGAGCGTTGTCATCCGTACAGTAGCCTTCCGAAAAATTCGGGATGCTAAAAATGGCATGTTGGAAGATTCCAGTCGAATCGGTCATCCGCGAGAGATGACTCAACTTCAACTCCGGCAGTTCCCGTGGCTTTTGGTCGAGCGTCTTGGTGGCAAGAGATTTTCGAGATCGTGCCGCTCCCCCGATCCGCGACAACTCGAACGAGCGCATATAGAGCCGCGCCACGTTGCTCCAGACCATCTCACGGCCCAGATTGTAAGCATTCTTGCGAATGGCATGCCGGCGGGTGTCGTCGCGCAGCAAGTCAATCACCTCGCGGGCTATGGCAGGGGCGTCGCCGAACGGCACCAGCACGCCGTGGTCTTCCGCCAACAATTCTGCAGCGTGCCAGTACGGTGTCGAAACTACCACTTTGCCCGCACCAAACGTATAGGCAAGCGTGCCCGACGTGATCTGCGCTTCGTTGAGGTAAGGCGTGATGTAAAAGTCTGTGGCGCCGATGAACTCTTTCAGATTTTCAAGTTCTACGAACCGGTTGTAGAAGATGACGTTCTTCTCGAGTTTGTTCTTTTTGGCAAGGATTTCGAGGCTGAGCCGGTAGGCTTCGCCATGCTCGCGTAGTTCGTTGGGATGTGTGGCGCCCAGGACAATATATACAACGTCGGGAAACTCCGCTAGAACGTGCGGCAGGGCGTTGAGCACATATTCGATCCCCTTGTTCGGCGAAAGCAGCCCGAACGTGAGCAGCACCACCCTGCCTTCCACGCCGAACTGTTCCTTGAAATCGTTCGGATCGACAAAACCTACGTCGGGAATGCCATGCGGGATGAGATCGATCTTGGCCGGCGGTGCCTGGTAAATCTGCTGCAACATCTGGCGCCCCCGCTCAGTCATGACCACGAGCCGGGTCGAGAGCGCGACCAACTGGTGTATTACGCGCCGTTGCTCGGCTCTCGGCTCCCGCAGAATGGTATGAAGCGTAGTGACAACGGGCATTCTCAATTCGCGCAGGAGTGCCAGGATATGGCCGCCGGCCGGCCCGCCGAAAATGCCGAACTCGTGCTGCAAGCAGACAATGTCCACGTTGCTGATGTTCAGGAAGTCCGCAGCACGTAGATAAGACGACAAATCCTGCTCCTCAATCTCGAAGCGAACTACTTCCGGGTACTCGTAGCCACCTTGAATGTCATTCACCGACACTGAGAAACACTGGCTTTGGGGATGCGCAGCTGCCACGGCTGCAAGCAGGTCGGACGTGAACGTCGCAATGCCGCACTTGCGCGGCAAGTGGTCGCCGACAAACGCGATCTTGCGAACTTTGGGACTTTCTTTCATGAGGCAGTCTTTCATTCCTCGCGCCCCGCGCTGCTATGCACACGAATCTGCGCGCCAACTGCAAATGTGCTGCCTCAGCGTGAAGTGGGAAGGAGCGTTCTCCGATAGTGTAGATTCCGTCCTTCGGGCCGGTAGTCTTCAAGACATGCGGCTCTACCGATCCGATGCGGGTTGGCAGGAGCGCGGGCAGGATATTCGCGCAGATGCAGTGATCGTCTCGATGACCACCAAGCTATCCCTCGGCATGGTTGCATCCCTGCAGAGCCCGCTGCTGTTTCACCTGGCAGACTCATTGTACCTCGCGTCGTGATTGGAGGAGTGATTCTTGAGCAGCCGGCTGGCGGCGGACTTGGCGCTGTCGGCGTGGGGCTCCCCTTGCGGGTACGGAGGTCACGGACGCTCCTGCCCATGGCGCGAAAAAAATGCTCTTGATTCGGCACGCTCCCGCTTGTGGAGTGCCACGAACAAAAGCACCACGAGCAGATTAGCTTGGCTACGGTCAGATCTCATTGTCCTACTCCTTGTGCGCCGGTTAAACCGGCGAGGTGTAGTGAATGAAAAAGTCATACGAAAGTGGCGTAGCGACCCACATCGGCCCCGAGTCATGGGGAGCTGCTCGCAAGAGCAGTGACGAAGCGTTGACAGGGGAACGTGCGGGCCGGGTCAGCCGCGCAAGAACCTTCCTCCGGGACGCCGACGCTGTAAGGAGATGCGGAAGGCCCCATTCGGTGCACCGGGCTCAACGCGGGCGTGCTGGAGGATGGGAAACGGATACGGGTGGAGGAAGGGACGCCCCAGGGCGGCAGTGCCACGCCCCGTACACAAAAGGTAATGTTGGCCGTCGGGCCCTGAGTATTTGGCACATTTTTATGGAGTGACGCTTTCCGAAGTGGCGTGAAGGTCTAGCTTGCGCGAGCCGGCGTTCTTCTCGACGACGGGCTGGCGGCGGTGTTGAGTGAGATTCGTACTCGGTTTCAGACCGCCTTCAGGCTCTCGATCTGAATTCTCATTATGGTTACGTTCCACATCTACTGCGGATGCTTGTACTGCGGATGCTTGGGAAATTCAATCCTGGAGACCCGGTGTGGCACAACGAACGGTTTCCTGAATTCCCGTCTAAACAGACACGAAGCCGTGTACGGGCATCTTGCATCTCAATCTTGGTTCAGAAGTCGGACCTCAACCCAGGGAGACCAGGGAAGTGGCCAAGTCTGTACTGATCGTGGACGACAACGCCTTCGTACGCAAGGCGCTCTGCGAGATGTTCAGACGTGAAGACGATCTTGATGTGTGTGGTGAGGCAGAAAACGGCCGGGACGCCATCGAGAAGGCTCAGCAATTGCGGCCGACTTGATCGTCTTAGATCCCCCCCCAAATGTCTCTTTCTTGTCCCCACAATGCCCCACCCATTGGCATTTTCGCCGGCTGCCAAATCAAACTCTTAGTCGGCAGCCATGCACGCAGCCTACCTAGCTGTCTGGACATGGCACAGCATTGTAACAACACGCGTTCAGATGCCCGAGTGGGCGCGTAATGGCCGCCCACACAGCAGAACGGTATCATTTTATATATCTATATCTTAATGATTATAAAGGCTTTGGTGCGGAAGGGGGGATTTGAACCCCCACGCCTTTCGGCGCCACCCCCTCAAGATGGTGTGTCTGCCAGTTCCACCACTTCCGCTTTACAATCAATAACTTAGACTGATTCTGCGCTCCGACAAACATCTGCCCGCGATTATCAGCCAACTCCCGCATTTGCAGATGTTTACTTCAAACGCCATTGAGGACGTACCCGGTGTCGTACATTTAAAGTTTATACCCGGGGTGTTGAGAAGTTCAAGGGTTGCTTTACCACGAAATACTATCTAATATTTAGACAGCAGAGGTGCGACAATGCAGAATGTGAAAATGAAACTCAAACAGGCGAGTGCTGTTCTCGGAGTTCCTCCGAAAGAACTACAAAACCTTGTCCAATTCGGCGTCCTGAGGCCGAAACGACGTGCGCGTGTCTGCTTCTTCGACGCAAATGTTCTGCTGCAGGCCAAAGTGGCGGGCTACTTGAAGGAATCGCTGGGTACCTCTACGCGATACCTCGTGCTGTTTACGAGAGCGCTGTCGCAATTTTCGGACAAGGAAGTGAGCAAGCGCAACATTCTCACGCTGTGTGCTCGCTCGGCACCGGGAAGGGCTCCATTGGAAGTTCGTATTCCGATTCGTAAGATCATAAGGGAACTGGAGCAAAGATTGCCGCTGGCGAACATCTGTCGCGATATACCAAGGGGCCGGAAAAGAAAAGGCTGGAAGGAGGAATTCTTACGCACCCTGAAAGATGCTGCGAACGACGTCGCTGATCTCTCGGAAAAACAGATCATCGAGTCTGTGCGATCATATCGCAGCGCCAGCCGCCTCCAGCCAGAGGTCGAGGTTGTCCCCTAGGAAAGGATCGCGACGTCGCCCCAGAGGTGTTGTAGATACTTCGGTGCTGTTGGCGGGAGTAGCCGGATTCAGGAATGTGGGGCACAACGCCAGCGACAATTTCTTGAAGCGATGGGAATTGTTAACCTGTTGCGCGAGGAAGCTATTTTGATTGCGGTCAAGCGCACTGAAACAATTTCACCGGAGCCTGGGGACGATCCTATTTGTGCATGCGCGAAGGAAGGCGCTGCAGATTTCATTGTTACCCTGAACGGTCGCGATTTTCCTAAAGCGAAGCTTAAGGCGCGAGTAATCTCGCCCTGGCGATCCACTTCCTTGACCCTGGAGCGATCTACAAAGCTCTAAACTCGCTACCCGCAGAGCCTGCAGCATGAGATCGCACGATCTCCCTCGTTTCGCGGCCGTTGAGTTCTGTTCGTCCCCATTCTCGGAGGTGCGGCGGCACGGTAAGGCCGTTCAATATGCAATCGCCGTTATTGATGCCTGGTTACGTCGCGGCAGGTGGCTGGCACGGAACAGCATCATCCCGGACACGATGCAGATAGCTCTTCCGACGTGCGCCCTGCATACATAACACACATTGCAAGCGAGGAGACAAGTTATGGGTGGCCGTGGTGGCGATCTCGTGCATTTCGACCAATGTATCGTTGGTGACCCTCAGATCTGCGGAGGAGAACCGGTCTTCAAGGGAACGAGGGTCACTCTACGCACCGTGCTTCCCAGCCTCGCGGCCGGCGATACGCCGGAGGCGATTTTGGCTGCCTTTCCCAGCCTGAAGGCTGAGGAAGAAGGCCCCGTAGGGTGGTTTAATGCGGATATCCGGCGGGTCTTGGGTGATTAGGATGCGACCTTTGCGTACCGGCCACTGTACAGCTTGCTCGACATATCGTCGGTATTGAGGTGAACAGGATGACCGCGATGACGACTCACTTCGCGATTGCCATAGCGGCAGCTACCGCCATCCAACTTTGTCCCTCAGCTACAGGCCGTCGAAGGCGCCTTGAAGTCGATTCGCATCCATCGCGGACACAAGGTGGCCTCCATTCAAATGGGCCTTGGGCCTTCGACAAACCTTCATTTGGAGAACAACGCGGACGGGAGCGGGGAGCTTCCGCCGGCAATTTTATGAGACCTTGAAAATCTTTTCCGGGCGCGAATTTCCCGTTTTCAGAACTCGCGAAGAGGCCTTGGCTTGGTTGCTGGCATGGCAGAGTGACCCGCTACCGATGATCGTGACCAGGCATGTTCGAATGTCGTATTTGTTCCATGATTTCCTCACGCCGCTGCTGGCGTGACTTCCGACTGTCGATTTCTTCCTGATGCTGCGGGTTCTCACCGTTGTTCTTGTCCCATTCATCCAGAAGAGCTAGTTCGGTAAGCGCCGACACCCAGTGCTCCAGACCTAGCCACCGACAAGCTTCTTCCAATATGCGAAAGACCTCCAAAGTGCCGGCTTGGTCACGCAATGCTTGATACATGCGAGCCGTGCCAAAAGCCACCTGGGACGGCGCGTATATGGCCCGCGCGGACTTGAGGGAAAAGGGGTCGTCCTCCTCGGCAAAATACTTCAGGTTACTGGCAGTGAGGTTGGAACCGCTGAAGTCGTGAAGCACGGCCAGCTCCGAAAACGTAGAATCAAAGTCGGGGTCGGTACTCAACCGCTTCGCGTATTGAACAATTTCATCAAGGCTAGTCTTTCCCTTGTAGACCGCAAAGACTACACGGAGAGAACGATTGATGACATAGGTTATGGGCATGCCCTTGCAAAATGCCAGCAATTTAATCCTGTTAGAACCCAGAACAGAGCGGCATTCGCACCTCTGATGGGTACTTCGATGCCGATTTTCGGTAACCCTCAGGCTTGCTTGGCGACTTCAGAAAGGGGGAAACGCCAAAGGCAGATACTGCACCAAAAAAGCCGGTCGCTGAGAACTTTTTTCATTTTGTTCCAGAATCAGAACAGCCGACATCAGGCGCCGGAGAGAATGCGCCAGGTCAGACTGGTCAGACTGTAGAGGAGGACGACTGTGACCGCGGCGATAGGGCTTCGCCTCTGCCTTGCTGTTCCTGGTCGTCCAACCCGACCAACCGGTAAGCCTGGCTGCGCGATCTGACAATATTGAAGTTTGGGCAGCTATCCTCCGCTAGTGTTTGGAACATTCGCGCAAGGCCGAAAGCAAAATCGGCTGGCGCGGCGGCGGACAACATCTTCATTTGGCAGGGCTGGTTTTGTGGCGTTCTGCAGAGACAAGGAGGAGTTCTCGTCAGACTTGAAAGTTAAGTTAGCGATCAGGCTAGGTTTGAAGCCAACGGCCGATAATTCAGGCCTCCCAGCACTTTGGAAGGTCGGCCGGAAATTAATCGCCGTCTCGTGCGGATCATGCGTTCCCCAAAAGGCATTAAGCAAGAGCCGTAATCATCCGCCAGAGGCCGGTTCAGAGCATGTCCTGCTCTAATCAAGAAACCGTTGTAGCACGTCGGTCAGAACTGCCACATCGATCGGCTTCGTCAGATATCCATCGAAGCCGGACTGCAGGACTTTTTCGCGATCGCCCTGCATGGCGTAAGCAGTGAGTGCCAATACCGTCAGGTTGGCAAGATGCGGGGTCTGCCGAACCTGGCGCACGACGGCATATCCGTCCAACACTGGCATCTGGATGTCGAGCAATATCAAATCAGGCGTGGATTCCTTCAGCCTTTCGAGAGCTTGTTGGCCGTCCTCGGCCTCAATAACTTGGTGTCCACAGGACTCCAGAATTTCTCGTATCAACTCCCGATTGGGGAGGTTGTCTTCTGCCACAAGGACCTTGCTCATGACTGTCCCATCGCCTTAGCCAGCTCAGATTTGCCTATTGCCTTACGAAGTTGCGCCAGGAGGTCTGCCTCCCAGGAAGTGTGCTTGCGGAACAAAGCGCGAGCCTGTCGCTTCAGGAGTGCACTCTCCGCTTCGGTGAGGTCCTTGGCGGTGACAACGAAAACAGGAATGTTGTCCCACTCCGGATGCTGCTTTATTGCGCGAAGGACTTCGAAGCCGTCCATCTCGGGCATCAGCAAATCGAGCAGGATTGCGTTAATGGGAACTCTCGACAATAGCTCAAGCGCATCCTTGCCACTCGACACCGCATGCGGAGTGTAGCCGGCCGAACTCAAAGTGTCGCTCACAACATCAAGCGCTCCTGGGTCATCGTCCACCACAAGGATGTTGTGAGAAGGCCCGGACTCGGTTCGCAGATGTTTGCGCAGTGCCGCGAGAAGTGCAGATTTCTGCACCGGTTTGACCAGGTACTCTGCAGCTCCCAAGGTGAAAGCCATTTCCTTTTGATCTACTACTGAAACCACAATAATCGGGATCTGGGCCGTCACAGCGGTTTTCTTAAGTTCCGAAAGAGTCCCGAACCCACTCCCGCCCGGCATGAGTATGTCCAAAGTGATAGCATCTGGCTTCAGTTGACGGGCGTTTTCGACGGCCTCCGCCCCGGAGCCGACTGCTTTTACTGCATAACCCGCGCCTTCCAAGTAGCTCGCCAGGAGCTCCCGTGCTGGCGGTTCATCGTCCACAACTAGCACGAGCGGCTTTTCACGCTCAATGTCGGGTTCTGCCTTTCGGTTTTCGGTTAACACACCTTCCGTTCGCGTCTCCGCAGTTTCCCGCCCCGCCGGCAGGGTAAAGGTGAAGCAACTGCCTTTGCCGAGTTCGCTTATGACCTGAATGGTTCCCCCTTGCCGCTCAACCAGGCGCTTGGTAATGGCAAGCCCCAACCCGGTGCCCTCCTTCACGCCTCTGGTGGTCTCTCCCGCCTGCCGGAATTCCTCAAAAATCAATTGCTGATCCTCCGGCCGAATACCGAGACCAGTATCCCTGACCGAGATCGAAACCAAGGTGCCGTTATTCGAGCTTTCAACTCGCACCCTTCCTCCCTCGGGAGTAAATTTCAACGCATTGCTGAGAAGGTTGTACAGGATTTGCTTGAATCGCACCCGATCCGCATGCACAGAAAGATTTTCTTCTGTGTATTCGACGTGTATCTTCTTTGCCATTGCGAGTGGCCGCACTACAGAGAGCACTTCTGGCAGCGCTTCGGAGATACCGAAGCTTTCGCGTCGAAGTTCAAGCAATCCCGATTCGATCTTCGACAGATCCAAGATGTCATTGATAAGCTGCAGCAGGTGTCGAGCACCGTTTCGCACGTGTCCTACAAAACGTTTCTGCTTGTCTGTGAGATGGTCCGCTGTTTTCTCGGCCAAAAGATCAGAAAAGCCGACGATTGCATTCAACGGCGTCCGAAGCTCATGGCTCATGCTCGCGAGGAACTGGCTTTTTAATTGCGTGGCTCGCTCTACTTCACGGTTCTGTCGCCCCAGCTCCTTATTGGCGGCGGCAAGCTCGGCAGTCCGTGCTTCAACCCGTTGCTCCAGTTCGCGATGTGCGTCTCGCAAAGCTTCGTCGCGCTGACGAATCTGGCCCAACATGTCATTGAAGGCATGGATCAGGATGTCCGGTTCGTCTCGGTTTCCGGTTGGGGTGGCCAACAACGAGTAGTTTTTCTCCCGCGAAACGATGCGTGTAATTTCCGCTAAACGCACGATAGGTTCCGCGACCGCCCGCTGAAAGACAGATGCCACCAGAAGCGCCGCGACGAGACATGCTGCCAGCACGATGCCGGCGATGCCTGCATATCGTTTTAGGCGGTGATTCATCTCCTCTAGATCAGAACGGATATAGACAATGCTGGTGGGTTTTCCCTCGAAAACGATTTTCCGGGCCACCACGAGCTGGCCACCTCTGAACGAGTGGATCTCCGTCTGCCCGGGGGGGGCAGCTGGCATGGTTAGGATGTCGCCGCTGCCGTCGCGCGAGTACGTCGCGAAGGGGCGGCCGTCGAGCGTATAAATGCCGGCTGATACAATATTCGGAGCGGCCTTCAAGGCTGCCAGAGTATTCTCAGCGCTTTGCGGATCGTTAAAAAGCAAGGCGGAAATGCTGTTGCTTCCCGCGATTTGTGCCTCAATCGAGAGGTTGTGTACCATGGCCTCTCGAAAAGTAATCCAGTCGTAAGCGACGAATACTGCGCAAGCGATGAGCAGCGCAGAGCCACTGACCAGGATGTTCATCCTGGTCAATCTTTTGGTGATCGAAGAGTCGCGACTCCTTTTCATCAGTGGCCAGCCTCCGTCTACGAACTCCGTCTCACGCTAATTGCGACCTTCAGGAGTTGGGAGCTGAGGGTTAATCCATTCCGCTCGGCGCTTGTGAGATTAACTTCGAAGCGCACCCTGTTCTCCTCTGTAACAAACTGGATCATCCCGCCTCGCCGAGTGAACTGCGGCATGTCGCTCACGGTTAGAACACTTGCTTTGTCAAGCGCTGCCAAGATGTCCTTGAGGTGAACCTGCTCCGACGAACTGATGAACAGAATGTGGCAGCCAAACGCCTCCTGGGCTTTCGAAAGTCGTTTAAGAAGGACGTTCTTGCCCCGAATGTTCTCGCCGGCGATCGTGGTGCCGAAGGTGGGGCCAAATGGGTCCTGGCCCAACACACAAATGTTGAACGAGCTGTCGGATACTGTCATGTTGGCAGGCCACTCAACAAACTTGCCGAAATTGTAGAGATATGCCGCCTTGACCTGATATTCAGTCGGGGGCGACTGGCCGCAGAGGGCCGGAGTTGCAACGAGCAGCACCACAAGTGCCAGACCTACGCCGCTAAGCCACGCACCCCGATCGCAGTCCACGGGGCACCGTAGTGTTTGTTTGTCGGTATCCGTAACGTCGTGCACTCGCATCACCGTTGCCCCGTTTGCCACGTGAGTTTTGCGTACACGCCTCGTTTAATGCCGACAAGACCGCCGGGGTCGCCTCCGAACTCTGCGTGATGCGGTTGAAACAGGTTCTGCCCGACTACTGATAGATTCAGGCCGCTAGTGGCCCGCCAAGTGAATCCGAGGTCCGCAGTGCTATAAGCTCGCACCTGTTGGGCTGGCAGCGTACTCACATAGCGCAGAATCTGATCAAGCGTGAACTTTTTGGTGAAATGCAGAGAAGATTGAAGGAGCACGAGATGGTGCGGGTTTGAACCCTCGGTTGACGGCACGGTGGTAGTATCCCGGCTGGCGGCACTCTTGCTCAAATTCATGTGCAGATAGGAATACGAGCCTCTCAAGCGCCACCAGGGCGTTAGCGTCCAATCAGGGGCAATTTCGAATCCGGCCGTATTGCCCAATAGCCCGTTGCGAAACATGAAGGGTACGACGACGTGCGCGGGGGGCGGTGAGGTCTCGGCAAAGGTCACCCCAGGCTCAATACTTAGAAGATGGTCATAGTTGTTGTAAAACGCAGCTATGTCTACGTATACATCCGGCTTTACGAGGCTGCGATATCCGGCTTCGTATCCAAGCAGATGCTCCGATGAGAACTTTCTGTCGCCAACAACGCGGAAGAAGGTCAGCGGATTGGGAATCATCAGCGCGGTGAGCTGAAGGTCTTCTTCTATGCGGGATGGTGTTCGTACCGCGCGGGTGACTGCCGTCCATACGGTTTGCTTTCGCGTTGGTGTCCAGAGCAGCCGGGCACTGGGTTCAACCTCGAAACCACTGTAATCATTATGAAGAAATTTGGATCCGAGGGTTATCGAGAGACGATCTCCAACGATCGGGATTTCGTCCTGTACAAAGACGCTATAGAGCTTGTCCGTCTGACGATAAGGCGTGAACACGACAGTGGGAACGATTGGCGTAGCGGTGCCAGAACTGAGTCGAGTTCCAAGCCCCCACAGGAAGTTCTGGCGCCCGGGTAAGACCAAATGATGAATGAAATCGATATCGAACGTATCGCGGGTCTCAGCAAAATTTGGCTGTGTTCTATCAGTGCGGTCGTAGTAGGTCTGCAGCTGAATGTCCGAGCCTTCCCCGAAGACATGCTTCCAACGAGCAAGGAGATTACCGCCCGCTACCTCGCCATTTTGTTCCACGTTGGTGGAGTAGGGTGCTGTGTAAGTCGTAATCCCAACGCTTTGTCCCGCGTCGCCGTTGTAGAGGTCACCTTGAACAGTCAGGGTGTCGCGATTGTGTAAGCCCCAGTCGGTGCGGAATCCAGTTTGAGCCATTCGCCAATCATCAAATTGCCTGTTGTTTGCATGAAATTCGGGACCGCGTGTGAAAGCTTTCCCGTAGACGCGGTAATCAAACGTTTTGCCATTCCCGGCGCCGTACCGGAAATTAAGGAAACCTTGATCAAGATTTCCACCGCCTGCTGAGGCGAGCACGCCATGAGTGTCTCTCGCGTTCTTGGTTATGATGTTAATGACCGCATTGACTGCGTTTGCCCCCCAGATCGTGCCACCAGGTCCACGAATTACCTCAATGCGCTCGATATCTTCCAATGGAGTGTCTTGAACCTGCCACCATACGCCAGCGAAGAGCGGCGTATAGACGCTCCGCCCGTCGATAAGCACCAGCACCGACCGAGACAGGGAACTTCCAAACCCGCGTACGCCAATGGACCATGTGTCAGAGTCGATGCGCGCTACGTCAACCCCCGGTGCCAGGCGAAGCACTTCGGGGATACTCGTGGCGCCGGACCGGCGAATATCTTCTTGGGTAATAACGTAGATTGCCGCCGGTGTTCGACTGGCTTTGACGGGCTCTTTCGACGCGGTTGTAACCTCGATGTTTCCGAGGTCTTCCAAGCTGATCTGGGTCAGATGGTTTACGGCTTCTTCATTGTTTTGACCAGAGTCGCCCCGGCTTGCGCCCACCAGCCCGCCGACGAGAACCACTGTGATCAGAAGCGACTTATGCAGGATGGATCCCGCCTGAGAGCAAGTGATAATTCCGGATACCATTCTCGTCCGTAGGGACCGGCCTTTGGCGGAGTCGGAACGGCATAACCACGTGCTCATGAGTTGTCCCCTTGGACAGAGTTGTTATTAGCTGCCTGCTCCGCCGGCCGCCGCCGCAGCGTTAGCGGGCATTTGGCAAAACTCGCGAAAAATGACAGGATCCCACCAGCCTTTGTTGACCTCTTCTTCCATGATTTGTAGAGCCTCCGTGCGTGGCAAGGCGGGCTTGTAGGGCCGTTGTGTGGTCAGTGCGTCGTAAACGTCCACTATCTGCATAACTCGAGCCGTCACCGGAATAGCGTCGTTTTTGAGTCCATCCGGATAGCCCGAGCCATTCAGTTTTTCATGATGATGGCGGATGATTGGCAACAATGGCCGAAATGATCTCAGCGGCGCGCAAATACGCTCGCCCACTATTGGGTGCTGCTGTACGATTTGGAATTCCTCGGGAGTTAATCGGGCTGGCTTTAGCAGGATCGCATCCGGCACGGCAACCTTGCCTATATCGTGAACGATTCCGGCTCGGCGTAAGGCCATGATCTGGTCCTCGGGCAAGCCAATTCGTTGTCCGAGTCCAGCCGCATAGCCTTGCAGTCGCTCACAGTGACCCTCGGTGCAGGGATCTTTGCCCTCAATCGTGCGCGCCAGAGCGAAGAGAACCGATTCCGCACGCTCTAGTTCGTCGGTGTAGGCTTTAAGACTCAGAAGAGAGCGCACATGTGCCAATAACTCGTTCTGATCAAAAGGCTTGCTTAAGAAACCGTCCGCCCCGGCCTTGATTCCTTTAACTCGATCCTCGGCCGCCGATAGTCCTGTAACGAGCACCACCGGGGTGAGACGCGTGTCGGGGTTGCTCTTGAGTCGTCGGCAAACCTCGAATCCGTCCAAGAACGGCATATTTACGTCGAGCAAGACCAAGTCGGGCTGGAGACGCGCGAACTGTTGAAGGGAGCTGCGGCCGTCAGGAGCGGTGACAACGTCTAATCCCTCAGCGTGCAGGAACTCCTCCAGCAGCTCGCGATTAACCGCATCGTCATCGACGACCAAAATCTTTCCTGCCATGGCACCTTCCATTTTGCGCGATAGCGAATACGTACTCAATCTTTGTAATGAGCGGCATGAGTACGAAGGTAATGCCGCGATTAGAAGGTCTTCAGGGTAATGTGTGCAGAGGGGAGCAAAAGGAGAACAACTCATCGGCAGCGACGAAAGTGAATGTACGCAGGCCCAAAATAGGCCAACTCAGGTCGAGGATTCCGAAGCCTCCTGTGCGGCATCTAAGCAGCAACGTAGCTCTTCTTGGTCTTCGTGCAACATCTTGGGGAACTTGATCCCATTTCCTGCGTTTGGATCGCAGGTGACCACCGTTCCCAGCGCAAGCACTGTGCCATCAATCTTTCTGGCGATATCGAGCTTGGTGTCTTTTGCCAATGTGAACATCAGTTCTATGTAGCAGCCGCCCAAGCTAATGTCGGACGTTTCGCCACCGATCGGAACTTCGCTGCCCTCAAGACGTAACTCCACCGGCACACGCACTTTGACACGTGGGTGTTCTCTTCGATCCTGCTGCTAGCCGGGGACGCTGTTCTCGCCGGTGTCCCCCATTGAGATTAACAACCTTGGTCACTCGAGGTCGATTGCATCAACGACGTGAGTGACCTGATCTTTTCGCCGGGGAGCTTACCACACGTCGAGCTGAGCGGCCAGTTGGCTCCGGTGAAGTTGGCTCCGGTGAAATCGGTGAAATCCGAGAATTGCAGGTGCTAGACCTTGAAGACACTTGTCGCATACCTGACGAACTCAGTGGCGGCAACAAACAGGCTATGGGAGGCTGCAGGAGCAAGGATCCTGCGACATTTCTTACAGCATCCCGGGCCACTGTCGCTTTCGCGTGAACATCTTCTGTGTAGCGGGGGAGCCACGCCATCGTGATGCGAGACATCCCCGAAAGCATTCCCAGTTTCGCTAGATCTCCAGTTACCTGCGCCGCTGGCGAGATTGCCAATCTGAACAACGGCGTTGTGCTGGCCACCCACCCGACCGGCTCAGGGAAGTCCTCTACCATGGCGGCGATTCCCGACCGGATCAGCGAAACTCAGGCCCATCACATCATCACCATCAAGGATCCAGTTGCATTTATGCATGACCAAACTCGCCAGTCGAGGTACCCCGCTACGGTGGTCACATCAGAATTAGGAGCATTACAACCCTTTATTTGCCTTTCCGTTTCCGATTTCGCAACCTCGAAAAGGACTCCGCATTTTCTGCAAAGACCCTGAGTGCAGGATTGCCCGAGTAGCGATTCAGTGCGGCAGCCGATCAGGCTTTTTAGCGCTAGGAAAGTTCAGGCAGTTGAGCACCGTCTCTACAAATTTCTGCCTTTCAACTGGTTTAACCAAGTATGCGGCTGCCGGCATCAGGTCGAGGATTCGTGGACTGATTCCCGAGACCACAATGGCCGGGATTTCTGAGGTTTCCGGCATGTTTCGTAGTACAAAAAGCGTTTGAAGACCACCATGCCCCGGCATCAGCACGTCTGTCACAACCAAGTCGGGTAACAACCGACGTGCTTCCTCAATGGCCGCTGTCCCCGAGGAAACGATCACGACAGCGTAGCCTTCTGGTTCCAAATAACTGGCTAACAATTCGCGCGAAGCAAGATCGTCGTCCACAATCAAAACCAGCGGCCTGTCTCGCCTTGGTCTTGTAGACACCCATCAAACTTACGCGAATGGGATGGCTGCGCAAAGTTACCTTCGTTCACCGGCGGTGTGGTTCGGTCCTCTCAGTCGCAACCAAGCCTGCGCCGTTTCGCGCACAATGACCTTGAGTTTGGGGATGAGCACCCGGCGCTAAAGCCGTAGAGAGGATTACGAAAGGCATCTTACGTCGATAACGTTGACACCGCTAAGCTGCCTTGATGTCAACATCGGTGCGAAACTCTGCGCCTTCAAGTGAGATTCCGGTGATTAAGAACATCTCCTCGTTTATTCGGCAGACGAGCTGGGTACCGCCCGATGTGCCGGGTACTACAAGTCCGCCCATGAAACAAATCGAGCGCCGCGAGTGGTGGCTGTGGTCATCTGTAGTCATTGTCACTCTGCTGCTGACCGCTGGAATAGCTTCGCTTGCGCTTCCGCTGCTGCACTCTGAGACGGACAGCTCTTACAGGGAAAATATTCGGCAGTCATTGCGCGGGTTGCTCGGACTGGTATTGCTGTTTGACATCTACTCTGTGTACCAGCAGTTTCGGATCCATCGCATCCGTCGCCAGTTGATGTCGCGCGATGACATGTTTCGCGTCATCAGCGAAAACGCAGCTGACATGATCGCGGTGGTGGACGCAAATGGGAAGAGGATTTATAACAGCCCAGCATACGAGCGGTTGCTTGGTTACACCCCCGAAGAGTTGCGGACCACGCCCGCGCTCGAACAGGTCCATCCCGACGATCGCGCGCGAGTGGCACATGCAGCAGAGCAAGCACGCAAGTCGGGGCGTGGCGAAAGGATAGAGTACAGGATCCGACACAAGGACGGGAGTTGGCGGGTTCTGGAATCAACGGCCAGCGTGGTGCGGGATGCGAGTGGCAAATCGAACAACCTGGTGATCGTCAACCGCGACATTACCGACCGCAAGCGGGCAGAGGAGCGGCTTCAGCACAACGCTTTTCACGATGCGCTCACCGATTTGCCGAATCGTGCTCTTTTCCTGGACAGGTTGGAGCGCGCCTTCAGCCGTGCTAAGCGGCATCCGGAATACAAATTTGCCGTGTTATTCGTGGACATCGACGATTTCAAGAAATTCAACGACAGCCTTGGCCACGCAGCAGGAGACGACGTGCTGGTGCAAATTGCACAACGGCTCATGAGTTCGTTGCGCAAAAACGACACGGTTTCGCGGCAGCCGCACGAGGGTGAAGGTCCACCCGCGAGTCACGACAGCGTGGCACGCCTGGGTGGTGATGAATTCACGATTCTCATTGAGGACATTCACGATGCTAGTGACCCTATACGCGTTGCAACGCGAATTCAGAAGGTGTTAGCCGCTACGCCGCTGTCAATCGGTGAACAGGAGATATTCGCCTCCGCGAGCGTGGGCATTGCGTTGAGCACCAGCCCGCACGAAAGGGCGGCAGACCTGCTGCGAGACGCAGATTTGGCTATGTACCGGGCAAAAGACTTAGGCAAGTCACGCTGTGAGGTCTTCGATACGGCCATGCACGCAAACGCCGTCAAACGCCTGCAACTAGAGACTGACCTGCGCAAAGCCATCGAGCACGGGGAACTCTGTGTGCACTACCAGCCCATCGTGCGCCTGTCGGATATGAAGATCGTTGGCTTCGAAGCACTGGTGCGGTGGCAGCGACCGCATGTTGGTTTGATTCCCCCGGCAGAGTTTATTGTCGTGGCGGAGGAAAGCGGTCTAATCGTTCCTATGAATCGCTGGCTGCGTCTAGAGGCATGTCAGAAGATGCAGTTGTGGCAGGCGGAATTTCCCTGCAATCCACCGCTGACACTAAGCCTTAACGTGACGGCCAAGGAGTTTGCGCATCCTGGGTTAATAAACGATATTGTTCAAGCTTTGGAGCAGACAGGCCTCGAGCCATCCAGCTTGCAATTCGAAATTGTCGAAACGGTCGCGATGCGCGACGGAGAAAAACCGGAAGGCGTGCTTCGACAGGTCACAGCTCTCGGCGCACGGCTGAGCATCGACGATTTTGGCACTGGGTATTCCTCGTTGAGTCGGTTGCGGCATCTTCCGGCAGATACATTGAAGATCGATCGCGCTTTTATCTCTCGCATGGACATCGATGGCGACAACAGGGCAGTGGTTCGCACCATTGTGTCACTGGCGCACAATCTCGGCTTGATGGTGGTAGCGGAGGGCACGGAGACTCTGGAAGAGGTAAATGAGCTTCTAGCGATCGACTGTGAGTATGCCCAAGGCTACTTTTTTTCACGCCCAGTGGACGGAGAGACCGCCTTGCAGATGCTGAGAACCGGTCTTTGCAACCAGGGGTCGTCTAGCCGAGTGGCCACCGCAAAGCCACTCCCGTTGCCGGTCAGGAATCCGCGTTAGATCACGTTTCTTTACGGGGGTTTGTCGCACAGGACCTACGTGAAAGTCTGCGACCTGGTCACATTCGTGTGACGAGTCGGCACGCCTGGCTTCTGTTCGGAAGCCGCTGGACTTGACCGGCGCTCAGCCCAGCGGTTTCAAGAGGTCACGTAGCTTGAAGCGAGCATCGTCGCACCGAGCGGTTCGCATCGCCCGAACGATTGGTTCACGATGCAGGAAAAAACGTATAGCTCACCGGTAAGACCCAGGTTGAATCAATGGGGTTGAGCGGAATATGGAGGTCGGGGCCGAGGGCGCTGTGCTTCAGGCAGCAGCCGGCAAGATTGTGTTTCGGTTCCACAGCCGCGACCTGCACTTGGTGTTAGGCCCGACGAAGGACGATAAGCCCGTTCGCTTCAAGGTGACATTGGACGGCAATGCGCCCGGGCGAGATTGTGGGGCTGATTCCGTCTCTGAGGGCACCGGCGAGATTCGAGAGCCCCCGTCTCTATCAACTCATCCGGCAAAAGGTCAAGTAGAAGACCGAACTTTTGAGATTGAATTCCTTTGATCCCGGCGCTCGGCCCTTTGCATTCCCGATTGGATAAAGCTATCGCCAACACCATCGCTACTGTAGCCGCCGAAGGGCAACCGCAACACCCCTCAAAGCAGCCGGTCACGCAAGGACCCGGGGTTTCGGTAAAGCACATTCTGCAATCGCCAGCCGCCTAGGCTCTCTCAAGCAGATCCTCGACGTTCTACGCAGCCGGCGCCCTCCGTCGCGATGTTCTTCATGCGAGTGTTCGTCAACCACGTAAAAGCTAGTGCTCGGTCCCTCCAGTTAGCAGATCACCTTCACATCAAGGCGACCCGCTGTGACTGCTTGCTGGTCACGGTTTGAAATCGAATGGTGCCGTGGAGTCTATTTGGTTGAAGATGGTGTCACCACTTGACGAGGCAGTAGCTTGGGTGACGCTCAGACCTGTAATGGAATACAACGTAGCCTTTGAGTTGCCACCCACATCTGTAACCGGAACCGTTAACGTAATGGTCCCAGGGCTGGAAGACGTGTAACTACCCAGGATTGTGTGGGCAGGCGGATACGTCAGAAACTTGCCATGCGTGGTGTTGATGGACGACGTTTCTCCGTCGAAGAAGCTCGGTGCTGCGCCGCCGTCCGACTCCATGCCCGCAAAGTAGGTGTGTCCTGCTCCGTGCGGATCTGGTACTTCCCAGCGCACTAACCAGACTGCATCCGTCCCGCCTAGTGTAGGCGAAACGACTAGAGTGCTGAGGTTTCGCACTGTGATGCTGAACCGATAATGCTGTGAATCAGGCATAGTGACAGCAGTTGACTGAATCACCAGGTTCGTCGAGGCGCCAGTCGCCGTGCCGTTGGCGGAGTAGAAGGCATCCACAGACCCGGATGCGCTGCCGCTGGCCGGCGCCGGGCCACTCACTTGCCCGACGCTTGCATAGAGGCTCGGGCCAGCAACTTGGCGGTTGAAGCCAATCAGAGCAGACGAAGTACCACCGACGAAGTTCTGATTGACAGCGTCGGCCCAGACCACATTGGCCTCGCCTCTTAGACCGACTGTGACGCTAAGGAAATCGAGCAAGCCTCGGTCGCCACCCGTCGAGCAGCCAATCCCCATGGTGCAGATTGCGCCGTAGTGGTTGGAAACTTCTGAGACCTGCGTGGTGGTGAAGCCGGGCGCGGGGTTCGGTGCCCCGTTCGCAATCGCATTCAGGCTTTGGGCCATCATCACTGACCAGTGGGCCTGGATTGCGCCAGAGCCACACGGCTGGCTCGGGCATGAGCCGAGCGTCGACGTTCCGTACCAGACCATATCAACCCGGCCGGGATCACCCGCGGCGATCCATGGAAAGAGATTGGTTTGTAGACCGGGGGTCGCGGCAGTAACTCGCACCGGTGCGCCCCAATGCGCGCCGTGGTCGGTGGAAACGGCCATGTATATCTGACTGGAGCCGCTGAGGTTTCCGGTTGCGTCAACCGGCGCTTGCGACCACGTCAGATAGAGATTGCCGCCTCGGTCGATGGCGATGGGACTGAAATCTTGCCCGACGGTGACCGTGCTGTTGCCGCTCGAGTCAAGTGGGGCACGATATGCGACCGAGGTGCTACAGGTTGAGGGGTCCATCTGGCAGAGCGTCTGGCCACTCACCAGCGCAGTCGCGGTGGGGCTCGAGTAGCCACGGGGGAACCGGACGACCACGACAGCGTTGTCGTTACCATTAGCGTCGGAACCGCCAACTATATTTCCCAACCCGTCGACCAACGCAGTGTGGGCGATGTAGACCCCGCCTGCGGAATCGGTCACGATGCCTGAAACAATTCCGTCCGGCTCAATCTGCTGGGCCGGCAACGGGGTAAACGTCACGCCATCCTGCGATCGTGTGATCTCAACGATATTGCTGCCCACCTGGCCTAGACTCTGGTCGCAAGCCCCGATGCACTGGCCAACCTGATCAACTGTTTGATAAAGGGCACCACCGTTCTGCGGGTCACCGAAGGCAGTGATCCATGGTCGATCGACACCCGCAGCATTTGCGGCGTTGCAGGTGCTAAGCCAGGTCGCCCCCTGGTCCGAGCTGACGCTATTGCTGACGTCGGTTAGTCCCTGCAGGTCAACAAAGTACAGCCGGTTGGCAGCATCGACCGCCAGACCCGAGTCTCCGCCCCCAACGCAGGTGACATTGGGTTTTCCATAAGGCGACACATTCCCCGGCACGAGGTGGAAGCTCGCACCATGGTCGGTTGAACGCCAAACATAGCTGGCGGTCGTTGAGAAACCGAACGGCGCCGACACGTAGATACGGTCCTCAGAATCGATTGCTATGCTCGGCTCACCCGTGACCCGCTGGTGGTCAACAATCACCTCCCGTCCGAAGGCAGGCGTCTTGGACGCGGCGCCCGCTGACGACAGCCAGAACGTCGCAGCGCACGCGCTGAGAAAGGCAATAATGAGCGCAAGTCGTCCACTGCTCCTTAGAAAGCACGAGACCATTGTTTTCATCGTTTCTCTCCTTTGTGACAGACCGTGTGCTGAAGTAACTGAGGTTGGCCCGATACCTCGATCTTGACGGCGAATGCTAGGTCTGCTTTGAGTGAGGTTCCGGGAATGCAGAGCCGGTCCAGCACGGCGACGCTTGGTAAACAGCGGCTCCATTCAGTCTGTTTCGTAGGGCTTGCACCAGAACCAGAAGTGGAGCGACGCCACCACGCTATGTCTCCGGCGGACACTTACGTTTAGCAGGTCCAGGGTAGATGCAAATCCCTGGAATACGGTAGTTATCCCAGGGAAGCCCTGTATAGACAGGGAAGCCGTCGCTTGGCGGATAACGCTGCTGCTAAACACTGACCTGCGCCGCACGGCGCGGACGCTGTTGGAGCAGGAAAACAGTGTGATGTGCTTGGGCTATCCCTTCACCGGATGGAAAGCACTTAGCGACAATGCAGATGGGGGAAAGCAACGCCTGGGTGGCGGTCTGACGATGCCTGTACTCTGGTCCGGCAGATCTTCGAAACCGAAGCGGATCTTCTGCCCGACCGGAATGCCAAAACCTTGACCGTTCGAATTCACCACCTCACCCAATCGGCTCACGATGAAGTTCTCGAAAAACTCTGCTCGGCGCTCAATGAGACTCAAACGGTTTTTCCCGGTACCGACTTGACACTGCTCTTTAAAATCGGCTCACCCTGAATTCCATGAGGAGGTCTGAACTTGATTCAAGACACGCACGAACAGGACAATCCGCACCAGGCTGGCGCGGGCTTTCATGCCGTACCGCACCCACGCAAGATACTGATGTCCGCCTGCAGACCAGGCGAATGTGACCAGGCGAATGTGAGTTGACTTAGAGGCTTCCTATGCGAAAATGAGGGTACGGTTTGGGACATGTTGGGGCGTTAGCGATATTCGTTTCGATACTCGGCTGCACAACAGCCGCGATACCCTCGGACAACGCAGAATCGGCACCACTGATGAAGCAGGTCGCGGACGTGCCCCTGCCAGGTCCCGCAGTGCGCTTCGACTATCAGAGTCTCGACCCCTCTCACAGCCGTCTCTACATCGCCCACATGAATGCGGATCAGTTAGTGGTCTTCGACACGAAAAAACGCGAAGTTGTTGCGAACCTCGACGGCTTTCCCAATGTCCACGGCGTTTGGGCGGTTCCAGAATTGGGCAAAGTATACGCATCGGCAACCGGAGAGCACAAAGTCGCCCTTGTCGATACGCAGATTTTGAAGACGATCGCCAGAGTCGGACCAGTCAAATATCCAGACGGAATAGCGTACGCACCCAGCGCGAAGCGAGTCTTCGTATCCGACCAACATGGAGACGCCGATGCCGTGATCGATGCGACGACCAACTCGTTTGTTACCACGATTCCCCTCGGCGGCGGGGCGGGCAGGTCACATCTTCGTTGCTGTTCACGAAAAACGAACTCGTGGCGATTGACCCGGCAAACGCCAAGATCATTGGGCGCTACCCCGTGACTGGAATCGAGAGTCCGCACGGGATTGCCCTCGACGTGAATGCCAGACTGGCGTTTGTAGCAGGAGAGGACAATAGCAAGCTGGCAGTGGTCGATCTCACGAACATGCGAGTGCTGGCGACGTATCCGGTCGGAAAAGACCCCGACGTACTCTCGCTCGACCCTGGACTCAAGCGGTTGTATGTGTCAGCAGAATCCGGAAACGTGACTATATTCCGCGAGAATGGGAAGACGTTGGTTACCGAAGGCGCCTTTTCCAAGCCTCACGCGCACACGGTTTGCGTCGACCCGGAAACGCATTTGGTCTACTTCCCCTTGCAAGATATAGATGGTCATCCGGTTCTGCGGATCATGGCGCCAAGCGGAAACGACTGACATGTGGGGTTTTCACGCATGGTGGAAGAGCAATCCGGCAACGGCAGCACACGCGATAAGAACTGGCTCGGGTATTTTCCAGCGAAACAGTATGGCAAGGCTTAGCAAACAGATCAAAATTGTGGGCAGATCGTAAACCGAGCGACGAGCAAGGACCACCACCGCCCCCGCAATCGCCCCGGTAGCCGCCGCCGTTACGCCGCGCACGAAAGCGTTCAATTGGGGATTCTTCGCCCAGCGCTTATACGACGGCGCGAGGCACACGACAACCAAATACACCGGCAGAAAAATACCCAGCGCCGCCGCCGACGCACCCGCCACGCCAGCCACCAGATACCCAATGAATGTGACCGTGATCACCACTGGCCCCGGCGTAATCATCGCAACTGCGACCGCGTCCACGAATTGATGGTCGGTCAGCCAGTGGTGCCCTTGCACCACGCCACCGTAGAGAAAGGGTACGACAGCGAGCCCACTTCCGAATACGAACATTCCAGCTTTGGCGAAGTACATGAAGATCTGCAACAACGTGCCGCCTGCGCCAAATGTCGCGACTGGCGGCGGCACGAAGACCAACGACAACGCGCTTCTGGCCGGCAAAAGGCTAGGGAAGGCTTTCACCAACAAGTTCACTACTCCACCCAGCAGGAAGAACCAAATGATCTCCTGCGAGGTCCATGCCGTCGAGACCGCCAGTAGCACGAATACTGCCCACAACAACTTGTCCTTGCCGAGGGTGAGCTTGGTCAGCTTAAAAGCTGAACGCGCGATGATTCCAATCACGGCGGCGCCGATCCCATAGAACATGCCTTGCATCCAGGGAAGGCCTCCGAAGCGGACGTACGCCGCCGAGAGGCCCAAGACCATGATGAAGGATGGGAGCACGAATGCCACACCCACCGCAGTAGCTCCGAACGCGCCCGCCCGAATGTAGCCGAGATAAATTGCAAGCTGCGCTGCAAGGGGGCCCGGTGCGAGTTGCGCCAGGGCGAGACCTTCCAGATAGTCTTCTTTGCCCACCCAGCCGCGATCATCCACCAGGTCTTGCTGCATGTGTCCCGCAAGAGCAATCGGTCCACCAAATCCCACGGTACCGAGCCACAGAAAATATCTAACGAATTGAGTGAGAGACACTCTCGTTGGCTCGTGCACGACCGGGTTGATTTCTGGGTTCATTTTGCTGAGTTTGTATTATCCAGCGCAGCTCGCAGGCCCTTCGCTAGCTTCACCGCATCGTCATTCGCCCAAAAATGCATAAAGAAGAGACGAGGCTGTTCCTCAAGCATGTGACTATGGATGGCTGTAACCTGAATAGCGTTCTGCCGGAGGGCCCTGATCACCGGATTGACTTCGGTGCCTAGAAGAACAAAATCTCCCGTGACTGCTGCCTTTCCTGCGCCCGTCGGCTGAAAGTTCAATGCCGTTGCGAGCCCCATGGAACCAGGCACGGGCATTCCAGCTTCGGTTATCTTCTCGGCCCTGGGAACTCCAACCTGATATACGCCTCCATTGACTTTCCCCTTGTGCCCAAGAACTTCATCAATGGCTGTAGTGTCCAGATCGAAAGCAGGCGGAGTAGTCGGGGGTTGAGTGGGAGCGGGCGTCTTCGTCAACGCCATTACGTGCCTCACCGAGCCAGCCAATTTGACTGCATCCCCGTGGCCCACAATGTGCATGTACATCACGCGGGGCGTCTCATGAAGAACGTGATTGTGCAGCGCCGTGATTTGCAGCCCGTTTTCTTCGAGTGCCAACATCACCGGCGAGACTTCGTCTTCAGCTAGTACAAGGTCGCCCATTAGCATCGCGTCCTGACCGGGGCTGCTGAACGCGACCCATGATCCGAGCGCAAGTGTGGGTTTCACCTGCACGCCATCGACAGTAACCTTGAGGTCCCCGCGTGGCAGTCCGAATTTGTAAGCTCCATCGCCTTGCAGTTGGCCTGACCGTCCGAGAGCCTGTTCGACTGCTTTCCAATCATTAGCAGCCGGAGCAGTTTGCGCCGCCACCGCGCAGCTCAGGACAAAAAGTTGAACCAGCGCCAACACATCAATTCTCTTAGTCATGATTGTCATGATTGCTCCTTTTTAACGGATTCCGTTGTAAAGCCCTTCGATCATCTCCATGCCTCTGCGCAACACTTCTTCATTCGCCACCCCTTGTTTGTTCCATCCGTCTAATATTCGATCGATCCCAAGCGCTTCGGTCCTTCCAAACTGTTCGTCCGCGAAATCCGCATCATGAATCGCCTGCGAAACAAGCCTCAACCGGGAATCCTTAATGCCGAAGCTCTTCACGAGGGTTTCAAAGGTGCAGTCGTTGCCAACGTGACCGAAACCGCCGGCGTTGAACATGTCGAAAGGAATTGCGTGAGGATGGCGCCGTGGGTCTTTGTCGAAAGCGAACTTCGCGTGAGGATCAATGTAGCGCAAAATCAGCCACGCAGAAGAGACGCGGTCGATCCCAGGTTGTGGACGAGTGATCCAGGCGCGCCCAACGTAGTCTTTGGGATTCTTCTTACCTTCTCTTTCTTTTTCTGTGCCGTGATCACTTGCGAGGTGACCGACGGCCTCTTCGATTCGAGCACGTATAGGAGATCCGAAGAAATCAATCTCAACGATCTGCTGTAAGCGCCTCTTCAGGCGCACAACGCCCGGTTCCGACTTGCCACGGTTTGACAGCTTCGCCAACTTTTTCAATTCTTTTTCGAGGACTTGATACTCGCGGGTTCGGGCCTCGTTGAACATGTGCTCGATCTGCTCGTTTCTAAGCTCGTCAAAGGACCACACTTGGGCGACGGCAGCCTGTCCTTTTGAGCTGCGAATGGACGTGGCGAGCCACTCGAAGCGCTCCTGGTTCATGGAATTATTGGGGAGCACATAGCCCGAGGCGGGAAGGGCGACAGCACCATATCTCTGAAGCTTTCGCCAAACACCGACACGTTCGCTCGCTTTTGCGGTCGGCAAGGTGAAGACAAGAAAGAGCCAAGAGGCGGGTTGTGGCTTACGAGATACGCTCATAGCACAAAATGGTACAGTTATAACATAGTGAGATCACGGTGCGTCGGTGTGATCTGTGCTTCAAAGCGAAACCGCGTGCCGCGTCCACGTTTCGTGGCGCGTTCATATGCCACTGCGGCAGCCGCAACGTCCCGAGTGCCCTTGCCGTGCCGTCAAAGACGATAAGTTCGTCTGCGAGGTCGGTCCCGGCTTCTGGCCGGCTACCACCTCGCCCAGTTCGGCGCAGACGTTACTGCTGAATCAGGCCTTCCGCGATTGCATGATGCGAATCGCCGATTTCTGCGCATTGTTCCAGGACGTCCGCCACGACCTTGTTTGAAACCAAAAGTTGCGGGTTCAATTCCTGTTTTTCTTCATTGTCCGCTCCGACGGCGGCTAGAAATGTTCCTGGTGCGACGCCCATGATGCTCTAGTCCAGCTCGCCGGCACACTTCGCGCTCTCGCGGTCTCGCCGCACAAAAAGTGCTCACGACATTCGCCTGATGTCCCGCGGGCCTGGTTTGGGCAGCCGGCCACGCCGTTCGTAGTAGCGGACCGTTTTCAGGTTCACCCTGGATTCTCTCGGCAGCTGTCCGACACTCAGAATCTTAGGACCGAGAGCTTTACTGCACCATCCAAACGGCATCCGGCTCACTGGAATGCCTGCATGGGGCTCGGTGGAGAAAGACGAGGACAGCTGGAAGCTGGTGCTTTTCATACGGCATCTTCCCCTCCTTACGCACGAAGAGGAACGCGAGATGGAGTCTCTCAATCCGAAGAGCCCCACAGAGCGGCGGCAGGAAAAAGAAGAAGAACAGTTCTTGAAGGGGGAACCGACCAAGCAATCACCGAAACCGACCAAAGGTTTGCATCCCTAAGGAGGAGAAGCAATGAAACGGACAATCACAGTATTCGCACTAGCGTTAGCATTCTCAGCAATCATGTTCGCCCATGGAAATGAGAAGCAGATGATGGGCGCGGTTGCAAGCATTCCTGACAATTCCATTACCGTCGAAACCACATCCAAGAAGACGGTCACCGTCAGTTTGAGCGCATCGACAAAGTTCCAAAAGAGTGGCTCACCAGCAACCCTGAAGGATCTGAAAGCCGGGGATAAGGCTGTCATCCACGTAACCGGGTCAGAAGACAAGCTGGTGGCTACCGAGATTCGCTTTGGACCTGTGAATGAGGACAGCATGTCAGGGACGAAGGGTACGGACAACACTCACACCTTCACCCGGTTCCTACGCAGTTTATTCGTCATGACTTCTGGAGTTCCTGGAAAGGATCTAGGCCGCTGCCTAGACGTTTCCATATTCGTTGGGCCCGAAGGGCATGAAAAAGTTAGCTAGGCTGCGCGATCTTTGACATCAGCGGAGGTGGCAGACCTCATACAATGAGCGCACAGAAAAAGCGACCACCAACCTCCACACCATGCCCGATTACCCTGCACTTGCAATGCTCACAAACGGTCGCAATCGCCTGCATGGCGCACTTCGAAGCTTTCGAATGTGTGCCGCGCTCCGGCGGCTATTTAAGCGCCAAACGGCGCGCAGTGCAGACTTCTGTTTTGGGCTATTCTGGCCTATTATTCGCCTCCCCTCAACGAGAGGTGCGTATGCAGAGAATTGGAACTCTTGCATGCTCGCCAATTTTTGTTGGTCGCGTAGGGACAGGGACACCTTCGATATCATTGTTACTGACGTTACAATGCTTCCCTGACGAAGAATCGAAAATAAGTTGATTTCGAAACGCGAATACAGGGATACGAATCAGCTCCGCGGTATAGGGTTTTCAGTCTTGCCAAGGTTTCGGTTTCAGCGATGACCTCGTTTCGCTTTCTCGAGAGGTCACGGTCGCAGAGAACTCTCCCCCGCCGCTGAAGTCGAACTGGAAATGAAACCGAACACACTCTTCGGCGGTCATCGTGGAATTCCCCTGCAGGAAGTCCAGGTAAAGTTGGTGCTGCTTATCCAGAAGTTGCGGATTGAGCTCTAGCGCAGAATGCACCATCGAGGTAAAAGCGAAAAACGGCACCATGATCCGCCGCAGCGCGGCCTCGAGCCATGGGTTTCGGCTCAGCTCCCAGATCCTTTCGTGGAACTCCAGATGCACGAGAGCGTTTAATTTCTTAAGCGAGATGTCCACCAGACGTTTCTTGATCTCTTCCAGGGTCCGGATGTCCAGTTCCCTCGCACGCTCTCTCGCCAAAATCAGAACCTGAGTCTCAAGCGGCAATTGCACGACCGTGATCAGCCTGTGGTCTTCCGGCCCCAGCTTCGGCACCGAGAAACCGCGGTTCTGGTTGTGAACGATGAGACCCTCCTGAGCCAGAACTAGCAAAGCTTCCCGCACCGGACCCCGACTGACTCCCAGCTCAGCCGCCAAGGCAGGCTCAGACAGGCTTTCCCCTGGGCGGAATTTCCCCTCGATCAGGCCTTTGCGGATAAGTTCCGCCGCTGCCACTCGCATGGCGCTAGTACGGAGTAGTGGAAACGCTGTACTCATACGGATACAGGACAAACGGTAGTACAAGCAAACGTAAATGTCAAACGGCAGCGTAATTATGACAACATATTTGTGTTGACATTATACATTTTGTGGGATAGGCTTCAAAGAGTGATCGAGGATTAATACGATGCATGTTCACAAACCTGCAAAGTACATAGACAAGGCCCTCTCCTGTGCCGCGAGTGCTGTTTGGGTCGTGTTTGAGATGTTGAACCGAATCAAGCCGAACCCTTCATTCAAACCCAAGTGGTCCGACAAACCACTGCTTAAGTCCTGGGAGAAGACCAAGCCCCAGCTCGGCTGGCCCCGAACCACCGACTCTCTGTGCCCGAAATGCGTGCCGGAAATTCGCCAAGAGATCCTGGATGGCAAGAAGCCGCTTTCGGCTCTGACCGACGAAAGACCCGGCGAGATCAAGGCGCAGATCATCGAACAGGACGGCAAGATCCTGATGGTGAAGGATTGCCCGCAGCACGGCCGCTTCCAAGACGTGATGTCCATAGATGCAGCATTCTCCCAGCACTTGGAAAAGGTCTTCCCGGGTCGCGACGTCCGGGCGCACAACGACGAGAAGCTCCACAAGCACGGCAGCAGCAGCATTCGTTACGGCCGGGGATCGGTCTTAACGATTGACCTCACTAACCGCTGCAACATGATGTGCGACCCGTGTTTTATGGACGCGAATCAAGTGGGTTTCGTCCACGAATTGACCTGGCACGACATCAAGACACTGCTCGATAATGCCATCTCGATCAAGCCCCGACGACAAATGTCGGTGCAATTCTCCGGCGGGGAGCCGACCCTATCCCCTTACTTTCTAGATGCCATCCGCTATGCACGCAAACTGGGGTACAACAGCGTGCAGGCGGCGACGAACGGAATCGAATTCGCGCAGAGCCCGGAGTTCTGCCGGCAGGCCTTTGAGGCCGGCCTCCGCCTCGTCTATCTGCAGTTTGACGGCATCGGGAATGCCGCGAACTCCCACCGCAAGGTCGGGAACTTGTTCGACGTGAAGCTCAGAGCCATAGAGAACCTGCATAGCGCAGGCGTCGACATCGTACCTGTTACCACCATCGTCAACGGCATTAACAACGAGCAGGTCGGGCGGATTATAAAGTTCGCAATCGACAACAGCGACAGGATTGATTTCCTTTCCTTCCAGCCCGTCTCCTTCACGGGGCGCGATGAAGGCATAAGCGACGAACGGCGCACGGCGCAACGGTACACCCTGTCGCACTTGGCGCATGACGTCAAAAGACAGGCAGGTCTGGGCGAGCCGGCGCGAGACTGGTTCCCGATCTCCTTCATGAGCACCTTCTCGGATTGGGCCGACCTCACGCACGGCCCCCAGGCCGATTGGGGGCACTTGAGCTGTGGCTGCCACCCCAATTGCGGCTCGGGCATGGTCGCGGTCGTTGACAAGGTGACCAGAGAGGCGGTCCCGCTCACCCGCTTTGTGAACATGGAGCGGCTTGCCAGCGATGTCAGCAAGATTAATGACGCGGCGCGAGGCAGATTCTTGTCGGTTTTTGGGATGGTGTTGGCCGTGTTTAGGAACTACAACCCCTTTAAGGCCCCGCGGCACTTCACCATCCTCGATCTCTTCAGGAAAGTGGACAAAGTTTACGGAGCGACTGGCAGAGACTACGGAAAAGTGTCAGCGGACAGGACGAGGGAGGATGTCGAGAAGCGGCGTAGCGACCGCTGGGCCTTCCTCGTGATCGCCGGCATGTGGTTCCAGGATCTGTTCAATTACGACTTCCGCCGCACCGAGCAATGCATCATCCCATACGCGACCCAGCAAGGCGAGATCTCCTTCTGTGCGTACAACACCGGCATCGGCTGGCGCAAGATCGTGGAGAAGATGCACGTGACCGCCAGTCTGACCAAGTGGTATGAAGAGCACGGGCGGCATGAAATCTTCGCAGGCGGAAAGAGGGTGGGTTTGCAATCCGCTGAGCATTCGTTGGCCGTGCGGGACGAGCTCGTCACCAAGGAGCAACAACACGATCTGGACGCGTTAGGGGTGGCAAAGAATGCGCGCGAGGAAAAACTTCGAGCGCGAGACGAAAAATGGAGGAGGGATGAGGATAACGCCCGGATGGAGAAGCTCTACCGCGAGCACGTTCTCAAGGAGCCACCCCGTCCCACGCTGGTTCAGCTGACAGGTGCCCAGCCTGCCAAGTGGGAGACAAAGGAAGAATCGCCAGTGCCAAAAGCGGCGACCGCGGTCCTAGTCAAGACGGAGGAGGAAAATGACGCATCGTAGTGGATCCTGGGCGAGAACTGCGTTGGCGATGATGTTGGCTCCGCTATTAGTTTGGAGAGCCTTGGGTTTCGGCTTCCTCGTCTGGCTGCGGGCAATGGTTTCGGTTGCCCTATTTGGGAGGCCGCGGTGACTACCCTGGAGGACATCGAGCGGGTGCGGGCCAATATGCGCCGCGAGCTGGAGCCGGAAACCGAAAGGAACCACGCCCCAAAGGTGCTGGCTGGCTTGACTGTCCTGGTTGCGTTCTTCGCCTTTTGGGGGCGCTCGCTGTGATGAGCGCACTGCTCTGAGCCGTCAGTCATTGTCGTTTCTTTCCTCGGGCTGTGCCGTCCATTTATGGGAGAGAGCGACACGCCGGTGCGCCTTAGCGGGGGAGCAGCGCCTGCCGGGGGGTGCAGGGGCGTCTAAGCAATCGCTGGAGCAGGCCACAGGCAAAACATGCACCACATGACCTGCCCTAATAGGCGTGGCAGCGGTGTTGTTGATCGTCCGATTGTCCGGTATGTATTTCGTCGCAATGGAAGAGAGAGCATCAAAAAGACCGTCCGCCAATAGACCACGATCATCATCAAGTACCACATTAAATATGATCACGCATAGAGATATCAATTCAATATTGCTCGCACCTTAGTTGGAAGGTGAAAAGTTTTGCGGGCCATTGTCTGCGCTTCGTTTGCGCTCTGTTTGTCGGTTTAGCAGTAACATCTGTAGCCTTTCGTGTCATCCGTGATGGCCCTGCATGTAGTTGAAATTACGTTTCGTTGGGGATTCCTTCCGCGCTCACCACACTGCTTTGTTTCCAACCTCTTTCGTGAATCTCGTTAAGCAGAGTTGGTACTAACTGTACCAAGTGTGGTCTTTGCCTTGTGATCTCGTTTGGAATCACATCTGCATCGCCGGTAGAAAGTTGACTCTTCCAAAATCAGTAAGGTTCACGACGGGGTGCCGTGTCGTCTCTGCAGTCATCGTATCCCGATCACGGAGGGATCCACTGCAAGGTGAGTACACACGCAACAAAGGAGGACAATTGCTGCTGCCGTTGAGGAAGAACACGACGGCGTTCGAGACGATCGTAAATAACCCTTTAAGAAAGTATGAGTTTCCTCCTGCGCCGTGCTCGGAAATTGCTGCTCAGAACTCAAAGTCAATCGAAAATTGAAGCTGACGTGCGATGCCGGCCCTGTCTGGCGTATCGAACGCTGGAATTGGAGCAGTGCCGGGGCCGAAGAACGGATTTACCGCGGCCACATTCGTATAGTTGAGCAGGTTGAACGATTCGGCCACGAGATCGAGTTTGCCGTGCTCGCCGACTTTGAAATACCTAAGCAGGCGGAGATCGAGTTCGACCTGAGTCGGGGTGCGGAGCGCATTGCGCGGGAAGTCCAGAGGTCGCGATGAGAGCGGGAACGCGCCGTTGCGATTGGCATCGAAACCCACCAGCGGATTGATTCGCCTCCCGCTGCCGACCGTCAGAATCGGCGCGGCTTCGATATTCCCAAACAACTTTGCCATCAGTCCGGTCGGCTTTTTGCCTCCCTCCTCCTCCCCAAACGGCAAGTCGAACGTACCGCTGAAGACAAACCGATGCCGCTGATCATTCGCGGAAAGACTTCGTTCCGCGCGAATAGCGTATGGGTTTTGGGGCTGCGTATTGAAATCGGAAGCGTCATCGATCGTCTTCGACAGCGTGTAGCTGCCCGAAAATTCAACCTCATTTGCCCAGCGGCGATTCACGGAAATGGAGGCGCCGTGGTAGGTAGAGCAGGAATCGTTCTGCCATTCGTAGACGTTGTCAAAAACGGGATTCAGCCTGCTCGGCCCAAACACGAGCCGGCCAAGTTGCTGAGGCGGAACGGCACTGAACCCGAGCGCTGACGCGTTGGCCGAGGTCAGTATGGTTGGCGGCGGCAGATTGACATTCACGGTACGCGGAAGCTTGACCCCATGAGCGAATAGATATGTGGCGCTGACCGTAAGGTTTTTGGTGATTAGCCGTTGCGCTCCCGCGCTTGCGATCTCGCTATATGAAGTGGCGAGGTTCGGTGAGTTTCTGAAAATTGATGGCAAAACAGCTGCAATCGGAGTAGCCGGTGCGCCGCCCAGCACGCCATTGAAGATCTGCACGGCCAGCGATCCGTACGCGACCTGTTGCAACGCAGTTGCTCCGTTCCACTCCAAACCGCGGTCTACCGCAGCCAAGAGGTAGCGGTCGTAGAAAATTCCGAAGCCGGCGCGCAGGACCCACTGGTCGGACGGAGCGAAAGCGATACCGGCGCGCGGCGCGAAATTGTTCGTATCCGAGCGAACAGCTGATGGCAGTTGCTCGAATTCATAGCGCACGCCAGCATCGAGAGTGAGCCGCTTCGTAAGAGTCCAATGATCCTGAACGAATCCGGCGTATCTCGTCACCGCGAACTGCGTGCCCGGACTGCCCCAGGATTGGAGATATTCGTCAGGGGTGCCGGCTAAGAAGGCGGTCAGGGTTGGGAAAATGTAGTAGGCGGCGAAACCGTCGCTAACCGAAGCCGTTTCGTGGATTTGGTCGAGGTCGACCCCAAACTTCAGCAGGTGGCGACCTCGCAACATCGAAGTGGTGTTAAGAACTTCGTAGTGGTCCTCTGTTCGTTCGCCATTGCCTGAATACGGCCTGCCAAACTCGGCAAGCCCGGCGATTTGGATGCCTGGCCCGGTTTGATCGGTAGTTCTCAGCACTTGCTTCCGGCGGCTGATCTGGAAGCTTGCGTCGTTGACGGTGGAGGCGCTGAGAACTGAATTGAGACCAGCGGTGAGACCTTGATCACGCGTGAAGCTGCTCCCCCGAGCGCTCGGATCAGCCAGGCCGGTCAGGTTGAATGCGTCACCAATCTCGCGATTGTCGGTGAAGGCGTATTTCAGAAGAAGAGAATGTCTGGCGTTGATCTGGTGATCGAGGCGGCCGGACGCCTCCGTTTCGGCCCGCTCTACCTGGAAGGTGCCTGAGTTGAGTTGCCGCGTGTGCAGGCGCGGGGATGCGCCGGAACTGAGAAACGAATTGATGCTGGACGCGACCGACGGTGAGATAAGCGAGCTATCATCGCCGCGCGAGCGTTCCTGCTCGCCACCGAAATAGTAAAACGTGCGGTCATGAAGGATCGGTCCTCCTAGAGCAAAGCCCACCCGTTCCCGATTGAGCCCGGGTTGCGTGGTCTCGTTGGTCAGCGGCTCCCGCGCATTCAGTGCGCCATTTTGGACAAATAGGAATGCGTCGCCGTGATGAATGTTTGCGCCACTCTTGGTGACTACGTTGATTGAGCCGCCCGCTCCGCCGCCCGACTCGGCAGAGAGTCCGTTGTTCACGACCTGGAACTCGTGAATGCTCTCCGGTGAAAGTTCGGTGCGAACCGAGCCATCAAACTCGTCGTTGTTCTCTACGCCATCAATGTAGAGGCTGTTGCTGCGGGGCCGAAGACCGGCAAAGGTGAAGCCGCTGTCTGCAAGCACGCCCGAGGCGGCAGCGTTGCGCGGATTGTTGGATTGGCTTAGCGAGGGCGCCAGAAGCACAAAATTTAGGTAGCTGCGCGTGACGACCGGCGATTCCGCGATCCGCTCAGGCCCGACAGTGGTTGCGAGCGTCGTTTGCGTCACGTCTATCGGCGGAGGTTCACCTGAGACGGTGACTTGCTGTTCAACCGTTGCGGGCACGAGACGGATGGCAACAGAAGTGACACTGCCGAGGCTGACCTCGACTGCATTGTTCTGATAAGCAGCGAAGCCAGGCGACTCCGCTCTCAGTTGATAGGTTCCAACCGCAACTCCAGCAAACAGGAACGTGCCCCTCGAATCGGTCGCTGCGGCGCGCGTTTGTTTCGTTGAAGGATTCATAAGCTGAATGCTGGCGCCGACAACCGCGTTTCCGGTCTGAACGACCACGCTGCCTTGAATGGTTCCGGTTGTCCTCGACACTTGGCCGGCTGCGAACGCCGGGAACAATAATGAAATGCCAACGGCTGCGGCTCGAATGCGAGCAGTGCTGGTAATAGAAATCATTTTCGCTCCTTGGGGCAGAGAAACCGCGAACTCTGTGCGGGAGGAGCGACGATCAGACGCGAAGAGTTAACAGGGGCGGGGAATGCGTGGTTGCAATAAGAAGCGGCGGTCCAGTGCAGATGCACACGGTCGGCGAGGCGGTCCTGGAAACCTGAGTTCTAGCGACTGCGACCGCAACCGCTCCTGCAACCACGAGCACGGCACCGGCTGTTAATGCCAAGACGACAAGAACGGATTCGATGTCGTTGCCGGTTTGCAGTGTGTGGTCCCAGTGATCCAGGAGTTCCGCGATGTGACCCCCGAGAACCACCAGCAGAACGGCGATTGAGGCGAGTTGGAGACTGCGCCGCCGCAAGGTCCCATGCTAGCACGACGTGCACGACCGGTGTGTGATGGATCGGTGATGCAGCTCTCCGAGCCTCATTCCGCTGGTCGCGGCTGTCTCGTGAACGCCATGGAGACTTGGTAACAAAATTTGGTAACAAGCACGCCTAAAATGGCCTATTTGTTACCCAGAGAAAGAGAACGCACAGGAAATCGTTGAAACCATTTGTTTTCGATTGTTGATTGGGTGTCGGTGGGTTTAACGTTCTACCTCCGTCTCGGATGTTGAGAGCTGGAACACCAGTCGCGAGCGGGGCCAGGGAGACGAGCGGAGAACTGGCCGCCATTCTCAAGGCGCCACGCTCCAAGGTATCGGAGTGGTAGCCCCATGGCCCCAAGTTCGGTGACGACCTTTGGTACGTGGGCAAACTTGGCGGCGACGCTCCCGACAAGGACAAAGCCGCCGAAAAGGATCGGGACATTGCCCAACACTCGACGGGGGGCTTGCTAATGCGACGAAGACAGCGTTCATGGTGCAAGCGTCGCATCGAATTGGGCGCTGACCTCAGTGCAGAATTCTCGTGTGAACTGAAACGAGCGAGACAGAAAGTAGAGTCGGCCAAGAGCTCGCCGAAATGTCGCAATTCATGGTTCCGCGAATTCCTTGCAGGCCCGCGGTGGCAGCCGAATTTGAAACAGTGCGCAGTTTCCTACGCAAGCCGCTCACATCAATTTCGCGTTCGTCCGACCAGCCACTTCTCGTGGGCTTGGGCGAGACCGCGATCTCTGGCTCGATTAGCCATTGCGCGCGCAAGAGCGAGCTCTCGATCCCTGGTAATCTGGTGGCTGTTCACTGCTTTTCATGCTTTGACGTGCCCGGGTCCCGGCCCAGTTAACACTGGCGTTACGTTCCGGGCCGTGGCTTGAAGATAAAATCGACGGTCTTGGTTTCGTCCGCACCAACGGTGATCTTCTGGGTTGCTGCGCCGAGTTTTTCGTGCCAAGCCTCAACGGTGTAGGTACCTGGCGGCAGACTGCTTAGATCGAAGCTGCCATCCTTGCCGGTGACGACAAAGTACGGATGTTTGAACACCGCGACATAGCTCCGCATCCAGGGATGGATATTGCACTTCACCGGAATCGCGATCTCCTCGCGCGCAAATGCTTCGTCGACCTTCGTGCCCGGAAGCTCAGCTTTGTTCCATTCCCGATTGTTGGCTGGCGTAGGGTGGATATTGTGGGTAGTGGGATCATGGTTGACTACCTCCAGTAGCTGGTTCGCTCGCAAAGCCAGCACGTGAGGCTGATACGTGCACCCCTTCTGCTCGATCACTGCTGGTTGATTAGGGGCGTCAAAAGTACGGTCGCCGAGGCCATCAGCAATGAACACGATCACGTTTTGTAACCCGCCTTTCGGGTCGGCCACCACGTCCTGACTCAAAACTGGAGTCGGATGTTGTTTCGCACAGCTTGGGTCAGCCGCCATGTTGATGGGTGTAGGCTTGGCCATTTTGCCCTCGAACTTGACTGCGCCTCTGACGGTGGCTGTGCCCGGGCTGCTACTTGATAAAGTGGGAGGACTTCCTGCCTTCACAGTCTGCCCGCTGCAAATGCAAATCATCGCTGCTGAAGCAGCTATAAGAATAAGGCTCTTCGTTTTCATACAACCCCTACTTTCTGCCCCTCGCGCATGTGATTCCTTTGACATTGCCCGGCGGTCTCCTAGCAGCTAGGCACCGGACGAGATCAGCGTAAGCAAGGCCGAAGAAGGAGTTGTCATCCCACAGTCAACGAACTGTCATTTTCGCGTCATTTTTTTGGTCAGGTGATATCGCCGAAATTAATGAGGTAATTCCTGAAAAAACGTTGCCGAGAGGAGGAGGAACTGATCGCTTCCTGGGCTGCGCTGGCTTCAGTGAAACAACGCGCGCTCGAGATTCCGGTCCATGCGGTCGGACAACATAGCACAGTGAGTACAAGGCCCTGCCGAACGAACCGTCCGCATGACTATATGAAGATGCAGCCCGGCTTTGCCACCAGGTGCTTCATCGGACACCGCAGGGCACGGCGACGGCGAACCCACTCATGCGCGAGTGCGGGAAATTGCCGGAGCAGTTCAGACTTTCTTCACTCTCACTACGCCTGACTTTTGTCTCTTTATGGGTTCTGCGCAGGAAACTGACAAGGCCCGTGATTCTAGCGGCTTTGGTCTTTATAGCTGACATGGATCCCGCCGCCGTCGTTGTGGAAATGTGGCAACGCGCGTCGGATGCTGGTTTCCAAGCGCCAGGCGAAAGATCGACACGTCCGGTTTACGACTCTAGATGGTTCGCCCGGCGCGTCATTTCGGCAGCGAACCTGTGGGATGCTGCTCATTCTTGGTGAAGTACCCATTGGGCTGCCCAAGATCGAAAACGTCGCTTTCGAGAAAGCCGCGTAGACTGCACACTTTTACAGATTCTTGTGCAGAGCTGATGACGCTGGCCCTTCCCCAAAAGTACGGAAGAATCCATTTTGGGCAAACCGTGCGATCTAACAGCACTCAAGCAATTTGTGTGGCGTGGAAGTCACTTAACGCCGCCTGCGCTAAACACTCTGCTGAGAACATTGCGCGGATAGCTAATTGCCTTCATCGGGCACTGGGGGTGAGCGAGCCAAACAAGCCGTGCTGTTCGTCATCGATACCCGCAGTAAAGAAGAGCGTAGTGGTCGGACCAGCGTTTGCGCCATTTCCAAACTGTAAGCCCCACAGACCAGGAATCACGATTGGCTTGCCGTCCGCGGCTCTAAGCGTACCGCGGAACTCGCCCGTTTCCAGGTCGTAGGCATGAATTCTGCCGTCGCCGAAATTGCCAACCAACAATCGATCGCTGAACTTACCGAAGTTATCAGGCGCAATGACCATCCCCCAGGGCGAGTTAAGCTTGCCACGCGAGATGAGGCGCCGCATAAGATGCCCGTCGGCGTCAAACACGTCCACGAAGCCGTGGCCGCTTCCGGCCACGTCATCGTGCTTTGCGGCGTTTTGAAGGGCGTAGGTTACGTACAGCTTCCCATTGATGTTGCGGATGCCAAATGGGGCGTAGCCGACCGGAGTGTCGGGGTCGGTGAAGGATCCCGGCATGTGGACGGGCGCGAAATTCTGGTTGAAAACATCGATTGTCGCGGCGCGGAAGTTCGTTGCGTAGAGGAAATTGTTGCCGTCATCCGTCGTGGCAAGTTCGAGACCCTTGTATACCGCTCCGTCCGCCGCGGTCGGATTCGCCGAGTTATCAACCTCCAAGATCGCGCTGGCCAGATTTACTGAGGGGCTCCACCCGGAGATCGTTCCATCCTCAGTCGCAAAGATGAAAGAGGCTTTGCCGGAATGCCCGCCCTGGGAGACCGTGAAATCCGAAGCCGTTGAATTGAAGACGATTCCGGTAGGCGCAGCCGGACCAGCCGCTCCCGCCGGCGGGGGAATGGCAACGACCAGGCCCAGCTTTGTACCTGCTCCGTTGTACAGCGTCGAAAGGCCGCTACCGTTATCGGAGACCCAGAAGGGGCTGGTCGACGAGGCAACGATACCCCAGGGGTTCACCAGATTTGCATCGACGCTGGCTGCGCGGCCCGGGATGTCTGAAACCAAATCAGTCTCCACATAGGCGTGGTCGTCGGCCCACAGCGAATGCGGACCACTTAAGACAAAGAGAATGGATAGGATTCCTAAAGCGGCATGGCGCTTGATCATAAGATTCACTCCTCTGTCACTCTCGTTCCCTGAAAGACCGTACGAGATGGTTTGAGAATTGAGGACGGAATGCAGGGCCCGTGATATACGTTGCACTTGACCAGAACTGAGACTTCCAAAGCGCGGAGGCTTTCTGCGAGCAGGCCAAAGCTCACTCGTTTCCACCACCCCTTGGCCCCTTCAAAAGCTACACTTCCTCATCTGTGAAGGCAACAGGCCCTGCACCTCCGCGCACCTCCGCATGTCCAGCCCTAACTAATCGCGGCGCGACTTTAGCTCCTGAGTGGCCGTAGTGTGTCACCTACGTGTCAAGCCGATGTAAAAAATTCGTCGGTGTTCGGGCTGAGGTTCGCAAAAAGTCTCTTTCCGGGCCGAGAGCGTCACCCGACGCCTTGAAAGCGGTTTCGTTTCGGATTGTACCGCGCACTCTTGCGAGAAAAGCTCCCTTTCAGCAACCCGGGCCGAGGCCGTAAGGCTGAGACCCGAATCCCGGGGAACCTGCCTTTTCTGCGCGGTTGAAGCCGAGAGCGGATGTGATGTAAGTTCGCTCGCATCAGCTCGAGTGTGCCGCCCTCTATCCCTCGACAACCAGCCGCTGGCTCCAAAAAGCAAAGTGCGGAGACCGCAACCGGGGTGACGAAACGAGTGGCGCCGGGTGGAAAACACGCACTCACGGAAACAGAGAAGCGCGGCTATGCCTTAGGCGTAGAGCTCGGATCTGATGTTGCGAGACAACAGATGGAGGTTGATCCGAAATTCCTGATGCAGGGAATGGCAGACGGTTTTTCTGGGGCCACGCTGCTCATGACGGTGGAGGATAATCAATGGCATACTTGCCGAAATACAAAAGGAGCAGCGCGAGAAGATAGCGCTCGCCCAGAAGGAGTTCGCCGAGCAGAACAAGAAATACGGGGAGGCGTTCCTTGCGGCCAATAAGGCCAAAGACGGAGTCGTCGTCCTACCCAGTGGGCTGCAATACAAGGTTCTGAGGGAAGGGGACGGCAAAAAGCCAGGGCTCGACGACAACGTTCGTTGCAATTACCGGGGCACTCTCCTCGACGGATCGGAGATCGACAGTTCATACAAGCGCAATGAGCCGTCAACCTTACCGCTGAAGGGCGTTATCAAAGGCTGGACGGAGGTCCTCCAGCTGATGCCGGTCGGGTCCAAGTGGCAGATCTTTGTCCCTTCAGAGCTGGCGTACGGGGAGCGAGGAAACGGCCGCAACATCGGGCCGAACGCCACGCTGATCTTCGAAGTTGAGCTGCTTTCGATCCAAAAGGGAGGCGCGGCAGCGAAGCCTAAAGGGAATTTCTAGTCCAATGTGCGCCAACTTGCTTCAATGCTGGTTTGGTATGTCCCTTGCTATCGGCTTGGCACAACAATCACTGGTACAGCAACAGACCTGCCGCTATCTCCCCCGCT
>QIAU01000038.1 GCA_003225055.1 Acidobacteriota bacterium
GTCGATGTTCGAGGCTTCGACGCGGTCGAACCGAATCCGGTCGACGATGGTACGGAAGGGGCGGTTGACGTCCTGGAAGTCGAAGATAAACGTGCCGGCCGTGATTCCGACTAGGGACTGTAGACATTCATTGAAGGGCGAGGAAGGCTGCAACGAGATGGATGGCGGCAGCGAAGCTTGTATCGGTCTTGTCGTAGCGCGTGGCAATGCGACGGAACTCTTTGAGCCGTTGGAAGCAATTCTCGATGAGATGCCGCCACTTATACATGTCGGCATCGTGCGGGATGGGCGCCTTTCGGTTGTCCTTGGACGGGATGACGGCGAGCGCGCCTCGCTCGTTGAGTTCGGCGCGCACGGCATTGTTGTCGAATGCCTTGTCGCCGATGAGCGCCGCGAACTCGATGCCGGTGATCAGCGGCTCGACGCCGATGCTGTCATGACGCTGGCCTGGAAGAAGAACGAAGCGGACCAGGTTGCCCAACGCATCTGCGAGCGCCACGATCTTGGTGGTCAGGCCACCGCGCGAGCTGCCGATGGCCTGATTGAGAGTCCCCCTTTTGCGCCGGTTGCGTGCCGGTGGACCTTCACGATCGTGCCATCGATGAGTGCGTATTCGAAATCTGGCTCATGGGATAAAGCCCGGAAAAGCCTTTCAAATACCCCCCTGAGCGCCCATCGCCGGAAGCGTTTCCAAACGGAAAACCACTTCCCGAAGCAGTCCGGCAGATCGCGCCACGGCGCGCCCGTGCGCACCACCCATAAGACCCCCTCTACAAAGCGACGATTGTCCTCGCCGGGGCGGCCGGGGTCCCCCCTCTTGCCAGGAAGAAGGGGTGCGATCCGTTCCCATTGGACGTCCGTCAGAACCGTGCGAATCAAGGCTGACCTCCATTTTTCAGCCTTGAATCAGCTTTCTCCGTCTTCGGGAATCCCTGTTCCCATGAATGTCTACAGTCCCTAATGCGCATTTGCCGTCTTTATCGGTCTTGACGCATATGAACGTGGTGCTCCTCATCGGGGTCGTGCCAATAGGGCAACAGCCGACCAATGAAACGAGGCTAAGGGCGATGGCCGAAAGGGCGATTTTGCCCATACTCCGCTCCGCTGGCCAAATTATACCCCATCCTTCTCAGGCGCGGGAGGTGCCGCCGTATTCAAACTGCGACACGACCCGCGCGGCCGCGATATTCCCGATGCCGTACCCCAATTAGTAGGTGACGGAACCGCAACAGCGGCCCAAGATGTAGGGGGCGGTTTTTGTGAAGAGGGGCTGGGGCCGTCCGTTCGCGCCTGTTCTCCCTTGAATCAATCTCCCAACAAAGGCCTTCCAATGCGTCCAATGGTGCGCTATAACGGGCAACGCCGCGATGGCACAACCCGATTCGACGCATCACCATGGGCTACGTTGAAGACCAGATAGCGGACCGCCGACGACAGCTGGCCGACCTAGATCGGCGGCGCGTCGTGCTGGAGGCCGAGTTGCGCGCGTTCGAGGACGTGTTCCGGCATCAGCTTGCCGAAGCCGCAGCGAAAACCGACCATCCCAACGGCAACGGGGCCGATGACCAAAGTCAAGTCATTATGGCTGCCTTCGGGCGTATGTCGCCGGAATGGCAGAATGTCATTCGGACGCTGCGGCTACGGCAGACCTTTCGAGCAAACGACATGTTCGACGTAGGGGCCACTCAGGGAATGATTTTGACTATGCCCAACGTGCGATCTCAACTCACACTTTTGACTCAGCGAGGTATTTTGCGACGTCTCGCAGAGGGCGAATATGCCGTTGCCGAGGAGGTCGACGTACACATTTAGGGGCAGTCGCCCCTTGAAGAGCTTCCTGAGGCGACCGGTTAGCCTTGGGGAGGGAGCGGCCCGGGGGTCGAATGTGGATCGGCCACCCGGGCCGAGAACTACAAGCTACCCCCGCTCGTATGGGGGCAAGAGCGATCACCCGGGACCAAGCTACGGCGCGGCCCGGGTGGTCGTGCTTTATTTATCACACTGAAATCATTTTGTGAATCGATAAGATTCCGTCAATACTTGACGTACCCAATAAGGCATGATACCGTTGACTCACAACGGGGATTTGGGGCCATGGCAAACGCTGTACTAGATGCAAAGCACTTCCACGACGAAGAGGCCGCTTATGCCTACCTTGAAGCCAAGGTGTGGCCGAACGGGCCGATTTGTCCGCACTGCGGGGGCTATGATCGGATTAGCAAGATGCGCGGCAAGAGCACCCGCATTGGCGTTTACAAGTGCTACCAGTGCCGCAAGCCGTTCCGGGTGACGGTCGGTACCGTTTTTGAATCAAGCCATATACCGCTGCGCCTGTGGCTTCAGGCGGCGCACCTGCTCGCATCCTCGAAAAAGGGCATTTCGAGCAATCAGCTGCATCGGACCCTTGGCGTCACCCTCAAAACCGCATGGTTCATGTCGCACCGCATCCGCGAGGCAATGCGGAGCGGCAACCTTGCTCCTATGGGCGGGGCTGGCGAAATCGTCGAGATCGACGAAACCTTCTCAGGAACACTTGAAGGCGTGTCCCGGTCACAGTATCGCGGCGGCGGCGCAAGCTCGTTCATGAACACCGTTTTCGCTCTCGTTACCCGTGGCGGCGAGGCGCGGACCTTCCACGTCGAGGGCACCACGACGGCTCAACTGCTTCCGATCATCCGCGCCAACATCAGCAAGGGAAGCCTCGTTCGTCATGTCGGATGAGTTGCTCGCCTACGCTCGCCTTGGTCGTGAGGGTTACTCGCATCAAACCGTGACCCACAGTGCCGGCGAATACGTGCGCGGCATCGTCCACACCAACACCGTGGAAGGCTACTTCTCGATCTTTAAACGGGGTATGAAAGGCGTGTACCAGCATTGCAGCGAAAAGCATCTGCATCGCTACCTTGCCGAGTTCGATTTCCGCTATTCGCATCGCGTCAGACTCGGCGTTGACGACGTTGCCCGCGCCGACCGCGCGTTGAAGGGCATCGTCGGAAAGCGGCTGACGTATCAAACGCCTCGTCAGTGAGAGGCCGTATGGGAAAAGCCGGCGAAAAACAAAAGCGAAAGCCGAAACTGACGGACAAACGACAATCCGAGCGGTTCAAGGAAACCGCTCGGGAAGTCGGCGCCGACGCTTCGAGCGAAGCATTCGAGCGCGCCATGTCTCAGCTTGCGCCGCCGCGAACCCCCAAAAGCAAAGGGCCGCCAGCCCGGGACTGACAGCCCTCCCGCGCGTTCTTGCTGTCGGCGCCGACAGGGACCTCGCGCAAATCGTGGGCCAGTCGAGAGACGTCTGTTAAAGGCGCTCTATCCTGCCAAACCCCCGGTGCGGCTTCCGCTGCCCTCTGGGGAGTAACCCCGATGCTTGGCTTTTTAGGGCCGGAAGCACCGGGACGTTTGGACGGTTTATACTTCGACCACTAACCAGACCG
>QIAU01000101.1 GCA_003225055.1 Acidobacteriota bacterium
CCACGTGCTTGCTCGTGGTGGTTTCAATCCGCCAGGTGTTGTGTTCCCCATCAGCGCGGTCATCCTCCGAAAGATCGATGTGTATCGACGCGTCTTAGAGTCTTATTCCAAACCATTATTGAAGCTCATTGACTGGCGGCCGACGCCTACTTGGAACGTTGAGGTGCTCAATGACACCGCAAGTTTTTACAGGTATTTCGACGCCACGCAGCCCGCGGAATTCCTGTATGAGTGCGTTCGAGAAACCGTCGAGGAGGATCTTCCGCGCGAGGTGAAGTACTTGGAGTCGTATGACTGCTTCGTCGGAAGAGTGCAAACGTTGTTCGATATGCCAAACAGCAAGCTGGATCTTCTATGGCGATTCCTGCAGCAGAACGACGGAAGATTCTCCAAGCGCACGCGCGCGCAGGAGTTTGCAGCGTTGACGGACGACGAGGCAGTGGCCATTGAGAAAATGTTTCGCGAAGCGATTGGGTCAGCGTAAGCCCCACTTGAGGGACGTATCGTCGTGGACTTCTTCGTCGTGTGCTGGAACCACTCGACAACCCGTTCGGCCCAAGGTTGTCGCCTATGTAGCCGGTACATTCTGTAACCCATGTGTCCGGGCTGCACCAAGAAAGAATGGTCGGCCCTGGAGGGCGATTTTAGAACTTTTCTGGTGACAGCCGACCAGCTACCAGGTGATCTTCAATTCTGATCGAGCCGTTGCACCCCTTGTCGGCTTTCTCATGTGTGATTCCGCGCCCAAACCGGGTAGGCAGCCCTGTGCGCACGTCATATCAGGCTCCGCAGCATCTTTTCCACTTCTTGCCACTGCCGCAAGGGCAGGGGTCGTTGCGACCAATCTTTGGCGTCGGCGAATGAATTGTCTGCCTTTTCAAGGTGCGGCCACACAACCGCCTCAGCAGTGACTGCCGCTTGGCCAACAGCGAATCTAAGTCGGCACGGGCTTTTTTCAACGATTCCAACAAAGCCTGTTCGGAATACCGAGGGTTCTTTTCGGCCTCGAGCCGACTGACTTTGCCGTCTCGATATCGGTAGGAGATCGACAAAGTCGGCTGGAGGGTCCCCGCCCCGCTTCCTCGGGAAGACGAATGAACGAGAGCACGGCTTCCTGGCACGGGCACTTCGGATTGCAGCAGTATTAATCGTCGAGCACCCAACTTTCCTGTTCATGAGTAAACTCCAGCCGCCTGGCAAACGGAAAAACACCGTAATATCCGACCATGGCGCCGGCCAGGACATCCGGTGGAAACGAGACCTCGACCTGCTCCAGGTCCGAGTGTTCGGTCCAATACTGCTTGAGTTCCCAGTAGATGCGTCGGAGCTGATCCCATTGTTCTTGGCCACTTTCAGCCGCAACCGCCTGCGCCAGAGCCCGGGCCGTGGGATTGGCCTTTAGTTCCTCTATATTGGAAATCTCCCGTCGTTCAAGATCCATCTCCAGGCACACGGAGACGGGGGCAGGAGGTCTCGCCTCGGGCGTCTCAAGAAAGCACTTGAGGGTAACGTGCTCGCACCGGCAAGTGGGATTCTGGCAAACGATGGCTTCATACGGATACCTGCGACCAGCGAGCTCGCCTTGCTGTATGAGGAGTTCACCTTGGTTACTTGGCGTTGTCGATAACATAGAGCACATTATATTTTGAGTGGCGCTCTCTCCATCTGAATTTCATGACGCAGAAGATCGCGGATGTCCGGACCGGTAGTAGGCTTCTATCAGTAAACTCTCCAAGGCCGCCTGGCCGCTTTCACCACGGCTTTCGAATGTTGTCCGGCAATGAGTTCGCGCACCTCAGCTTCGGCCGCGAGCAAGGCGTCGGGACCCTTCCTGCACCCGGCTCTGCGGGTCGGCGACGGTGCTCTCGCAGACAACCATGCTGCGAAGGGCCTTCTTGTTTCATGGGCCTACAAGCGTAAGGTTGCCATCGCGACGGCTCCGGCACGGCGCGCAGTGGACTGCCGACTTGAAAGTGCTTCGCAGCACAATGTAAGTCCTTTTTGGAAGGCGCGATAGCCGAAAGCGCTGCACTTGCGATTCAACTTAGGGGGCGGGTCGTTTGACCAGCAAACCTCATGCTTGCGTTTTTAGCCTCAATGCCTACAATTTCTGCATGCAATACACCATCCGCAATGTGCCGGATACTTTGGACGAAGCTCTTCGCCGGGCTGCCCGTGAGCAAGGCAAAAGCCTGAACGAAGTGGCGATTGAAGCCCTGGCCCGGGGCGCTGGCGTTACCGGGGAGCGCGGCCGACAGCGGGAACTCAGCGACATCGCAGGCACCTGGCGCAACGATCCCGCCTTCGACAGCGCCCTGGCCGCGCAGGACACCATTGACGACGAGATGTGGCGGTGAGGCTGGCGCTCGACACGAACCGTTACACCGACCTTTGCCGAGGCAATGTATCCGTCGTCGAGACGGTCGAGGTCGCCGATCAAGTCTGGTTGCCGTTCATCGTGCTGGGAGAATTGCGCGCCGGATTTGCTGTGGGCAGCCGGGAGCGCGCAACGAAGCCGTCCTGCGCCGTTTTCTACTGAAGTCCGGCGTCGGCGTGCTCTATGCCGACGAGCAGACGACGCATCATTACGCCGCCGTTTACCGACAACTGCGTAAGCAAGGCACCCCCATCCCGACCAACGATATGTGGATCGCAGCCCTCGTCCTGCAACATTCGCTGCTCCTGTTTGCCCGTGAAACGCACTTTGACGTCCTTCCTCAGCTCACCCGCGTGTAGGTCATCGATCCGATTTGGCAAAAGCGCCTGTCCGCTTTGCTCGCTTCAGTTGTTTCGTACGCGCAAGGATTGCCTGACATCGACTATCCGTTGTTCAAACCAGTCTCGGCAGCACATCCGTCCCGGGCGCTGTTCGCAACTCCCCATACTTCTCGTAAGTACTACCGCAGCTTCTTAGCCTGCGCCAGCATCTCGTCGGCGCGCGCCCGCACGCGAACGTCCGCTGTGAAGTTCACCCACAGCACCACCCGAGAGGAGTCCACCAGGAACTCTGCCGGCCGGGCGACATCGTCCCCCTCAGGTCCGGCGCCTACATGGAGCAAGTCGTAACGACGTATCACTTCAGCTTTCGGATCGGAAAGAAAAGTAACTGGCCTTCTTCCAGAGATCTCGCGAGAACCTCGGGTGGATCAACGCGCCAAGGGCTCGATTGTGCTTGCCAACCAAAAATGGAAGTCCTTGAGAATCTCGCGATGAGGAATGGTCTTGTGGGTGCGATCCCCGGTCTCGATCCAGGGGATCGCGGCAATCTCGCGAGCATTTTTCATTGAGCGGACCATTTTTGGGGGCATCGTAAAACGGTTCAGACCATTTTACGATCCATGCGATAATGGTCCGGATGCAGCAGCGGCCGCGCCTTTATACCGAGATCCTGACAGACCACCTGCGGAGGAATCGCCAAATAGCGTTGGTCTCCGGACCGCGCCAAGTAGGCAAGACTACAACCTGCCGGTCGATCAGCGACGCTTATCTCAATTGGGACAACGCTGATGATCGCAGGAAGCTGCTGCGCGGTCCAGCCGCGCTGGCCGAAGCTCTTCAGTTGGACCACCTCAGAGCGCAGCTCCCCGTCGCCGTGCTGGACGAACTGCACAAATACAGCAAATGGAAGACTCTACTGAAGGGCTTCTTCGACACCTACGGCGAGCGCGTCCGTCTGATCGTAACAGGAAGCTCCCGGCTCGACGTCTTCCGCCGTGGGGGGGATAGCTTGATGGGGCGCTACCTGCTCTACCGCATGCATCCTTGGAGCGTCGGCGAAAGCTTGCGGACAGAGCTGCCCGGAAAGGAAGTTCGACCGCCCGCCGAGATTGCATCCGCCGACTGGGACGCGCTGTGGGAGCACGGAGGATTCCCCGAACCGTTTCTCCGCCGCGACAGCCGGTTCACACGCCGGTGGCGTTCCTTGCGCCAGGAGCAATTATCGCGCGAAGACCTGCGCGAGATCGCGCATGTGAACGATCTGGGAACGATGGAAACGCTGATGGAATTGCTGGCCGAACGCAGCTCACAGCAATTGGTCTACTCCAGCCTGTCGCGGGAAATTCAAGTTTCCCTGGATACAGTCAAGCGGTGGGTCGATCTGCTCGCCCGCCTGCAGTACGGATTCATAGTTCGTCCGTGGTTTACCAATGTCGCTAAAGCCCTCCGCAAGGAACCAAAATGGTTTCAGCGGGACTGGAGTGGGCTCGCTGACGACGGCGCAAGGGCGGAAACCATGGTCGCGTGCCATCTGCTCAAGGCTGTGGAGGGCTGGACTGACCTGGGATTTGGCGATTTCGACTTGCGTTATCTGCGCGACAAACAAAAACGCGAGGTGGACTTCCTGGTGGTTCGTGATCGCAAGCCCTGGTTCTTGGTGGAAGTCAAGATTGGCGAAACCAACCTTTCGCCATCGCTCGCCTATTTTCAGGGACAAACTAAGGCGCCCTATGCTTTCCAGGTGGTGATGAACCTGGCGTATACGGAAGCCGATTGCTTTCGCGTCCCTCGGCCGGTTGCGGTTCCGGCCAGAACTCTTCTCAGCCAGCTTCTGTAGCTGATCGCGCGGCCCGCGTTCGAAACGTGCCTTTCGCTGTAGGGAGAAAATCGGACCCACATGCGCGTGGGTTACGTAGACACGATTATTTACATTTTGTCGACCAAGCCTACCTGGTGGAGACGACGGCGCACGGTTTGCGATCAAGAACAAATATCGCGAAATGTCTTGAAAACTAACACTAACCGCAGCAGGCCAGACGCGAGTCTCGAGTTCGATATTGCGGTACCGGTTGGAGTAGCAGGACTTACCTCGTCGGTATAGCCCGTGCAACCGTCGTCGGCCTGCATTTGCACATTCACTCACGACCCCGCCATGAAGGATCGAATCCGGGCTAAGTGCGTGCACGCTGGCAAGCAGCAGGATCGTTGTAACGGCCGCTCCGGCCCCTATACGCGCTGCCGGTTCCGCGAGATTCGACTTAAATGCCGCTGTAAGCAGGGTTCGCGCGAGATGTTCTCTTTACGAGCCAGTCGGGGCGTGAACACCCTGCAGAGAACACCGGCTCGCAACCACATCGGTTTTCCGGGGACACGGGTCCGGATGACGCGACCGAGCTAGATAATTGCTTCTAAGCGAACGTAACTGGCTTCCATTCCGCGCTCCATGCCTGTCGCGAGCATGGCCGCCCGGGTTTGAGCATCGGGCAGCGTCATTCGCATTGTCATCAGCGTCCCCGTGCCGTCCGCATCAAATCTCGTTTCAATGTGGTTGTCAGGCGTAGGGTCTGGCAGATGCATCCGCTCCACATGAACAATCCTGCGATAAGGTTCCAGTTCCAGATATTCACCGGTCAGATAAAATCCACCGCCTTTGCCATTCGTCCACTCGTAACGGATCTTCCCGCCTGGTCTCGCCTCATTCAGGCAGACGGGCATCGTCCAACCTTCAGGACCCAGCAACCATTTCTGGATTAATTTCGGGTCCGTGTGCGCGCGGTACACGGCCTCCGGAGGTGCAGCGAAGCGCCTTGTCACAACCACATGTGTATCGCCTTCGGTCTTCAGCGTCATCTTGCTCATCGCGTTTCCCCTTTTTTGTGCTTCTCCATCGTGGCCAGAACCTCGTCCAGCCGGTCGTAGTTTTTCTCGAGCGCTTTTCGCAGCATTCGAAGCCATTGGTCCATCGCTTCAATACCGCCCTTTGCGAGACGACGAGGGCGCTTCGTGCCCTCGACTCGACGAACAACGAGTCCCGCATCTTCGAGCACCTTGAGATGTTGGGAGATTGCCGGTTGCGTCATCTCGAACGGCTCCGCCAGCTCCATCACTGTGGCCTCGCCCTTGGCGAGACGCGCGAGAATCGCCCGACGCGTCGGGTCGGCCAAGGCGAAGAAGGCGGCATCCAGATTCGACATTCTTGAATCCTCGCTTATATAGCAAGTATATTATATAAGTGTTTACTTATTGTCCAAGAGAAAATGTGAGCTGACCTTTTTCCTAGCCGTATGCGGTCTGGGTGGCGAACTGCTTGAGCCTCCGCCATCCCATCGCCAGGAATTCTGAAAACTTCTATTTCTTTGGCGAGAAATCCTTTACACCGCAAATCGTCCCGACATACCGCGCAATCCAGAAACAACCATCATTCGTTCCGGGCTGGACGTTGTCGGTCCTGCAAACGTGGACAAGGGCTATTAGTCGATGGTTTCCTCTAGCCGCCACGCCGGCGAAACCGCCGGCAATCTTGATGTACCAACATTCAGATCTGCCCTTGTTTGAGCTTTCCTCGTACAATGACGGCCAACTTCAACCAGAGGAAATCGAGATGGAACCCGGAGAGATCAAGGAATTGTCAGAGAAGGCCAAGGAGTCTGGCGAAAAGACGATCGGCCTTACGATGGCGATCATAGCCGTGCTGCTTGCGTTCGCGACCATGTTGGGGCATCGAACCCACACAGAAGAAGTCTTGATCCAGACGAAAGCAAACGACCAGTGGGCCTACTACCAGGCTAAGAACATCCGCTCTCACATGTTCGAAGCAAATTCGGAAATGGCGGGACTCATCAACGGCGATGCTCCTGTAGCGGAGGATTTTAGGAAGAAGGCGGAAGCCCAGAAACAAGGGGCTGAGGTGGTTCGCGCCAAGGCCGAAGATTTTGAAAGAGAAGTAGAAATTACAACTCGTCGAGCAGGCCGTTTCGATACCTCTGAGATCTTTCTTGAGATCGCAATTGTTCTATGTTCCATTACGCTGCTGACAGGAACGCGAGCATACTGGAGGATTTCCTTCGTCAGTAGTGCTGTCGGACTCGCCTTTATGGTGAGCGCATTCCTCATCGGCAAATGAGCGAACAAAAATCAAGTTCTCAGGGGAGCGATCACGAAGGCGAATCAGAAGACCGCCACATCTCTTGAGGGTCTCAAAAACGTCTCAATGGCGTCGGATTCGGAGGCGTGCACCTCGAATAGGCGCTCCAATCCGGTTATGCGCAGAACCTCGCTTACTCTCGGCGATAGGGCCGCCAGCCTGATGGTGCCTCCCCTATTGTGAGCAGCCATGAAAGCTGCACCCAGGGCTCCCACTCCAGCACTGTCGATCTGGGTCACCTCAGCCATCTGTAGCACGATCTGCTTGGTTGTTACCAGCAACTGTCGCAGAGTGCGGCCCAACTCGGCGACTTCCGGTCCGTAGATAAGCCTTCCCCGGCAGCGAACAACAGCAACGTTCGCGGATGCGACGATTTGCAATTCCAGGTCCACGGCTAATGAGGGAACACTCGTTTGGGCAACTATAGAAACCCGAACTTCTGTTTGGGCAGCATCTTGGTCAGGCGACTCCCGTTTGTCAAGTCGAAAATCCAAGTCGAAAATCCAGATCTGTCGAAAATCCAGATCGAAGAACCGGACCAGGCCTTCTCGGGTACCGTGCCCTTCCCCGTGGGGGCTATCTCGATTAAGCTGGGTTCCATAGGAGCGTCATATGGATGTTTGGCAACGATGGTTGGTAATGGGGCTGTCCGACTAAAGCGTCAGGGCATCCCAGAGGTTCGCGGGAAGCCCCGACAGTTGGCGCGTTGATTCAACCTGGGCGGCAAAACGCGTGGTGGAAACTTCGGTTATTGCGACTCACTTGGACGCAAGTACTGCAACCGAACTGGGCCGAGCATTGCTTGCCACTTCCTTCTCCAACCGCGTCCTCGGCAGTTCGCGTCCGCGATTTTCACCCTCCACCCAGATTTGATACAGGAAATACCGGTTGCCATAGCGGTGGAACACCAGCCTGGTGCTCGTCGCCGCTGCAATTTTTTCAACCGCCTGAGAGCCGACAAAACCCTTGCTAAAACCGCTACCTGCGACCCACAGAACACCTCCGGCATCGCTCATAGCAGTGATGCGGTATTCACCGGCGGGTAAAGTCTTGCTTCCTGCAGTGAAATCAAACGGGATGTTAGCCTTCACCCCGCCATTCTGAGCTTGAACCGATCCCGCTGCGAGCAGAACGAGCACTGCGAGCAGAGGGAATAACTGTTGCTTTTTCATAAACCATCCTCCTTGATTTTGCGTTAAGCGTTGCATCGAGGACGTTCCCCCCTCTTTATATTTCTTGTACGTCCCGAAACAGCGGGGCGTCAGGTGCGGTGACCTGAGCCTGCGAAGGAAGCAGCACTTGTTATGCCACTGTAGTTCTGCGATTCTGCAAATCGTGTTGTTCCAGCTAAACTATTGATCCTGCTGCTGTGGCAGAAGAACGAATCGAGTAAACTCGCGTTACAGGTACGGGAGTTGTCGTTTCCCGAGACTATCCGTTCAGATATGCCTCACCGATGAGATAGCAAACTTCCCGCAAGTCCTCGGGATGTGCGTAGCAAGTCAGCGCTAGATTGGTCATGGCTGGATGTACAGCTGGGCGAAACAGGGGCCTCAAAACTTGAGCAGCCGCGCCGGCCGGCGATCGCATCGTCTGTATTCACGTGCAAGGCTTCAGCATTACTTCACGATCCGCGACGTGGTAACGACATCAACAACAATCAACTCGAAACTCTAGGCGCCTAAGGGCCCGAACCCACCCTCTTCGGTCCGTCCCCCCAGTCATTGGTTTCGAATTGCCCGACTGATTTCAGGCATAACCCGAAGCATCGCCCCAAGAAGGGCTTTCTCCTTCCCGAGCGATTTCCCCGGGGCAGACACCGTCAACTTTTTGGAAATTGGACAATGCCCAGTCTAAACCTTTCGTAACTACGGGCCGCAAGATAACGAAGGGTATGGTCTCAGAGTAGCGCGGACTTCAATTGCCCAAACCAATATTGAAGATCGTGAACGACGAGGAGATCGACGTGAGCAACTGCCAGCTGGTCACGACCAGCGGAGATAAGATCGTAATCGTCTGGCCCAACGCCACGATGAATCACCATCAGGCTTTGGTGCATGCAGCTTGGCTCGTTGCCCTAGTTGATAATGATGAGCGTTTTCAGAAAATTTTGGCAACGGTACGAGAGGTTCGGAAACGTTGAGGCTTCGACCTGAAGCGACAGCCTCATCCCGCCCGGCGTTCTGATGACGCCTCCACTGGCGGACCCTGCTGAGATTGACGTTCTGCCGGTCGCAGAGCGACCGAATCGACGTTTATAGACTTCGGTGTCCGTTTAGCCATTTGTGGGCTTGTTCTTGCGGGTGCAGTTGGCGCAGTTCCGCATCCTGTTCCGCATCCTTGACAAGGCGCTCTGTCGAGAACATAATTTCTTCCGTCCCAGGGGCGAGCGGCACGCATTTCGCTCAAATTCCCCCATTTCCCCCGTGTACGCATTGCTGTCAGCCACCCCTTAGATGGAGCTTGTGGGCCCAGGACGCTCGAAATCTAAAGCAGCCAAGATCTGACGGGGCACAAACACGAGGGCGCGATTTGCGCTGTCTTCGTGTTCCGCCCACACGGGAGGTCCAAGATGATTCCAGTTCTGCATCGTTTTTGGCTGGAAGACGGCGGACAAGATATCGCGGAGTACGCGGTAATGCTGGCAACGATTCTCATTCTTGTGATCGGCACAATCCGGCTGATCGGGCAGCATGCCAACACCGCGTTCTCCAACGTCGCCAGCGCGCTCCAGTAGAAAGTCTCGGTTAAGCGGCAGAAGAGGCACGGTTCGATGGAAAGTTCTTCTTTGCGGCTAAAGGACCGTACGATATTGCCAAGCCTCTAGCCTGCACTAACAAGAGGAGTCCCCCGCTGGCGTGCGGCGGAATCCTGGTTCTCACCGTCCTCGATAACCGTGCTCGCACCACCGTGGCCCCTTATCCGAAGGCAATCTCGATGGGCATGTCATCGAGTGTTGAAGGCACGGCTCTCGCTTGTCGGGTTAATAATGTCGTCGTTCTGTGGGGATCAAGATAAACCGCTAGTTACTGATCGTAACCTGGACCGTCGGCAAGGTTGTGACTGCTCCATTCACGTTGATTCCTCTTACCGTGAGCGAATGTGTGGCATTGCAGGACTTTGGCCGTGTCCAACGAGGCTTGAAACCCGGTATCGAGGGGCGCATCAGGGAACGCTGAGGTCACATCGGGACGAGAGAATCCAAGAGTAGCCGAGGCAACCTCGTTGCCGTCCATCAGCACGATGATGTTCGACATCTGTCTCCACCCTCATGCTGCCGCTTCATCACCGCACGGTGAGCGTCAAGCTCGTGGAATGGCTTGCAGACGCCGACGTGCCAGTTACCGTGATGGTGTATGTTCCCGACGGTGTGCCGCCGTGGGGAGTTCGTGTAGTTTGGCCTTCGCCGCGGCCACATGCGGAAAATCAGATCTCGTACTTCCCGGGAGATCCTCCTTCTACCCACCCGCTTGCGGATCCTGGATCATGCTCCAATACAGGCGAAAGCCCGCACGATGCCAGCCGACCACCGCTTCGGGAGCGACCGCAAAGGGTGACCTTCTCCAATCGGACCAGAACCACCGAGCCAGAATCCGGAAGAACTTGTCCCGGACGCTCAGTTTAGGCCGCCGGTTTCGACGCTTTAACATACTGACGTGACGAAGTGCGAGGTTCTTCGCTAGCAGCTCTTGCGGTGATCGAAAAAACCTGAGGATTGCTCCCAACCATAGGCGGAGAAAGCGGAACATGGGAAACAGTCATAGCATTGGCGGGTTGAGGAGCTTGTGCAAAGGTTGACTTTACGGCCGGACGGAGTTTTGGCAAGGCATAGCGGTCGCTGGCTAGCGTTGTAGTGTTGTCACAGCGCGTCGCCCCGGCGATCCTCCTTTTACGCGACCTCGATTCTGCGCAGGAATTGAAAGTCCTCCAAGACCTTGCCCGCCCCTAGCGCCACGCAGCAAGAGGGATCATCCGCTATGGAAACGGGGACCCCAGTCTCTTCTCGAATGCGCTGATCCATCTGCTGAAGCAACGCACCGCCGCCAGCGAGGACGATGCCGCGCTCACTGATATCACCAGCGAGCTCCGGAGGTATGCGCTCTAACGCATCTCGAATCGCGCTCACGATCATAGAAACCGGTTCATCAAGAGCCACACGAATCTCGCTGTCGTCCAAGACAACATTTTCGGGCAGGTTCTCAATCAAGTCTGTTCGCTTCGCCTCCATCGTGCGCGGCTCCGGCAGCCGGTGAGCCGAGCCAATTTCAATCTTAATTCTTTCTGCCATCCGTTCTCCGATGAGCAGACCGTGCTTTCTCTTGACATATCCTGCGATGGCTTCGTTCATATGATTCCCGCCGACTCGCAACAACCGGGAGTAGACGGTGCCGTTCAATGAGATTACGGCAATATCGGTGGTGCCTCCGCCGATATCTATGATCATGTTGCCCCCGGGCCTGGAGACGGGCATTCCCGCACCGACCGCAGCCATCATCGCCTGTTCTACCAGGTGCACTTCACCCGCCTTAGCGCGATGAGCGGAGTCGGTTACGGCTCGCCGCTCCACTTGGGTGATGTTAGACGGTATGCTGATAATGAGGCGGGGGCGGCGTAGTGTGCTTCGCTTGTGGGCCTTTCGGATGAAATAGTCCACCATCGCCTGCGCGAGTTTGAAATCAGCAATCACGCCGTCCTTTATCGGTCTAGTCACGACAATGTTGCTCGGAGTGCGCCCGATCCCGTCCCAAGCTTCCTGGCCCACGGCCTCGAGCTTGTGAGTAACAGTGTTCATGGCGACAGCCGAAGGCTCGTTGACGACAATGCCCCGACCACGGGCATAAACACGAGTGTTTACAGTACCCAGGTCAATCGCCAGGTCGTTCGAAAAAGCACTTATCAATGGACGGAGGTTGTGGAAGGCGAAGCGATTGGTATCTGCCCGATGTCCCTGGGAGTGATCCACCGAGGCTGCGCTGGTCGATGTGTTCCCAATGGCAGGAGCCAAGTCGAACTCTGCCGAGGTGGGTGAAACCCAACCTAAGTTAGTATTGGCGGTTCGCTGGAGTCGTTCGGTCCAAAATCGGTCGGTCCAAAACCACATACACGTAACTCCATTTGTTAATTACGCACGCTACAGATCCAGACGCCTTAGAAGCGGGTCCGGATCCGACGCGTCAGGGTTGCAACGGTCAGCTTCGGTTTCTCAGCTCGTCACGCCGGGGTCAGGGAATTAGGGCGAGATGAGTCGTCCCTGACCTCGGCGTGCCGCTAGAAAAGGGATAATACGTATCCC
>QIAU01000039.1 GCA_003225055.1 Acidobacteriota bacterium
TCCTTGAATTGTGCAAGCTTTCCTTCTCCATTTGCCGGACCCTCAGCACTTTCAGGAATACGCAGGAAAAATCGCTGGTAGCTCGCAATCCAGAAACATAACGAGGCTCCTGCCGCAGTACTCAGCCCGACAATCGCACGAATCGACAGGGCGTCAAAATTCGCACTAGCGTGCGCCGACGACAATGCCTGGTACAGGCCAAGAAACCATACTGTCGGCAACCAGTCCACGAAGGCGCGTCCCCTTCCGCCGGCGCTCCCTACCAGCGTGCCGATCTCAGGCGTTAAGAAAAGCAGCATCGCAAGCGTAATCACCACAGCGAATTGCACGATCGGCGAGATCTGTCGGAAGCGCCGATAAGGAAGCAGGGTCATCAGCAGTCCTGCCAACGCAAGGACAGAAAAAAACACGAATGCGCCTCCTGCTGCGGTCGCCACAGCATGGGCAGCTACAAACCTCAGCCACAAACCCGTTCTGGTCTGATCGCCCGTCGCCTCAAACGGAAAGAGAATCGTCGACATGCAATTTACGGAAGAAATGAACAATCCGGCAAAGAGCAGCAGCCCAATAAACTTCGCGCCAAAGACGCGTCGCGTGCCGATGGGAAGCGGCGCCAGATTCGCATAATCCAATCGGTCAGGAAACATGTTGTCCCATTTGAGCGCGGCGACAATTCCCACCACTACCATGGTGAACGTCACGAACATGTACTTATCGGGGATCGAGGCCGTGTTGTAATCGAATTCCCGCACTCCCCTCATCCAGCGCAGAAGACTCGAATACTTGGGCAGCAGAAGGACCGGCAAAATCACGCCCGGCGATGCCAGAATCGCCGCGATGCCCCCAATGCCCATGCGCAGATCGTCTTCGCTCGAAAAAGCTTCGCCAGCGAAGAGCCGATAAAAGAAATGCCAAACGAGCAACGCAAATGGATTTTTGCGCAAACTCGCGCGCAGGTTTGACAATGCCCGCCATTCGCGTTTCATTTTTGCTTCATCGCCTCAATCATTTCGCGCGCCACAGTTGCGGTGTCGGTCTGCTGCACCAATTCGGCGAACACCTGTTCCAGTGAGGGTGCGGCCATGATCTGCCGCAGCCGCTCGACGGAATTGTCTGCGATGAGTCGGCCGTGATAGATGATCATCACACGGGAACACACTTTCTCCACCGCTTCGAGCACGTGGGAACTGTACAGAATCGTTTTTCCGGAGCGCGCCAGTTCCTGCACCAGATTCCGGAAAATCAGCGCGGAGGTCACATCAAGGCCGGAAAGCGGCTCGTCAAAAATCAGAATCTCTGGATCGTGCAAAAGGGCGGCAATGATCAGGATTTTCTGCCGCATCCCTTTTGAATAGGAACCCAGCGTCGAATGCCTCTGAACATTGAGCGAAAATAAATTCAGCAGCGTGTCGATTTTCTCTTTCAGGGCTTTCGCTTCGATTTCGCGCAAATTCCCGACAAGCTGCAGGTATTCGAGGCCAGAGAGATAAGGATAAAGGTTGGGCTCTTCCGGAACGTAGCCAACCAGTTTCTTGTAACCGACGAGGTTATCGCGGATTCGCGTACCTCCGTAAAGCACTTCTCCGTGCGTCGGCTCCAGCAGGCTCGTGAGCATTTTTATGGTTGTGCTTTTGCCCGATCCGTTTGGCCCGAGACAGCCGAGCACTTCACCCGGCTGAATGCAGAAGCTGATGTCCGCAACAGCGCGCGCGGCTCCGTAGTATTTTGTTAGCTGCTGCGCCTCAAGCATACGAACCCTGCCGAATTGGAACCGAAACCTGCAATCAGTTTCAACGAAAACCCGCGAGTGACTTGCTCTCACTCATATCGCAACGCAACCATGGGCTCGACGCGCATCGCGCGCATGGCCGGCACAAAAATCGCTGCAATGGCAATAAGTGCCAGTAATACAGCGACACAAACAAAACTGCCACCTCCCAGAAACACCAGCCGCAGTCCCTCGAGCATGATTAAGCGCAGTACGTCGATTTGGGTAGCCCCCAATGCTATTCGGATTCCGATTTCGTGAGTGCGTCGCGTGGCAGTGTACGCAGTGGCGCCATATAGGCCGATGGAAGCCATGAGCAGCCCTGTGGCAGCAAAAAAGCCGAGCAGGACTGTCTCAAAACGAGGACGGTTCGCAAGCGTGCTGATCTCAGCTTGCATACTGTGCAGTTCGATCGGTATCAAAGGATCGATCTCCTCAACCCGTTGACGGATCCATGGTGCAGCGGTTTTTGTGGACAACGCACTTCGGATAACTAGCGTCCCAGCGTAGGTATTTCGATCCGTCCACTCGTCCGGAATTGCTCCGAGCAAAGTGTCGTACTCAGGTAGAGTTTGCTGGGTTAATCCATCGTTCCGCACGTCGGCCGCGATGCCGATGACACGATAAGAAGGTCCATCCTTCTCTGGGCGAATCTGCTGGCCGAGCGGGTCTTGATCCGGGAACATCAACGCGGCCAGTTTTTGGTTTATGACCATCAGGTGCTCGGTAGATTTAGCGTCCGCATCGGAAAATCCTCGACCCCGAACGATGCGTATACCCAGAGCGTTGAAATAGTCTGTCGTAACAGCTCGTGCACTGACAATATCTTCAGATGAAAGCGGCGGCTTTCCCGCAATCGCCATTGAGGAGTACCAATAACGCGTGCCATTCGGTGGCAGCGAATCCGTAATCGCGACAGAAGTGACTCCCGGAATGCCACGCAGAGCAGCAATGGCACGGCGAAAGAAATCGATGCGCTTTTCAGTCGTATTGTAGCGACGGGGCGATAGTGACGCGGATACGGTAAGAACATGATTTGAGTTAACACCCAAATCCTGCCGATCGATATTGTTCAGGCTTCGCAAAAGAAGAACTGCACCGGATAATAAAACAGCGCTGGATGCGATCTGCGCAACGACGAGAATTCGGCGAAGCTTAGGCCGATTGCTGGGCTGCGCCGATCTCGCGGCAATCCCAACGGAGCGCAGCCCCAAGACTGGCAACAAACCGCACGCGATTCCGCAGGCGACAGCTACTACCAGCGTTGCCACAAGAATACGCAAATCGAGCGTGGCTTTTCGCAGGAATGACAAGCCGTCTGGTGCGAGCGCAATGAAGATCCGGAGTAACGCTTCTGCCAAAATGCAGCCAACCACGGCGCTCACAAGAGACACGAGCAGTCCCTCGGTAAGCGTTTGACGTAAGATCCGCCTCTTTCCAGCGCCCAATGCGGCGCGGATTGCGAATTCCTGCTCACGTGCGGCTGTGCGCGCAAGAAACAGGCTGCCCGCGTTCGCACAACACACGAGCAACACGACTACTACCGCACCGAGCATAATCCAGGCTACGGGGAGCACGTCGTGCATTTGAGCGATTTGCACCTAGTGGTGCGCTCTTTGCGGGATCGCCAAGTGCACGACGTAATTCCGGACTTGAGGCGAGCGAAAACTCGCATGTTTTCTGGCACTGAGCCGGCGCGCACAGCAGAGACATCGACCTGCTTGGGAAGCAACAAATCAGTCGGTTGCGCAGATGGCATTTCAAAATCCTGGGGGAGGACTGCTTTTACCTGTGCCTTGCCACCATCAATTTCTATGACCTGGTTAACGATTGAGGGCTGTTCGTTATAACGGCTCTTCCAGAGCTCGTACGACAACATCACGGTCAGCGGCGCGTCAGGGAGCATGTCGTCTGTTGTGAAGTTGCTCCCTACTACGGGTCTGATGCCTAACGTGGGAAGGAAATTCTGATGCACGTAGCTGCAAGTGAGCCGCATCGGATCGCGATCCGTGAGGTCGCAAGGCCTCGGCACAGCGCTCTGTGCCGTCATCTCGGTGAAGACGGTTTGGTGATCGGACCAATCATAGTAAAAATTTCCGAACATGAACTCGAAAGGCTCGACCGCGTGTCTGAAACCGACAGATACGAGTTGATCGGAGTTGGCATAGGGCAGCGGCCGGAATAAGACCGGGTCAATGATGCTGAGGATCGCGGTCGTGACGCCGATGCCGAGAGCGAGGGTGAGCACGGCGACGGTGGTGAAGCCGGGAGATTTGCGCAGCATTCGCAGGCCGTAACGCAAATCCTGTGCTAGGTCCTGCATCCAATTTACGCGCCGCGCGTCCCGGCATTCCTCCTTGCTTTTGGCGATTGGGCCCATCTCGCGCATCGCCGCATAGCGCGCCTCTTCCGGTGCGAGCCCGCGATGGAGGTTGTCCTCGATCTGGCGCTCCAGGTGATACTGGAATTCTTCGTCGAGTTCCAGATCGACTTGCGGTCTGCGGAATAGGGAGCGAACAGCTAGGCGAATCTGCGTTAGCCAACGTGACATCGTTGCTCCCCGTTTAAACCGCCCGAACCAAAGCAGAAATGGCCGCCGACAGCCGTTCCCAGTTCTCTGCTTCGTCAGCTAGCGCTTTGCGCCCAGCGCGCGTGAGCGAGTAATACTTTGCGCGGCGGTTTGTTTCTGAGAGTTTCCACTCCGACTTGATCCAGCCCTGTTGTTCCAGCTTGTGCAGAGCGGGGTAAAGAGCACTCTGCCCGACGTGCAACACCTCCCCTGAAATCTGCCGGATCCGCTGCGCGATGGCCCAGCCGTGCATCGGCTCCAGCGCCACAGTTTTCAGGATCAAAAGGTCCAAGGTCCCCTGGACAAGGTCCTTCGGCTTGGTCACGGTCGCTTACCTCAGTTACTGACACAAGTATAGACCAAACGTCCGTCGTTTGGTTAGCGTTTTACGCGACCGGCTGGGCCAGTCGACCGATTTTCGCTGCGTTCAGTAGGGGCTCCTTTTTCTGCCGCACATTTTCCTTATAGTGATTCTGGGAAAAGTATCAATAAGGGAGATATCCACAGTTGTTGTTGCGCGCGCGTGGCTGTGGAAATGTGAAAAATTTGAGTTTGCTGACCGGCTACACTGTCGGCGGCAGGCGTCCCGAGGTCATGAATAATTTTTCTTAACACTCGATGTTTACGCCCAGATTTTCAGCCGCGGGATGCGCTTTGTTGCGACGAATACTCAGATACTGTCAGGCTCGGGCCAATGACTCTGCTATAAGGATTTCGAACAAAAAAGACGGACCTGCAATGAGGGAGCGAGAGCCACCAACACATTCGTAATTCCAGGAAGGAGTCAAGAAAACTCATGAGTCAAAACCAACCCGAAATCCAGTATGCCGCTTTTTGGGCCATTGATTGGGCGGACCAAAAGCACGTCTGGAGCCTGCAAGACGCCAACTCCAGCACCTGTGAGCGCGGAGAAGTGGACCATATGCCGGAGGCCGTTGAGGCTTGGGCCGCGCAGATGAGTCAGCGCTTTGCCGGTCGACCGATTGCGGTGGCGGTGGAGCAGAGCCGCGGAGCCTTGGTGTTCCTGCTGAGCAAGTACGAGCAGCTGCACATCTTTCCGGTGCCGCCGGCCATGACCGCCAACTTGCGGAAAGCGTTTTATTCCTCAGGGGCCAAAAGTGATCCCAGCGATGCCGATCTACTGCTGGATCTGCTGCAGAGGCATCGGGAGAAGTTGCGCCGCTTGTCGCCGGATACGGAGGCTACGCGGCGCATCCAGAATCTGGTGGAGGAGCGGCGCAAGCTGGTCGACGAGAAGACGGCCCAGAGTAATCGTTTAGAAGCCCACTTGAAAATTTACTATCCGCAGATTCCGCGCTGGTTTGGGGATGTGGATAGTCCTCTGGTCTGCGCCCTGCTGGAGCGCTGGCCCACGCTGGAAGCGCTGCAAACGGCGCGACCGGACACCTTGCGGAGTTTTTTTCGCAAGCAGCACAGTCGCAAGGAAGAGCTGATCGAGAACCGGATCAAAGCCATTGGGGAGGCCATGCCCGCGCTGAAGGATCGCGCCGTGGTGGAGGCCAAGGTAGCGGTGGTGAAGGTGTCGGTGCAACTGATTCAGGTTCTCCATGAGGGTATTGAAGGTTTAAATCGGCAGATTCAGGAGGCGGCCGAAGCGCATCCCGATTTTTTCATCTTTGATTCTCTGCCGGGAGCGGGAGCGGTGATGGCGCCACGGCTGCTGGCGGCGTTCGGTTCGCAGCGGGAGCGCTATCAAGACGCCGCCGAAGTACAAATCTTGTCGGGGATTGCCCCGGTCAGCGAGAGTAGCGGGAAAAGCAGTTGGGTTCATTTCCGCTTTGCTTGTTCGAAGTTCTTACGGCAGAGCTTCCACGAGTGGGCCGCCCTTTCCATCCCCCAATCGCAATGGGCGCGCGCCTACTATGAACTGCAGTGCCGTCGAGGCAAGAAGCACCACGCAGCGGTGCGGGCGTTAGCCTTTAAATGGATTCGTATTATCTATCGCTGCTGGAAGGAGCAGGTGGCGTACAACGAGAACGTCTACCTGGCGGCCTTGGCCAAACACAACTCGCCGCTGGTGGCAGCAACGAAAGCGGTGGCGTTGTGAGAAACGTGTTTGAAAACTGTGCAGGAGGGGGGGTGAATTTTCCTGTGGAAAGTCAATTTCTCCTTGACAGCATTCCTCAGAAATCTGAAGGCAAGGGGCTTTACGGCTCCCCTCGGTAATCAGCAAAACGGCGTCAGATGATTTGGAAAGGGAATCGAGGGAAATAAATCTCCCTAGCAGCCCCTTCTCAAAACTGAAGTCGCGCAAAACGTTATTATCAGGGTTGGGGGAATTGCTAGAATCCAG
>QIAU01000040.1 GCA_003225055.1 Acidobacteriota bacterium
CAGGCGCAGCGCCTGATTCATGGGGCGACGGGGCTTCGATCCGCCTGAGTCAAAGTCCCTAGGCCGAAGTTCCAGATAAGTTCAGACACACTCTTGTCCAAATTGCGATTTTGAAAATTGGCACAAAGAAGACTGAGCCTCTGGTAAGTTGAGGTTGGGTTTCAGCAGAAACCAATCACAAACTTAAGGAGGCTCAGCCTTGAATCGAGTATGCAGCATATTCTCGCAGATCCTGCAGCTTTTTTCTCGCCTGGAATTTGAACTCGCGGTACGAAAGCACAAAGCCGAGCGCCATGCGCGGGGTTTCACCTGCTGGGGGCAGTTCGTGGCCATGTTGTTTTGCCAGTTGGGCCGGGCGCAATCGCTGCGCGAAATTTGCGGCGGACTGGCCGCCAGCGAAGGGAAGTTAAAACACTTGGGATTGCCGGCGGCACCGGCGCGATCGACCTTGGCCTATGCTAACGAACACCGACCGTGGCAGCTGTACCAGACGGTGTTTTACCAACTGCTGGAGAAATGCCAACACGTCGTAGCCAGTCAGCCGGGCAAAAAGAAACGGAAGTTCCGGTTCAAGAACAAGCTGCTGAGTTTAGATGCGACGGTGATTGCGCTGTGCGCGTCGGTGTTTGATTGGGCGCAGTTTCGGCGCACGAAAGGTGCGGTGAAGTTGCATTTGTTGTTGGACCATGACGGACACCTGCCCTGCTTTGCCGTGGTAACCGAAGGCAAGCAGCATGAAGTGCGGGTGGCGCGGCAGTTGCATTTCGCGCCCGGGACTATTCTGGCCATCGACCGCGGCTACACCGATTACCTGTGGTTTGCGAGGCTGAGCGAGGAGGGCGTGTTCTTTGTGACCCGCTTGAAGGACAACGCGGACTACGCGGTGGTGCAAGAGCGCGAGATTCCGCAGCGCAAGGGAGTGCTACGGGACCAGGTCATCTTCTTTTACAAACTGGCCCAAGCGGGAGTGGACTGCTTTTTCCGCCGGGTGGAGTACTACGACGAGCAAAGCGATCAGGTGCTGGTGTTCTTGACCAACCACCTGAGCTTGGCGGCAGCCACGGTGGCCGCCGTGTACAAGGACCGCTGGGCGATTGAGTTGTTTTTTAGGGCGCTGAAGCAAAACCTACGCGTGAAGACGTTCGTGGGGACTTCGGAGAATGCGCTGCAGACCCAGATCTGGACGGCGCTGATTGCCATGTTGCTGATCAAGTATCTGCAACTGAGAGCGACGTTCGGCTGGTCGCTCTCCAACCTGGTGGCGCTGTTGCGGCAGCAACTGTTTGTGTACCGGGACCTGTGGACCTGGATCGATAATCCGTTTCAACCGCCTCCGGTGACGCCCCCGTTGGAGCAATTGAATTTAGGCCTGGGTTAGAGTTGGACAGCAACTTAACGAACGATGCCAGTTTTCTCGAATATCGCCGAAATTCAGAGTAAGAAGACGGTGCCAACTTAGACAGCATACCGGTCCAGAACCGCGATTTGCGATGGCCAACCTGCCCCAGGGCAGACGTCAGGAAGTCGTATTATGTGCCGTGATTTCAGCGGCGGCTAGTTGGTTCGCCGCCTAATTAGGACAGCAGTGGTGCAGTGCCTTTTCACGCGCAGATTGACTGCGATTTGAAAGCCGTGCGATCGGAGCGAGGTGAGCATTGCGGCGTTTCCGGCGTGGAAACCTTGCCATGCTCGCGAGGATACGAATCTTATCCCGTGCTTTGTAGTACTCGGCTTTATTTGCGAGCAGCTCCGTCGCCGCTTCGTTGCGTTAGCGGGCTTTCCTGCTTGCATTTACTTTGCAAGTAGGCAGGACCAGTTAAGTCCTCTTTTTAGTAAGACTTCCGAAGCACTACTTGCGTTATTTTGCGAGTAGGCTAACGCACTCTCTGGGTACGATTATGTATTTCCGCCCGTCGGAAGACCCGAGTAGTCAAGCGAGCGAACTTCAACTCCCCTTTTGTGCTTCTTGGCGTACGCGGCGGATTTTCCGGCGCAGGTTCGTTTTACCCCATGCTTCTTTCCACGTCAGCCCCGCTTGCCATTCTCCGCTTTTCATCCAATCCCAGAGCGGCTGCGCATGTCGCTTGTCTAACTCAGCACAGAATTTCATTCCTTGGAGGTTGGGGTTGGCGCTCAGGACCGTCTGAATGACGTCGTAAAGTTTGAGTCTTTGCTCCCATCCCTTCCGTTTGTTCGGCCCTCGCCGTTGACCGCTGACTGCCTCTACTCGAATCGCACCAGCGGCGGCGGTTTCCTCGTCCCGCACTCTTTTAATTGCCGCGCCTAAGTCCCACAAGAAAACTCGCCGGGCCCCCTTTAGTAGCAAACGAGTGTGAGCCTCTCCCAATCTCTCCTCGGAATCTCTTACCGGGACGTGCTGCTCCTTTAGTAGTCCGATGCCAACCAATGCTAGGGAGATTTCAAAGAGCCAAGCGGGCGCGCGCCAAGATGTCGGCGGCGGGAAGGGCGGAATGATGGTTGGGATGGATAACGAAACAGTTTGTCCGGGGACCAAAGGGGTTGTCCCCATATGCCGGACGTATTGATTTTCGCCATCGCACGCCAGGATGTACCAGTTGTGAATCCATTCCAGCACCGAGCCGACATCGGGCTGAAGCTGATCCGACGCCCAATGGTCAGGGTCGCGTCCGGTCTGGCGCGGGTGGGCGAGAGCCAGCTTGAAGTATCGGCGGTAGCTGTCCGCCAGCAGCGACACGAAGTCCTTCCGCAAAGGCGCGAGATGTCGATAAAAAACACTCGGTTTCCGGTTAACGGGCGCAACTTCGATTTCATCGTGGGCGCTCATAGCTGACATGTGTCCTCCGAGGAAAATTCTGTTCAAGTCTTGTAGCGCCAAATTAGCAACCGCTTGCAGTGCCGGTGTGAAGGTATGAGGCAGGTTTCGGTTTGTGCGGGCCATTTCGGGGGAAGTTTAACGGATGTGCGCTCTACCGGCTATTCGCGCGCGGCTCTTGCAGGCAGTTAGATCGACGCCGAGCGCTCTTGGAAGCGGGGAGCTTCACAACCAAGGCAACCGTCCCTTCTAGCCTTCTAGCCCCGTGATTTTGCACAGCCGAATCATCTATAATGATTTCAGCAATTTAGCGGGCC
>QIAU01000041.1 GCA_003225055.1 Acidobacteriota bacterium
CTGAGTACTAGTGGCTGTTAGCAAAGCTGCACTTTCCACTACCAGTGGAGCTGAGCCAGACAATGTCAGCGTGTGTCCGGTAATCGTCTGCGAGGCCGCGGGCGAAGACACAATCCCGCCCTGCCCCGAGGTCATTACATAGGAATACTTGAATGGAACGGGCATGCCCGCGCCCGAGGTCAAGACGTCGTATGCAACTCCCTGCCGCGCATAGAATCCGAATGAGGCATCCGCCCTCGCGGTAAATGGATTGGGCAGCACGGTCGACTGCAGATCCGAATAGATGACGGCGTGATTGGTTGTTCCCGACAGATAGACGTTAACCGTGCACGACGGATACGAAGCTTGCACAAAATTCGGAGCTGTCTCGTCAGTGTGGCCTCCAACTTCACACCAGCCCTGCCAATGACCCAGCTGAGCCTCGGATCTGATGGACACGCAAAAGGCAAAACAAACCGTGAGGAGCAGAGAAACGGGACGCGCAATTTTCATATGGATGTTCTGTGTCATTAATACAAAAAGTAGACGAAGGAAAAGGCGCATTGACCCGACAAGGAGACGCATCATTATACGCAAGTAGCTCTGATGTGAGTACCTGAAAATCAGTTGTCAGCTTTTCCGCCCTTCCCTAATTGCAAATTGCGGGTTCAAGTCCAGCGTATTGTTTTCAAAACACTTCAGATTGGTTGAGACCCGCTTAACGTCCTGCAGGCAGCCCTTTCCTGATCGCTTTTTTTCCGGGCAATGGCTTCAAAAAGCGTCCGAGTCGCAGGATACTCGCATTTGTCAGTCTACCGCTGTTGGTGGCGCTTTGCTCTGTGGCGGGGTTCGAACAGTTGCGTCAATTCTGTCAACTCTGGGGACACTCTAGCGGGAACCTACAACGTGAGCGTGACCGCAACGTAGGAACGATCAGCCACTGCCGCCCACCCTGGCGGTACGGTATGACTGCGCAGAGATTAGTCGAACTTTGTGGACGAGTCCGGAACTACCACACACCTCCCGCATACAAGCTTCCGCGCGTCGACACAGGATTGGGACTTCCATCAATCTCTTTCCAAGACTCTAAGCACTACAGTTGCTTGTACGATTCACGATCCAGAGAGAACCGCTCAGCCTTGTCTCATCTAACTCTCACACAATCTTTCCTCCCAACTGTCCACGGAATGTGTGTGTTTCTGCCCATTGGGAAAAGACTTGAACAACCTGCTAGTGGACTGCAACAGTATCTCGATTCCGATTTTCCAGGTTAGCTCTCGCCAGGGAGTCTGCACAGAACATTTCGAGACAGTACCCCGGAATTTATCGGTCCCCAGCATCAGCGCTGCGGGCCTCTAGAGCTTGCTCGATGACTGGGATTTGGCTTCTGTAGACTTTGAAATAGATGATCTGGTGCGGTTCTGTATAGTGCCCCGCCAGTTCTTTCTCCACCGCCCGCGTGAGCTGTTCCCTGGTATCTCCTGCGCTTTGTGCAGCCAGGTTGCTCAATCGAAGTGCTGACCCTCCGCTCGCGCCACCTTCGCAGTTCTAAGCCCTTTCCTCGAGTCCACCCTCCTTCAAGTCCTTCCTGACCTACAGCGGCAAATGTTCGTGGATCGACATAAGGTAGTAGCCTTCCTCCGTGATTCCGGGGAAGACGCTCCAGGAATTCGTCGAACGACTTCAGGTTTTCCAAGCGCCGGTACTGTCCCGCCCATATCTCGCACAGCTATCTGCACAGTTCCACGAACCGGATATCCTTCCCAGTCTTTTTGCGGTGCTCCGGTGCTCCCAAGTCAGGATTTCGTCAGTCTTAGTGAGGACGAACTGCGCCAGCTTCGGCTACATGCGCGGACATTTAGAAATCAAGCTCGTCAACCCCACCAAAGTCTTCTCCCGAACGCCGCATGACCTTGGCGTCGACGAGTTCCTATCGGCCCAAGCACAGGTCGACACAAGAGCAGGTGGTGCAGAGGTTCTGGAAACGTACGTCGCGAAGTGACCGGTAGCGAACACGGTAGATATACGGGAAAATCCCCATTCACAGATAGACGCAAAATCGCTACAGTTCGCAAACCCGTTGATCCAAACCATACACATTTGGCAGGTAGATCGACACCTCTACGGAGAATGAGAACAATGCCACGACACGTTCAACGATCTGTGGGTTTCTCCTAATGTCTGCAGTAGTTTGCTAACAAGTCTTCCATTCAGCGCGCTGATGCAAGGTCACTGTTATGAGCAGGGAGAAGTCTGGGGTCGGAGTTTTTCTGCTGGCGGAGAGCCGGCTACTGCGGGAGCTGTTCGCTCGCGTCCTGGCGAGAAGGAGCGACATTCGGGTTGTAGGCGCAGGTACTCCGTCATTGCAGAATTTGTCAGAGGTCATTGCCGCTAATCCAGATGTGCTGTTGTGTGATTCGTTGGGACCTGCCTTGTCGACCGGCGAGCTGCTGTTGGAGGTGCGGCGTAATCTGCCTGCGGTCAGTATCGTAATGTTCGGTATGGACGCTGACCAGGAAAAATTTCTGACCGCTGTACACCATGGTGTGACGGGCTACGTACTGAAGGATGCTTCAGCGGCGGATGTTGCGGGCGCGATTCGGGCCGTATCCAATGGAGAGGCGGTGTGTCCACCTACATTGTGTCGAGCCCTTTTCGATCATGTAGCGGGTTCGGAAGCTTGGCGTCCAGGAGTGCAAGTCCGCCAAAATCTCGGCCTCACCCGAAGAGAGCAGCAACTGGTGCAATTGCTCAGCGAAGGCCTCACGAACAAGGAAATAGCTGCGACGTTCAATCTCGCAGAGCAAACAGTTAAGAACCACGTTCGCCGGATGCTGCGCAAGGTGGGCGCCACGGATCGCCTGGAGGCGATAGAACGCTGGCGTGAGCTGGGATTTTGGACCTGAGATTCGGCGAGGGAATGGTCATACGAGTCTGTGCTCTTGATTCGTTTTCACGTCCGCTCAAACTCTCTCTTACATGATCAACTGACGCGTTGCGATCGAAGAGACCGATGGGTCGGGTTGCCTTGGCCCTGACGATTACAAGCGAGCCCGAAGTTGGCTGGCAAACCTCAATTAAAGTGAAAGGCCGCTCTTCCTGAGAGCTTGCCTTAGTGTGCTCGAAACTGAGCTTGACACCGCCAAAATTGTTACAGATGAGGATTTTGCAACAGTTTCGAGGCTAGATTGCATCATCGGCTATCATTTATCGTTGCACGTGATACGGTCGGATGCAACAGTCGCGCCAAATTCGCATAGCTAGGCTTCGAGACGCGATAAACATTCCAGCTCGGAAAAAACTTTGCGACTAGTTCATGCGGCGCGGAAGAAAGTATTCCTGGTTCCTATGAGTGAAGTCGAGGATGACCTTCGCGAAATGGAGAAGGACTTGCACAATCTTCACGTACAGCAAATTCGCGAAGCGCCGGTCCATAGACGCCGGCTCAGCAGGCTGAATAATCTAGGCGTCCACATCTGGCCGATGAGTGTAATACGGAGTTTGCAACTGTTGTGGCGTACTCAATGGAGGCCGCCACACACTGGAGGAACTCTGCGCATAGGAGGCCTTTTGAATGTACGCAAGCAAGCGATCGGTTGTTCT
>QIAU01000167.1 GCA_003225055.1 Acidobacteriota bacterium
TACATCCCGGCGACTGTATTTGAGCGCTCGGATTTCTCCTCGCATCAGATCTCCTCGAAGGGCGTTGCTCTGATTCGCAATTGGTTGATGACCAGGCATCCTGCCCCTGCACGTCTTGTGCAGAGCGAGGACAATCGGGTGGGTGCCGGTCTCTTACCACACACCTGCCCTCAGCGATGAATGGCAATCGGAGCGCAATCGTAGCCAACCATGTTGGACCCCATCAGACGGAAGACGCTGGGTTCCAGCCACGAACCGGGCACCTTCGAACCTGCCTCTCGGCTTCAAGGGCACACGAGAGGCTCCCTTGCCAGACGGCACAACGCCCTGCCAGCCATGCAGAAACGCTGATTTCTCTTTCGGATACGTATCCCCTAGCCCGGCAAAGCCGGAACCAAGCAGAAAAGTTGGAGGCTTTTGAAATCGCGTCGCCAGCCGCACGAATAAAAGACCAACTCAATGTGTCCGAAAATATCCTGCCATAAAATGACAGAACCCTACGACGAAGGTACTAAAGGAAGACCCACGTTAGAAATAAAATTTGAGAGCGAACTGGATTTCCCTCGGATCGTTCGGATTATCTCGTGTGCTAGTTATCTTTCCGAAGTTCGCGGTGTCCGTGAAGTTCCGACGCGAGGGCAAAGCAAAATTCGGTGTATTGGTGAGATTGAAAAACTCGGCGCGGAACTCAAGATGCGTCCTTTCCGTAGTCCTGATCTTCTTGAAAAACGAGAGATCGAGGCGATGGAAGGGAGGTCCTGTGACTTGAGTCGGTGCGCCCCCCAACGGCGCAAAATCGGCCTGCCCGGCCATCGTCGCCACTGGTGGATTCGCAAATGCTGCCGGATTCAGGAACTGATCCGGCCGGTCGTCCCCGCCGCTTAACGGAGTCCTCTTCGTGGGGTCTTGTCCAGGAGTCACCAAGGCATTGCATCCCAGCCCTGATGTTGTTGCAATGGTACACCCGATAGTAAACGGCTGACCGTCCTGCACCGTCGCGATCCAGTTCGTTGACCATCCCCCCAACAGATAATCGAGGACTCCCGATTTGTTCAAGAAGCGCCGTCCCCGGCCGAAGGGCAGGTTATAAACTCCGCTGAAGTGGAAAATCCTCCGGACATCAAAATTGCAGAGACCGTAGTGATGAGTGGATCGCGTCCGTCGTTCCGGCACTTCGACCAGGTGAAGTTGCTGAGCAGCGAAAGATCCGCCGCCCGGTGCTCGATGTTGAGGAGCAAAGCATTGTAGTTGGCGTTCCCACTCGCCGTCTGGATGCTCCCACCCTGCCCAAGGTCGGGGTAGAAAACGTTTTTCTGCAAATTGACGCCGGGGGGTAGAATTTGCGCGACTGTGTTGGCCGGAAGCGTAATCAAAAGATGGCGCGTTTGCGAACCTGAGTACCCTGCCTTGGCCGTCGTGTAGGCGCTGAGCCGGTGTTCCACAAAGAAGTTGTAGTTCTGCGTACCCGCGTCCTTCCAGTGGAATTGGGCTCCGATCAGACTGATCCCGCTCAACGTCTTGGCACTGGAGGCACTCAGAGGAACATTCAGCAGCCCGTTCTCCAGCGTTCCAATCGAGTTATCTGGCGTGATGGGATTTGTCGGGTTGGGGTTGTTAAAGGAGGATGAGACCAGGAACGGGAAATTATTGGCCCCAAACGAGCTTAGGCCCAGCGTCTCCGCCCCGCCGTAAAAGATCGCGTAACCTCCGCGGACAACGAGTTTCGATTTTAAACGATAAGCAAAGCCGAATCGCGGACCAAAATCTCCGCGCGACGACTTCTGCCAGGGTGACCCGTTTGTTGGGGTAAAGATGATGTTATCTTTCGCGAGCTGATCAATGAAAGCCTGTGGAACCTCCTTCTTCCGTCTAGCCGGGAAGAGAAACTGTCCGCCCTGGAAGTTCGAACCGGGAATGAAGTTGGCGATGGCGTCGAAGTGTTCCATGGGTCTTCCAAAGTACTCCCAGCGCAGGCCGAGATTCAGCGTCAACTTGGGATACACGCGCCAGTCGTCCTGAACATACGTGGCGTAGTAGTTGCGCCGAAGATCCGCAAATGGCGCGATGTTCGAGGCAATGACTTGATTGAATCCGCCAACGTTATTGACTCCTCCCGGCACCGTGGAGGGAATTGGCGTGAGCAGGAACTGCGCGCGGCCAGTGGTTCCATCTGTCTGGTTCACGACCGAAGTGAAAACGCCATTGGAAGTGAACTGGCCGCGGGAGTTGGGTGGCGTCAGCAGGGGAAATCTAATGTTCTGAAATTCAAAGCCAGTCTTGAGGGAATGACGACCCGCAATCTTGGTCAGATTTTCAGTCGCCTGAAGCGTGTTGCTCCACTTGTCGCTGGGCAGAAATTGTCCCGTACCCAGGTCGTCCAACCCGCCAATGCTGAAGCGAGGCAGCCCGCCGTTTTCCGGCACCTGCGGAATTCCTTGGATGCCGAATTGCTCGGGGATATTGGTGAGATCGTTGCCGTCGAATTGTAAGCGGACATCATGCAGACGGCTGTAGCCGATTCGGGCCTCATTGACCAAGTTGCTCGAGAAAATGTGGGTTTCGCTCAAAGCCCAATTCTGAGCTTTGGTTGTCCCGCTCCCGGGCCGGTCGGGTTGACCGTCGGCGAGTCCAGGGAAAGGGCCCGGAAAATCGTTCCGACTCTTGGAGAAGATCCATCGGACAAACATCGTGTCCTTCCCGCTGAAGTTGTGGTCAGCGCGAATCCCAAACTGGTCGTTATCATCTCTGTTGACAGGGGCCGAGGTGAAATTGTCAAACAGATTCGTCGTGGTCGGCAAGGGGTAGAGATTCAAGAGCTTGGTGGAGTTGGGATCAAGACGTGAGGCCCGAATGAGGTTTAGCAGACTGATCGCGCCCGGGGTTGTGAAATCCTTTAGGCCATTCAAAGATCCGTTGAAGAAAGGGTCGCGCACGAAACCATCGGCCGAAGCTACAAGTCCAGTGACCGGATCAAGCTGATCCTTGGTAACAGCGCGGGTTGTACCGGGATCGAGAATTGCGCCTAGCGGAAAGGAACGGCCCAGAAGGTCGGTGCGGGGCTTCCCGCTCTGGCCGGTAATCAAATCCTGGAAATTCGTGTAGCCACTATTGCGTTCGGCTGCGGTGGGGACGGTGGCGGTTTGGGTGCTTCCCTGACGGATCCGGATTCCCTGGTAGAAAGCGAAAAGGAAGGTCTTGTTTCTGCCGTTATAGATGCGGGGAAGCACGATCGGACCGCCGAGCGTGAAACCGAATTGATTCTGGCGGAATTCACCTTTCTGAACCCCAGCCTTGTTCAGAAAGAAGTCGGTGGCATCGAGCTTGTCGTTACGAAGAAACTCCCAAATGTTGCCGTGGAGCTCGTTAGTGCCTGTTTTGGTCGTGGTGTTCAAAACGGCGCCGGCAGAATGCCCAAATTCCGCACTGTAGTTATTGGTTTGCACGGTGAACTCATCGAGTGCGTCGGGCGGCGGCAAAACGACATAATTCGTGCGGTTAATCAGGTCGCCGACCTCGGAATTGTTATCGATGCCGTCCATCATGTAGTTGTTCTGATTTCCGCGGGCGCCGTTGGCCGAGAAGGCCCCGCTGGCCCCCAATCCGCGCGAGTCCTGCGGGCCGAAGGTTACGCCCGCGCTGATTTGGGCAAGAAATGTCGCGTTGCGGCCATTCAACGGGAGGTCGTTGATTGTCCTCGTCGTAACAACCTGCTGAACCGAGGCATTCTGTGTTTGCAACAAGGGCGGTGCTGCCGTCACCACGACACGCTGCGTCACCTTCCCCGGCGTCAGGGTAAGGTCCACAACCGACTGTTGTTGAATATTCACGACGACATGGACATGCGTCGTCTTTTGGAATCCAAGAGCTTCTGCACTCACTGAATAGGTGCCGATTTTGATCGGCGTGAAGACAAAGCCTCCATCAGATCCAGTCGTCGTATTGTACACAAAGTTTGTTCCCTCATCGACGACAGTGATCCCTGCTCCCGGTATCACGGCACCCGACTGGTCCTTCACCGTTCCCAGTAAAGAGCCCGTGTCAACTTGGCCATACAGGAGCGTGGGGGCGAAAAGGGCGACTAACAACGTTGCCGCCCGCGTGGTTTCACAAATCCAAAGAGAAAAGCTCCCTCGCTGCATCTTTTGTTGGTCCTCCCTGCGGCTTCGTGTTCGAGCACGACCACGTGTTGCGATGGATTCCTTCCCTTAGTTCCAAACCAGCACCTAGACTGGGGCGGACAGGCGGCGCAGGGATCGTCAGGAGCGTCGCCGACGCCACCGAATCGCGGTATTCACGGTTGTCCATGGAGGGCCTGGGGAGCCTTGAATCTGCCACACACGATGTCCCAAAGGTTTCTTTTTCAGTCAATGTCTTCCCATCCGGGCCGTACATCATCAACTACGCGGGGACGGCGACCAATTGGTACAGAACACCCGTTTTAATGAATTCTGTTTTCCGTGGAGGCGTGTAACGCAGCTCAGAGTCGATCTTGCCCATATCAGCGTAGCCCAGTTCCACGTCGTTGCTGTCACCTGTCAATTCGCCTTCATATGGCGGGCCCCAATCGTTAGACACAATAAGGATCATCTTAGTTCCTAGAAAACGGACTCGGATTCGTGAAGAATCCGCAGGCCTATTACCAACCCTCGGGCGTCAAGAGTTCACCACGGGTGGCCATGCGCCACACTTCATCGACAACTGCTATTCGTGATTTTCCTTCAATGGGCTCCTTGGCTTCTTCTGCGGCGGTTCTCTTGGCCAGATCGCGAACTAGCGTCGTGAGCCAATCGAAGAAGCGGAACCAGCCTCTCCGCGCGCGCGACATCAGCCGCAACCGGCTACCTGGCTGCGGCTGATTTGACCTTCAACAGCGCCGACCCGTGTCCCGGGACAGTGATGGTCATGGACTGCTGGAAGGTACCGAGGTCCTTATGCGCCCAGAGATCGCGAGCCTGGATTGACGCCGGCAGCGACAGTTCGGCGAAATTCAGCGGCACCTCCATTGGGCGCGTCTCGCGGTTGAAAGCGGCGACGGCCTTGCTGCCGTCGCCCAGCGGCTTGATCCAGACCTCCGTCGGTCCTTCCTGCCACACGCGGCGGCCCTGCACGCCGGCCGAGTCCTGATCGACTGCGATCGCTTCGGGATTCGTAAGGATCTCGAGCGTCACGGCAGACATGTTCGTCAGGTCGTTGCCGGCGAACAGCGGCGCAGCGAGGATCGACCACAGCGTCATGTGCGCGCGGTACTCCTCGTCCTTCATCTTGCCGTTGCCGACCTCGAGCATGTCGGGATCGTTCCAGTGTCCCGGTCCGGCGTATTTCTCCAGCCCGTTCTGGCCGAGGCCGATGAACATCATCTGGTAATAGTTGTCTTCAATGTCGTTGGTGGTGCGCCACATTTGCGCGCCGATCGACGCGCCCCACTTCCACACGTCCTGCATACCGTATTGGCAGAGGCTGAGCAGAATCGGACGCCCAGTCGCGGCGAGCGCGTCAGCGAACTTCTTGTAAACGGCCTGCATTTGATCGAGCTGATAAACCTGGCCGGCGGTGCACCAGTCGTACTTCACGAAGTCGATGCCCCATTGCGCGAAGAGCTCGGCGTCCTGCTTCTCGTGGCCGTAGCTACCTTCGCGTCCGGCGCACGTCTTCGGCCCGGGCGTGGTATGGATGCCGACCTTCAGTCCCAGGCCATGGATGTAATCGATAAGGCCTTTCATGTCCGGAAACTTCTGCGGATCGGAATGGAAGTTCCCCTGCTCATCGTGGAACCCTTCCCATCCGCCGTCGATGACGACGTACTGGTACCCCGCCTTTCTCATGCCCCTCTTCACCAGCGCATCAGCCTGTGCGCGGATGGTGGCGTCGTCGATGTTGATCCGGAAATGGTTCCAACTGTTCCAGCCCATCGGCGGCGTGCGCGCCAGTTCAGTTCGTTGCGCGGACGCCGCGCCGACGAGCGAGAGAGCGGCCACGAGCAACGACACCACGGCTTGCAACCTGGTCTTCATTATGGTCCTGGTCCGAATTCGAGTTCGCGATCCCCGAGTTTCTGTTGGTCCGGCTAGAACATGAGTTTCAGCGCCAACTGGCCGATGCGGGGCGAGCCCGCGCCGTTGATGTTTCCGAAGCCGGAGCTGTTCACGCTTGCCGTCGGACTGTTGAGGTTCGTGTGGTTGAGCAGGTTGAAGAACTCCGCGCGGAACTGGAAGCGCGCGCGCTCGGTGATGGGGATGTTCTTGAACAGTCCCGTATCCCACCCGAAAAATCCCGGTCCGCGGAAGCTGTCCTTGCCAAGCGTGCCGAACGTTCCAATCGCGGGGACGGTGAATGCGTTCGGGTTTAGCCACTTCACGCACGGCGTGGGCGTGCCGCAGGTTCCGGAGGCGAACGGGTCGACGCCGGGGATCTGGACCGCGCGATCGTGGTTCAGTCCCGTTTGTGACTGGTCCTTACCCGCGAGGACGGTGAACACGCCGCCGCTCTGGAAAGTCATGATGCCGGTGTGCTCCCACCCCCCGAGTACAGCGCGCAGGAAGCGGTTCGAGTTGGCGAATGTCGGCAGCGTCCACACGTACGAGATGACGAGCCGATGCGTGTGGTCGAAGCCGGCCGGGCCGTAATCGAACGCGTGCCGGCTGGGATCGATCCAAGGCAGCGCCGAGGCCGAGTCGGAGCCGATGTCGTTGTTGCCGCCGCCCTGCGGCACATCATCGAGCGCCTTGGAATACGTATACGCAGCGGTAAGGCTCAGGTGGCGCGCCATGCGCTTCTTCAGCGTCGCTTCCAGCGCGTTGAAGTTCGCGTTCACATCCTGGCCGTCCATCGAGATGGAGCCGTAGTATGGCGCGAAGAGACGCCGCTGGTCGGTCGTCTGTTTGCTGCCCGGAATGTACTGCGCCGGATCCAGCTCGACGGTTTCCTTCTGATGCCGCGACTGCGAGCCGACATACGCGAGTTGCAGCATCCAGTTGTTCGCGAGCTGCTGTTCAAGCACGAGGTCCCACTGGTAGGTCACCGGGACCATGTACTTGTGCGACGGGTCATACGTGATCACGAGGACGGGCAGCGAGAACGGCGTGCTGCTGGCTGGCGGATACGGGAACGGGAACGGATAGAACCCGGTGTAGCCGCGCAGCGGCTCGCTGAACGGTCCCGGAGGCGGCGTCAGCGCCACCTGCGGGCTAAACGGTGAGATGTCGGCAAAGCGGTTGTTGATGACGCCAGCGGTTTGCGTGTCGTAGAACAAGCCGGCGCCGCCGCGGAGGCTGGTCTTGCCATCGCCAAACACGTCGTAGGCGAAGCCGACGCGTGGCGCGAAATCCGTGTAGTTGCCGGTAACGCCGTCAAACGGCATGCCCGGGTCGCCGGGGAAAAGCAGTCCCTGAGGCGCATTCGGATACTTTTGCGACCTGATCCCCTGATTGAAATTGCCGATCCGGAACTGCTCGGTGCGGCCTTTGATCTCCTTCCACGGGCTGTACGGCTCGTACCGCAGGCCGTAGTTGAGCGTCAGCCGCTGCGTCAGGTGGAAGCTGTCGTTGAAATAGAACGACCAAAAGTTGTTGCGATTGTTTTTGTATTCGCCATATCCCTGCTGGAAGCTGTTGAGGTAGCCGAGCAGGAAGCTGGCAATCTGGTTGTTGGTTGTCGTGGCGTTGAATGTGAACGAGCCCTGCGCCTGGAACTGGTCGCCAAGATCGACGGACGAGTGGCCGTAGCTGAAGCCAATATCCAGGTTGTGCCGGCCGATGACCCAGCTCACGTTGTTTTCTAAGCCGGTGTTGCGGTTGTTGAACGGTCCCTTGGCCCCGCCAGTAATCGAGAACGCGCCGCTGACGTTGATGCTCTGGATCCACGGAGCGGTGGGTAACCACAAGCCCTTGACTCCGAAACTGGCGACGTTGGGTGAATCGGCGGCAAAGGTCTTGGACGTCGGGACGTCGGAAAGCGTGAAGCTTGCCTGGTTGAGGAGATTCGCGCGGAAGGTGTGCGTCTCCTGGACCATGACATTGTTCACCGGCTGGTCATATCCGGCGCCGTACCCCAGTAGGTTGCCGGCAGGGTTTTGCGGCGTGAGGAAGACGTGATCGCGATAGTACCGCCCGGTCAGGTTGTCCTTGCTGCTGAGCCGGTGGTCCACGCGAACGATGTATTCATCGATGCTCTGCTTGACCGGGTTGGTGAAGAAGACCTGGCCGGTGCCGGTGGCGTGTGGCAGGTAATTTGTCGCGAGTTTCAAGGCTGCGGGATCAAGCCGGCCGCTCGGAATGAGGTTCCCCGGGAACGGTTTGCCGGTGGCGGGGTCGACGATCTGTTCGGCCTTGCCGAACGGATTGTTCGGGTTGACCGTCAGCAACGCGGAAAAATCGCCGCCCAGTTCGGCGTCGGTGGGAACGAATGCATTGCCCGTACTTGCGTCGCGGTAACGCTCGCCCTGGTAGCCAAAGAAGAAGAAGGTGCGATCGTGGCCGTTGTAGATGTGAGGAATCGTGATCGGGCCGCCCATGGTCCCGCCAAACTGGTTGCGTTTGATCTTATCTCGCTTCGACGAGAAGTAATTGCGCGCGTTGAAGACAGCGTTGCGATCGAACTCGAACAGGTCGCCGTGGAACTGGTTCGTCCCGCTCCGGGTCACGACGTTGACGATGCCGCCCGCGTTTTCGCCGTACCGCGCGCTGTAATTGTTCGTCTGCACGCTGAACTCCTGCAGCGCATCGGGAAAGGGGAAAGGAATGTTCACGTTGTAGTACTGGTCAAGGAAGTTGGCCCCATCCAGCGCGTAGCTAGTCTGGTTGTCGCGCGAGCCGTTCACGTTGACGTTCGTCGATCCCGGCAGCTTGGCCTGTCCGGTCGTGGTGTTGGTCGCGACGCCGCTCACGCCGGGCATGAGGTTCATGGTCTCGACGGCGTTGCGGCCGTTGAGCGGCAATTCCACCATGCGCTCACGCTCAATGACGTCGCTCAAAGTCTGCGTGGTCGCGTTCACGAGCGGAGCGCCCTCGCTGACGACGACGGTCTGAACTGCCGAGCCGACCTGGAGCTTGATGTCGACGGTCGCAGCCTGGTTCGCCAGCAGGGGCACGCCCTGCTGCACCGCCTTCTGGAATCCCGTAGCTTCGACGGTGAGCGTGTACTGCGTCGGCCGCAGGTTCGGGATGATGTACTGCCCGCGCGAATCGGTAAAGACGTCACGCGAAAAGCTCGTCCCTGTTTCCGTGGCCGTAACTTTCGCGCCGGGAACGACGGCACCGGTCGGATCCGTGACGATGCCACTGAACGTGCCAAAGGCCTGGCCGTGCGCGGGAACAGTGGCGATCAGGAACAAGATTGCCAGCGGAAGCACAGCCGAGATGCTCTGCCATCGCGTCATGGCTGCGGCGCAAAAAACTCGGCCGTTGCGCTGCGACGTGTTGCACATCGAGAAACCCGTGATGCACATGCGGAGGCCACGCACCGTCAGCGTTCGAATTCCGGCATTCCAGTTCGCTCTGTTGCTCATTGACGTCCTCACGAACTGACCTCGCCCCGAAAGCCGCTGCCGGGACGGGATGGCTGATCCGACCGGGGCTCGTCAAGTGGGGGGGAATGTTAGCCTCAACTCGCGCCCCTGTCAATCGATTGGCATTGATTAATCGATTGGTTAGAATCCTTGCATGCTTCGTTCCTTTCACATCCGGATACCGCGTCCAAGAAGGCTGTTAAGCGGTGACAGGCCGAGGCGGTTCCTCCATTGCTGCGCCGCTGTGGCCGTCGTCGCGCTCACTAGTGTTACGGCTTCGAGTACTACGCCTTCGGCGCAGGCGCGCCAGCGAACCGTACTGCTGCTGGACAAAGGCTGGCAGTTTTATCCCCTGCCCGATTTCCATTTGTGGCCCGCCGAGCCGCAACTGACCGAGGATCAGATCAAGCAGCTCCACCTCCCGCCCGCCGGGACTGGATGGCGCCCGGTGCAACTCCCCGACGATTTCGTGGTGAAGGGAACGATCTCGGAAAATCCGAATGCGTCGCTGCTGGCAGGAGGCGCCGAGTGCACGCTCGGCGGACGCCAGTGCGAAGTTCGGACCGGTGCGGCGTCGGATGGTAAACCGGGCGCGCTGAATCGGCCCGGCAGGTCAGCTTACGGCGGCCATGGCTATCTGCCGCTCTATCCCGCCTGGTACCAGAAGAAGATTTCGCTTCCGGCGTCGAGCCAGGGACAAAGCATCTGGGTGGAATTCGGAGGCGTATATCGCGACGCGGTCGTCTTCGTGAACGGCAAGTTCGTCGAGCAGCACCCGAGCGGGTACACGACATTTCGCGTGAACATCACTCCCGCGGTGCGGTTCGGCGAGGAGAACACTCTGTCCGTGTTTGCCGATCCGCGCTGGTTCGAGGGCTGGTGGTACGAGGGCGGCGGGATCTATCGCCACGTGCGGCTGATCGTCACCGATCCGCTCCAGGTGGCGCCGTGGGGCACATTCGTTTCCGCCGATGTCGCCGGCGAGATCAGGCATGACGCGTCCGGCGGAGATCGCGCCGCCGCCGATCTGAAAATCGAGACCACAATTCGCAACGATGCGCCGGGCGGCAGCAATTTCACACTGATCTCCGAAGTGCTGGATGGCGCCGGCAAAGTAATCGCGTCGGCTTCGGACGCCGAACAGGTGGGCGGGCGTCACGAAGAAAATTTCACGCAATCGCTCAGGCTGCGTGACGCGATTCTCTGGTCACTCGATCATCCGAATCTTTACTGCTTGCGCACCACGATCCGGCAAGGGAATAAAACCGTTGATCAGACGCTGACGTCATTCGGCGTTCGCAACCTGCGCTTCGATTCGGAGCATGGCTTCTTCCTCAACGATCGGCACGTCGAGATCTACGGCGTCGCCAGCCACCAGGATTTTCCCGGTGTCGGCATCGCCCCGCCCGACGACCTTTGGGCATGGCGCATTCAGAAGCTGAAAGCGATGGGCGCGAACGCGTATCGCGCTGCGCACAACCCGCTCGGCGACGAGTTCTACGACGCCGCCGACCGCATGGGCATGCTCGTCATGGATGAGACTCGGCATCTTGGCGACACCTACGCGCCGAAGGCTATGGAGGACACTCCCTACTCCGATCTCTCCGACCTGAAGGCGATGGTTCTTCAGCATCGCAACCATCCGTCGGTAATCATGTGGTCGCTAGCGAATGAAGAAGGCCAGCAACGGACCGCCTACGGTGCGAAGATGTTTACCGCGATGAAGGACGCGGTCAGGCAGTTCGATCCGACGCGGCCCACCACATCGGCGATGAATGAAGGTTTCAGCAAGGAGGGATTCACTTCCGTCGAAGACCTCCTTGGCATGAACTACCACAACGCCGAGTTTCCCAAGGTGCACGAAGACTTCCCGAAGCTGATGATCTTCGGCAGTGAAGATATTAATGCGAAGACCTCGCGCGGCACACGCGCGGCGTCGCGCGAGACGGGCTTATGTTCGGCGTTCGGCGACGACGCCCCCGGCGGCCAGCCTTGGAACTCTTGGGTGCCGGTGGCGGAGAACCCGTATGTCGCGGGCGAGTTCATCTGGACGGGATTCGATTACCGCGGCGAACCCAATCCTTTCAGTTGGCCTGCGGTGACGAGCCAGGTCGGCGCCATGGATCTTTGCGGCTTTCCCAAGCCGGTCTACCACTACTGGGACATGGTCTGGCACCAGAAGCCGTCGGTGTACGTGTTCCCCGACTGGAACTACCCGAAGAGCGACGTCGGAAAAGAGGTTCGCGTCCGCATTGTTTCGAACACGGAAGAAGTCGAGCTATTGCTTAACGGCAAGAGCCTCGGGTTGAAGCAGGTGCCGCGGGAGAACTTTCTTGATTGGAAAGTGGCGTACGCTCCCGGGACGCTCACCGCCGTGGGAAGATCTGGCGGACGCGAAGCGGCGCGATATTCGGTGGAGACCACGGGCGCGCCCGCCGCGCTGCGGCTGACCGCCGAGATTCAGCATCCGGCCGCCGACGGCGAGGAGATCACTCCCGTTCGCGTGGAAGTCGTCGACGCGAAGGGGCGCGTGGTTCCCGACGCCGACAACCTGGTCCGGTTCACGGTTTCGGGCGCGGGAACGCTGGCGGGCGTCGGCAACGGCGACCCCGCGAGCCACGAAAACAATGTTGCAGATCAGCGCAGCGCGTTCCGCGGGCTCTGCATGGTGCTGGTGCGCGCGAGCGAGCATCCCGGTGCCATCACCGTCCAAGCACAGGCCGCAGGTCTACCGCCGGCACGCCTTGTGATCAGAACTGTTGCTGCCGGATTACAGAATCGCTGAATACCGAGAACCCGTGCGGTAATGATTGACACGCGCAAGATGATCGATGATAATCGATTGCCTCGTGGACTGATCTATCTCTCGTCAGGACAGCCCAAATTGGTTCTCACCAACCGGCTATTGGCGATACAAGCGTCGGGGGATACATGGGCGCGCACAATCTGCTCATTTTGCAAGGTGGCGGCCCTACTCCCGTCGTGAACGCCACATTGTCCAGCGCCCTCAGCGAAGCCTATGCGCGAGGCAAGCGAAAGGTCTTCGCCGCTCGCCATGCGATGGAAGGGCTGATTGGCGGTCACCTGGTGGATCTCTCCGATGTTTCGCCGGACCAGCTCAAGCGGTTGTCGCGGACGCCGGGCGCGGCGCTGGGCTCGTCTCGCGTGAAACCGACGCAGCAGGAACTCCGATCGATTGTCGATTTGCTGCGCAAGCTTGACGTTCACGAGGCCCTTTTTATCGGCGGCAATGGGACGATGCGCGCGGCACACGCCTTCAGCGACTTCTGCCGCAGCGAGCGATACGAGCTCCGGGCCATCGGTGCCCCTAAGACCATCGACAACGACATCCAGGGGACAGACCGCTGTCCCGGGTACGGCAGCGCGGCGCGGTACGTGGCGCAATCGACGCGCGACCTGGGTATGGATGTCCGCGCCCTACCGCAGCCCGTGTCGATTCTCGAGACTATGGGCAGGAGTGTTGGGTGGCTTGCCGCGGCTTCCGCGATCGCGAAGCGCGATGAGCAGGACGCGCCTCATCTCATCTGTCTGCCGGAGATTCCGTTCCTCGTCGAGAAGTTCCTAGCCGATCTCGACCGCATCCTAAAGAAACAAAATTGGGCAATCGTCGTCGTCTGCGAAGGAATTCGCGACAAGCGTGGCAATCCCGTTTACGAGACGCCGGACCTTTCGCAGGCGGACGCGCTGAAGCGTCCGATGCCCGGCGGTGTGGCGCGACACCTGGCGAAAATCGTCTCGCGCGAGTTGAAGGTTCGCTGCCGCGATGAGAAGCCAGGCCTGATCGGCCGCGCCTCGATGTTGCACGCGTCGAAGCAGGACCTCGCCGACGCGGAGTTCGTGGGAGCGGCCGCGGTGCGCGCGCTCGACGAGGGACACACCGACCGGATGATCTCGCTTTCGCCGCTGAAGAGGGCAGGCGAGCCGGCAGCAACGCTGGTGCCGTTGGCGGCGGTCACCGGATCGGACCGGCTCGTCCCGCAGGATTGGCTCTGCGACGGAGATGTGCCGCTCAATCACAAGTTCCTTGAATATGCCCAACCTTTGATCGGCGACCTGCTCGAATACGAGTTCGCCGTCGGCAGTGTGGAGCGATATGCAAACGCGTGAATTCCAGAAGAGTGAGTTGAGTCAGGGTGACGCGAGCAAGACATCGTCTCCCGTCGGTGTGCTGATCCTCGGACGCAAGCGGCCCGGGTTCGACCAGGATTGGAACCGCACCATTTGCGGGCGGACGGTGGCGACGATCGAGCAGATGGGCTTCCGCTGCATCGGCGCGGACAGGCCCGTAGTCGACGATGCGACGCTTGCCGTTGCGCTCAAGGAGATCGGGTCTCGCGCTTGCGATGTCCTCGTCATGCTGCAGCCGTCGATGGGCAACGGCCAACTGTCGCTCACGCTCGCGCAGCAATGGCCGGGCCCGATCGTGCTCTGGGCGACGCCGGAACGCCCGGGCGACGGCAAAGTCAGTTCGTGTTCGCTCGTCGGCCAGCACCTGTGGGCGTCGAACCTTCGGCAGGCGCGTCACCCGTTCGAACTCGTATACGGTGATCCCGACAGCGACTCGGTCCGCGGCGACCTGGCGCGCGCCATCCGCCTGGCGCGCACGACGTCGAAGTTGCAGCAGGCAAAGATTGGCATGATCGGCGGCCACGCGCCGGGTTACATGGATTTCGCGGCGGATCCCTTCTTGCTGCGGCAATCCATCGGCATCCAGCTTCATGCGCTTTCGCTTCTGCAATTTGTCGATCGCGCCAGGGCGATCGAGGAGCAGCGCCTCAACGGCGACGTCCGCGAAGTGAAGAAGATGGGCCTGCCGCTGCTCGACATCGAGGAACCAGATCTCGCGATCCAGTCCCGCTCCTATCTCGCGATGCGCGATCTCATGCAGGAAGAAAGCCTGCAGGCGCTCTCCATTCAGTGCTGGCCCGAGCTGCCGGAAGTTCTGCAGTGGCCTTACCTGGCGATCTCGCGCCTGACGACCGAGGGCCGCGCGGTTTCGATGGAAGGCGATGTCGACGGCGCAATCGCCGAGTGGATGGGTATCTCGCTCGATCTCGGCCCGGGCTTCCTGACCGACTGGCTGGAGCACGACGATTCGTCGATCTTCCTCTGGCATCCGGGTATGGCGCCGCTGAGCATGTGTTATGCCGCCGGCGAGACGAACGGCCCGGTGCTCGCGCGCCACTTCAATATCACCAGGCCGCTCGTCGTGGACGCGCCGCTGCAGACCGACCAGGCCGCGACAGTCATGCGTTTGTGGCATTGCGATGGCCAGTACTTCATGACGGCGGTCGAAGGACAGGCGGTGCGTCCGCGCCGGAAGCTGACCGGCAACACCGTGCTCTTCGAAACCGAAAAGAATGTGCCCGAATATTTCGACACGCTGATTCACGGCGGCATGCCGCATCACGTGCTGCTGTTCTACGGGCACTGCGGTGATACGTTCCGGCGCCTCGCGCGGATGCTGCGCATTGCCTGGGTGGCATGAACGGTCGAACAAGAGTTGGAGTTCGTTGGGAACCCCGAATTGCCAGGCATCACGTAAGGGAAGAAATTCAGCGGCGGATTCTCTCCGGCGAGCGCAAGGCCGGCGACCGGCTGAGCCAGCAAAGTCTCGCCAAGGAGCTTGGGGTCGCGCAGGGCACCGTGCGCGAATCCTTGCTCGAGCTGCATTGGCTCGGGCTGGTTGATTCCATTGACCGGCTCGGCGTCTTCGTCGAAAAGCTGGACGCGCCACGCATTTGCGAGGCGTACCAGGTGCGGGAAGTACTCGAAGGTCTCGCCTCGCGCCTGGCTTGCGATCACGTCGGGCGCGCAGACATCTCCGACCTGCGCCAGATGGCCGACGACGTCTTGAAATTTGCGAAGCAGAAGGACGTGCAGCAGATGGGCGCCACCGACCACGCGTTTCATCTCCGGATCATCAGCCTCTCGCGAAACAAGATCCTGATCCGTCTCGCGGAGACGTACCGCATTCTCGGCATGGCCGTGTGGGCCGCGCGCGAGTCGAAAATCGTGCACGCCGAGCACGTGCGCATCGTCGACGCGATCGAGAGCAACCAGGCGGACGAAGCCGAGAGGCTGGCCCGCCAGCACGTGCGCGACGCGCGGCGTGCCATCGAGAAACAGGTCGAGGACGGCTCCTTCGTTCCCAACTGGGTTTAACAACGCGTCTCATGACGCGGGGTCATTGGCATTTCTATGGCGGATGTTGCAACCCTGTCGGGCAGGGCTTATATCAACGGCCAGTGGGTCCACACCGACGACGAAATCGAGGTCGTGAATCCCGCCACCGGAGAGGTGTTTGCCCGCGTCTGCGCGCTCACGCGGAACCACGTCGAGCAAGCGCTGCGCGCCGCGCACGACGCATCTCCGACGTGGCGCTCGATGACGGCGCGCGACCGCGGCACGCTGCTGCATCGCGTCGCCGATGAACTCGCACGCCGTAAACTCGACATCGCCCGCACGATCACGCTCGAAAACGGCAAGCCGCTCGCGCAAAGCGAAGGCGAAGTCGCGATGGGGGAGGACCACCTGCGGTGGTTCGCCGAAGAAGGCCGTCGCGCGTACGGCAGGACCGTTCCACAGCAGTCGGCAAGCAAGCGGCACCTCATCATCAAGACTCCCATCGGCCCGGTCGGCGCCATCGCACCGTGGAACTTTCCGCTGCTATTGTCGATTCGCAAGGTTGCGCCCGCGATGGCGGCGGGCTGTCCCGTTGTTCTGAAGCCGGCGAAGAAGACGCCGCTCTCTGCTGTCGCGCTGGCCGAGTGCATGGAAGCAGCCGGTGTGCCCGCGGGCGTGTTCCAGTTGGTGATCGGTGACGCGTCGATGATCGCCGACGAGTTCCTATCGAACTCACTCTGCCGCAAAGTTACATTCACTGGCTCGACGGAAGTCGGCCGGCTGCTGATCCGCAAAGCCGCGGAGACGATCAAGCCACTGTCTCTCGAGCTCGGCGGGCATGCGCCCGTTCTGATCTTCGACGATTGCGATCTCGACGCCGCGCTGCGCGAGACCGTCATCGCGAAGTTCCGCAACACGGGCCAGTCCTGCATCGCTGCCAACCGCGTATACGTGCAAAAAAGTATTTACGCGGAGTTCATGGACAAGTTCACTACGGCGGTTCGCAAACTTAAAGTTGGCAATGGACTGGAGCCCGGCATCGAGGTCGGCCCGCTGATCGGCAAAGAAGCGCTCGACTCGGCGTTGCGCCAGGTTGAAGACGCTGTGAGCCAGGGCGGCACCATCCGCTGCGGCGGACACAAGGTCAGCGGCTTGAAGGGATATTTCCTCGAGCCCACGGTCATCGATAGCATGCGCGGCGAAGCGCTGTGCATGCGCGAGGAGACGTTCGCTCCCATGGCTCCCGTCGTGAGCTTCGGGACCGAAGCCGAAGGCATCGAGCGGGCGAACGCGTCATGTTACGGGCTGAGCGCCTACGTGATGTCGCGCGACGTCGGCCGTATCCTGCGCTGCGCCGAACAGCTCGAGGCCGGGACGATCGGCGTCAACGACGGCGCGCCTTCGACGAGCCAGTGTCCGTTCGGAGGCATCAAACAGAGCGGGTGGGGCCGCGAGTTGGGTAGCGAAGGCATGGACGCGTTTCTCGAAACGAAGCACGTCTCCATCGCCGGCGTGTAACCGGTGCGCGTGCGTCGACTGGTTTGGGGGTTGAAGAGGTAGTGCACACGCACAAGAGAGGCCACGGAAGGCAGCATGATTCATTTCTTGGTTCACGACCCATCCGACGATGTAGCGGTTGCGGTCGTTGACATCTCCGCCGGCGCCAACTGCACGGGGCGGGATCTCGTCACCAACAAGGAAATCAAGCACACCGTCACGCAGGACATTCCGCTCGGGCACAAGTTCGCGCGGCACGACTGCGCCGTCGGGGACACGCTGAAGAAATACGGCACTGAGATCGGCAAGGTCGTTCACCCCATCAAAGCCGGACAACACGTTCACGTTCATAATCTGAAAACGAAGAGGTGGTGATCGATCATGCAGGCCAGAAAGATCCATGCATACCGGCGGGAAAACGGAAGAGTGGGCGTTCGCAATCATGTCGTAATCCTTCCCGTCGATGACATTTCCAATGCCGCGTCCGAAGGCGTGGCCAACAACGTGAAGGGCACGCTGGCTTTGCCGCACAGCTACGGCCGCCTGCAGTTCGGCGAAGACCTCGACCTGTTCTTCCGCACGATGATCGGCACCGGCAGCAATCCAAATGTCGCCGCTGTGGTGGTGATCGGCATCGAGGCCGGATGGACGAAGCGCATCGTCGACGGCATTGCCAAGACCGGCAAGCCGGTCGAAGGTTTCGCCATCGAGGGCCGTGGCGACATTCAGACGATTGCCGACGCGTCATACCGCGCGAAGGAATTTGTGCAGTGGGCGACCGAACTGCAGCTAACCGAGTGCGACCTCAGCGAGCTGTACATCAGCGTCAAGTGCGGCGAGTCGGACACGACCACAGGCCTGGCGAGCTGTCCCACCGTCGGCAACCTGATCGACAAGCACTGCTCCAACAACGGCACGGCGTCGTTCGGCGAAACCACCGAGTTGACCGGCGGAGAGCACATCGTTGCTGCGAAAGCCGCTAATGAGACGGTCCGCAAGCAGTTCATGGCCTCGTTCGAGGACTATCAGAAGCTCGTGTTCACGGAGAAGACCAACGACCTCTCCGAATCGCAGCCGACCAAGGGAAACATCGCCGGCGGGCTGACGACCATCGAAGAGAAGGCGCTGGGCAACATCGAGAAGCTCGGCAGGAAGACGAAGTTCGTCGGCTGCCTCAAGCCGGCGGAAGCTCCGACTGGTCCCGGACTCTGGTTCATGGACACTTCGAGTGCCGCCGCGGAAGCGGTGACGCTGTGGGCCGCGTCGGGCGCCGTCGTTCACCTCTTCCCCACCGGGCAGGGCAACGTCATCGGCAATCCCATCGAACCGGTGATCAAGCTCTCCGGAAATCCGAAGACCGTCAAGACAATGAAGGAGCACATCGACCTCGATGTGTCGGCGATCCTTCAAGGCGAAATGACGCTCGACCAGGCCGGCGACGCGCTGATCGACATGGTGGTGCGCACGGCGAACGGACGATTCACCGCGGCGGAAGCTCTCGGCCATCGCGAGTTCGTGATGACGAAGCTCTACCGCAGCGCATGACCGAGCAGCACACAGTCGAGTTGGCGATTATGCAAAAACGCTTTCCAGCAACTCAGTTACGGAACCTGGTCGCCGACCTCTCGCAAGCCTTCGGGGTCTCGAAGGAAGATGCCGCGCTGCTTGCGGAAGCGCTGATCGACGCGGATCTTCACGGGACCTCGACGCACGGGATCTCGCGGCTGGCGATTTACCTGAAGCGGCTGGAAATAGGCTTGATCGATCCGAAGGCGCGGTTGCAGGTCGATCGCCAGGTCGGCAGCGCGCTGGCGCTCGATGCCGCCAACGGTCTCGGCCAGGTGCAGGCCACGAAGGCGCTCGACATGCTGATCCCGCTCGCGCGGCAGAACGGCGTGGCGGCGGCGACCATCCGGCGCTCACAGCATTTCGGCGCTCTCTCTTATTATTGCAATCGCGCGGCCGCGCAGAATTCGGCTCTTGTCGCGATGACAACCTCCGAGCCGGCGATGTCGCCCGTGGGAGGCTCCGACGCCTTCTTCGGCACGAACCCCATCGCCTGCTCGTTCCCAACCGGCAAGGGATATCCGATCAAGGTTGACCTGGCGACGTCGAAAGTCGCGCGCGGCAACATCATCGCCGCCAGCAGAAAGAATGCGGCGATTCCCGACGATTGGGCGTTCGATGTCGACGGCCAGCCCACCACGGATCCGCACAAGGCGCTGCTGGGTACGGTAGCGACGATGGCCGGCCACAAGGGTTACGCGCTCGCGCTGATGGTCGAGATGTTCAGCAGCGTGTTGTCTGGCGCCGCCATCGGGCCGGACATCGGCTCAATGTACAAGAACCTCGATCGCGCGCAGAACGTCGGACATTTCTTCCTGCTTATCAACATCGGCGCGTTCATGGACCGCGAGCAGTTCATCGAACGCGTGGACGCGACCATCGACCGGCTCAAGTCGGGCCGGAAGCGGCCGGGAACAGACGAGATTCTCATCCCGGGCGAAACCTCCTCGCGCACCGCGAAGAAGAACAGCGAAGTGGGCGTTGCCGTTTCCGAGGAGACGCTGGCAGAACTCGAACAATGGTGCGCGCAGTTGCACGTGCCGTTTGCCATCAACTCAATCGAGTGCAGGGATATATGCGCGATATCTTGATTTCGGAGAACATCACCGGGGCCGCCGTGGACCGACTGGCAGCACGTTTCGATGTACTGTACCTGCCGGAGCTCTGGAAGGACCCGGAGGCGCTGGCGGAACACATGCGCGATGTCCGTGCCCTGATGGTGCGCAACCAGACGCGTGTCACACGAGAGCTCTTGTGCACGTCTCCCGAATTGCTCGTCGTCTCGCGAGCCGGCGCGGGACTGGACAACATCGACGTCGAGGCTGCGACCGAAGCCGGCGTACTTGTCACCTACGCTCCGGACCAGAATTCGATCAGCGCGGCCGAGCACACACTCGCGTTGTTGCTGGCATTGATGCGCCGCATTCCCGCCGCCGATGGCGACACGAAAGCCGGTGGGTGGAACCGCAAACGCTTCTTCGGCCACGAAATTTACGGAAAGACGCTCGGCATCATCGGCCTGGGAAAAATCGGCTATCTCACGGCGGCGCGCGCGCAAGCTTTCGGCATGAAGATTCTCGCCTGGGACCCGCAGCTCAGCCGCGACAACGTCTATCTAGCGCAGCTCAATGCCGAGCTAGTCGGCCTGGATGAATTGCTGTCGCGCGCCGACGTCGTCTCCTGCCATGTGCCTTCGAATCCGCAGACGGCCGGCATGTTGAACCGGCAACACTTCGCAACGATGAAGCCGACGGCCTGCATCATCAACACGTCGCGCGGAGAAATCATCAACGAAGCGGACTTGGTCGATGCGCTCAAGTCGGGCAAGATTGCCGGCGCGGCGCTCGATGTTCGCGCCAACGAGCCGCCGAGCAAAAGCGAACTCGAGTCGCTGCCGAACGTCATCCTCACACCGCACATCGCGGCATTCACCGACGAGGCCCAGGAGCGCGTGACGAGCGCCGTATGCGAGGACGTGGCGCGCGTTCTCGAAGGAAAGTCGCCGCAGTACCCGGCCAATCGCCCAGGCACGCGTCCCACAGTCCTGGCCTGAAGCTAAGATTCGGCGGCGCGCTCAAACCGGTGCCGCTGTCCGATCGCGAGCAGAGCGATCGTCCCGATCAGCGGCATCACGGCGGCGATCAGGAAGACCGGCGTGTACGACACGCGGTCGACCAGGAATCCGGTCAGCAGCGGAAACACCAGCCCACTCAGTCCCCCTGCCACACCGCTTAAGCCGGTGACGCGCCCGACTGCGTTCTCGCCGAACAGGTCCGTGATCGCGCCGTACATGTTGGCCGACAGGAAGTTGTGCCCGAAGATCGCGATGCTCATCAGAGAAAACAGCATGAGCGTGTTGTGGTAGAAGGGAACCGCGAAGCTCGCCAGGCACATCAGGCTGCTGCTGTACATGGTGATCCGGCGGACATCGAATTGGCCCGCGCCGCGCCGCTGCAGCCATCCGGCCGACCAGCCACCCGCCACTCCTCCTACGCTGCCGAGAAAGAAGGGAATCCACGACATCGCGCCGATGCGAGTCATCGACATCTTCTCCGCGCTGTAGAGGAAGCTCGGCAGCCAGTACCAGTAGAACTGAATCACCGGGCCAACGAAGGAGCGACAGAGCATGACTGCCCACGCCGCGCGCTGGCCGATCAGTGTCTTGAGCGGGACCTGCGGGACCTCGGCTGTTGCCTGCGTCTGCGCGGGATTGCGGTAGACGAGCCACCACAGGACGACCCAGATTGCGCCGAGTCCGGCCGGCACGAGAAACGCCGTTCGAAAACCGTAATGTTGTGCGAGATAAACGATGAGGGGCGGCGCGACCACCGACCCGATCACGCTGCCGCTGTTGAAGATGCCGATCGCCAGCGTGCGGTCCTGCACGGGGAACCACTGCGAGACAGTTTTCATGCCGCCGGAGTAGTTCCCGCACTCGCTGCTTCCCATCCAGAAGCGCGTCAACCCAAGTTGGGCTCCCGAGCCGACGAAAGCCTGCGCACCGGTTGCGCTGGACCACAGCAGCACGGCGGAGAACAGGCCGAGCCGGCATCCGAACCGGTCCATAATCCAGCCCATCGGCAGCTCGCCGGTCATCATGCCGAACTGAAATGCGGCGACTATCCGGCCGTAGGCTTCGTTCGAGAGATGGAACGCGGCGCGAATCAGCGGCGCCAGCACCGAGACAGTTTGCCGGTCGATGAAGTTGATGACGGTGATCGTGAACAGCAGAGCGAGGATGAGTCCGCGCCGCGACCACCATCCCGTCGGCACGGGACTCCGGTTCTTAGGGTTCGTCGTCGCTGGAGGTTCCGAGAGCGACGGGTGATCGATTTGATTTTGCGTGCCGGTAGGTCTCCTAGACATGTTTTTGGAAGCCGTGATAGAGGTACCTCGATGGAGGAAGCAGCGAGCCAACAAAGTATCTACCGATTGCAATCGATTGACAACCAGTTCTCATACTCGTGTGTACTTGCGGCGCTGGCCCCTGGACCAACGCAGTACCCTGAAGAAGGGCGATCGCAGGCGAAAAGGGCGTCGCCGACATTTCCCGCAGCGCATGTTCCTCGAGTTCCTGCTGCCGAAACGGGAGCCGCTGATCCGGCTGAACTTCTACTGGTTCACCAAGCCAGCGACGCGTCTCCCGGAAGCGCTCTGGCTGTCGTTCCGTCCGATTGCGACTTCCCAGCAGGGGTGGACGCTGGATAAATGCGGCGAGGAGATCTCGCCGTTCGACGTTGTGCCTTCCGGCAACCCCCAGATGCACGCCGTGGAGCGCGGCTTCCGCTACCGCGAGCAGCAGCACGAGTTTTCCGTCGAGCTGCTCGACGTGCCGCTAATCGCGTTCGGCGAGATGTCGCCGCTGAGTTTCTCGCGATCTCAGCCGGACCCCTCGGCGGGCATTCACTGCAGCTTGTTCAACAATGCGTGGGGAACGAACTACGTGCAGTGGTTCAGCGAGGACATGCGGTGCCGCTTTGTCATCCGCGCGTCATGAGTGGAAGGCGCACTGTTGCACCTGAGGCTCTTTTAAAGCGCGTCGCTGGTTATTGCAGATATGAATCGAGATTGCTCAGAAACACGAAACAAAAATTCGCATGCGCGTCCCGCGCTGTCGCGGCGGGAGTTCGTCCGTAGCGGTGCCCTCGGCGCAGCGGCGCTGGCGCTGACGCCAGTGTTGCAATGGCAGAACACGGCAGCCGAACTGGGGTCGGAAGTTTTCGGCCCTGCCAGGTGGATTTTGCCGTTTGACCGCGACTGGCAGTTTGGCGGACGGGTAAATCCCTCGACCGGTATCGCGAACGATGAGGAACGCAAGTTTGTCCCCGTCACGCTGCCGCATTCCGTCGTGAGGCTCTCGTGGCAGAACTGGGACCCCGCGGCATGGGAACACGGGTGGATCTATCGCCGGCGATTCACGATTCCGCAGGAGTTCAAACGCTCGCGAGTCTTTCTCCAGTTCGACGGCGTGATGGTCGGCGCGACTCCCGCGATTAACGGCCACGAGCTGCCGCCGCACCTCGGCGGATATCTGCCGTTCGAGTACGAACTCACACAATGGCTGAAGCACGGCGACAACGTCTTCGCTGTCACTGTCGATTGCCGCTGGAGCAACGTGCCTCCTGAGGGTTCGCCGCAGGGACCGAAGCGCGTTGACTATCTCGAACTGGGCGGCATCTACCGGTCAGTGTGGCTCAAAGCCGTGCCGCAGATTTTCGTTCGCGACGTCTTCGCCAAGCCGGTGCAGGTGCTGGATCCGAATCGCCGCGTCTTGGTCTCATGCACGATCGATGCCGCTGCAGTCGAGAGGCGCGTGGATGTTCAGGTCGAAATGCGGAACGGCTCGCGCGTGGTCGCTCGCGCCCGTCAGGCAGTAGCCATCGACAAGCCGGGCCAGAAGCAACTGGCGCTCACGTTGGAGAAGCTCGGCAACGCCACCCTGTGGGACGTCGACTCGCCCCGTCTCTACGACGTCGTCACAACGCTGCTCGTGGACGGCAAACCCGTGCACGACTACCGCGTCCGCATCGGCTTGCGGGACGCGCGATTCGAGCTGAACGGCTTATTCCTGAACGGCCGCCGCTTGCAGCTATTCGGATTGAATCGTCATGAGATTTATCCGTACGTCGGCGGCGCAATGCCGCCGCGCGTCATGCGCCGCGACGCGGACATGCTTCGCAGCGATTTTCACTGCAACATCGTGCGCTGCTCACACTACCCGCAGTCGGAAGCGTTCCTCAACGCCTGCGACGAACTCGGCCTGATGGTCTGGGAGGAGACTCCCGGCTGGGGCTACCTCGGCGACGACGGGTGGAAAGAGCTGCTCGTGCGCGATGTGCGCGACATGATCATCCGCGACCGCAACCATCCGGCGATCGTCATCTGGGGCGTGCGCGCAAACGAAAGTGCCAACGACGTTCCCCTGTACCGCCGCACAACGGAACTCGCTAAGCAGCTCGACGACTCCCGCCCGGATTCCGGGTCCATGACTTCGGGGTCGCGCAAGAACTGGCAACAGGATTGGCACGAAGACGTTTTTGCCTACGACAACTACCGCGCGGAGTCCGACGCCAGCGTCGCCATTGACGACCCAGTGGAGGGCGTGCCGTACATGCTCGCGGAAGCGGTCGGACAATTCAACTACACGAACCGGAAAGGATTCGACAGCTACTATCGCCGCGCGGGTGACCTGCCGACTCAGCAGGTGCAGGCTGTCCGCCATGCGCAGGCGCACAGCCGCGCGGCCGCCAATCCCGGGATCTGCGGCGTCATCGCCTGGTGCGCCTTCGATTACGCCAGCCTCGTCAATTCCTACAACACGGTGAAGACGCCCGGTGTCGCCGATGTCTTCCGCATCCCGAAGCTCGGAGCGTCGTTCTACCTCGCGCAGGGCGATCCGAAAATCCGTCCCGGCATCTACCCGAGTTTCTATTGGGACTTCGGTCCGCACTCGCCGAGCGGGCCAGGTAAGCACGCGGCGATCTTCTCCAATTGCGACCGGCTCGAGCTGTATGTCGCGGGGCAGCATCGCTCGACGCTCGCTCCCGACGTCGCCAACTTCCCGCACCTGAACCACGCGCCGTTCTTCGCGGACCTCGAACTCGACGGCGCTGCGCATCCCGAACTTCGCATCGACGGCTACGTTGGAGATCGCTTGGTGCTCTCGCGCTCATTCTCGTCCGATCCCGCCGCCGATCAGTTCTTCGTGGCCGCTGACGATCACGCGCTCACCGGCGACGGCGCGGACTCAACCCGCGTTGTGTTCAAGGTCGTGGACAAGTATGGTGCCGATCGCGCCTTTGGCGGCGGCCAGGTCACGTTTTCAATCGACGGCCCCGCAGTCATGGTCGGTGACAACCCGTTCTCGCTCGTTGACAGCGGAGGCGTCGGTGCGATCTGGGTTCGCACAATCTCGAATGGGCGGGGGAAGGTCCGCGTCTCCGCAAGGCACTCCTCCCTCGGTGAAAAGATCGTAGAAATCGATGTCGGAGCCGCGCGAAGAATGTAGCAGAATGCGTCGTTTGGCTCTGTGATGGCAATCGGCTACAGCATGAAACCGACGAATCTCAAGACATTGTTCGTGACCGCCGTCGGTGCACTGGCGTGGTTCGGCGTCATCGCGAGCGCTGAACCCGCTCGCGCTGACGAGGTGATCCTTCAAGATGCCAGACTGCTCGTCGCCTTCGATCGCAATTCCGGTGCCCTCACGCGCCTCGAAGACAGGGACAGTCACTGGATCGTCGAGCGTCGGCCGGAACTCGGCGTTTCTTTTCGGCTGCATGCTCCACTGCCTGGCCGGCGCGACAACTTCGTGCTCGGCGAGAAACAGCGAGCCGCCGAGGTCAGGAAGATCTCCGATCGGCAACTCATGCTGATCTGGAAGAACCTCGCCAGCGAACACGGCGGCGTGCTGCCGATCACGCTCACGGCGACCGTGACCTTGAACGATGGTGTACTCACGTTCGATGCCACACTGCAGAATGATTCTGGGTTGAGTGTCGAAACGGTCGATTACCCTTACTTTGGCGACGTGAACCCGCCTACACGCGCCGCGCCGATGCAGGTCCGCACCACGTGGTATGGCAACCTCGAGTTCGACGAGATCTATCCACGCTTCCGCAACGAAAAGGGCTACTGGGGTGACTTCTTTCCGACGAAGACGTTCGAGTCTTACCGCAGCCTGTTTTGCCTCATCCAGGCGCCTGACCAAGGGGTGTACGTCGAGATGGCCGATGCGACGCAGCCCTACCTGCTGGAGTACACCTTCGAGCAGCGCCCTGGCTGGACCGACTCCGTGCACGAGAACGTTCCACCGAAGGACACGATCGACGGCCATCCCGTCCGCTTGCAGTTCCGCACGACGCACTTCCTCTTCGCCCATCCGCATTCCACGGCGAAGCTGGCGCCGGTTGTGGTCCGCGCCTATCATGGCGACTGGCACGACGGAGTTGACCTCTACAAGCAATGGCGCGCGACGTGGTTCAAGCCGCCTCATGCGCCCGCGTGGGTCAACGATGTCCATTCCTGGCTGCAATTGCAGATCAACTCTCCCGAGCAGGACTATCGCGTTCGTTACACCGAACTGTTGAAGTACGCCGAGGAGTGCGCGAAAAATGGCGTCCAGGCGATTCAACTGGTGGGCTGGAACCGCGGCGGACAGGATGGCGGCGACCCCGCGCAGGATACCGATCCCGGCTTAGGCACCTGGCAGCAGTTGCACGACGCCATCTCGCAAATCCAGGCGCTCGGCGTAGAGGTCGTTCTCTTCGGCAAGCTGAACTGGGCGGACAAGACCACACTCTGGTACAAGCAAGAGCTCTACAAGTACGCCTCCACCGATCCCTACGGTATTCCTTACGAACAGGGCGGCTATAGTTACTACACGCCCACGCAACTGGCCGGCATCAACAATCATCGCCGCGCAGTGATGGACTTTCAGGATCCCACTTACCGCGCAATTGCGACGAAGGAATTCCAAAAGCTGCTGGCACTCGGTGCCGCCGGATGGCTGTTCGACGAGAACTGCCACCATGGTCCTGTGAAGTACAACTTCGCTGCGGATCACGGCTATGCGGCGCCGGGATTCATCTACGGCGGCGACATGCCAATGGCCGCCCAGCTGCGAGCCGCAGCCGACAAGGTCGATCGCGACTTCATCTTCGCCGGCGAAGGCCACCAGGACTGGCTGATGCAGTACTACCCAGTTTCGTACTTTCGCATCAGCGACACTTCCATGCCCGTCGAACGCTACATCGACCCGCAAGCGCCGCTGATGGTCGCCGTCACCGGCTTTGACGATCGCGAGAAGCTCAACCTGATCCTCCTGGACCGCTACATCATCAGCTACGAGCCCTACAACTTTAAGGGCCACGTTACCGATTTCCCGCTGACGCTCGAGTACGGCAAGAAGATCGACGCCTTGCGGCGAAAATATCGGCAATGGCTGTGGGACGCGGAGTTCCGTGACACACTCGGCGCGAACGTCACTGCCGACGGCTCGCACCGTTATTCCGTGTTCGTCACGAGGAACGACAAACGCGCAGTGGTCGTCGTCAACCAGGAGCAGCAGAAGACCATCACCGCGAACGTGCACATCCCGAAGCCGGGCCGCCTCGTCATGGCGAGCCCGGAACAACCGGACGCCCGGCCTGCTTCCGCCACGCTGACGATACCGCCGCGCTCTGTGGTGGTCGTGATGGAGCAGTGAAGCAGATGGACAGCAATGGAATGCGAACCAGGTTTCCAACCGGCCTCTCTTCCCTTCCTCGCCGGCGCGCTCCCGTCGGTGACTCCGTACGTTACGTCAGCCTTCCTCTGGCGCTCACGATCGGATTAATCTTTGGATTGCTCTTCGCGCACCCGTTCCCTGGCGAGAGCAAGCGGCTCACCAGGTTGCGGCGGGCCGCGATGACCTGGTGCAGCTGAACCCAAAGCGCGCGAGGCACGGGCAGTTCTTGACCGACGTCGAAGTGCAGATGAAGCTGGTCGAGAGCGTCGCCTGTCGCGAAGTCGGTTCCGATGTAACCGAAGGAGTCATTCGTGAGCAAAGAACGATCAAAGAGCAGTCAATGGGCCTTCAAAGCGCAAGCCGCTTTGCGATTCTTGCATTGACATACCTCTACTTCTAGGCCTACGATTACCAGGCTAAGTTGTCTAGGAGTGCGCGCAAATGTCAAGAAACGATTTGCAGGGAAGCCTCGACCTGCTGGTTCTGAAGACGCTATCGCAGATGGGAGAATTGCACGGTTACGGAGTCGTGCTCCACATCCAGAGGGCGTCCGATGAACTGCTGTCTGTCGAGGAGGGATCGCTCTATCCCGCCCTGCACCGCATGGAGCAGAGCGGATGGATCCGCTCGGAATGGAAAGTGACGGAGACCAATCGGGAGGCAAGATATTACCGGCTGACGGGCGCCGGCCACAAGGAGTTGCTGAAGGCTGAAAAAAGCTTTGAACGGCTCGTCAAAGGGATCCGTGCCGTCTTGCGGTACGCGTGAGCAGAGCTATGTCGATCCTTTGCCGCATTGTCAATTCGTTCCACCGCTCGAAAGTGGAGCAGGAAATCGATCGTGAACTCAAATCACATCTGGAAATGCGCATTGCGGACAATGTTGCCGCCGGAATGTCCGCCGCAGAGGCTCGCCGCGATGCACTCATTCGTTTCGGCAATCGATCTCTGATCAGAGAGGCAGTAACGGCTGCTGATGCGCAGCTGACTTTCGATGAGCTCTGGCATGAAGTGCGGTACGCGGTGCGGCAGCTGCGCAGGTCACCGACCTTCACGACGACTGCACTGATTACCCTCATCGTGGGAATTGGTACGAACGTGATCGTGTTCAGCGTCCTGAATGCCCTGCTTCTCAGACCCCTGGACGTGCCCGAACCCACTGGCCTCTACAACGTGGTGCACCAAACGCTCGGGTATGACAATCAGTCGTATCCCGATTTCGTGGATTTTCAGACCAAAAACTCAACCTTCACTGACATGGCCGCATACCGGCTGCAGGACGCGGGCTTGACCGCAGGAAATGCCGCTTACAAATGCTGGTACTACAGAGTCTCCGGGAACTACTTCGACATGCTGGGAGTACAACCTGAGTACGGCCGAGTTTTTCATGCGACCGATGAACGCGGGCCGAACTCCGCTCCCTACATCGTCTTGAGTCATGGTCTTTGGGTGAGTGATTTCGATTCGGATCCGCGCATCATTGGCACCACGGTCCATATAAACAAGCACCCGTTCACGGTGATCGGAATAGCCCCAAGCGGGTTTCATGGCACGGACGTGTTCATCTGGCCTGACTTCTGGATGCCAATGGTCGACAGCCCGGATGACGAGGGCGCCGGCTTTCTGTCGAATCGTGCGATGCACAACATCTGGATCTTGGGAAAGCTGAAGCCCGGCGTCAGCCCACCGCAAGCCGCCGAAAATCTCAACACCATCGCACGCGAACTGGCGCGCCAGTATCCTGCGACCGATGATGACCTAAGCGCGAGACTGGTAAAACCCGGATTGATGGGCGACATGTTCGGTGACCCCGCTCGATCATTCCTCGGCGGCATCATGGTTTTGGCATTGCTTGTGTTGCTTGCGGCCTGTGCGAACCTCGCAAGCCTTTTTGCGGCGCGTACGGCCGATCGCAGTCGCGAGTTGGCTATTCGGCTTGCAATTGGCTCCAGCCGGTGGCATGTCCTCCGACAATTGCTGGCCGAAGCCGTCCTCATTTCTCTTCTTGGCGGCGTGCTGGGAACGATCTTTTCTGCCGCTTTGCTGGGAAGCCTGACGCGTTGGCAGCCCTTCCCGGAGTTTCCGATCCATGTCGCACTCAGCCCGGATGCAACGGTCTACTTTGTGGCTCTGCTCCTGTCGGTAGGAAGCGGAATTCTCTGGGGCTTAGTTCCAATGCGGCAGGTCTGGACCACAGATTCCATGCAGATTATGAAGAGCAGCGCGGCAGGCACTATGGTCTTTCGTCGCTTCGCTTTGCGCGATCTTCTCCTGTTCATTCAGATTACGCTCTGCACCTTGTTGGTGACGTCCTCGTTTGTAGCTTTGCGCGGGATGCAACGCTCTCTGCGTGCACCACTCGGCTTTCAGCCGCAGAGTGTGGTCCTGGCCCAAACCGATTTGCACATGGGCGGATATTCCGATAATTCCTCCACGCGGATTCAAAACCGCATGCTGCAGGAGGTTAGCGGCATTCCGAGCGTTACCGCTGTGGGGATCATCAATGAGACGCCGCTCGGCACCGGTGGAAGCAGCACGCGGGTTTACCGGCTCGGAACAACCGATTTCCGGAGCTCAAATAGCGCATTTGGAGCCAAGTATTTCTCGATTTCACCCGGCTACCTGAAAGCGGCTGGCACTCATTTGTTGACGGGGCGCGACTTCACTTGGTACGACGATGCCAACACTCCAAAAGTCGCGATCATAAACGACAGCTTCGCCCGTGCCATGTTTGGAAAGACATCCGCGCTCGGACTTCGGTTTGTGATGGCGGACAAGGTTTCTTATGAGATTGTCGGTGTCGTCGAAAACGGTAAGTATGATTCGCTCACCGAATCGCCTTGGGCGGCGATGTTCTTCCCCCTCGGGCAGAATCCCGATAGTGATACATCATTGGTGGTTCGATCACAGTTGTCACCAGGAGAAATCGTACCTGAGCTCCGCCAAGTGCTTACGGAAATCGATCCAAGCTTGCCCTTTACCTTCCACAGCTGGCCCGACGCGTTGGCATTCGTGTTGTTTCCCGCACGCGTGGCGACAGCAACCCTGGGGGTCATGGGGTTCTTGGCAGCGATGCTTGCCGTCACCGGGGTTTTTGGCATAGCGATGTATTCGGTCTCGAAGCGGATCAAGGAGTTTGGCATCCGCGTGGCCTTGGGAGCACAGCCGGTTCAGCTCATGCGTTCTGCGCTGAGCCGCCCGCTCACTCTGCTGCTCTGTGGTTCAGCCGCCGGCTTGCTTCTGGGCGCGATTGCGAGCAAATTGTTGGCACAAATCGTGTATCAGGCCACGTCACGTGATCCGTTGGTTTTTGGTGCAGTGATAGCAACAATGGCCATATTAGGATTGCTTGCGACCTGGATTCCCGCACATCGAGTCTTGCGCACTCAGCCAGCAGGTTTGCTCAGAGAAGAGTGACGAACGGTTGCGTCCGATTCCGGCTGTCGAGCGTGCGGTTGCTCTTCCCAACGGCGTTACTCGCGGGCAAGGTGGCCTGAACTGGCCTGCTGGCCTGCGCCACGTCGGACATGGGATAACTTTCGGATAGCCGTCATCCGCCGCAATCTTGAGCGGCGTCGCGCAGCGGCTACGGAGGTCACTTCAACGAATAGCTGACGATTCAGTCGAATGGTAGCGAAGGATGGCTTCTGAGTAGCCGACCATCCGCTCAGAGCCTCGGTTTTCCTGCTTCCTTAGCCGCTTCCACACGAATTCAAGAGTTTGTAGCACTCCACCCCTCAAGATCGGCGGCGTTCGCGGCGTGAGACGGCCGTTCTGGAGCTTCACAGAGCCGGGTGACGGCCTCGGTGAGCGCCAGCGCCGCGCGTTCGGCATCGGTGAAGTAGAGTACCTCGCCAGGCCGACACTGCGAAGATACGCTCATCGTTTCGCGGAGGCCCCCTCCTGGGGTTTTCTGCGTCCATGCAAATGCTGTGTGTTTGGTCTTACGAGCTGGGGGCAAGGGACGGGAAACTGATAGGAACACCGCTGGGAATGAGAAAGCGCGGCCAGCCCAGTAAGTGCATGCGCAACTCCCCGAACAGGAAGCGATGCGCTGCCATCCAACCCATCGCTTCGAGCATCTGCAAGGCACGGGTAACGAAGTCCGGCGCGGTCACCACTGCCGTCAAGCTGGCGCCAAGGCGGCGCATAAACCTGCCGCTTGTTGACGAAAGCGCCGTACCCAGAACTGCCCGCGCTGATAGGGCATGCTGGGCTGAAAAGCTGCCTGCGCTGATTCTCGTAAGCTGCGTCCGACGAGCAGACGAGAGACCAAAAACAAGCCGATGATGATGATGCTGTGACGCAGATAAGGCAAGACGAAGTCGGGCAAGAGAGAAACCGTACGCCGGCAGAGGCGGCATAAGTAGCGACGGACCGGGATCGAATCATCGAATTCCACGTGCACAATCGTGCGGTAGTAAAAGCCGTGCGCCAGCAAGCAGCACCGGGCTTGGCACATAGGGCACCGATCCGGACGATAACGATCGGCCGCCGAACTTTCCTTGATGTCGCACAAATACTGCTGGATGGAGCCGACAGTGCGGTGTAGGATTTGCATTGAGGGACCTCCCTCCGGGAGTTCGTCGCTCCCGTGATTTGGTTTTCGCCGGAGGGCTCAACACCCTCCGGCGTGTCCTCGAAATCCTACAACGACCGTTCAAGCCTGGCACGCAAGTATCCCGCGCACTTTCTTGGGAGTCCTCACATTTGCTTTTACTTATCTCTCGCGGTAGTTGAATTCAGGCAGAAACTAATCAGGAGAAAATAGGGGGCTGGCGGAGTAGAAAAGCGCGAGGCGTTACAGAATATAGAAATGTCCCCTTGGACTGAGACCTCCAGCTATGAGGAGGACGGTTGAAGAGGACAGCCATGAGCAGTCGTGAGCCGGAGCGGGTGGAAGGCAGGAGTAGGAGCAGGAGGTGGGGAGTGGAAGCTGGCAATCCCCCCGTGATGCTCGAGCTGAGGTACTGTCAGGTGAAAAAGACCGTGGTAGCGGTGTGAGCAGAGGACAATGAAGGGTCAAAGCATGGGGGATGCCCCGCCGGGCCTCGAATCCCAGCAAGCTGTTGAAATTTCGACCGCTTGTCTTAAGCTTCACTCAAAGGGGAACGCCTCTAAACCATCCTTGACAATATAGACAGTGTGCACAAACCTTTTAGATTGACAACCCGGCATAACAGGATCAGAGTATGGCCCGCCATTGTTTCGGCCTTTTGCAGTAAAACGTTTCAATTTCGATTTCGGGGGTGTCCACATGAAACGTTTACCACCTCGGCTTTCGCGACGGGCCCGAATTTGTGCTTACCTTATTTCTATTTCCGTGCCCTTGCTCCTCCTTGCCCAGGCTGAGGCACAGCTTTACACAGGATCAATAACCGGTTTGGTTCAGGACCCATCCGGCGCCGTCGTTCCGCGGGCTTCGGTAGTTCTAACCGACGTTGATAAGGCCGTCAAATATTCGACGACGACCGACTCATCGGGCCGGTATGTACTGCTTGCCCTGCCGCCCAGCACCTATAACATGCGAGTGGAGGCCCCTGGGTTTCGTACTGCGGTTCAAAGCGGCATCATCATTGTGGTTAATCAGAACCTGACTCTGAACGTGCCGCTGCAGGTAGGCAAAACCAGCGAGACGATCGAGGTTACCGGGCAAGCCCCTGTTCTAGCGACCGAGGACGCAGTCACTGGACAGAATCTCGATCGAAAGGTCATCAATGATCTTCCCTTGGTCGGGAGGTCGGTCTTCGATCTGGCGCTGTTGACGCCTGGAGTCACTCAACCCGCCGGGAACACGTTCGGCCCCAATACCATGGCCAATAACTTCATCTCCGACGGGGGCCGCAATGCCCAAGCCGACATCCTCATAGATGGGGTAAGCACGGTCGGGGTGGAGCAGAACACCGCTATCGTGAATCCTCTGTACACGCCCTCTGTAGATGCTGTCCAGGAATTCAAAGTGCAGCAGTCGAACTTCAGCGCCGAAGTCGGCTTCACTGCAGGCACAGTGGTTAATGTCGTCTCCCGGTCTGGAACCAACAATTTCCATGGAAGCCTCTATGAATTCCTGCGCAATGACAAGTTGAATGCCAATAACTACTTTAATGATCAGGCTCACATACCCATTGCACCCATCCGCTGGAACGAGTTCGGTGGCACGGTGGGTGGCCCGATCATAAGAAACCGTACCTTCTTCTTCTTTGACTACGAGGGAAGCCGCGAAAGCGCATCGGTGACGAAAGACGCCGGTGTGCCCAGCGTTGCGGAGCGCGCAGGAGACTTCGGCGAACTGTGCGGCTATGCGGGCGGCACTTTCGACTCCACCGGTATGTGTTCTGCGGCCGCTGGCCAGATATGGGATCCATACTCTGGGGTTTTCAAACCCGACAAGGGCGGCCCGGTGCGGTCGACCCCCATCCCGTATGACAACCTAGCGACCTATACAAGTCAGGGGAATACAAATATCGCCGCACTTCACCCGATACCTAATGGGCCCGGCAACATCATCGATCCCGTGGCTTTTAAGATGATCCAGTTGTATCCCCTGCCGAATTTGAACGTGGGCACGAGTTCCTATAACAACCTGCACAACTGGGTTGGGACCGGTGCAGACAAGAACCGGAACGATCAATTTGATATAAAAATTGACCACCAGTTCAGCGCGGCCAGCACGCTTAGCGCCAAATTCTCGTATCAGAGTGGCTACAACAAGCCGGCCAACCTGTTCGGGAATGTGGGCGATGCATACTCCTCTGGATTTTCCAACGGAAGCGCCAAGTTGCTGGCGCTCAATTTCACACACACATTTAGTCCGAAGACGCTACTAACGGTGTCGCTAGGCCTGACACGTCAGCATTCGTTTGACCACGGTGGCTCAGCGGCCGATTTCCCAAATTTTGATCCAGTCAAGGATCTCGGAATGCCCAGTTACATTGAGGCGAACGGGATCAAAGCCGCGCCGTCCGTCAGCGTATACGGCGGTTATGGAATGGAAGGTGGCAATAACTCCATCGGCACGCAAGCCTGGACCTACCTGAAATACGCTCAGGAAACCCATCACCTGATTGGCAGCCTGAGCCACACAACTGGCCGCCATGAACTAAAGTTTGGTGTTGAAGGCCGGTTGCACCGCGTGAACATTTTCTTCCCGGGAGTTCCCGCTGGCACTTATTCGTTCGATGTCAACAGCACGTCGCAGGCGCCTTGGGACGGCAGCGGCGACGCCATGGCCGGCTTTATGATCGGTGCCGGAGGACCTAGCAACTGGGGAGCTTACGAAATGGACTACGCGGCCGCCACCCACAACTGGAATGTCGGGAGCTTCGTTCAGGACAACTGGCGGGCCACGGACAAGTTAACCTTGAACATTGGCCTGCGCTATGACCTTGATCTGCCGAGGACGGAACGCTACAACCGCATTAGCCGGCTTGATCTGACGTCTCCGTCGCCTCTTCAAGTCCCTGGAATGGGCCCGCTTAAGGGTGGATTACAGTTTGCCAACAATAACCAGCCAAGGCCGTACGACATTAACTACCATGGCTGGGGACCGCGATTTGGGTTTGCTTACAAACTGAGGTCGACTACTGTAGTTCGCGGCGGCTACGGAATTTATTACACCCAGAACAAGGGAGCGGCGGCTGGGACGGGCATCAGTGATCAGGGCTTCGTCGAACAGACAAACTGGCTCAACACTTATCACAACGATGGCGCCACGCCGTGGAGCTTCCTGAGTGATCCCTTTCACGGCGGCCCCAGGCCGCCAACCGGCTCCAGCTTGGGACTCCTGACCGATATCGGCTTCAATATCGCAGGACCTATTCGCACCCGAAATGCGCGGCCTTATGAGCAGACGTGGAGTTTCGGACTTCAGCACCAATTGCCCGCTCGTATTGTCGTCGAAGGTAACTATGTGGGTAAAAAAGGTACTCACCTGTATTTTGGAAATGCCGGTAGTGTCGACATACTCAGTCAGGCACAAGCTGCGGCCTACGCCCAGAATCCTGGGTACTACAACGCCCCCGTTCGGAACCCCTTCTCTGGAATCGTCACCGATCCAAACAGCGGGCTGTATGGGTTCTCCTCTCCGGATTGTCCTTCAACGTCCTGCGTACAACGCTGGACGTTAATGACGCCGTACCCACAGTTCACGAGCATAACCGCAACTGACCCGCCCTGGGCCAGCTCGATCTATCACGCGCTGCAATTACGAGCCGAGAAACAGTTCTCGAACGGGTTGCAGTTCCTGGCCACTTACACAAACTCGAAATCCATCGATGACTCTTCCGTAGGTGGAGGTGGCCTGACCTGGCTGGGCGGCTCGCTGAACCCCAACGGCGTCGGCAACATCCTTCCAGATCCGTACGATCACAGACGCGAGCGATCTTTATCGCAATTCGATATTTCACAGGTACTTCAATTCAGCTATGTGTATGAGCTTCCTATAGGGCGCGGGAAGAAATTAGGCGGCAACATGGGGCCAGTGCTGAATGCGATTGTGGGTGGGTGGCAAACCAATGGCATCTGGCGTTTCGACACGGGTCAACCGATCATTCTGTTCCTCAATGGAGGTACGGGCATCCCGACATTTGCTCCGCCACGGCCAGACCTGCTCGCGCCACTAAAACGAGCGCCCGGGCTCAATCTCAACCAATACTTCGCTAATCCGGAGGTGGCGGTCGCTCCCGCTCCTTACACCTTTGGCACAGCGCCCAAAGTCCTGCCCAATGTGCGGGCGCCAGGCACCAGGACGGGCGCTCTGTCCCTTTTCAAGGAGTTTGGCCTCGCGCCACTGCGGGAAGGCGCGCGGCTCGAATTTCGCGTCGAGGCGTTCAATGCCTTTAACCACCCTCAGTTCGCCGCGCCAGCCTCCACTGTGGGAAATGGCGATTTCGGCCAAATCACGAAACAGGCTAACTCGCCGCGCGCCATGCAACTCGCCCTCAAGCTTTACTGGTAAGATGCAAGCCTGAACCGGTCACGGTAAAACTGTTGCCGGTTTGGGCTTCACGCATCGCTTCCTTGGTTGTGAGAAGACTAGCCGCAAAAACAGTCGTCGCACTCTGCCTATACACTGGCGCTACCGGCGTGTTTGCGCCGGGCCAAAGCAAGCCTCGGGACGCTTACACCCAGGCGGCCTCCGCGTTCCAGCAGGGACAGCTGGATCAAGCTGAGCAGGTGTTGCGCACAGCTCTCGGTGTGGAACCAGAGAGGCCGGATCTGCTCGGTCTGCTCGGCGTTGTTCTAGACGCGAAGCAGGAATATCAGCAAGCAGAGCCATTCCACGAGCGGGCGTTGCACTTGGCGCCGCGCTCCGCTGGTCTGTGGAACAACCTCGGCAACCATTACGTTGCGTGGGGAAAGGACGCTAAGGCCCGAAGCGCATTTGTCCACGTTTTGGCTATCGAGCCCGCACATACAAACGCCAACCTGCAACTTGCAAAAATCGCCCTCTCTGAGCAGCAGCCCGTCCAAGCCTTGCATTACCTGGAAAATTTGCAAGCGTCGGACCAGAGCGACAACGCCGTCGAACTGCTGCGAGCACGCTGCCTCCATTTGGCGGGACAACCTGATCGAGCCTTGTCGATTGTGGACCGGCTTGAGCAAGATCCGGCTGGCGACGAACGTCTTCAGTTCTCGTTGGGAGTCATGCTGGCAGAGTGGAGGAACTATGAAAGAGCAGAAGATGCGTTTTCACGGGCACTAAAGGCACACCCCGCCAACCTCGAAATCCTTCACAACCTGGGCCTGGCGGCGCTGCGTGCTGGTCACTTGGAGCGCGCGCAGAGAGTTTTCGAAATTGCGGTGCAGCAAAATCCGGATGACGCAGAGTCGGTTTTCAACCTTGGACAAGTTTATGTGGCCAAGGGCGACACCGAAACGGCGTTGGTTTTCTTGGCGCGGGCGCGGCGAATGGCTCCCGACAGAGCCGATCTGCTTCTATATCTGGCCGAAAGATATGAGGACGCTGGTTTTTTCAGCGGCGCAGCGCATGCCTATGAAGAATACCTTAAAGTAAAGCCAGATGATCATACCGCCCGGCGGGAACGAGGCTTTGCATACTGCCGCTTTGGCAGGACGCGCACCGCACTGCCGGATCTGGAATGGTATATCAAAGAGTACCCGCGTGATCCGGTTGGCCACTTTGAGCTCGGACTGTGTGAAACCCTTGGCGATGCGAGCGTGGCCTTGCAGCACCTCGACGAAGCTCTCCGTTTGAAACCAGATTTCACGCTAGCCAGGCATGCCCGCGGCCGGCTGCGGCTACAGGATGGAAAGTGGCCCGAAGCCCTGCCCGACTTGAAATCCGTGGTTGAGCGTGAGCCGAACAACGCGATGGCGCTTTTTCACCTTGGGCAAGCTTACCTGGGGTTGGGGCAGCCGGCCGATGCGCTCCCATTCCTCCGCCGGGCACGGGAGCTAGCTCCCGAGGATCGAGGAGTGCTGACGCAGCTCTATCGCGCATTGCGGAGCTTGGGGCAGAAGCAAGAGGCTGCGGCCGTACTCGAGAAACTGAAAACCGCGAAGCCAGATTCCTCGGCTGCGAAGGCCACGGCCCGGGTCTTCGACTACCAAGGTCTGGACCCTGCCGAGCAACGAGAACGTTTCCGGCGTAACCTGACGAGCGCGTTGGCCACAGATCCTGCTGATCCGGAATTGAAAGTTCAGATGGGAACGTTGCTCCTCAGCGACGGCAAGACGGAGGAGGCCCTGACCGCTTTCCGCGAGGCCCTGGCCCTGTCGCCGGGAACCGAGGTATTGCAGGAGGGTGCAACCGCACTGATGGAAAATCACCAATACGGCCTGGCTCGCGAATTTCTCACTCGGCTTGTAGCCACAGATCCTTCCATTGACAACCGCGTCGACCTGGCGGCTGCTATCTTTCGTTCAGCCGGTCCCGAGGCCGGCTTGGCCGAACTCGAGCAGATTCCCGTGAAGGATCGCAACGGCGACGTCTATCTGTTGAAGGCTCAGGTGCTCGATGCATTGGGACGATTCGAGGACGCGGCCGACTCCCTAAACTCAGGCTTCCGCAGGGAGCCGACGCGGGCTCAACTGTACTTCTGGGCAACTTTGTTCTTGCTCAAGCACAAGAGGGATCAACAGGCGTTACAGTTGCTGGAACAGGCGACCAAGACATTGCCCAATGAAACCGACCTTCTCCTGACCAAGGCCGTCGTTCTGGAACTGGTTAGAAAGACTGAGCAGGCCGACGAGCTGCTGAAGGAGATTCAGTCGCGGCGGCCGGAATGGGGCCGAACTTATCTGATTCGGGGCATTATTCAGGCAACCCATCGAAGACCTCAAGAAGCTTTGCAGTCTTTCCGAACTGCGATTGAGCTGGGAGAAAAAACCGCGATTGCCTATTACTATCTGGCGGATCTAACCCGCATGGCGACGCCTGGAGATAAGGACGCGATCCGACAAGCAATCTCGGAAGCTCTCCGCCTCGATCCCAATGACGCCGCCTCCCATGCCTTAGCGGGGAAGATTGCGCTCGAAGCCGAAGAGCCGGCGCGGGCCGCCGAGGAACTGAAAGAGGCGATCCGATTAAGGCCGAACTTGGCCGAAGCACATTATTCTTTGATGATTGCTTTTAGAAAACTAGGCCGTGAAAATGATGCGATGGCGGAGTCGGAAATATTCAGCCAAATCCGTAAACAAGATCCCGACTCCCAAGACGATTCCACGGACATTCGACAGATGTTGCTGGCAGATGATGGATCGCGCTAGGAGTTTCTTGACCTGATGTTGCAGGACTGTCAAGGTGGAGTTTCCTTTCGAAGCCTTGGTGCTTGCCGTGCCATTTCGGAAGCTGGCCACGCGAAGGGGCGCTGGCCTATTCGGGCCTTTCTGCAGTTTCGTTCACGCTGGGCTCCACAATCTTATGATATTGCTTCAGCTCAAGTCTCGAAAGCCGTTGTGTAGTTCCACTGGGCCAGCGGATTTCGGCAGCGACCCTCGTCAACCTAGAATCACCGGGGATCGCGACAAGGACGCGCTTGTCATGCGACGAAAGGTAACTGGCGCCGCCGGTGATCCAACGAACTAGTTTTCGCTTTCCCACCTCGACCGTGATCTTCGCGCCGATCGCATCGCGATTGCTTTTCCTTCCCTGAAGTTCAAAGCCCACCCAGTTGTGCTTCTGGCCGACGTTATTGTGCAGGAGCACCGGTTTCCCGTTGAGGCGCGTGAATACCGCGTCTATTCCGCCGTCGTTGTCGAAATCCCCGATGGCAAGGCCGCGAGCAATCTGACCCGATTGAAATGCCGGGCCGGCTTGCTCCCGCATGTCCCGGAAAACTCCCTTTCCATCGTTGTGGAGAAGGAGGGGGCGTTCTCTGTACTTCACATCCACGCGTGTCGTCTCGATCACTTGGTTTATGTGCCCATTTACGATCATTAGATCCAGGTTCCCGTCGTTGTCATAATCCAGGAACTTCGTTCCCCAGCCTACGTACGATCTTGAGTATTCCGCCAAGTGGGAAGCGATCGTGTGGTCCAGATAGGGCAATTTTACGGAGCCGAGAAACAACGAGTGGTATTGGTCATTGAAATTCGTGACGACGAAATCCGGAACGCCATCCCCATTCACGTCCGCTGCATCCACGCCCATTCCAGCTTTGGCGACACCGGCCGGATCATAAGCGACTTCCGCATCGAGCGCCACGTCCTTGAATGTGCCGTCCTTTTGATTTATCAGAAGCAGATTTGGAGAGGCGTCGCGGGCGACGAAAAGGTCGGGCCAGCCATCGTCGTTTACGTCAATAGCGACAACTCCGAGTGCGCGACCTTCGAATTTCTCCAACCCGGATGGCGTGCTCACATTGGTAAACGTTCCATCCCCATTATTGCGGTAGAGGGTGAGTGGCATGCCTTGATAAGCCACTTGCTGACAATAGGAGCGCACCCCACTGACTTCACACCTCTTGGGATTTTCGAAGGAAAATTGGACATAGTTCGTGATGACGAGGTCCAGGTAGCCATCCCGATCGTAGTCGAACCAAGCTGCGCTCGCCGCCCATCTGCCCGCATTCTTCACTCCGGCTTTCTCACTCACTTCCGTGAAAGTTCCGTCGCCATTATTATGGAAGAGCGCACTCGCCGGATAACCGGTTACGTACAAATCTGGAAAGCCGTCATTATCGAAATCACCTACGGCCACTCCCATTCCATAGAACTTCGGGCCATCCACTCCGGCCTTGCCGGCCACGTCTTGGAACTTTCCGTTCCCGAGATTGCGATACAGCGCATTGCGAACCGGAACCGCGCTCTTGCCGCCCGGGGTTTCGCCCCCGTTCACGAAGAAAATGTCTACTAATCCATCGTCGTCGAAATCGAGGAAGGCGACGCCGCCTCCCATGGTTTCGATCAAGAAGCGATCTGGGGATTCGCCGCTAAACTGATGCCAGGCAATGCCGGCTTGGCCTGTAACGTCGCTAAAAATCTCTTCCCGATTCGGAGATGCCTCTGAACGGTACGACGACGACTGTAAGCAAATAAGCGCGATTCCAAGGAAACACGAACAACGACACAGTTCTCTGGAAAACCCTAATTCCATAGGTCTTAGTCTTGAGGCCGGGGCTGTGCTTCAGCTCCTGCGGCGTCCTTCAGCTGCTGATAGAGGTCCATCTCATGCGCAGCTGTTTCTGACCTCCCCAGGCGACGGTACGTCCTGGACAAAGCAAAATGAACTCCCGCCAGGTTCGAGTCGAGCCTTTCGGCTTCTTCGAGATGGTGCAAGGCTTCCGCCGCACGGCCCCTTTTCAAGGCGAGATTTCCGAGCTGATAATGCGCCTCAGGCAACGAGCGATCGAGAGTCAGTGCCGATTGGAGCAACTCTACAGCGCGCGCTTCTGCGGCTGCGTCGCCGGTTTCGGCTTCCTTCAACAATATCAAGGCATATTGGATCCGGAGGTTACCATTCCTGGGAAATCGTTGAATAGCGACTTCGAAGCTGCCATTGGCCTCTTTGTTCATTCCCGCCCCGAATTGGGCTTGGGCGAGTCCCAGACGGGCATCCAGATCGCCCGAATCGAGTTTGAGCGCACGGCCATAGGAAGCTATGGCATCAGTGAACTGGCTCATCCTCATTTCTATTGAACCCCTCAGCGAGAACGCATTAGGGCTGTTCGGAAATGCGCTGGTCTCCCGTTTGGCGATACCGAGAGCAGCAGGAAGCAAATGCTGAGCGAGAAGAATCCTTCCCAGATCAACATAGTTCGACTCCTGCCCAGGCGCCAGACGAATCGCCTCTTCGAGTACGCGAACGGCCTCTTGCGTCTGGTTCTGTTTCGCATAACACCATGCGAGCAAGTTGAGAATGTCGCCGGATTGGTAGCCCGCCGCGGAGAGACTGAGCAGAGTTCGCTGGCTTTCTTCGAACCGATGGGCGTGATATTGGACGAGGGCGAGGCGGTAGCCCAATGTGGGTTGGTCAGCCGGACCCGCCTTTATCGAGTCGAGCAGCATTTCGGCAGCGGTGTAGTCCCCCGCTTCATCGGCGATCTGCCCTCCGAGGAGAATTCCCTCTGTGCCCGCGGGGTGGGTCAGCAATTCTTCGAGTGTACTGCGCGCATTCTCTGTCGCACCGGTGCGGTAGTAGGACCTGGCCAGAGCGGCGATTGACTGTGGCCGCTCGCGTACCTCTGCGGGTACAGAAGAGAGCATCTTGACTGCCGTCGTGTAGTCCTTCATGTTTTCTGAAACCATTCCTAAGAGCAGCCGGCTTGGCCTATCATCCGGTCTTTCCTTCAGAATCCTCTCCAGGTTTTGCTTTGCCTGGGCATAGCGATGCAGCTGCCAGAGATTGGCCGCCAGATAGCGGCGGGAAGTCGAATCGCGGGGGTCGATCGTAAGCGTGCGCTCCAGGACGGTTGTGGACTCCTCAAGCCTGCCCTCCATGGCAAGTACAGTACCCAGACTGGCCAGGAATCGCGCGTTCCCCGGGGCGAGCTGTACGGCCCTTCGAAGCTCGGACTCGGCTTGTACGAGATCACCGCCCTCAGCTAGTTGCAATCCTTTGTCCGCGTGCGTTGCAGCTGCGCCTCGTTGGTCCGCCCCATAGGCGTTTTCGGTTACGGGACGAGATTGGAAAGCCGTCAGCAGAAGAGCGAACGCGCCGAGCTTCAGACTGATGCGCATGGCAATTCGGAATGCGGCCCCGATGGCGCAGCAGCCGCAACTTTATTTCATCAATGCGTTTGCCAGTAAGCCTGGTGGCCGATGTAGTCGTCGTCGGCCAAGTTCGCGATGATTAGACGCCTGACCTCCAGCGGGTTGATCGTACCTTGACGCTTGTAGACGACTTGTCCCCCAGGCCGAATCAGCATTGTATAAGGAACTGCAGCGTTCCAATCGGCATCGAATGCTGCCAGCAGCGAATAGATGTCAGTAGAGCCCAGCAGAAGGTTTCGGCTTGTGGCATGTAGTCTATTCAGCCGAGAAAGCACGCCCGCCTTCTCGTCTGGATAGTTGATGCTGACAGTAACCAGCTCAAAGGCGCGGTGACCATACATGCGATAAATGGTCTGGAAATCCGGCATCTCCTTTTGACACGGGCCACACCACGTTGCCCAGAAATTCACCAGCAGCAACTTACCCGTCGAGTTCTTCCGCAACTTTGTCAGTTCCTCAGCATTAACCAGTTGGAGCGGTACGGGCTTGCTTTCGATTTCCGCAAGTTCTTCTTCGCGTCCCTCTTCTTTATAGAGCCATTTCGTGGAGCAGCCCACCGAGGGTGTTTTCGCCAAAGCAATTTGTCTTCCCGCAAGCAGAGAATCAATGGCGTTTCGCGCGTCCCGGCTGGTGACCAAGGGCTCGCGCGGATTGTTATCGACGCGCCCTTGATAACGAAGCTTACGCTCGGCATCAAAAATGAAAAGATGCGGAGTCGCGGTCGGCCCATATGCCCGTGCCACTTTCTGGGTCTCTCCGTCGTAAAGGTAGGGAAAATTGAACTGGCGATACGCCGCCCGCACCTTCATCTCATCGAAAGAGTCGCCAACGTCCGTGTATCCCATCTCGTCCAACCTCACGGCCCTCGGACTATTGGGTTGGATTGCAACCAGCGCGACGCCGCGTTCGGCATAATCGGCGGCCAGCTGCTTGATACGACTCTCATACAGTTGGGCAGTGGGGCAGTGATTACAGGTAAATGCTATGACCAGAACTTTGCTGGCCGAATAGTCCTTCAGACAATGCGCCTTTCCGTCAATGCCCGGCAGGCAGAAATCCGGAGCGGATGCCCCAACGGTCAGGGTTGGAGGTCCGGCTTCATCCGCGACCGCCGATACACCGCCTAGGACAAGGCTCAACAATGCAACACTGAAAAAAGCTACATTTTCTATGCTTCGGCCCCAGTCTGACGTCCGCTCACGTAAGCGATGCATCGTAGTGTGAATAGCCGGCTTTGCGAGGACTTCCATGGTCACAACGAAGGTCTTTCCGTAGCACGATAACGGGCCTGCATCCGATTTTCATTGCACGGGAGGATTCCTTGACAAACGCTTGCCGCTTTCCCAGGAGCAATGGCGGCCAATAATAAAATAATACGTTTTGCGCTGCCGTTCACTTGTAATATTGTTCGACCCAATGGTCGCGCGATGCTGAAGAGCCACAGGTCCAGTGCGCTAAGAGCTAGATGGGTTTTGATGTTAACCATACTCGCGTCGAGCACGGGTGGTTGGGGTGCCCTGCTTCGGGCTGCAGTGACGACGGCCGACATTACTCCTGCACCTGGCGCTCGCTTGTGGGGCTATAGCAGTCGAAAGAGCCCGGCCACAGGTACGCTCGACCCGCTCTATGCGCGTGTTCTGGTTCTCGAGACAGGCAGCCAAAGGCTCGCCGTGGTCAGTGTTGACCTGGGCAGGCCGTTCGGGCCGGCATCACTTCAGTGGCTTCGGAATGCAACTCGCAACGATGTCTCTTTCCTCATTCTTACTGCAACCCATACGCATTCCGGTCCAGTAGTTCAGGACGACTACCCGGCAGGGAAGCCGGCATGGGAAACTGCCGCGCTTGAGAAAATCGCGGAAGCTGTAGCCAAAGCGTGCAAGAACCTCACCCAGGCCCAGATTGGCACTGGGTACGGAGTCGTGTTCATCGGTCACAACCGGCTTCGCGTCAACTCGGATGGCAGCGTGAGTTGGTTTGAGCGCAACCTCACTGAGATTCCCACGGCGCCGGTGGATGGCACGGTTTCCGTCTTGCGTATCGACCGAATCGACGGGCAGCCGCTTGCGATTCTGGTGAACTACGCCTGCCATCCGGTGGTATTTGGCAGCGATAACCTTGAATACTCGGCCGACTTTCCGGCGGCCATGGCGCGAACTGTCGAACAGGCATTTGCCACCAAACCCCTCTGCCTTTTTCTGCAAGGTGCGCCGGGCGACATAAATCCGTATTACGCAGTCACACCGATTGAGCAGGGCGCCATGGCGATGCGCGATCAAGCGGGCCGCAGGTTGGGCCTGGAAGTGGTGCGCATCGCAGAGCAGATTCATACTAAACCGGATCCCAACGCCGACATGCAATTCGCCGAGGATTTGGTGAGCGTTCGCCTGCGCTGGCAACCGGCGAAATGGCGTGAGGCGATGATAGCCGTTTTTGGGGCGACGGGATCCGAGCCATTCACCCCAAAGTTAGAGAACATTCAGCTCCCAGTCACGACTGTCCTTATTAATAAAAAGATTGCGATCCTCTGCATGCCCGGCGAACCTTTTGTCGAGTATCAAATTGCGTGGCGCCAGCGATGCCCAGTGCCCGATGCATTCTTCGTCGGATACGCCAATGGCTATAACGGGTACTTCCCCACGATCCGAAGTGCCACTCTAGGTGGTTATGGCGCTGCCAACCCTGCCACTTGGGTCGAGGTTGGGGCTGGAGATCGAATGATCGACACCGGCGCCACCAGGATTCACTGGATGCTTGGTCATCTGCACGAGCTTCCCGAGGATTTCGCGAAGTGAGGGAATTCAGAAAGCGTTCGATAGCGCGCCGTCCATTGCTGCAACAATTCCAGCGAGGGGACAAAAATGCTTTGTGTATGCTGGGTCGCGCCGCACTTATCGCGTCATTCCTGGTTGTGAGCGCGCGTTATTCTAATCCGGATACGTTCAGAGCGGCTGTGGCCAAGGCTGAAATCTCTCCTCCTCCTGGCCTGCCGATGTACGGTTTTCTGGACCGTTTGAAAGACGGAAAGCTCTCTACGGGAAGCCTGGATCCTCTCTGTGCCCGCGTATTGGTCTTGGAGGCTGGTAAAAAGCGTCTGGCCTTGGTGACTCTCGACCTGGGGAGAACATTCAGGGAAGCGGAGCTGGCCCAACTGCGCCGGCAGCTAAAGGCCTTGGCCGGAATCTCATTCCTTATCGTGACTGCCTCGCACACGCATTCCGGGCCCAATATTCTTGATGAAGAACCTGGCGGTCATCTGCAAGCCTGGGAGACGACTGCCATCGAGAAAATCTCAGCCGCAGTTGCCGAGGCCAGCCGCCATCTGGTCGATGCGCGCGTCGGCACGGGACGGGGCGAAGTTTATATCGCATATAACCGCCGCCAGGTCCAAGCCGACGGTAGGGTGAAGATGCTTTGGACAAACCCCAGCAAGCAGCCCACGGCGCCTCTCGACCCCTCCGTCTGGGTGATGCGATTTGATGACGCCGAAGGGAAACCCTTAGCGATAGTTGTGAACTACGCCTGTCACCCGGTCGTACTTGGCCCCGACAACCTTAACTACTCCGCGGATTTTGTTGCGGCAATGACGGACACGGTGGAAGAAGCATTCGACCGCACGCCGCTTTGCCTTTTTCTCCAAGGAGCCGACGGCGACATTAACCCTTACTACGCGACCACGCTGCTTTCCGATGGCGCCATTACAAAGCGGGACTGGAGTGGGCGGCAGCTCGGTGAAGAAGCTGTGCGGGTGGCAAAAGCGATCCAAACTGAACCGGCTCGTGCCCCGGCCATTGATTTTGCCGACGATGCGATGCATTTCCAGTTGCGCTGGCCGGCCAAAAAGTTTCGCGAAGGCCTGCTGAAAACCTATGGCCCGCATGTTTTCGAAGACCATGCTGATCTTATGACCGAGGATCCTCCGCCCGATCATTTCGAGCTTCATGTTACGACCGTATTGCTGAATAAGCGCATTGCGCTGGTCGGGATGCCGGGCGAGCCTTTTGTCCATTTTCAAATAAACTGGAGAGACCGCTGTCCCGTGCCGGACGCCTTCTTCCTGGGCTACGCCAATGGTTATTTCGACTATTTCCCGACGATTGACGCCGCCGCCCAGGGTGGGTATGGTGCAGGAGACTCAAACACGTATGTGGAAGTCGGAGCTGGTGAGCGGATGCTCCGGCAGGCCTTGGTTCGCGTTTACGAAATGCTGGGCAAGCTCAGGGACGCTCCGGAAACCCATTAGGGTGATGCCAAGGTGAAATGTCGTGTCCGGCCAAGAGTTAACTCTGACAAGATACATTCGATGCCAGACCCTCACGCCACTTACACGCCTGCCTTGCACGTCAAACGTCGGACCGGCGCCGCAGCACGTCTCACTAGGCTCCTGCTTCTCGTTTTCGCCGTCTTGACAGCTGCCGGCGACCTTCAACCGCAACCAGCGGCGCCAATCTACCTCGATCCCGAGCAGACCATCGAGCACCGGGTGGAAGATCTGCTGCGCCGCATGACATTAGAAGAGAAAATCGGTCAACTCAACCTTCCCTGTGTGTATGTGGATCAATTGGGAAAAAGCATTCCCGAAAAGCAGCAAGCGTGCAAGAGGTTCGCCGCAGGAACTCAGAGCAAGGAAATTGGCCCGGGCGCCGGCTTTTTTACTCTCGCCGACACGATTCTCCACCAAGGGACTGAGCAGCAAGTCGAGTACTTTAATGCGCTACAGAAAATCGCGCTTACTCAAACCCGATTGAAAATCCCGCTTCTCGAGGACGAAGAGGGCACACACGGCGGCATGTTTTCCGGAGCGACGATTTTTCCCGAAGGACTTGCCATCGGCAGCAGTTTCGATATGCCGCTTGTCAGGGCGATCTACGCGGCGGCTGCACGTGAGTCCCGGGCCGTGGGTATCCATGTGCTTTCAACGTTGGTTCTCGAACTCAACCGTGATCCAAGGATGGGGCGCAATGAAGAAGGCTACACGGAGGATCCTTATCTGGAGTCGCGCATCGCAGAGGCCATTGTCCAGGGTGCCCAAGGCAGCAGTATCAACGCGCCTGATAAGGTAGTCGCGCTGCTGACCGATTTCCCGACTCAGAGCGAACCTGTGAGTGGGCTGGAACGCGGCGCGGTTACCCTGTCGGAACGAATGCTTCGTCGGGACGTGCTTCCTCCCTGGACTGCTGCCATTACCAAGAATGGCGCCCTTGGCGTGATGGCCGGGTATCCCGAAGTCGAAGACGTGCCGGCCCATGCATCGAAAAAGTGGCTTAACGACATCTTGCGCCAGGAGTTGGGCTTCAAGGGGATTGTCGTCAGTGAAGGCGAGGGCTTTGGCTCATTGATCTATGAAGGTATCGTGCCAACGCAAAAGGAAGCAGGCATTCTCGCCTTGAGGGCAGGGGTGGACCTGAACATCACTTACGAGCCCGCCTACATGGGACCGCTCATCGAGAATGTTAAGGAAGGCCGAGTTCCGATAGAGCTTATTGATCGCGCTGTACGGCGAGTACTGGAACTGAAGTTCCGCCTGGGATTATTCGAGGACCCATATGTGGACGTGACTCACGCGAAGCAGCTAGTTCATTCGAAGGAACATCAGCAATTAGCGCTTGAAGCTGCTCGCGAGGGGATTGTGCTTCTCAAGAACCAAGGCAATCTTCTGCCCCTAAGAAAAGACGTGAAATCCCTGGCGGTTATCGGTCCTAACGTGAACAGCATCTCGAATCTGTTTGGCGACTACTCCCCCCAAGTCGTTCTTCAGCACGTGGACACAGTTCTGGACGGAATTAAAGCGAAGGTGTCGCGTGCGACCAGCGTGGTTTACGCCAAAGGATGCGCCATAAACGATCAGGACAAAAGCAGTATTGAGCGAGCCGTGCAGGCCGCCCAAGACGCCAACGTGGCCGTTGTGGTATTGGGCGAACAATCCAGAAGAGAAGGTGATGATGCAAAGCACTTACCACCGCCCACGGATGGGGAGGGGTACGATGTCGCCAGCCTCGATTTGACGGGAGTGCAGGAGGACCTCCTAAGAGCTATCCAAGCGACCGGCACTCCGACAGTTCTCGTCTTGATCAATGGCAGGCCTCTCTCCATCCGCTGGGCGGCAGAACACGTGCCGGCGATTCTTGAGGCTTGGCAGCCGGGTGAGCGGGGGGCAGAAGCCATCGCCGATGTTCTGTTTGGCGACTATAACCCAAGCGGCCGTTTGGCGATCACCATTCCTCGCAGTGTTGGACAGCTGCCCGCTTACTATAGCTATCACCCATCGAAGGCATACTGGATCAACGGCGGGTGGACTCATACCAACGGCTACGTGGACATGCCTGGTACACCTCTATATCCGTTCGGGTACGGGCGGAGTTACACAAATTTTCACTACAGCAATCTTCGCATCGAGCCTTCAGAGATCCACCCTGACGGGGAGACGCACGTCAGCGTCGATATCGAGAACTCGGGGAAGCAGGCTGGCGTCGAAACCGTTCAGCTTTACCTTCGCGAGCACTTCACTCCGGTAGCGACTCCGGTTAAACAATTGCGTGGCTTTGAAAGGCTCCAGCTTGAGCCTGGCCAGAAAAAGACCGTGAGGTTTACCCTGGGTGCGGAGGAGCTGAAGCTGCTCGACCAAGACATGCATTGGAAGGTTGTGCCCGGCACGTTCGATGTGATGATTGGAAGCTCTTCGGCCGATGTCGTTGTCAAGAGAAATTTGGAAGTAAGCGGCCCGAGTCCAGCATCTGGAGCCGCAGCAGCATCTCGTCCGCGCGGGAATGCCGAAATAGAGAACAACTTGGACGACCGTTAAATCGATTCTTGCATCCCGCAGCTGGGGCAAGTGTGAAGTCGCAGGACAATTCATGCCGGCCAGCCAGCGCGCCAAGGCGTTGCCACTTGAGTTCGCGGGCGTTCACTCCATGGACGAAGAGGAGATTGACGCAGCCACCCGTGCTCTACGTGCTCTACGCGAACCCTCACCCATCCGCTGCCGCGGGCTTAACCTGCGCAATGAAGTGGACGAATTCTAGAAGCGATTCGCCGCCCCTGAATCGTTGACAACCCCATGGCGACAGCCCTCTTCTTTGATTTGGACGGTACCCTGGCGAATTCTGAGCGTCACCATTGGCGAGCTTGGCGCGACGCGGTTCGTCCATTCCATATTCGCTTATCGTGGCACTGGTATCGGAGCGCAGGAATCGGGAGACCCGACGCCGATATCGCGCGCCAAGTACTCAAGCTCGTTCGTCAAGGCGGCACCAAAGTCAAGCAGGAGGAACTCTTAAAGCTCAAAGAGGACTACTTCTTGCGCCTTATCCAAACCTTTTCCATGGTGCCGATCCGAACTGTCAGTCTGCTGGAAAACATCCGCAACTTCCCCCTTGCCGTGGTTACCTCCTGCCCGCGTGTGCAAGCTGACGCAATTCTCGAACGCGCCGGGGTAGCTCAACATTTCAGAACGCGGGTATGTCTGGAGGACGTGCGTCGGCCCAAACCCCACCCGGACCCTTACCTGAAAGCGATGAGATTCCTCCGAGTCAGCGCGGGAATCGCTTTTGAGAACTCCGAGTCAGGTGTGGCCAGTGCGCAAAGAGCGGGACTCGAGGTTGTTTTTGTCCCCGACCCTCGCCAACTCCCCAGTCTAGTACGCGCGAGACTAGTTCGAGACTAAGGTTCGCCTCGCTGTTTGAACTGTTTTCCTGCCCAGCGCTTCAGAACGCGTACTTCAGTGCAAACTCAATCTGCCGGTTGTCGGTAGCCGTATTGGTAATCGCAGCGTTGCCGGGCTGGTCGACCGTGATCTGCGTTCCACCGCCGGGCAGTCCGAAGTTGGGGTGATTAAACAGATTGAAGAATTCGGCACGGAATTCGAGCGCCTGCGATTCGTGGGTCTTGAATTCCTTTTGCAAGACAAAATCGAAATTCACCAGATCGGGTCCGCGAAGATTTCCGACGCGCGAGTTGCCGAAAACATGGGCGAGTTGCTGGCCGGGAGCAAGCGCGGGCACAGCAAAGGCGCCCTGATTGAACCAGCAGTCCAGCGTCTGATGGCCGGGGTTGGTGCAGCCGTAGGCAGCCTGAGTCGCGGTGTCAAAAGAGAAGTTATAAGGATTGGCAATCTGATCGGGTCTGTAGCTGGAGCTTCCCGTGTTGCTCAGGTCCGATGACATCGTGGCCGTGATCGCCTCCCCGCTCTGGACGGTTGTGATTCCCGCCAATTGCCAGCCGCCCAGGAATGCCTGCATCACGCCATTGGCGTTTCCCAGCCAGCGTTTCGCGTGGCCGACCGGCAGTTCATAGAGGTAGCTGATGGTGAACCGATGACGGAGGTCCGGGCTCACCGGACCGTGTTCGAGATCAGGGCGATATGCGTTCTGGATGAACCCGCCTACATTGCCGTCAGCATTGCCGAGGTTCTTAGCGAAAGTATAGGCTGCCAAGACATTGAACCCATCCGCGAAGCGCTTGTTTAGCGAGCCCTGAAACGCGTTGTAGACCATCTGCAGCTGTGCGTAATCCAGCGGCAGGACGGCGCCCATGTTCGGTTGCTGCGCAAAGTACCGACGGCCGAAATTGGGCTGCGTGCAGGCGCCAGTCGCGTCTAGGGTGCCGCAGAAATTCGTATCCAGGATCTGTGGCGCCTGGTTGAGGTCGCTCATCTCGTGGTTCCACAAGTGATACGCGCGCGTGCCGACATAACCCACCTGTGCGACCCAGTTCTGCACGAACTGGTGTTCGATGCTCAGGTTCCATTCCATAATGCGCGGCATGATTCGTTTCGGCCCGGTGGTTTTGACGGCACCCAGGATATTGATGGGATCTCCCACCGCCCTCGCCGCCGGGAACCCTGTCGAGATAAGTTGGCCGGCCTGTGGGAGTTGCCCAGCGTTGAAGTTGTGTGCGTCGAAGGTGAGTTGCGGCGGATTCAGCCCGAGATCGTCGAAAATGTTCGCTTCCGCCGAATAGAACATGCCAAATGCGCTGCGCACCACGGTTTTTGGCCGCACCGACCAGGCGAATCCGAGGCGCGGCGCCCAGTTGTTCCTGTCGAATTCGACGCCGGCGTGCGGCACTGCCTGCGGCCCATACGAGGTAATCACGATGGCGCGGATCAGGTCGAAGTTGCCCACCCGGCCGTTGGCGGGAGAAGCGATCTCGTATCGCAGGCCGAGATTCACAGTCAGGTTGGGACGAAGGTGGATATCGTCCTGCGAAAATCCAGCGAAGTCCCAATACCGCGTCGGATACAGGCCCAGCAAATAGTCTTGTTCGTTGGAAGTGGCAATGCCTAACAGAAGGTCGGCGAGGCCGCTCCCCCCCATCGAGGTAGTCAAGTCGCTGGTATACACGCCGTTAAAACCGAAGAAGCCGCGAGGCGCCATCACTTGGTAAAAGTTCCGCTGTTGTCGGCGGAAGTCAGCCCCGAATTTCAAGGAGTGGCGGCCGCGAACCCAGGTGATCGTGTCGGCTGCCTGAAAGATGTTCTCGTGCACGTGCTCCGGCAGCCACTCGGAGTCGCCCAACGAGGTGAACCCAGCGACATCGATGTTAGTCAGCCCACTCGAATTGGGATCGCTGCTGCGGTTGGCGTTGGGAATCCCCAGCTTCGCGCCAAGTTCCTTGCCGAAGTTGAATGGCAGCGCATTCACCGAATAGCGGAAGAATCCGCCGTGAAGATCGTTCAACAAGCGCGGCGAGAACGTATGTGTATAGCCGAAGCCGACGTGCTGCGAACGCGACTTGCTCACGCTCGGACAGCAATCGGAGCCGCCCCAGAGAGGTCCCAGGGGCCCAGGGCGCTGGCTGCGGACGTCCCCGAAACTGTATGAGGCAAAGAGCTGGTCAATCTCACGAATCCGGTGATCCAGGCGCACGTCGAACTGGTCCTGGCTGTTAACGTGGTTCAGGGTGGTGAAATAGTTCTCGGTGAACCCCGGCTGATTCTCGTGCGGGTAGAAATTGGCTACATTGAAACCAATTGGATCCATGCTCGCGCCCAGCGACCCGGCGCCCGGCGGCGGAATCACATTCACCTGTCCGTTGTAGCTTATGGCTTGGCGCAGAAGGATGGAAGCGCCGTCCTTGCAGGTATATGGAACCGTAGTGGTGGGATCGAAAATCGTGCCCCTGTCAAAAGTATCCCCGGGCGACGGAACAGCACATGGGGAGAACGTCTTGTCCGTCAGAAGATCGCGAAAGTCCCCGCTGCGCTCCGCCTCATTTGGAACAATGGAGAGGGCGGGTTGGTTCTCCCGCAGGCGTGACCCCTCGTAGTCGCCAAAAATGAATGTCTTGTTTTTGATGATCGGACGCCCGAGGAACGCGCCGAACTGATTTCGCTTAAAGGGCTGCTTGCCCTGGCTGAAATAGTTCACCGCATCGAGCTTGTCATTTCGGATGAATTCGTACACTCCGCCGTGCACATTGTTCGTGCCCGACTTAAGCACCACGTTGACGGCGGCCCCACCGCGCCCGAACTCCGCGCTCATGGCATTTTCTTCCGTGCGGAACTCCTGAATCGCATCCGGCGCGGGCAACACGATGACACCCCCCAATCCAAACTCGTTGTTGTCAACTCCGTTCAGCAGGAAGTTGTTGTTAGAAACGCGCAAACCGTTCACCGACACGGCTTCGTTGGCGCGCTCATTCTCAAACACCTGGCCGCTGACATTGGATCCCGTCATGCCGCCATTAGCACCTGGCCCGAGATATGCCAGTTGAATGAAGTTCCTGCCATTCAAAGGCAGCTCGGAGATGCGCTTCGCCGTCTCGATCGTTCCCAAGGAAGATGCTTCGGTCTCAAGAAATGGAGGAGCGGCGTTTACCTGTACGGTTTCCGTTTGCGATCCGATTTTCAGTGTGATATTGACGCGTGCGGCCTGGTTGACGCCGATCTCCACCGTCGCTTCGACAGCTTTTTGAAATCCCTGCTTTACGACCGTAACGGAATAGGCTCCAATTCGGAGCAAGTTTGCCGTGTACTGCCCGCTCTCGTCCGTAGTCACGGTGACCGTCTGGTTGGTCGATAGATTCGTGATGATGACTTGCGCGTCGGACACACGTGCTCCGAGGGGATCACTGACCACGCCGACGATGCTGCCACGGTCTACCTGAGCCAGCGAAGGCAGAGACAGGACGAAGATCAAACTGGTGAGGAGAAGCAGAGAGAAAGAGGGAATACGGAGCAGCATAACGCCCCCTGATTCACGGCAGGCGCGGATGAAACGCGCTCGTAGCGCCGCACTGTGACACTAGTCGAGAGTGGTGTCAAGGGTTACACTTGCTTGCGACCGTGACCAGGGGCCAACTTTATCCACCTCCCGCCTAGTGCTGGTTTGCGCTATACCAATCACCGGGTTTGCGGTATCTTGTCCACCTGACCTCACTAGGCATGGGAGATGCCATGCGAGTTGCTCGGGTACTTGTCCTGTTCCTGGGTGGGCTGCTTCTATCGACTTGCGCGGCTACCGCACAACGGACACGTCTGGAGAACCTGCAGAACAAGACCATTCTGGTCTTCACGCCCCACCCAGATGACGATGTGTTTGGAGCCGGCGGCACTATCGCGCTCTTGAACCGCAATCACAACCAAGTCTTCATCGCGGTATACACCAACGACGACAAGGGCTCCTACGATCCTGAAATGAATTCGCAGCGGCTGGCGCGGATTCGAAAGGCCGAACAGGAGGCATCCGAGGGCCAGCTGGGCACACCCAAAGCAAACATCATGTGGCTTGGTTATGACGACGGCATGCTGGAGTACGCGGCTCAGCCGAAGCTCACAGAAGAAGCCACGGCCATCATCCGACGTATACGTCCTGATGTGCTGCTGAGTGTCGATCCCGGGGAATGGTATGAGCGGTGGCATAAGAGTGACCACCGCATGGCGGCGTTTAACACGATCGACGCTGTGCGCGCCGCCGAGTTCTGGTTGTATTTTCCCAACCAGAAACTCCAGCAAGGACTGCAGCCGTACAAGGTTCCCGAGATGTACTTCTTCTATCCCTCACTGCAGGAAGCCAATTACTTCGTCAATATCGATGATGTGGCCGAATTAAAATTTGACGCCGCCGCCAAACAGGTCAGCCAATTCGAACCTGCCGTCAACAAGTATCGCCCGGACTGGACCGCGGACGATTTGAAGAAGGCGAAAGACGAGATGCGGCATGAGCAACCGAAAAAAGACGGCCACTATGTCGAAGCGTTTCGGTATGCCACCGGCTTTGTTCAGTATTGAGCAGCGTTATCCCAAGGAGTCCCCTATGTCGGAACTGGCACTACTCGGCGGCAAGAAAGCAAAAACCAAACCGTTTCCCCTCTGGCCGCACTTCGATGATGCGGAACGGAAAGCTCTAAACGACGTTTTGGAGAGCCGAGTTTGGTGGCGTACGCCGGGGACAAAGACTCTGGAGTTTGAACAAGCTTTCGCGCGCTTTCACGGATCTCGTCACGGGATCGCCGTGACCAACGGCACCGCAGCCTTGGAGGTGACCGTGGCCGCACTGGGAATTGGACAGGACGACGAGGTGATTGTTCCCGACTTCACTTTCGTTGCCACAGCCAGCGCGGTGTTGTTCGCAAACGCCTTGCCCGTGCTCGTCGACGTGCTCCCTGACACCTATTGCATCGACCCTAAGCTCGTCGAAGCTGCCATCACCTCCCGCACGAAGGCAATCATTGCAGTCCACATGGGCGGGCATCCCGCCGACCTCGATGGCCTCGCCGACCTGGCTAAGCGTAAAGGCGTCGCCCTTATAGAAGACTCATCGCACGCACACGCGAGCGAATGGCGCAGCAGGCGTATTGGAACGTATGGTGTGGCCGGTACATTCAGCTTCCAATCCAGCAAGCTGATGACTGCCGGAGAGGGTGGCATGATCATCTCCAACGATGACAGCTTCGAACGAAATGCCCGATCTGTCCACGATTGCGGCCGTATGCCCGGCGAATGGTTTTATAGCCACTTCATCTACGGATCGAACTATCGCTTAAGCGAATGGCAGGGTGCCGTCCTGATGGCGCAACTCGGACGTTTGGACGAGCAGACGCGCCGGCGTCATCAAAACGCGCGCGTGCTCGATCGCGAGTTGAGCAAAATTCCCGGGATCACGCCGCAAAAGCTCGATGAACGCTGCACGCGGAACGGTCAGTATGCTTATATTTTCCACGTCGACAAAAAAGACTTCGCCGGTATCTCAACCGAGCGTTTCATCGAAGCCATGAACGCGGAAGGCATTCCCAACCAGGCCAGCTATCCTCCTCTCCACGAATTACATATGTTTCGCAATGGCGAATATCGCAAGTGCCTGAGCGAGGCCGCCGGCAAGCAAGAGCACCGATTCCTTAAGGATTCTTTTCCCAATACCCGGCGCGCCGCATGGGAAACGGTTTGGATCCCGCAACCTGCGTTGCTGGGCGACGAGCAAGACATGCACGAGATCGTCGCGGCAATCCGAAAAATACAGGCTAACGCACGAGCTCTTGCGGTGCAGGGTACTCCCGTGCACGCGGCGCGGTAACCGGCGCGACATGATCGAGAAGATCAGCTGGCATGGCTGGAAGAACGTTTACCGCTTCTGGAACCGAGCCGTTCAGCTCCTCGTGTTGGCCGACGTCGGCCCACGGGTTATCAAGTATGGATTCGAGGGCGACGACAACGTGCTTTGCGAAGTCGATTCCGATTCCGGTTTTAGCGGCGGAAATGACTTCCGACTGTATGGTGGTCACCGGCTCTGGGTATCGCCCGAGGTAGAGCGCACTTACTTTCCGGACAACTGCGCTGTTCAGACCGAACGGGATGGGTCTCGTGTTCGCTTTACTGCTCCAGTGGAAAACGTCGTGCCGGGAACCAATCTCCAGAAGGAACTGGAGGTCGAATTGGAGGATCGCGGTTCTCGTGTACACCTGCGGCATCGGATCACGAACCATGACAACAGGCCCACGGAGCTGGCGCCGTGGTGCCCAACCATGATGCGGGCCGGCGGACGCGCCATACTTCCCTTGCCGCCGAGAATTGCCATGGACAAAGCCCATTACCTGCCCGTCGGTCCGATGACGCTGTGGTCCTTCACCGATCTGGCAGATCCTCGTTGGCATTTTGGAACCGAATACATTCAGCTCGAGCAGCAAGCCGAGCCGGCGGTCCGGTTCGAGGAGCAGATGACGGGCATTTTTAATCCCTCCGGCTGGGGAGCATACTTCTCAAGTGGCCTGTTATTTGTCAAGCGAGCCAGCGTCATCGCCGGTGCAACCTATCCGGATTTCGGCTGCAACTTTGAAGTGTTCACGAATCGCATGTTTCTGGAACTGGAAACACTCGGCCCGAGTGTGCGGTTGGAACCGGGCGAGCAAACCACCCACACAGAAACGTGGCAACTGTATTCAAAGGTACCTCCAGGCCAGGATGAACAATGGATCCGCTCGGCCATATTGCCTTTGGTCAATGCTTCGTGATCGCGCTCCGCGTGGGCCTTCTTTTGCGGGTAACGAAGAACAGTTCGCCACAAAAGATGCACAAAGGTACACAAAGCAAAGGCTCGATTTCGCGCTATATGTTGTGCACTGGGAGGAGAAATGGGCGATGCATCTCGCCGTACTTGCGGGTCGTTGTTTGTCATCTTCTTCACCCTTCTTGCATTCGTAGTTCTACCCCTCGCCATGGCGCAGCAGCCTCGGCACGTGCCTGATCACGTTCCGCCCAAGCGATCGTCCCAGATCCAGGACGGCTTCGGAATCAATTCCGACCTGCCGCGCGATCCTCATCTCCCCTGGGACCGCTGGTGGTGGACCCGCATGTTCGACGCGGGATTTAAGTGGATTCGTATCGGGCAGTACGAGAACAGTTCAGACTATACCAGCTGGGATTGGATCGAGCAGAAGCGCGGCGTCTACGCTGCCTCTCCTTTACTAGAAGATGCAGTTGATTCGCTGGTGGACAATGGGATGGATGTCCAGGTCCAACTTCTTTATGGCAATATGATGTATACGTCGCCTAGCGGCAAACTGCCCGACGTGAGCACTCCCGAGCCGGGCTCGTTCCACAACGACGATCGAAGCCTGTACTCCGTGTTCTGGGCGCCAACGTCGCCTGAGCAAATCGCCGCTTTCAACAAATACGTTGCATGGATGGTCGATCACTTCCGTGATCGCATTCACTACTGGGCCTTGTGGAACGAGCAGGACATCGGTTATTGGAACCCCTGGGGCAATCCCGAGCAGTACGGCCGCTTGCTGGCTCCGTTTATCGAGACCGTGCACAAAACTGATCCGAAGGCAAAGGTGATCTACGGGGGACAGGCCGATCCCAGCCGCGAATTCACGCAGAAGGCTCTGGATACCTGTAAGTGCGCGTCCGGGATCGATGTCTACGCCTACCACACCTATCCAGGCTACGGACAGAACCTGAATCCCGAATCGATGGATTACGGAGCCTACCTGACCGAGTCGCCACGTCAATTGCGCGACCTCGTGACCCATTACCCGGGAATCAGCCCGAGCATTCCCTTCTTCGATGACGAGTTCAACTCGATCCCGTCGTGGATCGGCTCCGACGAATCCGTGCAAGCCAAGTACGTGCCGCGCGGCTTTGTCTACAACCTGGCAGCGGGCGTAAAGACGTTTGTGTGGCTGCTTACGGCAGGAAGCGATGGCAACGAGTACGACGACTTCGGTATTGTTCACGGTCTCACCAATCATGCCTCGGACTGGACGCCGCGGCCTGTGTTCTACGCGTTGCAGAACACGAATGCGCTGTTTTCCGACACGAAGTTCGATCCGTCGATCGGAATTTCCGGTCCCGACCTGCCAGCTCTGCGCCGTCACACCGGCTTTCCCTTCATGGGATACGGGTTTCGAAATCACAACGGGAAAGCGATTGTTGCCTATTGGCTGGCGGCGCATAGCCAGCCGGGCAACGTCTTTCCGCCTCTTTATGCCACCCTGTCGCTGAAGAATACCGGGATTACGCGTCCGGTGGTCATCGACGTTGTCTCTGGCGAAATTAAGCCAGTGGAGTGGAAGCCGGGCGCGACCGATACCCTTGATATGCTGCCGGTGAAAGACAGCATCATCGCGATTGCTGACGAAAATTACTTTGATTGGCCGCTCCTGCCCGAAGCGCCCAGCTCCCTAGAAGCGGCCGTGAGCGGCACTAGCACTAAGCTGACGTGGGATGTGCATGGCGGCGATCCCAATAATGTCATCGTTGAACGCAAGATTTGGGGCTCGGATGGCGATCGCTGGGAGAGGCTCACGACCCTGCCGGCTACGGCCAAGGACTACACAGATTCGAGCCTGAAGAGAGGCCAGAGGGCGGCGTATCGCATACGGGCGACGACTACGAACGGCACATCTGCATACTCGAACATCGTAAGAGTCACATTGAAATAGCTGCGCCAGCATCCCGATATCCTGTCCCGAGCGCCGGCGTCCTGCGCTGAAGAAATCGCCTCTCGTCAGTTCTCTGCCTCCCCGCATACGGCAAAGTCTCCCTGGGACGTGAACACTGGCGAACTGCCCGGCGAAAAATGGCGTTGTCGTCCACGATCAAAACGGTTTTTGGACGAGCCTTGTCCGTGTCGGAATCACATTTGTGGGTTTGAAGTCTGATTGCGAATCCGCCCGCCAGTCTGTGGTCGCCGTGCGATGATCTAGGAAGGACCTAGAACGAGATCCGTCCCGACACCTGAATGTCCCTCGGCGAGCTCACGCTTCCATTCCATTTTCCAAAGTCTGGGCTTGCAACATCGGTGTTGAATGCGCTTCCGCCCAGTCCACTGGATTGAATAAAGGCGCCGACAGTATTGAAGTGGTGCGCATTGAAAACGTTAAATGCGTCTCCTCGCATCTGGAATGTAAACCGCTCGGTGATGTGAATTGACTTCGCCAGGCCGATGTCGAAATCACTATAGCCCGGCTGCCGGAAATTCTGAACCCGCGGCCCCTTGCCTGTATAGAAGTTAAAGCCAGCGGCGGGTTCGAACGCGTTCACGTTTAGCACAGGCATGCTTGGGTCGAAATGGGTGGGCGACTGCAGAAATGGGGACGCACCGGACAGCAATGCCGGCGAGCAGAAGCTTATGAACTGTAATGGTACGTTGCAATTGGAAGATGAAATCTGGAATGGAATTCCAGACTGGACGCGGTACACTCCGTTGAACGTCCAGCCGCCAAACACTGCGCTTAATGGGCCGCTGTGGCTCAACCAAGGTTTGCCATGCCCGAGCGGAAATTCGTAGCTGTACGCAATGTTAAGCGCCTGCGGAACATCTTCGATCGCCAGCGATTTATTGCGAGACGATTCGTATGGAGAAAAGTATGTGGGATTCAAAAGGCTTTCAGCGTTATCCGCATTGGTGATCAACCCGGAGAATGTGCCGAGAGTCTACGACTTCGATAGCGCTTGGTTCCGGGTGACCGGGTTTCTACTGCAGTTTGTTCGTCATGGCATTAAGCTTTTTCAGCATCTTAGCCGCTTCCACACGAATTCAAGAGTTTGTAGCACTCCACCCTTCAAGATCCGCGGCGTGAGACGGTCGTTCTGGAGCTTCACAGAGCCGGGTGACGGCCTCGGTGAGCGCCAGCGCCGCGCGTTCGGCACCGGTGAAGTAGAGTGCCTCGCCAGGCCGACACTGCGAAGATACGCTCATCTGTTTCGCGGAGGCCACCCCTCCCCACCCCATCGTTCGGATCTTGAACAGAGGTCCGATTATTGTTTGGGAAAATTCGGATCGGCCTTCACTTCCAGGATCTGTAGTGTGTGCCGCCTCGTGTGCCCGGAAATCAGCAACACCCATTGATACGCATCGAGGGTCCCAATCGCCGGCACGGGATGGTCGAACACGTGATCGCGCAAATCCTCCTGCGTCGTCTTGACGAAGTCTTCGATCCTCGCGTGGCTGTCCAGGATCGCCTTGACCGATTCCTCGGGTTTCATTGGCTTCTTGGTCGGATCAATCTGCTCTGGCGCCGTCGCTTTGTGGCTGCGGTCTTGCATCATCTTCACGACAAGCTCGTCCTTGCCTTTGGTTGCTTCCCGCTTTTCGGGAGTCGCAGGACTCTTCAGTATCTGGTCGGTTACCAGACCAAATACAAACCCTTCGCTAAGCGCGATATGATTCGCGCATTCCGCCACCGACCAGCGCTCGGGCGACGGCTTGAAGTTCCATTGCGCCGCCGAAAGCCCCCTAGTCGCGTCCAGAAACATTTTCTTCGAGCCTTCTAGCTCTGCGACTGCCTTATCCCGCTCTTCTTGCGTCAGCGTTGTCGTTGCAGGCGCTGCCGCCAGAAAGATTGCTACTGCCAACACAATACTCTTCATCGCGTTCTCCCCTCAGAACATTTGACTTGGTCTCAATGGATTTGCCATTTTACTTCACGCGAACATAGGTCACGTCCCCGTAAAAGCGTCCCCCTCGAAGAATTTGCTGGTTTCGCCAGTGGGCGTCAGCGGGACGTTCGCCGGCTTGAGGACAACCGGGAACCCTCCAATGATGAACCGTACCGATTCCAGAGCGGCAGCATTCAGTAGTCTGGATCGCCCACTGAGAGCAGTGAGAAAACAGTGAAGGTCCTGGCGGGGCCGATCAGAGTAACGGCACCATGGCCCAGTTATCTTGTTTTCTCCACGTCAGATCCAGAAAATGTTCAAGAAACGTCACAAGAAGCATCCGAATGCCAAGTGGTGGGCGCGGGGGTGTTGGTGCCGCTGGCGGGTTGTCAGTCCCCAAAGGCGTATTGACATCGACTTGGCTCTACTAGCTAAGCTAGAGCCTGCCAGGAGCTACGCCAAGAGGCCGAGGAGCACATCCACCAGCTGGCCGCGTCGCTTCCATTAAACAGTGGGCTTCGTCTGTTGCTGGACGAGGGCATGCGAGGCGACGGCATTCGTTATCCGTGGATGGATGACCTGCGCAGGGAGGGCATAAAGCTTGCTGAGTTTTACCTTCGAGTTTGCATGGGCTCAACATGGCAAGGAGCCGAAGGATTGGCACCCCGTGCGGGTAAGGTACTGGCATGACCTTTCCCGGCCGGCGAAGCCGGAGTTATTGAAAAATGTGAGCGACATCACTAAACTGCCAGGACGCACGCGCGCAGACTATGGGCTGTCCGTGGCCTTGAGTCCATCGGACCCTCCCCCAGAACTGCCGATGTGACCGCCACGGAAAAGGAAGGCGAACAGCAAAGCGTTCTCCGTGGAAGTCGCTTTCGTCGCCTCCCTTTGAAAGCTAGCTTCAGTTGCCGGAGGTGGCCCGAACCCCACATACAAGCCTTTATCCACTCAGCTCGGCAGCGAGCAGCGCAAAAAGTAAGGATGCCTGAGTTCACAGGAAAGGCATTGCCCACGCTTCAGACAGCCTGTGAGAATCCTGCAAGTCGCCCAACGCAGCTGTCCTGACAGTCCGCCGTCAGGGTCGTCCTTGTCCAAAACGAAAGCGCCCCCGGCTCATTGAGCCGTGAGGCGCTCGTCGAACAGCCCTCCCCAGAACTGCTCGCCGACAAAGTAGCTGCCCCCCTGAAAACGGTAAATGGCACAAAGGTGATCAGCACATAGCACCGGTCGGCTAAGGTTTTGGCCGTACAGCGGATCGGAGCATTGACTCTGCCTGGGCCAGCGTTTTGGGCCAACGTTATTGCCAAGCAGCGCACGCCAACTGCTTGTTTGGGGCTCAGGACTGCAAATCGCCCGCTGCCCGGCGGCTTTCTGCGTGAATCACATTCGGCAGATGCTGCTGGAAACTGAGGTGAGGCTTGTCGTTCTTGCTAAGGTTGGCTAACTACTCGCCGACAGGTTGGCCATTTAGCCTGCATTATTCATGAAAAGGCATGGAAAGTGGGAGAGCGGAGAATTTTTCCCGAGTACGCAACGAGTTTGCGATAGGGGGGCAGAATTTCCTGAGACGGGAAGTCTGATTCCAAAATAGTTAGCAAGGATCTTGCAGGGCAGTGACACACCTCGCGTAAGAGTGTAGATGAGGCTTCGTTCCCGGTTGGGGAAAGTGGGAAACTTACCCGCTTTGTGCACCTAAATTCAAGGCGAGACGATGCAAGCTTGCCTGATCGGGGAAGGCTTGCGGAAAATGCAACACGATGCGACGTGCCGAGACCACGACGTGAACTGCGATCTTCAACAAGCGCAACCGCAAGGTTGAGACCTGCGCCCGCGCATATTCGGTGCCCGCCAGACGCAAGCGCAACTCCTGCATCAGCACGTAGGCCGCGGCGGTCATCAGAACGCGAAACTGGTTGGCCCAGAAACGGCTGCAGCTGGTGCCCTCGATCTGCATTCCGTGATGCAGTTCACCGAGAATCGCTGAAAGTTGCAATACGCTGTAGCTGTAATCACAAACGGCTAGCAATTGCGCTTGACGTACGATCCAAGAAGTAAGAGAGTGAGGGCATTCTGGGCCACAATTGACTGCTCATGCGAAGGTAGCGAGGTCGTAATGCCCCCGATGATTCTCATAAGCCATCCGTGGTATTCCCTGCTCGTCGTCGCGATTATCTTTGTTGTGTTCCAATCGTTTCGCCGTATTGGCCCGACCGACGTCGGCCTAGTGACTAAGCGCTTTGCCTGGAAAAAGCTGTCCGCGGACAGCCCGGTGGCCTTCGACGGCGAAGCCGGTTATCAGGCCGATCTGCTCATGCCAGGTCTGCGCTGGAAACTGTGGTTGGTCTATTCCGTCGACAAGTATCCCTGGGTTCAGGTTCCGGCCGGTGAAATCGGCGTGGTGATCGCGCAGGTCGGAAACCCCCTGCCTATCGGGGCCAAGTCCGCGGTTTACCGTAAGGAATTCGGCAACTTCACCGAGCTCAGAACGTTTGTGACGAGAGGCGGGCAGAAGGGCGTGCAACGGCCTGTGCTCCCGCCAGGAACACTGGCGCCCATCCACCCGGTAGGCTTCCTGGTTATCACTAAGAATCAGGTGTACGGCGTTCCAGTTTCGCCGGAGCTACGCAGCAAGAGTGTCAAGGGCGGTACTCTGCTGCCTGGGGCTTTCGGACTCCAGCCGGAACAGTTGGAACTGATGCGCATTGTGCCCCAGCCCCGTGGCAAAGAGGGCGGCACTGCGGACATGATTGGCATCGTGACCGTCTACGAAGGGGATCCGCTGCCTTCCAGCGACATCGCCAACCGTCTGGGTGGCTTCGACGACGTGGATAAGCTCGAGCGCGGGGGCTCCAGCGATGCCGAGATCATGGAGAAGCTGTTGGGCAGCAAAAATGATCTCCACAACAACTTTCAGGATTACCAGGCGTTTCTCGATAACGGCGGACGCATTGGCTTGCAGCACGACCCCCTGCTCTACGGCGCCTACGCGCTAAATCCGTTTCTCGTCAGCGTCGAGCTGGTGCCGATGCTGGTGGTCAAGCAGGGTCAGGTGGCGGTGATCAAGGCCTACGTCGGGCTAGTGACCCAGGACACATCCGGCGAAGAGTTCAAATACGGGTCGCTCGTGCGGCCGGGCCATCGCGGTGTCTGGCAAGAGCCGCTACGCACCGGCAAATATCCACTGAATCCCCGCTGCTATGAGCCGGAGATCGTCCCCACGGCCATCCTCAACTTGAACTGGGCCGATGCGGTGTCGGAGGCGCACAGCCTCGATGCGCAGTTGCAGCAAATCGTGGCTAAGAGCAATGAGGGTTTTGTGTTCAAAATCGATCTGCAGGTACAGATTCACGTTCCAGACACGAAGGCGCCACGCGTAATCTCCATGGTGGGCACCATGCGCAACCTGGTGAACGAAGTCCTGCAAGCAGCGGTGGGCAACCATTTCCGCGACAACCTTCAGGGCATGCCCGCCATCCGTTTTATCGAAACGCGCAGGCAAGTGCAGGAAGAGGCTTTCCGGCACATCCGCGAACAGCTCGAGCAATACCAGGTGGAGACCAAGGGCGTGTACATCCAGGACGTCATCCTGCCGGAAGACCTCGTCACAGTGTTGACTCATCGGGAGATCGCCAATCAGGAGATCGAAACATTCCGCAAGCAGCGCGCGGCACAGGACCAGCGCATTGAGATGGAGCAAGCGAAGGGCACAGCGGACATGCAGGCGGATTTGGCCCGCTCTAAAGTTGGCGTTACCATCAAGAAGAACAACGCCGATGGGCGTGTGGCCGAGGCGGCCGGCGAAGCGGCGTACATCCGCGAAACTGGTACGGCGAAAGGCGCGGAGGTCGAGGCGGTCGGCCTGGCGCGCGCAAAAGGTTTCCAGGCACAGGTCAACGCGCTTGGCCCGAATGCAACGGCGCTGGTAAACGTCGTCGCCGCTCTGTCGGAAGGCCGGGCGAAATTTGTGCCTGATATTCTGGTGACCGGAGGCAACGGTTCAAGCGCACTCGAAGGCTTAGCTGCCACGGCCATGCGATTCCTCAGCACTGGCTCAGGAAAGGGTACGCAATCGATGCCTCCCGATCCTGCCGAATCGCCGACGCGAGCAACAAGTGCCGCCCCAGCCACAATGCCGATCCCGCCGAGCGCCCAGGAGAAACCGCCGCACCTCGCAAAGTAACTTTCCCTTCCACAGGTGCCAGGGTGAAGCGTCTGGATAGACGAGCGGCTCCGCTGACGAGCCAGCGATTGAGCAGTTCGGCAATCGCCGGATTCGAATAGGACTCACGCCCTATTACTTTGAGGAAGCCTGTTGCTTCACGAACGACTTTGCATCCTCGATCTCCGATTGGAGTTCCTTCCCGCTAGATCCTCTTCCTCCCAAGCAGCGTGGTTCTGGCTCAATTTGCCTTTTGCGCCATCCCGCATATAATCCCGCGACACGCAGGGTGGAATTGTGGCTTCGGTCCAGACCCAGGCGGCCCGTCCGCAAAGGTGCGGGCGGCTTCCGGCGGCTTCCGCTTCCGAGATGTGGATCACATGATCAGCCATGGCGCGATTATATCGTCATTCCCCTTCGTCCGATTCAGCCTCTAAAGCGGCCAGCAGTTCGCTCCGCTCCTGGGCATCGTTCTCCTGGGCCGCGCCTGGCGTTCTCTGCAAGTGGGCGGCAGGATGCGTGGACCCGTGGATTTGTTTCAGACGCCGGATGGAAACGTGCGTGTAGATTTGCGTGGTTGAGATTTTTTCGTGCCCGAGGATTTCCTGGATGAAGCGCAGACCTGCGCCGTTTTCGAGCATCAACGTGGCCATGGTGTGACGGAGCAAGTGTGGGCCTCCGCCTTGCCGAGGTTCGCTGCCAGCAGATAATCGTGCACCATGCCGCTGAGATGGTCGCGGCTGAGCGCTTCGCCGTACTGCGACCGGAACAGCGTCATGTCGTCCGACTCGACCGCGAGCTGCGGCCTGATCTCACAGCGTTGAGTTCCAGAAATTCTGAGCCGTTGTTTCCGGAAATTCTGACCCGTTCCGACTTTGCCGGCAAGACTTCTTTCAAGTTCAGATGACATGTTCGCCCTGAAGGTGCATCGAGGTGAAGGAACCGTCCACGCTCCAGGACGCGACCCAGGATGGCGGGCCGCGAGGTCCTCGTCGTGCAACACCTGACCTACGGTGACTTTTTAATGGTAGTGAGCTGGTCCATGATCTTGGCAACGGTGAGCACCATGCCTGAGATACGCAAGAATGTCGTCCCGTTTTGACAAACGCGGAGCATCACCCAATTACCCAATTGTTTTCGAGTTTGCCTGAGCCTTCAAGATCGAGGAGGTTCTGCAAAACTGTTGATTTTCAGGGCTGGACGGAGTTTTGGCGAGGAACAAGTCGGGCTGATCAGCCGTGTTTCCTTCGCCGGTTAGCTTTACTACGTTGCGGGGCGCCTTTCCGCCGACTGACATTCGACTCTTTCGTGAAATGAAGCATGGCGTTCCGCAGCAGCCAATTCGCTTTGGTTTGATAACCACGGCCATCAGCTTTCAGCCAGGCGATGACGTCGGAATCCAGACGTATAGTTACGGGCTTCTTCTTTGGACGATAGAACTTGCCTATTTCGGCCTCGCCCCAGTCGAGAACGGGTGGCGCATCGGAAAAATCAATGTCCTCGTCTCTTTTTGCGGCGATGGTTTGGATGTCTCGTTTCTGCTCCTTTGTGAGCTTCCTCATAGGCTCTCCTTTCGTGTGACTCAGCAGCGCGTGCCGAAATGATGCGGATGATTTCTTCCTCTTGTTTCTCAAAGAACGTATGCACGACCAATAGAATCGAACCCGTCCCTATAGCTCCAACCGTTATCCATCGCTCCTCATCTTCAAAAGTGAGGTCGCGTTGCGTAATAGCGTAGGGATCATCGAAAACGAGAATGGCCGTTTCAAACCGAACATCGTGCTTGCGAAGATTGTGCTCGTCCCATTCAAATCGCATAGCTGGTCGCGACTAAGAAGAATATAGTCTTCGTCTTCATATATCAATACAATTGTATGTACAGAGAGTTCCGAGCCGATTTTTAAAAGTTTCCGGGTTCCAGCACTACTTTGCTGCTGTCCCTCTCGTAGCGAACGGAAATAAGTTTGATTCTTCCTCCACCGCTGAGGTCACGTAGCATGCAGCGTGGTGCTTCACGGGTGATCTCGTTCTTGCATTTGCGGTACTCAGGTTTTGAGAGGATGCGGTCAGTCAGCAGTGCTCTTGGCCTCTTCCTTGCCGCGCCCCTCACCGAGGAAGGCATAGTCCAAGAAGAAGTACAAGTAAGCAAAGTCCTTCAACGTGGCCACTGACAAATTGCCCGAGATTACAAACCTCGTCGCACGTTCCATCCGGGCAGAACTCCAGCAGCGGTCCTTTGTTCTTGACAGCAACCGTGTCCGGGAAGCTGCTTGAAAGCTGCTTCATATCATCGGATCGGAAGGATTGCCAAGCGACTGCGCAACCGATGACGGCGGCAAGCAGCTCGCGAAGAAGACGAAGAACACCCAGATCAGTCGACTATTCACGGCTAGTCACGGACCCAGATCTTGGTCACCGTGTTGGTGATTAGTTCGTTCCGAATTTGCTCAAGAAACTCTCCACTCCGCTCTCCTCGATGGCCTCGAACGTGACGCCGTCACTTCCCGGGGCCCCGTCGTTTTGCCTGGGCCATCGCGTAGGCTTCCTGCAAGGTCTCCATTTTGCAAACATGAACATACAATCCCCAGAAACGCCAGGTTGGTTCAGCCTTCGCCTTGATGTATAGGTTCTTCCTCAGGTCCTGCAAACTACTGGGTGCTTTTATCATTGCTGGGATAGAACTAGGGCGCGCCCGTTGTAGGTGGAGGGTTACCGTTCCTGCTCTTTCGCAAGGCCGGCCTATCAGACGGGCCGCTGCGCTGGACTTGCAAGAGCACACGGGTCATTGCGCAGGCTCTGACCCGGGGCAAGCATCCCGTCAGTCACACCAAAGTGGCCCAGATCCTGCACGATCTGGACTACAGCCTGCAGGGCAACCGCAAAACCGAGGAGGGAGGGGACCATCCGGATCGCGGCGCGCAGTTCCGTCACATCAACACCGCCGTGAAGCGCTATTTGACGGGTGGCTGGCCGGTGAGAGTACCCCCGGCACTTGCTCGCTTCTAATCAGGAAACCGCTTCGCACCTTCCAGCAGCAGTTGCTGAATTTCCTTCATTTCAGGGCGAGAGCGATAGAGTGAAAAATCTGGATCGATGTTGAGTCGTGCCAGCCAGGGGTCGCCTTCGTCGCACGCTGCGCGCAACCAGCGAAACATTTGCTCCTGATCGCCCAAACCAGCGTATATCGCAGCAATTTTATAAGGTGAAACATAGGACTTCGTACTGACGTTCAACAAACGATGGAGGATTAGTTTTGCTTGCTCGGTATTGCCCGAAGCCGCATAGGCGTGCGCGACATCAGCTTCGGCAAAGCTGACCTGGTACGCTTGAGCAACCTCCTGCAAATGCGCAATGGCGCGAGGGAAATCCTTCTTTGCTTCGTACGCCACTCCTACGATCCACATGGGTGGAGCAGGTTGGAGCGCCTTCGCAGCGGTGGTGAGCGCCTCTTCATCGCGGCCGGCATAGTGATAAATGTTGGCCAGCGACCCATGCGAGCCGACCCAGAGCGGGTCCAGCTGCAAGACTTGCTTGGCTTCGGCTATTGCCTCGGCAAAACGCCCCTGGTCCATGAGGAAAAACGAGTAGCTGAGATGTGCGTTCTCCGAGTTCGGGCTAAGTTGAATGGCGCGACGGAACTCTGCTTCTGCCGCCTGAGGCTGCATCTTAGGAAACTCAAGAAACCGTCCGCGCTGGGCGTGAGCATCAGGAAGGTCCGGATCCAGCGTTAACGCCTGATGCAGCGCCGCGGCTTGCAACGGGTATGCCTGGTGCGGGGCCATACCGCCGTAGAACGCAAGCAGCGCATAGCTGTTTGCCATTCCACTGTAAGCAAGCGCGTAATTCCGATCGAGGTGGGCCGCCTGTTCGAAGTACCGGAGGGCCGTTTGGGCATCGCTGTTTTTGCGTGTTTCCAGAGCGAACATGCCACGAAGGTATAAGCGGTAGGCCTCTGAATTTTCGGTATCGTGGCGCGCGATTCGAGTCTGCGCCGCACCAGCAATGCGCAGACTTTGTGAGACTTGCTGAGCAATATCAGCCTGGATGCCGCTCAAGTCCGAGAGCCTTCGCGTGTACTCCTCGCCCCAAATCTGGTGCTCATCCTTACCGTCCACCAGTTCTACTGAAACCCGTACCTCGTCTCCGTGCTGCTGCATCGCGCCCATCAGCAGTGCTCCGACTCCGAGTTCGTTTGCTACCCGATTTGGCTTCAGACTGGGCTGCCGGTATCGGAACGCCGAGTTCCGCGACATTACCTTGAGTCCTGGCACCTGTGACAGATTGTTGATGACGCTTTCCGCTATTCCATCTGAAAGATAGAGGAGGTCAGCGTCTCCAGTGGCGTTGGTAAACGGCAGCACGGCGATAGAATTCACTGCCTGGCGCGAATTCATCGAGAAGATCCATGCTGCAATAGCCAAGGCGAATATCACGACGACGACCAGGGCTGAAGTTTTCGACAGCGCTCCGCGCCCCGCAACGCTCGGAAGGGCAGCATCGTCGCTCGGACCTGCATCGGATTGTGTTGCTTCTCCGACCAGAACTCCCGCCTTGCTCACGCTTCCTTCTTCGGAACGCACGCCCCCTTCTCTGCTGATCCCTTCTACTGGCGCAACGAACCTATAACCGCGTCGCGGCAGCGTCTCTACGAATCTCGGGGTGTCGGCATTGTCGTCCAGAGCTTCGCGCAACCGGCGAACCGACGCATTCAGACTGTGATCGAAATCAATAAACGTTCCTTGGGGCCATAGAATTGCGCGGATTTCCTCACGGGTCACGAGCTCGCCCGGCCGCTCCAGCAGCATCGCAAGTACCTGAAACGGTTGCTCCTGCAACTTCAGCTTCAGCCCGTGCTTACGTAGCTCACGGGTGTGCAAGTCGGCCTCAAACGAACCGAAGCGGATCAGGCGGGAATTTTGCTTTTCCTCTATCACCTCGCGGAAGTTTACACCAGCATTCAATCTCGTTATATGGGTATATAACCACCCACAAATCAGCTGCTTAGCGCGTGACCTTCATTCTAGATACGGGTGCGGCGCCGGGCATTGAGATTACAAACGCCCCGTGTAAATTTGACCGAGTGAACGTGGGTCGCGTTAGGTAGTCGCGTCGGCCATCGCTCCGGTTTCTTGGCAAAATTCTCAATCGAAAAAGGAGTCCACTGCATGTCGCGAAGAAGAAAAATCTTGGTAAGTATGGTGCTCGTGACCTTACTGGTCGGTACGGCGCTGGCGCTGTCGAACATCTCTCTAAGGCTCGGAACCGTTGCCAGTTATGACTTCGGCGGTTACGGTCCCGGCTATCCGGTGCCCGGCACGATCCAAATTCATGCGTTCACAATGAACCCCGGCGATGCCATCCCATGGCATTACCACAAGGGAGTGAGCTATGTCATTCTCGCGCGTGGCACTCTGATCGAGCAGCACATCGTTGGGCCGGACCAGTGCTCGTCGGAGGAGGTAACAGCCGGAAGTGCCTTCGTCGAGTCCCCAGGTACGGTGCACACCGTCGTCAATACTGGTAACGATGTGGCCCTGATTTGGTGGGCGACAATATTCCCTAAAAGCGATGGGATCGTCCACTTCAGTACGGAGTTCAAAGCCGGTGGCGTTTACCTTGTGAACGCGCCGAACTGCAACTGAGACTCGTGCTTCGCGGCGATGTGCCGCTAGTCGCGGCACATGTCGCTGGGATGGCTTCACGTGTGATGTTTGTGTCGAGTGCAATGTCCCTTGTTTTTCGCCGGTTAGGGACGTGAAAACTAAGCCGGACGACGCTCGTTATTGAGGAGTAGACGCCGGTTTCCGGCAATATCTCCTGCGTTTCTTCGGTCGTGTTTCCCGCACAATTGGATTATTAAGGAGGGGCTTCTGTGAGGATCCGTACGCGAACGATTGCTGTCACTATTCTTGCATTGGTGGCATGGATTTCAACCCTGCATGCACAAATGATTGACAACACGCAGGCCGCCAACACGGCCGGCGCAGGTATCAACAAGTCGCTCACAGATGAGATCGGAACTGGGCGCGGTGATGTGCTGACACCGAACTCCTCGATCTACATCATCAGCCGCGATCCGTTTCGCTCGATTCGGAGAGGGCGGCAGCTGTTCCAGAGGAAGTTCACTCAGGCGCAAGGCCAAGGACGCAATGAAGGCGACGGCGTCG
>QIAU01000080.1 GCA_003225055.1 Acidobacteriota bacterium
GCTTCTACGTAGATAAACGGGGCGGATATTTTTATATCTTTCCCGAGGAAGCTTGGTTACCAAAAGGAACTATGGCGGCGCGGTGGAATGTCCGCGCGGCACGTTGCCGGATCAGCGCCAGAATGGCCAGCGGAAGCTGGAAATATTTCTACAACGGGAGCTGGGAAGAGCCGGCGCTCGGCGGAAAGTCATCCACTGTCGCGCCCAGCCACCTGTGGGGAATCATCTACAGCACTTACCTGGACAAATACATCTGTGTGCTGACAGGATGTCAGGATCCCCCGACTCCAAATAATATCGACGGAGTGTATATCGGCGCCTGCAGCGACCTTGCTAAGCAGGACTGGGTATGGGGCTACTGCCCGGAAATGATGTTCGGATTTCTCAACTTGATGAATCTAGAAGGCACCGATGTCACGACCTGTGATCGGACATTTCGCTGCTATAGCTACTGGTGTGGGTTCCGGAAATTCTGGCACGCGAATTCCGGAAATTCTGGCACGCTCTGCTACCGCCGGCAAGAGCTCCTCTAAGTTCAAGTGACGCGTGCGACCCGAAGGTCCATCCAGATGGATAAAGCGTCCGCGCTCGAGGACACGATCCAGTATGGCGGCCGCCAGATCTTCGTCGTGCAACACCTTCCCCCACTCGCTAAGCGGCTTATTGGTGGTGAAGATCATCGGTCGTTTTCTCAGATGCCGATCGTTTACCACATGAAACAAAACATTGGCGGCATCCGGACCGTAGGTCAGGTAACCCACTTCGTCCACGACCAAAACGTGAGGCCGGGTGTAGGTGAGCAAGGTTTCCTGCAAGCGTCCCTTCTTACTAGCATTGGAAAGGTCTTCCACGAGTTCCGCGGCCGTCGTGCAAAAGGTCTCGAAGCCGTTTTGGATGGCGCGATAGCCGATGGCTACGGCCAGATGGGTTTTCCCGCGGCCGGCCTTGCCGTAGAGAATCAGGGAGCGCCCTTCGGTGACGAAATCCGGTCCCAAGTAGGAACCGAGCAGGGACTGACGCAGGGTCGTCCGTAGGCTGAAATCGAACTCATCAATGGTCTTGAAGAAGGGGAAGTGGGCCTGGCGAGTCAAACGCTGCAGGCGGGTTTGCTTGCGATGCGCCACTTCTTCGGCCAATAGAAGCGCAAGGAAATCGCGATAGCTCCAGTTTTCTTTTTCGGCGCGATCCGCCACCTGTTGGTAGATACGACGTGTGTGTGCCAGGTTCAACCGTCGGAATAGAGGCTCCAGCTGCCCTTCGGAGAGCTTCGGGACTTGCGGCGGATTTTGGCGGTTACGATGGTTGCTCATGATTGCACTCCTATCGGTTGGTAGACAATTGCCATGGTTGCGAACGGGAAGGGGGGGCCCCATTCCTTCCCGCGGAAACTTTCGCAGAGCGGTCCTCGCCGTCAAGGGACCGCTCCGCTCGCGCCTTCGGGCGCGCCCTTGACCGCTCCGGGCCGCTCTGAACCGCCTTCCGCTAGGAAGGAATGAGGTTCTCCGGAACGGCCCCGCCGCTCAGCGTGGTTTTTCCCCTGGGCCCGGTTTTCTACCAAAAATTTCGCGCCAGGATGGGCCCCCCAGGAACAACAAGCTCCACCTCGGTTGACCCCTAGCCTCCCCCGTTTTCTTTGTTTTCATTGCACCCCCTGCACAAAGCGCAAGCTTGGTTGCAGAGATCGTTCCACGTAGACTGCCCCAAACCTCTGTTCTTTCAGACCTTCTTCCATGGCCCGCCGCAGAACCTCGGGACCGTGGCTTTGCAGGATCTGGTGCAGCCGATCCACATCCTGGAACCACTCTCGTGGACGCCGATGGACGACCTCGGTGAGGTAGCGAATCGCAGGCTCCCCCAGTTCCAACAATTGCTGCCGCTTCAAATAGCGCTTGCCGCGTTTGCCGGATACCGCGGCCACCATGGCCGCGCGATGCTCAGCCAAGGTGGAGCCCTCCTGGGCCGCGAACTTTCGGGGATGCTCGGCGGCATAACGTGCAGCTACGATCCGCACTCGATTGGCATACAAGTACAACGTCGCGGGCATGCTGATGGCCTCGGGCGGCATGGAATAGGCATGCCCGTCATGCACCACCGTTCCTGTCGGGCCTACATAAACCGGGATGCGCAGGGCCAGCTCATCAGGCTGCACTTTCAAAGCACGCAGGCGCGGGGCCTCTTCCGCCAGACGCAACGCTGGAATGATTCCGGTCGCCCGGCACGGACGTTCCTGGTTCACCTCGCGATGCCATTCCTGCAATTGCTGCCGCAGATCTGCTTCATCGTGAAAGCGGCGCACTTTAAAGAACGAAGACTTGACGAACCCTACCAGGTTCTCGACACTGCCTTTTTGTTGGGCGCGATACGGCCAGCACAACTCCACGCCTACGCCCATCTCCAGCGTGGCGTAAGCGAAGATCGGATTCCATTCCGTCACCTCGCCGTTTTTACGCCACTCCAGAGCAATGGTCTTCGGTCGATCAAACACACACAGCAAGGGACGTCCACCCCAGCTGGCCAGATGCTCGGCCAAGGTGCGCACTAAGCTTTCCACCGTCTCATCCTTCACCAGACTGACCCGCATGAAACGCGAGTACTTCAAGCGGGAGGCAAAGAAATGGATCCGCTGGCGGGCGCCATCGCCAAACTCTACTTCCACTTCCCCAAAATCGTGCTGACTGAACTCTCCAGGTAGACCTTCGAAGCGAACCAATGGCTTTGCCGGCTTCGAGCGAAGCGAGGCTACCAGCGCGTAGAGTGCCGTCTTACCTCCTCGATATCCAGTTTCTCGAACTCGCCGCAGGATCTCCAAAGTGGCTAGATCCGGCGTTTCCTGCAGTATCTCCAATACCTGTTTCCGGAAAGTGGTGACCGTGCTGGGTCTGCCGATCTGTCGTTTCCTGCGCTCCACCCCATCATCGGCCTGCAGCACCGGACTCTCTTCCGCGATGCGTTTCACCGACCGCAGGGAAACCCCGCTCAAGCGCGCTATCTCGGTCTTCGCATGGCCAGCCTTCAGCAAAATCTCGACTTCATGTCGTTTTAGCATATCCAACATCCTCCTCCCCTCCTGCTCCCGGCACAGCCGGAGCACAGGGAGTTTCTAACCCTTCTGGAGGTCTTTAGGCGTGCCAGAATTTCCGGAATGGAGGGGGCCAGAATTTACGGAACCGACAGCGCATAGCGGCTCGAAGCGTATGGCACGTTTATGGCACAGGTCAATGGGGTGAACCCCTTCGTTGAGACAAACTAAATTGGCACACTCGCAGTTCTTCGTTGTTTGAACCCCTCGGTTGAGACAGTTCGCGATTG
>QIAU01000224.1:0-3302 GCA_003225055.1 Acidobacteriota bacterium
AATGCAGAGCATTTTTAGCTCGGCGGCGCGGCTTCGGGTAAGGCGCAAGCGGAGGGAGAAAATCGTAGAGCCGCGCCGGTGAGCTAAAAATTCATTGGGCTGAACCGCCGGCAGGATGTCTGCTATCTATGGGTTTTGAATGGCGAACGGGGTTCCAAGTTTGGAGAAAAAACTGTAGGTAGTGAATGGGAACGAGTCGGTGGACTGTGTTCGTGGGGTTCGTCGAGCACGAGTTGGGCAAGATGGAAGGTGCTTGGGCGTTTGCAGGGCAGTCGGAATGCCCGTAAGGCCACACTATTCCTCCGACTCAACAGCTTCGAGTTCATAGTAGGTAGCGATTTGGATTCTGGTGGATCGATCATGAGGTATCTGGGATGGCCGGGGGAGAACGACCCTTGGCCAATAACTTGACTGTGATCATCCGGCCACAATGGCATACCGGGCATTGCCGGAGAGAGTGACCTGTGAGTTTCTCGTATCGATCTCGATAGTCCTGACATGGCGGCGGTGGGGAAGGGCTTTCGTTGGGAGTTATGCCCAGGAGTTGGCGGCAATGGTCCAACTTCTGCTTGCGATATCGATTGCCCAGAAACCCGTAATAGCGAATGCGGTGGAATCCACCGGGGAGGACGTGGAGGAGAAATCGCCGAATAAACTCTTCGGCCGAGAGAGTCATGATCTTCTGCTGATTGTTGTCGCGGTAGTCCCGCCATTGGAACTTGACCTGCCCGTCTTCGATCTCCACGATCCGATGATTGGAAATCGCGACGCGGTGCGTGTAGCGGCCGACGTAGTCCACCACTTGCTGGGGTCCGGCGAAGGGCGCCTTGGCGTAGACGACCCATTTCACGTGGCGCACCGGATCGAGATGCCGGCGGAAAACCTGCGGATCTCGAAGGCACTCGAGGGAAGAGAAAAACTTGAGCTTGCCGGCGTCGAAAGCCTCCTGCAGATAGGTCAAGAACAGCCGGCGGAAGAAGCGGGACAGCACCCGTACTGGCAAGAAGAAACGGGGGTGGCAAGGAATCCACCGACTACCATCGGGTGAGATTCCGCCACCCGGGACGACACAATGTAGGTGGGGATGAAAGAGAAGATTTTGTCCCCAAGTGTGGAGCACGGCGAAGAAGCCGATCTCGGCGCCGAGATGTTCGGGATCGGCAGCGATGGTGGACAGGGTCTCGACCGTGGCTCGGAACAGAATGCCGTAGACGAGATCTTTGTTCTGGTAAGCCAAGGCGGCGATGGGTTCGGGAAGGGTGAAGACGACGTGAAAATACGGAGTCGGTAGAATTTCCGCTTTCCGTTTTTCGACCCATTCCGCACGCGCCAACGACTGGCACTTGGGGCAATGTCGGTTGCGGCAGCTATCATAGGCGGGGCGCTCGAAAGAACAGCTGTCGCAACGCTCAAGATGACCACCAAGGGCTGCCGTCCGGCACACCTCGATCGCGGTCATGACGTGTCGCTGCGCCGTCGAGAGCGACGCACCATGCTTCTGGCGATAGGCTTCACCATAGCGGCGGAAGATGTCCGCCACTTCCAGCTTGGGGCGATCCATGGGACCCCGCGGCTAGAAGAGTGGTGGCGGGGTGGGCTTGACCTCCAAAGGAACAGGGTGCGGTAACAAATCGAGTGGGCTCGAGGTCGAGCACACTTTGCTGGTCGCGATGCGGAGATATTTTGCTGTGGTGGCCAGACTGCGATGTCCAAGAAGCAATTGAATGGTGCGGACGTCGGCGCCTTGCTCCAGTAGGTGCACGGCAAATGCATGTCTCAGGGAGTGCGGGGTGATGGGCTTAGAAATTTTGCAAATACCGTGGGCTTTCTGGCACTCGCGCTCCACAGCGGCCCGGCTAATGTGCTGGTTCGGTATATCGCCGGGAAAGAGCCAGTGCTCAGGCCTTTCCACTCGCCACCACGCTCGCAGGATCTCCAACAGCTTTGGGGAGAGCATCACGTAGCGATCCTTCATTCCCTTGCCTTGTTCGACTCGCAAGACCATGCGCTTGCTGTCGATAGCGGGGGGTGTAAGAGCGATGGATTCGGAGACGCGCAAGCCGGCTCCGTAGCAGGTGGTCAAGATGGCACGGTGCTTCCTGTTAGCCACGCAGGCCAGAAACTGTACGACTTCCTCGGGACTGAGGACCACTGGCAGGGTCTGAGGCTTTTTCGGAGCGGGGATGATGTCTGCGAAGGTCCAGTCCTTCTTGAGAGTGACTTTATACAGGAAGCGAAGTGCGGAAATGGCCATGAGGATCGAACTGGTAGCCAACTTCTTTTCCTTCGTCAGGTAAAGCTGATAGGCACGAATCTGTTCCGGCCCCAACTGCTCAGGTGACTGATTGAAGTAGCGTGCGAAGAGTGAGACCTGTTGGACATACGACTCCTGAGTGTTCACCGCCAAATTGCGGATCTGCATGTCCTCGAGCATGCGTAGCCGAAGAGAAGTCATTGGAAAGCTCCTTAGTCGGATGGATTTGCTGCAAGCAGCGACTCCATGATTCCGCAAAGGGGCTTACCCAGGAACAAGACACGGAGTGAGACTCAGATAGATCTCGGGGCTTACGAACTGAACGTCGGCCTGATTCTTACCGCGAAGCGGTTTAGTCCAAACTACACCAACTGTCGATACGGATAACCAGCATTCATGTGCCTTGAATCATAAAATGGCAGTGCAAGGAAGCATAAATTGGCAGTATCGACCTTATGCAGCCCCGAATGGCAGTCACCATCTCACTTCAGTTCCGGCTGGCCTGGCGATGGGCCGCGTGATCTTCACCAAGATCGGAGTAATCCGAACTTTTCACAGTGGACCGAAGTCTTTGCGCCCAAACAATTAATGTGGGGTTAGCTGTTCCGGTACTTGCTACCTTCGGTGCGCGCTTTGCGGAGCCGGGGCGCGTCGCTATCCAATTTGCACTTACTGCCACTTTATCTTATCCTTCTCTTTCGCACTTGGTGCCACTTTATGCTTCAAAGGAAGGCTGTCGGCTGGGATGGGGCAACTGATCTCAAACGGCTTACGAATGCGCTAGTGCCATTTTATGCTTCCTTGCACTGCCATTTTATGCTTCAAGGCACAATTCAGATAGGTGCAACGCTGGCGGGCGTCCCGATTGACTTACCTGATCTTCGATGGCCCATGACTCTCGAGACTAATCCGGCTGTTAACCGGAGGGTCTAGGTTCGAATCGCATCGCGACCAGGTTGACTGACTGTCGGACCGCCGTCATGATCTATCCTTCGCAGGGATCAGAGACGATTGTGTGTCGGTGTGCTGAATCCGCAGGATCCCGCCC
>QIAU01000224.1:3400-4821 GCA_003225055.1 Acidobacteriota bacterium
ATGCCGCACGGTCCCGCATGGTCCTCAGCACATCGTCGAGTGAAGGGGGTTGCTTTGTGATGCATCTCAAAGGAAATGGTAGGGGGATCCCCACCTTCATTGAATGCTTCATCAGGGCCAAAGTCCGACCACATCCTCTCGATTTCTAGGGTTTGAGGGTCAGTCGGGTCCTTAGTGTGACTGGCGCCAAGGTACAGTACAGCAGGTGCCCTTTCGGAGTCTGGATATTAACGATATAATATAGGGCCACGTGTGGGAACGACGGGAATATTCTTTCCATGAAATGATGCGAGCCCGCCTTACGCAACCGGTCGCCACCAGAAGGGCGCACAAACAAGAGACAATTAATCTAGCATTAGGGCCTGCCATAAGAATCGCTTTGTCAATTCTATACGCGGCATTCCATCTTTAAGCATCATCGCAACGGCGGCTTCGGACCATAAATCCCAGCCGAAAAGAGCAGGCCTACCAACACCAACACGATCTTTAGCGCTCGCTCTCGAATCATAGGGCGGAAAAGGCATAAACTGCGTTCGGCAACCGTAAATGGTCGGCTCGACAGGCTGTGCTAATCGTGTCGCTGTTCAGCCCTCCGAGTAGAGGAGAACTCGATGAGCTGTAGGCGTTCCTTGGCCCTATCCGCCGTTTCCAGCTTCGTGCGCGTTTAGGTCGGCCATGGCCCACGTTGTTCTCCCCCCTCACAGACCGCGCCGTGCGGGTTTCCCGCCGCGGGTTCCTCAGGCGTTACTCCCCGCTCCCGCCCAGGCATGCATGATCCGAGGTGGCAACAACGGACATTGGGGCAGGAGGGCTGCAAACCGCTCCCACGTCATCCTTCGTCCGCGTGTGCGGCGGCTCAGCCACTCGGGATCTGCAATTTCACACTTACTTTCGCGGAGTAACGGTGACTCGCGCATAGAAAAAGCCGACATTATCGACCATCAGCATCTCAGGGAATTCCTTATCCTGATCGTTCCATATATCGTTCACAACAAAATAAAGCTTGCCACTCCGTTTTGTTACGCATGTATTGCTTCTGCCCACAAAAAATGCATCTTCTCTTGAAGGCTCCACACCAGTTTCCCTGATAGCCGCAAGCAGTGCACCGTAACCTTTGGCTGGTAAGATGCTCCTTTTTCTTCGGGCGGGGTTGGCTGCAACCATCTCTGTCTCTGGAATCCCATTCGGGTCAATCCATTTCCACTGAGGTCTGACCTTCAGCTTCTCCTCGGGAGTGAACCGAAGCTCGGGGGCAATCTTTTGTGTTTCCCACGTACCAGCCTTTTTCTCTTCAGCAATGACCCGCTGCTCTGCTTCGTGACGCGCGGCGAGACTCAGGACTAACCCTTCGAGATCGATATTGACTCTACCAGCGGCCTCAAAATTAAGGTTATCACCCTCGAGGACAGCAATACCAGTTT
>QIAU01000225.1 GCA_003225055.1 Acidobacteriota bacterium
GTAGCTGGCCACGGTGTTGTTGTTGAGGTCCGTGGCGAGTTCGGTGTAAGGCCTGACGTGCGCGATGCAGTACGCGGAAGTCGTACTCAGCGCATTGGTCACATCGTCAAAGTAAACAAACGGATTGTGCTTAACCGCATACTTGCTGACATTGGTCAGCGGGCACGAGGTGCCGCTGATATCCTCATCATAGGATTTCCAGGTGATGTTGGCGTTCTTCAGCAAGGTCACCAGATGACTGGTCGTGCCCTGGTGGTTGGAAGAAGGGGCGTTGTCATCGGAGATCCCGAAATTGGTGCCAGCCTCCAGCCAGAGATAATTGGGCAGGCTGGGGTGAATTCCGGGGGCATTGAAGTACTGCTCGGCATGCGAGCCCACGGCCAGCAACGTATTGTTGATGTAGGGTGCAGCACTGGGCGTGATCGTTGACCAATTGTGGTTTTCCATCAGAATCAGGAACACCGTCTTGATCGGCTGACCACCCGTGGCGGTTACGGTCAACGGCAGGGAGAGCATCTGGGTCTGACCGCCGCCACTGCCGCTAACGGTCAGGGTCGAGTTGCCCACCGGCGTGGTGGAAGCGGTATTGACGAGCAGGGTGGAAGACCCGGTGCCGCCGGGCACGGGATCAGGGGTGAAGCTTGCGGTCGCAGCTGTCGGCAAACCGCTGACACTGAGCGTGACGGCCTGGTTAAACCCGTTGCTGGGCGTCACGGTAATGCTGTAATGCGTGCTGGCTCCGGCTGTGACGGTTTCCTGCACAGGCGAGGCGGATAAGGAGAAAGCGGAGGAGGCCGCGGCATTCACCGTGAGGTTTACCGAGGCCGAATGCGTGAGGTTGACGCTGCTTCCGGTCAGGGTGATGGGGTAGATTCCCGCCGGAGTACTGGAGGTGGTCGCTATCGTCACCGTGGAGGAGCCGGCGCCGTTGAGCGAAGAAGGATTAAAGGTAGTCGTGACCCCAGCGGGTAGGGTGCCGTGGGTGAACACGATCGACCCATTAAAGCCGGACAGGGCTTGGGCGGTGAGAGTGTAACTGACGCTAGCCCCGGCCGTGGCGGTTTGCGCGGAAGGGGTGGCCGCCAGACTGAAATCGGGCGTAGGCGGAGACGCTGAGACGACCAGAGTGACAGACGTTGTGTGGCTGAGACTGCCGCTGGCTCCCGTCACCGTCAGAGTTGAGTTCCCGGTGGGGGTGGCACTCGTAGTAGTCACCGACAGCGCCGACGAACCCCCGTTGATGGCCGAGAAACTCCCGGCGGCCCCCGAGGGCAAACCGCTCACCTTTAACGAGACCGAGCCGTTAAAGCCGTTGGTTCCCATTATCCGAATAGTGTAGGTGGTGGCGCCACCCGCTGTCACCGTTTGGGACGCGGGCGTCGCATTGAGACTGAAATCGGGCGGGAGCACAGACGCGGAGACGGCCAGAGTGACGCTGGTTGAGTGGCTGAGGTTGCCGCTGACTCCCGTCACCGTAAGAGTCGAGTTCCCGGCGGGCGTGGCACTCGTAGTGTTCACTGACATTGTCGATGAACCACCGCTCATGGCGGAGAAACTCCCGCCGGCCCCCGAGGGCAAACCGCTCACCTTTAACGATACCGAGCCGTTAAAGCCGTTGGTTCCCGTTACCCCAATAGCGTAGGTCGTGGCGGCACCGGCAATCACCGTTTGGGACGCAGGTGCGGCACTGAGACTGAAATCGGGTGAAGGCGGAGGCGACGGAGGCGGCGCAGACCCACCAACCCTTAACACGAATGACCTTTTGCCCTTCACGGCGTTTTGGTCAGCGACGTCTACCGTGAATCTAAAATCTCCTTGGCGGAGCGCAGCTCCAATAATTGTGCCCTTCGGTTGCAGTGCCAGGCCAGGAGGCAGTTGGCCGTGCGCGACCCAAAAGCGATAAGGAGCAGATCCTCCCTTAGCCGAGAGAACTGCATTGTAACGACTCTCGACGGTTGCCTTGCGCAGCGCACCGACGATTCGAATGTGTCCTTCTCTTCGTTGTTCATGTTCGGTCGTGTCGCTGCTCTCGGCCCGAGCAGCGGAAACCATTCCGGCCGAGAGGACGATGACAACGAGGAAGAAAAGTGCTTTGTGGATTCTGAAGATTGTGAAGATAGAAGGAACTCTGTTCAGCTCAGGGTGCTGAGCCGACCGACGGAAAATAGGCACTGCGCACTCCTCGAAACGAATTTGGTTGGGGGACCCTCAACGTTACGAGTCCAGATATGGACACTGTAAAAACTGCGAAGGGATGCTGCCAGATCTCAGAAGTACATGGCTGTACGGACAGTACGTGGTGCGATGAGCACGCAGGAGTCGGACCGACGTCTCGTAAAGCGGCAGGTCTTGAAGGACTCGCGCAACGATCGAACGCGTAACGGGAGCATTGACGTTTGACGTCTTTGTGAGAGCATGCGGCTCCTCTACAGCCTCACCATAGGACTTTCCAGTTCGGAACACGCCCCCGGGTTCTGCGCGAAACCGGAGGCGAGACGAGTCGCGAAGAATTCTTGGGTGTTTCCATGCAGCGATCCAAACCCCCGTCTTCTTCGAATGAAAGGGCCCAGGCCCTCACACCTGGCCTGGGCCCACCGCGCCGCGATCCTGACATCAGCGGCTATCCTTGCTTCAAGGGTGCCCCTGTCGGGGCAGACTTAAAGGACATTGGTTATGGGAACGAAGCAAACAGATCGCTAAGATCGGTCTGGTTCGCAGCATCCCCCAGCATCGGAGTTAGGTGGAAGATCTCCTCGATCGTCCGCAGGGTCGAGCCGTGGGTGTAGTGGATGGTGTTCTTATAGCCAACCTTGGCCTTGGAAGAGAGGACAATCAGGCCGATCGGCCCGTCGGCGCCTCCCTGGGACGACTCGCCCTCGTCCCACGTGATAAAGATCACGCCACCCTGTTGATAAGCGGTGGAATTCATAATCATGGCTACATTGGTGGCTAGCCAGGTGTCTCCCATAGTGACGCTGCAATCATGCATGTCGTTACAGAGATTCGGGGTAATGAAATTGTAGCTGGCCACGGTGTTGTTGTTGAGGTCCGTGGCGAGTTCCGTGTAAGGCCTGACGTGCGCGATGCAGTACGCGGAAGTGGTACTCAGCGCATTGGTCACATCGTCAAAGTAAACAAACGGATTGTGCTTAACCGCATACTTGCTGACATTGGTTAGCGGGCACGAGGTGCCGCTGATATCCTCATCATAGGATTTCCAGGTGATGTTGGCGTTCTTCAGCAAGGTCACCAGATGATTGGTCGTGCCCTGGTGGTTGGAAGAAGGGGCGTTGTCATCGGAGATCCCGAAATTGGTGCCAGCCTCCAGCCAGAGATAATTGGGCAGGCTGGGGTGAATTCCGGGGGCATTGAAGTACTGCTCGGCATGC
>QIAU01000226.1 GCA_003225055.1 Acidobacteriota bacterium
GAAAGCTGCGTGTTTATGTAAACGTCCCGGAGGAATACTCGCGAGGGGTCAAAGTCGGTATGGCCGCCGATCTCAGTCTGGCTGAATTTCCAGGCCGAGCATTTCGCGGAAAACTGGTCCGCACTGCGGATGCCATCACGGTGACAACTCGCACGCTGCTGGTTGAAATCGATCTGGACAATCCCACTGGCACACTGCTCACCGGCTCTTATGCTGAGGTTCACTTGGCAGTCCCGGCGCAGAGCTCCACCTTGCTGCTTCCCGTCAATACTCTGCTATTCCGCTCGGAGGGTTTACGTGTGGGGGTTGTGAAGGATGGGAAAGTCGCCCTTACTGCCGTGACACCTGGGCACGATTTCGGCAACCAGATCGAGATCGTCTCCACCAGGTCATCATCAACCCGCCCGACTCGATCGTTCATGGGCAGCAAGTCAAGGTTGTTCAGGCAACATTGCCGGGGGATATCAAGTGAAATGCGCTCGAAAGTTGCTCTGGGTCGCGCGCCCGCGCCTAATACCCTATCTGTGGGTTCTGCTCGCTATAGCTGCGTTCCAGTTGACCGGATGCACGGTTGGACCGAAATATCAGCGCCCGGCAGCAGAAGTTCCCACAGCCTATAAAGAGGTTGGCGATTGGAAACCTGCCCAGCCCAATGACCAGAATCTCCGCGACAACTGGTGGCAAATTTTTCAGGATCCTCAACTCAATGCCCTCGAAGCACAGGTCAACGTCTCCAACCAAAACTTGAAGGCGGCTGAAGCTCAATATACACAAGCTCGTGCGCTTGTCCGCTATCAGCGGGCCAATTACTTTCCAACCGTAACCGTAGAACCCTCAGCAACGCGCAACAGAATCTCGAGCCACCGGCCTGCGAGTGTCGTCGCCAATGGAATTACGTACAACGACTTTCAAATTCCTTTCGAATTGTCTTATCAGCTCGACGTCTGGGGACGCGTACGCCGCACCGTTGAGTCTTATCGCGAGCAGGCGCAGGCCAGCGCGGCCGACCTGGCGACGGTGAACCTGTCCATGCATGCGCAGTTGGCTTTGGACTACTTCCAGGCCCGCACGCTTGATGCCGAGGAGCAGCTTTTGAATTCGACCGTGACGCAGTATGAACAGGCATTGCAATTGATCGAGAACAGGTTTGCAGGAGGGCTTGCTTCCGATCTGGAGGTCGAGCAGGCCAGAACGCAACTTGAGACAACTCGCGCGCAGGCAATCGACGTCGGAGTTGCTCGCGCCCAGTACGAGCACGCGGTAGCGGTTCTCATCGGGAAGCCTCCCGCATCGTTCAGTCTCGCTCCTCTTCCTCTCACGGCGCCGCCTCCTCCCATTCCGGTGGGGCTACCATCGGACTTGCTCGAGCGGCGCCCCGACATTGCATCTGCCGAGCGCCTGATGGCCTCTGCCAACGCGCAGATTGGCGTCGCCAAGGCCGCCTATTATCCGCTTGTCAATTTAGCGGCGGCTGGAGGCTTCGAAAGTGGCTCAATCACAACATTGCTCACCGGCCCCAGTATTTTGTGGTCGGCTGGCCCGTCCGCGCTTCTCACCGTTTTCGACGTCGGAAGACGTCGGGCTGCCTCGGACCAGGCCATCGCTGCGTACGATCAAGCCGTCGCTAACTATCGCCAAACCGTGCTTACGGGCTTCCAGCAGGTCGAGGACAACGTGGCTGCATTGCGGATCCTCGAACACGAAGCTCAGGTTCAGGACAAAGCCGTCGCGGCAGCTCAGAAATATCTGGAACTCGCCATCACGCGCTACAAGGGCGGCGTCACAAGCTACCTCGAAGTAACAACCGCTCAAAGTGCGGCTCTCTCAGACGAACTCACTTCGGTAAATATTCTCGGCCGCCGCATGGTAGACGCCGTCACGCTCGTTCAGGCCCTTGGTGGTGGCTGGAATAGCTCCAACTTGCCCCAACGTCCCGAATGTTGCGGCAAGCTGATTAGCACTTCAAGGTAGTGGTGCCTGTTTTTCTCCTGAAGCCTCAAGAAAGTAACAAACTAAGGAATCGCCACCGAAAGGAACGCCAGAAACAGAAAGGAACCAACCATGATTGGTACATCGACACAAGGATCGTCAGCTCACGAATCCTTAGCCCGCGCTGCTCATGACGAGCGCGCAGGTGTAATCAGATCTTTCTACGGCATGGCCGCTCGGTTGGATCGCGTTGGTTTCGGCATGCTCCGTTTGGGACTGGTAATCGTTCTTTGCTGGATTGGCGGTCTAAAAGCCACGAATTATGAAGCGGAAGGAATCGTGCCTTTTGTTGTGAACAGTCCGCTCATGAACTTTTTCTACCATCATCCGGCGCCCGAGTATCGCGAGCACAATCCAGCGGGCGGATTGAACATCGCCAGTCATGAGTGGAACGAGACGAACGGGACTTATGTTTTTTCCTATGGATTGGGTTGCGTCATTGTCGGCTTGGGGATACTCATCGCTTTCCATCCACTTTTCCCCCAGGTTGCTGCGGTAGGCAGTTTCCTCGTGATTTTAATGGCCTGTTCAACCCTCTCTTTCCTCGTTACAACCCCGGAGGCTTGGGTTTCAGGCCCAGGAAATTCGGTGCACGGATTTCCGTTTCTCGCACTTCCGGGACTCCTCGTGGTCAAGGACTCCATCATGCTTGGAGCAGCCATTCTAACGATGGCTGATTCAGCCAAGACCTATCTCAAAAGGATAGTATTGCGTCCATCATTCTGACAGCGTGCCAAACGACAGACGCGCCACCGAAGTCTGCATTTTGCGAAAATGACGCCACAACCTTAAGTCATTGAAGATACAACCCTTCGGGGAGGTCGTCTTCCATGCAGTTTGGCATCAAGAATGCCTTTTTATATCTCGAACTAAATTCCGCGGCAATATGAACTTTGAAGCGCGGATCTCTAAGAAAGGAGATTTAACTATGTACCGCAAAATGTTCAGTGGAATGATCTGCCTGATGCTGTTAGGGGGAACCTTCTTTGTCCCCAAGGGTCGGGCCGACGTATCAGATAAGAAAACGATTGTAACTGTCATCGAACCCATTCAGGTTCCGGGGAAAGTGCTTCCCGCGGGCACCTACGTATTCAAACTGCTGCTTTCCAACGACCGCACTCTCGTTGCAATTTACAACGCTGACGAGAAGCATTGGATTACCACGGTCCAAGGAATTCCGACCTCTCGGATGGAAACCCCGGACAAAACCATCCTGCAGCTAGAAGAGCGGCCCTCCGGCCAACCAGAAGCCTTGAAGGCTTGGTACTACCCGGGTGATAACTTCGGCGTTGAGTTTGTTTATTCGGCGCAGAATTAAGCAAGCAAGATTTGGTCCCTCGTGCCTGGCGCTGGCAGCGGCGCCAGGCGCTCGCGGGCAACTATTTTTGGAGTGTATCGTCCGCCCAGGTCATCGCAGCCATGGCCCG
>QIAU01000168.1 GCA_003225055.1 Acidobacteriota bacterium
CACTTGCGGGGCTTGTGATGCCCACCAAGTAACGCCAACCATGGCTGAAGAGCTCATCGGAAGAGCCGCCATGATTCCATAGGACTTTCTTGTATTCTTCCGCTATCTCCAGCACCGCCATCGTCAGGCCGCTGGAGTACGGCCCTAAGAGAATGTCAATCTGATCCTCTCGAACAAGCCGGAATACGTTTTCCCGGGCGCAGCTGATCTGACTGCGGTCGTCATACCAAATCAGCCGGACAGACCTCTTATCTCCATGCTGGACGGCAATGCCGCCTTGAGCGTTGATATATGACTGCCAGAGGAGGAGACCCTGGAGCGCCTGTTGCCCTTGGAAGTGGAACTTACCTGAGAGAGAAATGGACAGGCCGGCGGTGATTTCTGAAGGGTTCACGGCTCATCCGTATGCGGCTCCGTCACAGATAGCCGGGTGCGGCTCGCTCCGGAGTCGTCAAACTCCGCCAGGAGGTGACTGCGACTTATGTTAGTTTAGTGGTTGGATCAGAAAAATCATGCTTGGCGACTCTACTGTGCTTGGAGCACGCAAGTAGTGCGCTCCAATTGCTTTCTCGATATCAGCGTCGCCAGCGAGTTCTTCCAGCTCCAGCCACGCAAAAACGTATTTTTCCAATGCGAGTTCGCGCTGGCGGCTGTAGCGCAGCCAGCAAATGGGCAATCTCGGCCCATCCGTATTCAGAATTTGTCGCGCCCGATTCACGATAAACAGCGCATTCGGGTATCGCAACTGACGGATGTAAATTCCGCGCCGAGTACGGTGCCCAGGTTCAGATTTCAGGGTCAGCTCACAATCTCGAAGAAACATCGGTGCTCCTGCCGCAAAGCAGACCGCATCCAGGACTGGCGGGATCACGGTTCCTGCCGCTAGACTCCACGCGTCGTCGTGTGTGTGGGTGTCTCAAGCTCGAGTTGCGCCAAAACTGCGGGTGCTGGTTGAGCGTTGTTTGGATCGGGACCAAGAAAGCGAACGGATTGGGGCCCATTCTGAAACGACGTGTCGTCGCGGAACCGGATGGCGCTGTCCACTCGATACAGCAGGCGGTATCGAGGCATTTGTTACCCCCGAGCAGCATATTGTACGTAGGTTGCGTTCCACAGCATTGTGGCGCGCTGTGCAGCGCGGCCGCTATGGGCTACAATCCTGAGCCACGCATGTAAGAGAGTCTCGCAATTACGCCTGAGGATTCGATTTCCCTGCCGGTTTATTTGCTGGCTCATGAGGTCTGGTTACCAGCATGAACGTGCCTGCGTTTACGCAGTGTTCTGCGATCAGTGAACTTCGCATGTTTGTGAATGTTTGTGTATGTCCTTCTAAACACCCTGATAGCAGTATTCGGACCTGCGGCCCTCGAATCCCTTGTTCACCCACTTCGCTTATTCAATCCGTACTCCTTCTGGCCGTACTCCGGTGTCGCCATTCTCTTGGCCGAGTGGTTTACCGAGATAGTATCTACAGCTTTGTACGGACTTGTGGTAGCCAAAGTTACATTGTCGAAGACTGCAGTATGGTCATGGGTTATACCAACTGGGCTGTTCTTTTGTCGGGCATCAGTTTGTCGTGCGCAGCACCGGCTTGGATTGTTGACTGGAAACACAGGATTTGCGTCCCATTTTTCAGGTCACGACTGTGCAATCGGTCTTCAGAGAAGTGAGTGCGGAGATTTTTGGATATTTACGTTTCCCCTCATTCGTGGCCTCTCGTATTCAGCCACGGCGCGGCTGGTTTTGCGACGTTCGGTTGCGCGACAAGAGGTGTAACGTAAACGAGGTTTGAAAGCCCTTGGTACCAGAGTCCGTAGTTTGAGCATACTTGGCCAAACATCGCGATTGCGTTCAATGACCGGATCGTGAGTATTTAATCGCCGTTACCCTGATGGATCTCTCTGATGAATGGGCCAAGAGCGCTAGTTCAACGCGGTCCGGCTCTTTGCTCTCCTTCCGGTTGGGATTGCCCTCTCATATTGCCCTACCAGGCTCGGATTGTCTGGCCGGTGCACTCGATCACGGGATCCTGGGTGCGTAATTCGCGCACGAAGTCCGCCAGGCTGGATGCCTCATGCGGACTGGTCGCAGGAGATTCTTAGTGTGGCATAGCATCTCTTCTTAACACCCCATAGGGGCGCCAATGGCAGCCGGAAAGGACCAAGCGGCGTTTCACAGTTCTCAGGATCGCGATAGAATCTAGAACTCAAGATGAGCGCGGGTGCAGTCTGATTTTCTGCATTTTTCCGATGCAATGTGAACAAATGCAACAAGGGCGGAAGGCCAATTGCGCCACAGTTTCTGGAAGGGTTTTCGTTGCCGGCGCTTTTGCGGGCTGGGTTTATGCCATTCTGTTTGTCGTCGGCTTTACGATCAAAGTCCATGCAGCGGAAACAAAGCCCAACGTCATCATTATTACTATTGATACAGTTCGCGCCGACCACCTGGGGTGCTACGGCTACGCGTTAGTTCAGACGCCCAATATCAACGGTTTGGCGCACTCCTCGGCGCGATTCAGCCACGCCTTTAGCACCGTCCCGCTTACGCTTCCTGCGCACGCTTCTCTCTTTACCGGTAGCTTTCCCATGGCAACGGGCGTGCACGACTTTGCCACCAATACTCTCCCTTCGAGCGCTGTAACCCTGGCGGAAGTGCTACGCCAGAACGGCTATGCCACAGGGGCGTTCCTCGGTTCTCCTGTGCTCGATGCCCGCTATGGATTGAATCAGGGTTTTGACACCTACTTCGACCACTTCGACTTGAGGCACGTTGACGAAGATAAGGCAGACGTCGTGAAGCGACCGGGCGACAAGGTAATGGACGAAGCGCTGGGCTGGCTAAAGCGTGGTCCCCGTCAGCCCTTCTTCCTTTGGGTTCACCTTTACGATGCCCATTACCCATACCAACCGCCGGAACCGTTTGCCACCCGCTACAAGACTCGACCCTATGACGGGGAAATCGCTTTTGTGGATGTTCAGGTGGGTCGTCTGTTGTCGTTTCTGAAGGAAAAAGGGAGCTTTGCGAACTCGTTGGTCGTCTTGGCCAGTGACCACGGCGAAAGCTTAGGCGATCACGGCGAACAGAAACACGGGTTCTTTATTTACGATTCGACCCTGCATGTGCCCTTACTCATCAAGGTGCCCAGAGCTACGCCTCGAGTGATTGGCGAAGATATTTCCCTGGTGGACGTAATGCCCACCATTCTTCAGGCACTCCAGATTCCAACTCCACTCACAGTACAGGGACGCAGTCTGCTTAGTGGAAGTCTGGGCCGCCCCGGTTCCGGTTCTTCAGACGTTTATGCGGAAACTTTCCTGCCGCTTTTGCACTTCAGTTGGAGCCAGTTGCGCGCCCTGCGATGGAAAGGTCTCAAGTACATAGAGGCGCCACATCCAGAACTCTATGACACCGTTGCAGATCCGCACGAGACGAAAAACTTATTAGAAACGCGCCCTGCCGTGGCGCAAGTCATGCGCAACAGGCTTTCCAACATCGTCCGGCGCTATACATCCGTCTCAAGTGAGGAAGCTGGCGGTAAGGGGCTCACAGATCCAGCACTGCTGGACCGGTTGCATGCACTGGGCTATGTGACAACTCCTGCCGGTACAGTTGCTGATGCCAGCGGCAAACAGCTTCCTGATCCCAAGGACCGCGTTCAAGTGTACGAGTTGTTCTGGCAGGCAATGGCAGATGGCCAGCAAGGCCGCTATGAAGAATCTCTGCGCAAACTCGGTGAGGCGCAGAAACTCGAGCCCGATTCTTTGCCAGTGCTGTTGCTGGCGGCCCTGGATCACTTCCAGATGAGAGATTTCCCGCAGTCCATTCAACTGTTCAACCGAACGCTTGAACTTAAACCCAAATTCGCTCAACCGCATTACTATCTGGGCGTAATGTACGCACAGACTTCCAATAACGAAGCCGCGATGGAGCACTTCAAGAAGGCATTGGAACTTGAGCCGACCAATTTCACTGCGGCGTTCGGCCTGGGATCCACCTACCTGCGCTTGAAGCGCGTGGACGAAGCCGCGAGCGCTTTCCAGGAAGCGATTAAGTTGCACCCCGATTATGCGGAGGCCTACACGGCATTAGGTGAAATTTATCTCTACCAGAAGCGGATCGACGATGCGGTGCGGGTACTGGAGCGGGCCGTCGCAATAGCGCCGCAAATGAAGCAAGCCCACTACCGCTTGGGCCATGCCTACGAGGCGAAAGGACTCCATGCGCAAGCTCAAGAGGAATTAGACCGCGCCAACTCGCTCCCACCCATGGCTCCGAAAGATGTTCCAAACCAATGACCAGACAGTCGCCGGGACAACGGCGCTCGGAGAATGCAAGGGCCTTGAGTCGTAAGGGAACTGCTGTCGAATCATTCTCCGTCTTCAGGTGTGCGCGTGTGTCGAACATGAGGTCATTAAGAACCAACGCCGTGATTCTGGTTTTTCTGTTGGCGATGGCTGGAGTGCTGTTCGCCGCCGATGCACCGCCGGCAAATCACGGCCAAAAGGAAGACGACCTGGAGGAGGGGATCAAACTTATTGCCGCCGGCCGATACATCGAGTCGCTGGCAGCCTTCAACCGTTTCAAGCAATCAGCTCCTCAGGATTCCAGCCCGTACTTCTATTCCGCCATGGCGCTCACACAGGCCGGTCGACTGACTGCCGCCGCACTGGAATTGCAGGAAGCGATTCGTCTTGCTCCCGGAAAGCCGGAATATCTGGTGTTGCAGGCTAGCGTGCTGTCGCAATTGAAGCAAAACGACAGTGCCCTAGCCGCGCTTGCCACAGTGGACAAAGAGGGCTCCGCGAAACAACTCGAGCCTGCCTGGTTGAAGCTCCTGGCGGAAACTTACCTTCGCCTATGGAAGACAGATGATGCTTTGAGAGTTCTTGCGTTGCTGAGCGAACGAAGCCCCAAAGATGCAAGTGTCGATTTCGACCGAGGCAAGGTCTACATCGCGACAGGACAATTCGAGCCGGCCGTGGAGGCCTTGAAGAAGAGCATCGAAAAGGAACCCGGCCACAACCCACGCGCATACTTCGAGCTGGGCAAGGTCCTATATCAGGCTGGTCAGTCGGAGGCCTCCGAGACGGCTCTTCTCAAGGCCGTAGAACAGGACCAGAATAACCCCGAGTACCTTTGCAAACTGGGAATAGCCGCTCTGGCAAGGGGCGAACTCGAGGAGGCCATCGGCCATCTGCAGCGCGCGGAGCCGGCCGCCTCCGCCTTTCCGGAAATCTACTTTTCCCTGGGGCGCGCTTACCAGAGGAAGGGAAACCGGCTGCGGGCAGAGGAATACTTTAAAAGGTTTGAGCAGGCCACGACCGCTCAGCGCCAAGGTGAAGATAAGAATCAGACCGTGGACAGGAACATCGCTCGGGGTGAGTTGAAGCTTGACGAGGGGAACATGACAGAAGCGCGATCTTTGTTCGAGCAGGCCGCTCTGACCGATCCGAATCGCTGGGAACCGCATGGTTATCTGGCCGAGATGTTCCTCGATTCCGGCGAGCTAGACCGTGCCTACCCGCACCTGACAAAGATGGAGTCAATCGACCCAGACTCCGTAGTCGGGAATTACCTGATGGCTCGGTATAGTTTTGCGCGTAAAGACTTTGAGCGGGCCCGCACTTATGCGGAGCGGGTAGAACTGAGCCGGCCTGCCAATTCCGAGCTTCGCGGTCTTCTTGGCAGTATCTACGAAGCACTCGGCAAGACGCAGGATGCCATGCGCGAATATGAAATCGCGGTTCGCCTCGCGCCGAGCCGGGCAGATTTTCAGGATGCCTTGCGTAGAATTCGTAGCCGGGAGGCTCAAGGCAAGCCGGTAGTTACAAAGCCATGAGCGTGTTTGACCGGCTTAGTTCCCAGCCGCAGTGGTGTCTTTCCAGTTCAGCTCAAACGTGCGCACGGGCAATTGATGTGCGCGCGCGTATTCGTTCCTCGCTTCGAGAGTCCGAGACGCCCAATCTCCGAGCGGATAGAGGAGCTCGCGGTACACCAGGTAGCTCATGTCGACGGTGCGCACCGGCCGGTGGTCCTTCACGTTGTCTACTTGGTCGAGATAGCGCCGTCCGTTGGCCTCCGCAACTCGCGGAAACCACGTCTGGTACCAGGTGGCCGTCGCATCCTGGAGGGCGCGATTGCGCCGGCGCTGGATTCCAGCCGCCGTGTTCAGTGCCTCATCAAGCGCGGCCAGTGCTTCGCCGCCGTCACCCCTTCCGGCAGCAGTCTGGGCCGTCTTCAGCCGGTCACTCATCTCACCCAGATCGAGGATCATCTCAAGGTTCTGCCGGTAAAACCCGACGATCGAGAGGAATACCTCTAAGCTGTACCTGTTGTCGCGGACTCTTTCGAGGTTGTCATACAGCAGATCGAGCAACTCATCGTTTTCGGGGAGGGCGGCGGTTGCGATCTCCAGACGCTTGGAATTCTCCTGTTTCCAATCATGCCCAATTGCCAGCGCTCCGGCGGAAGGAACTGGCAACACCGGAAGTGTCTGATCACCTGCCGGTTTCGGCGGGTGGAAGATTTTGTCCGAGTTGCCCCAGATAGGCACTCGGGCGCTTGAAGCCACGTCCTCCCAAATGTCATCCCAGATCTGCGCCTGCTCGCTCATAAGCTGATAGAGGCGACCCATGTTGCGTGCGCCGGGTCCATAGAACAGATCGTAAAATGAGTTTGTGAGCTCGACGGGACTCGTCGACGCAGGGTGCCAGGCAGCGGCAGGGCCGGTTGCGTATCCCAGCCAGAACGTCTCCGGATGCAGACCGGCGTCGGCCCATCCGGCCACGATTGTCCCCATGAGGTCAGATTGCTGACGGGCTGATGTGAACGAGATGCGGTTGAACATTTCCGTGACACGCCCATGGTCCGGCGATTTGGGGTGCAGACGACGGCTCGACGGCAGGATGTAGTAGTCGGGGAACAACGGCTCTTCGCCTTCGGTCGAGGTGTAAACGAGCTGACGAATTCCGCGCTTCTTGAAGGCAGAGTCGAATTCGTCACCATGCACTTCGCCGTTCACGATGTGGCTTGGCAATGAGGCGACGTCGTCGGGAGTCAACGGATATTCTCCCCAGAACCACACGGTGCGGCCCCTGTCATGCAGGTAGTCGGATGCCTTGGTAACGAATTCCGCCAGCAGCTTACCTACTGACCCGAGCTCGCGAGCGCGCGCCGCTTCTTCACACTGGGCGCTGCTAGCCATGCCCACGTAATAGGGCTCGTCAGTTGACAGGATAAAATATCTGCTCCCCTTGGTGGCTTCGAGGAGGTCGTCATACATGCCGAACAATAGCTTGTAGGTTTGGGGATTGGTGACGCAGAATTCATAGTTGCTGTCGGCAAACGCGCGTAGCGCTGCATATTCCGGGTGCTTCAGGATAAAGGAAACGTGGCCTGGGGCATCCAGGTAGGGAATAAGTTGCACGTGATAGTGCAACGCAAAGTCGGTGAGCTCTTGCAGCTCCGAGGGCGTCAGTGCGTACGGTTCAACCAGTGCCGGAGCGCTCTTGTACTGAAAGTGCCCTTCAAGTTTAATAGCGAAGCCGTTGATCTTGAAGAATGCCGCCTGCCGGACAACCTGCTTCAGCACATCGAGACGCTCGAGATGATGGGCATCGTCCCAATAAATGGTCCGCAGTTCGAGATCAGGCCAGTCCAGGATATCTCCCGCGGGAAGCCACAGACCTTCTTGCCGACGTCGAATCAGTTGAAGCAGAGTCTCCACTCCGTAAAAGAGTCCGGGGGCGGCGTTGGCTGCGATTGTCACCGTCTTCGGGCTAAGACTGAGGCGGTACGCCTGTTCGGCGAGAGCGGATTTGTCCCCATCTTTCGCTTCGCCGATTGAAACCGAGTTCGCCTTCAGCGCCATCCGAATCACTCCGGACTGCGACCGGGCGGAACGCATAGCTGTGAGGCTCAGGTGGAACCTCGTTGCCAAACCCTCCTTCAGGCTCTCGACCGCGACGTCCTTCTCTTTGACGCTGGCTTCCAAGTCCAATTGCCAGCCGCTGTTCAAAGGAAAGTTTTTGCCCGTCAATGTGACCTTCTGCGGCACCGGCAGAACGGCATAGCCTGCGGCGGCAAGTGGGGATGGGTTCTGGCCGAGGAGCGCCGCCGGAATCAGCATCGCGCTGGTGAGCAGGACAAGGTAGCAGCAAGAGTGTTTCCGCGGGAAGTCTTTCTCGTGCACAGGGGCCTGGTTGCGCCGCCAGGGACGGGCTTGGCACAATTGCCGTTTTCTTGGTGTCATAGTGATCGATCGTCCCAACGCGCTGTTGCGTACCTGGCGGAGCTGCGGGCCGAAGCACCCGTCGAAGTTCCCTTTCGAGTGGACTTCCTTTTTCGCTCCGGAGTCCTGGGGAAAAATGCACCTATCCTGCTTGAGCCGTCCGAGCGGAGAATCGCGCGGCGGAATTTCCGCCCCGTGCTTGAAGGCAGATAAAAGAGAGCCATGAGGTCACGATGCGTCGCAAGGTACTCGCGGGTGCGCTCGACGCCCATTACATAAAAGGCGGTGGATAACGCGTCGGCATCACACGCGCTGGGCGCCAAGACGATAGCAGCCAGCATATTCTCCACCGGCTTGCCGGTAGAGGGGTTGAGGATATGCGCGTACGTCTTAGTTCCCAGCTTAAAGAACTTCTCGTAATTGCCCGAGGTCGAGAGGGAACAGTTTCGAAGATAGACAATGTTCGCCGCCTTCTCGCTGGAGTAGGGGTTGCGCAGGCTAATCGACCATCCCCGCGCTCCGGGCGGTGCGCCGAGAGCGTAGAGGCTACTGGTACCGCTCGACACCAACGCCCGGGTGACGCCATAGCGGCGCACGATATCTACAGCCCGATCAACCGCGTAGCCTTTTCCAATTGCCCCGAGATCAAGCTCGAGACCCTCCATATCGAAGCGGATTGTGCGCTCCGCTCGGTTCAGGTGCACGTGTCGAGAGCCAACGCGCCGCAGAACTTGGGCAATTTCGGAATTCGACGGAACGCGACCTTTGCCGCGAAAGAACCCCCAAGCCTTCATCAGCGGGCCGGCGGTCACGTCAAAAGCCCCTCCAGTCGACTGACTATGATCGACCGCATTCACGAGCAACTCAAAGAGTTTCGGCTCCACACAGACGCTCCGTGAGGCCGCGGTTCGGTTGATAACGGAAAGTTCGCTCTTTGGCTTGTAGATGCTCATCTGGCCTTCGAGCCGGTCGATCTCATCAAACACCTCGTTTCCTACTGCCGTGAGGTACTGGGGATCGTCACCATAGGCAACCAGGGTGAATTCAGTCCCCATAGCCTGATGGGCGGCTTCATAACGTGTGATGGCAGCTCGCATCGGTTTTCCACGACCGGAACGTGCAAACGAGATGGACGATTGCTGGCCCGCTCGCGACACCAGCTTGGCGTCACTGGCGGCTAGGCTGACTTCTTCGTCCAGGATGTCTTTTGGCCGGTGTCAATGGCACGGTTCGCCTTAATGACCGCCATCGCGTCTGCAGTGCCGATCTCCAGAGGAACGACGGGAGCTTTGTTTTCGCGAATGCTGGCAAAGAAGTTCACCAGCTCGCCCCAGTAAGGATCGTAGGGCTCTTCGGGTTGATAAATACCCATTGAGGCTAGCCACCGTCTCGCGTAGAGACTCTCTCGATCGACGAAACCACTATCCTTGGCTTCCTTCTCCGGAAATATCAGCACACCCTTTTGAGCGGCTGCTTTGGAGACAGTGGCGCCAGCCCACCAGTTTTCCTTGGCGGGGCCCGAAGAGATTTTGGCGACGGGTTCGCGGAAGTAGATGCCGCGATCATCGGTGATATCCAGCGTCCCCTGATCACCCATGATCATCACGCCATTGGAGTGGTGACCATTGAAAAGCATGCAGTGGAAGTAATGTCTTCCACCGCCGCCGTAATCAAAAATGGATTGAATGTTGTCGTGAACCTCCCGCCCGTCCTTCCAGTAATCAAGTCCGCCGGTACCGATGACCGAAACCGGTTCGCCTTCAAACGCCCAGTTCGCGATGTCGATAAAATGGGAACCCATCTCTGCCATCAGTCCGCCCGAATATTCACGGTACATTCGCCAGTTAATCAGGCGTTCATACTTCGCGTCCGCCACAGGCCTTCGCCAACTGCTGTGGGTGGTGACGCGTGACTGCACGAGTAAAACCCTGCCCAGGGCACCCTTGCCCACCATCTCCATGGCTGTCTGATAGAGCACGCTTGAGCGGCGGTGCAAGCCTACCTGGAGAACCTGCTTCGGATGCGCGGCTGAGACCTTGCGGATCTGCTCGGCCTCTTCTTCCTTAAAGAACATGCTCTTTTCGATGAAGACGTGCTTTCCGGCTTCGAGAGCATCGATCGTCATCCGCGCATGGAGATAGAGGGGCGTTGCGATCAGCACCGCGTCAATGTCCTTCCTGTCCAGCAGTTGCCGGTAGTCCTCATACGTATCCGGCTTAGAGCCGATGGTCTCGACTCCTTTCTTGAGGTTAGGCGGGTAAATATCGCAGGTGGCAATGCATCGCCCTGCCGGTATCGTGGTCAAAAACCTCAGCAGAGTGCAGCCCTGCGTTCCCGTGCCGATAAAGCCGTAACGAACAGCGTCGTTGGGCCCTGGGTTCTCTGCGATGGCGGCGACCCCTGGCAGGGCTGCAAGCGCGGCGGCTGAGGCCGCCGACCTTAGAAAATTGCGCCGTGTGACCTCGTCGTTAACCTTGTCCTTCATCTCGATCCGCTCCTCCGCTAGAGTTCACTCTCGCAGAAAAACTGCCAGAGTTACGGCCCCCGATTGCGTCACCCTGAACGGGGACTTCTCGGGATTGAGGCAGAGTGCGCTCCCCCGTTCCTTCGATTTTGGATTTTCATCTTGTAGACGCGGCACCTGCTTTCGAAATTCATCGCGATCCGGAGCTAGGTGGCACATCTATGATTTATTCTAATTCTGATGCGGCCGCGCTCAGACTGGCCTGTACCTGAAGTCGCCCAGCCATTTCTGCCCAGGAGGCGCACATAACAACGACCAGCAACAGGCTGGATTTTCTCAACTCACTTCCGCAAGTGATTACAGCGATAAGCTGCAAAACTAAAAGCCCCGCAAGCCTGGCTGGCAGGGGCCTTGAATCAGCCCACTTACCCAGGCTCACCAGTCTAGCCGGAGCGAGAATTGGATAATCCGCGGATCATTGGCCTGTTTGCTCAAATCCTGCAGCCCTGTAGTGCTGTCGGGATCGATATCGTTCGGGTGGTTAAAGGCGTTAAAGAAATCCGCCGTAAATCTGAGATTCGCCACTTCCTTGATTCTGAAGTTCTTGAATAGGGAGATGTCCGTATTCCATGCGCCTGGGCCGATCAAACTGGCCCTCTTACCCGGATTGAAAAAGTCCGAACTGCTTGCGCCGAAACAACTGCCGTCTGCCAAAGTCACGGCCAGCCGGCCAGTATCAAAGCTGCCGCTGCAGTCTGGTCCGAAGGGGTGAACCGTTCTTTGACTGCGATCCGCGGGAACCAAAGCCGAGAGGTTTCCTCCCGTCACGTTGGTTGCCCCGGTGGGATTGAAGTCTCCCTTAAACCACAAACGTTGGTGTCGGCCGAAGATATCCATCTCCGGTCGCTGGTCGGGGCTGAGAATGGGATTGCCGGCCTGGAATCGGCTGGCGCTAACGCTGCGCCAGAACCCGCCCCGCCAATCTCCAATGGTGGCGACCTGCCAACCGCCGATCACCTGATTGAGAGCTCCAGAAGCATGGCCTGCGAATTTCTTCCCCCGGCCAAAAGGAAGAGCCACGACGGCGTTGTAACGGATGTGGTGGGGCGGGACCTCGGTGGAGTTGAGATAGACGAGGTGAAGCCGCTGGCTGTAAGTGAGGTTGGGCTCGCCAAGCAGGTCAATAATTTCTGGCGGTGCAGCTCCCAAGCGGACATCGTTTATACCGGAGTTGCCGCTGGTAAACCCTCCCGCGTCGGTCGTGGTCAAGGAATGAATATAGGTGTAAAACCACTGCAAAGCCACGCCTTTCGAAAATCTGCGTTCGACCTGGACTTGGGCCGAGTGGCTATTTGAATACCCGCTGCGATCCTTGGCCCTGAGGTTCCAGTTCGGGTTGACGCGGCGCACGTCAATGGGTCGAGGGTCTAAGCTGTTGGGTGGCGGCGCCAGGCCGGTGCGACTAGCATAGTTGAAGGCGGCCTCCGGGGTATTCAGCGCATAGTTCTGCTCCAGATCTCTTCCGTGAGTCCCAAGGTAGCTGACACGTAGAGCCGTCTGGTAAAACAATTCGCGCTCCAAGGTCACGTGCCACTGCTGAACACGGTCATCCTTCCAGTGGCGTCCATCCCAGACTTGTTCTGACTGTGCTGCCGGTGAGATTACTCCATTGCCGGAAATATCCACGGTCGCGTTGGGAAGAAAATCACCAGGCCCCGGCGCGCTGACCGTCGTGAAGTTGTTGTCGGGAAAGTTCCTCTCATTAAGGGCGTTTCGGTAGAGCAGGTTCAGTGGTGGATTTGTCCGTGAGGCCTGCAACAATTGGGAAAGTGGCATGGTCCAGAAGTATTCTCCGTAGCTGCCGCGCAAAACTGTGTTAGGCGTGAGCTTGAAAGCGACCCCCAGGCGCGGACCAAAGTTATTGTTGTCCGCAGCGAACAGGCTATCGGGATAGCCTATCGCCCGCGCCGTATTGAAGGTCAGGCCGCGCGCTTCCCACGACGTCAACACGGACGGAGGAACTCCAGGCAACGAGTGCATATCGTGGTTCCCTGGCGTGATCACTTCGAACTTGTTGGGATCGGATATGGAATTGATATCGGCGGTGGTCAGGCGATTTAATTTTTCGTGGTAGGGGGTCCATTTGTCCCAGCGTACTCCCAGATTCAACGTCAAGCGGGGCGAGACCTTCCAGCTGTCATTAAAATAGAGTCCTATTTCCTTCTGTCGGAAATAGAAATAGCCCCGGTTGTATTGGTTGCGCAAAGTAGTGGGCAGACCCAAAAGCAAGTCCGCAAACCCGTCCCCCGTGAAATCCGAAAGCTTTCCGGTATCGTTTGGATCATGCGCTGACTGTCCCGTCCAGCCGCCGTTAAAGTCATGCGATCCTTGGGCCTGCTGTAGCTCGCGAACGTTATTCTGCTCCAGGCGCACTCTCCCACCAAACTTGATGGTGTGCTTGCCCTGGGTCCAGGTCGCGTTGTCGTCCAGGACCTCAGCCGTCAGGGCCTGATTCGAATGATTGTCCGCGTCCCAGCAAAAATAGCCATAGTATCCCAGGTTGGAGGCGCAAAAAGTAGGCCACCCGTTGACACCGAACGGGTTGGGCAAGCCGAGGTTGCCCGCCCAGTCGGTAAAGTCAGCCAGTGTTCCCTGATCGTGAAAAGATCGGTGCACGCCCACAAGAAGTTCGTTCAAGAAGGAATTCGAAATCAGCCGGTTATAGTTCACCGCCACATCATGAATGGTGGTGTCAGTCCTGGACGTTCCAGCACCGTCGGCCGCGGTTGCTGGATCGGCAAAAACGCCACCTTCGGTGGTGTGATTGCGCGCGCTCCGGGTATACCTGACTGAAAGGGAGTCTTTATCGCCGAAATGCTGATCTCCTTTAATCGTCAAGTTCCATAGTTTGGTTCTGTCGGGATAGAAGTGGACGAAATTAGGCCCCAGGTAAGGATTGTTGCCGGAACTTGGACGGGCCGTGAGCGCGGCCAACGTCTTGGCGGTAGCGCTAATCCTGTCAGAGGGAATAATGTTTCCCGGGAACTTCTGGCGGTTACCGTTGGCGTCTGTGGTCAGCGGGTCATAGATTGTAATCGGGTTACCCTCTGTATCCTGGGCATTGCTTAAATCTCCGTTCCACATGGCCTGGGTGGGCACGCGCTGGCCATTCTCATCATTCACATTGAGGCTCTGTTGCAGGGCCCGCAAGCCTTCGAAGGCCACGAACCAGAAGCTCTTGCGACGCCCGTCGTACAGGCTCGGAATGTAGACGGGACCGCCGGCCGATGCCCCGTATTCGTTCCGAATAAGCTGTCCGGGCTTGAAGACGCCGGTGACCGGATCCGGCAGGTCCTCACGCCGGCGAACGCGCAGGCCGCCGGAGTTGTTGCGATGGGTTTCAAAGAGGCTCCCATGGATCGAGTTCGTTCCGCTGCGGGTTGAGATCGTGACCGTAGAGGGCCGCGAGTAGCGAGCATCTGAACCGGCCGTCTCGATTCGGAACTCCTGCACGGTATCGAGTCCCGGCTGCACCCGCGAGGCGCCGCCGCCAAAGCGATCTACTTCTGAGACCCCGTCCACCGTGATATCCAGCGCTCCAACTTTTGTTCCGTTGACACGGAAACTGGTACATGGCGCTGTGCTAGCGCGGTCGTTGCATGAGCCCTCCCCTTCGAGTCCGGGAGTCAGATTTAACAGCAGCGTTACCTCACGGCCATTCAGGGGCAACTGGCGGATGCGCTCAAAATCTTTTACGTCGGACACTTCCGCGCTCTGCGTGGCGATGACCGGGGCGGCGTCCGTAACTGCCACTGTTTCCTGCACGCTGCCCACGTTGAGCACTGGATCAACCACCGCGTTCTGACCGACGTAGAGCTCCAGCTTGCCCTCCCATTTCTTGAATCCTGGCTTCTCGACAGTCAGCGTATAGGGACCGCGCGGAAGAGCGCCCACGTAATAGACACCCTCGTTGTTAGTCTCAGCCCTGGTAGTAACGTTGGTTTCCGAGTTGGTGATCACAACGCTGGCTGCAGTAACCACGGCGTGTCCCGCGTCACGCACCGTCCCGGTGATGCTGGCTTGACCAGTCTGCGCCAGCGCTGGCGAAGGAAAGCAATTGAGCGTGCCCACTCCGAGCACCAATCCCCAGGTGATCAACCCGATCTGTCGCAGCTTCATACAATCCTCCTGGTCATCAATACCCAACAACCAAGAATGCGCCCTCGACGAACCTCAAACCTTTCCTTCCACGGATCATTTCGCTATCGACAATAGCCGCTTCCCTCCCCTGCGCTTGGTGGACAAAGCAGACGACTTGCGTGGACTCGGTAAGCGATCGAAGTGGTCGGTGCCTTCGGCGGGAGCAACTGGAGCCTTTTGAAACGCCTCCTCGACGTAAGGCAAATGGGCTTGGTAATTCCAATGGATATCGCGAAAGTACGCTCCCAACGCCGAAGCATCTTTGGCCTTTGCCAGTCGGATTATTTCCTTGTGTTCGCGAACCGATTGCTCAATCAAGTGGCTCAGCGTACGTGGCTGCACAGGAAACACGTAGATTCGCCGGCGGATTGAGTCGCAAATGTCCCGCAGGCTGTGGTTTCTGGACTTCGAAAGCAGGACGTCGTGAAACTTTTCGTTCCACAAACCGAAGGTGTGAAAGTCCTCGGTACTGGCGGTTTCTGCCATTTTTTCGTTGTATTGCTCAAGGAGCTCCAAATCCTTGTCCGTAATCTCCTCGGCGACCGAGGTCACCACTGCCCCCTCCAGAATCCCCAGGATCTCAAAAATCTCGCTGACGTCGGCCGCCGTCAGTATGCGGACGTTGTAGCTGCGTCTGCTATTGCAAACTACAATGCCAGCCATCTCCAGCTTCAGCAGCGCCTCGCGAATAGGCGTCCGACTTATTCCTAACCGCTGGGAGAGCTCCTTCTCGCGGATGCGCTGGCCCGGCTTCATCCGCCCCTCGACAATCTCCCGTTCCAGCAGGGAGTACACCTGATCGGTGAGCGATTCTGCACGAATACCTGGCGGAGACCGCATAGGGAGAAAGCGCTTTCCGGTGTGGTGTGTACAATATATCTGTTTCCACTGTCAAGCTTAATGTGGTCGGTAGTGGCGGCTTCTTCGCGCCAGCGATTACACCTGTCGGGCCTTGGGAGAGGAAACAGATGAAGATATGTCAGGGCTCAGCCTTCGGTTCGAAGGATGGCGGGGCCATATTTCGCCGCAACCTTGGCAAAAAAATCATGCGGTCAGACCCAGGATCTTGATTAGCGTGCCTCCCAAGATCAACTTTCGCGTGGGCATGGGAACGTCACAGGCTTCGAACATGGCACGATATTGTTCCAGTACGGGAGCAATCCCATCGAGGCCTTCATCGGACCCGAAGACTAACTTGACGAAGGCGCTGGGGTCGTCTTCCGGCGTTTTGGTTCCCCATTTAGTACCCGTCCACCAGAAGATCTTGCGGAAATCACCCAGACGGTCGCGCATTTTTGTGAGACTCGAGCCGCTTAGGTCGAAAAACACGTTGGGGTTCCAGCGCGCCACCTCCCCCGCCCATTCATATTCGGGATTGCCGCAGTGCGCGCCGAGCACCGTAATCTTGGGGAAGCGCCGGGCGATTTCCTCCAGGTGAAAAGCTCGCATCCGATAAGACGCTACGTCTTCCGCTTGGTCGAACTCTTGCCGCAGGACGATGCCGGTATGGAACAAAATAACCCAGCTATGTCGGTTAGCCAGTTCGTAAACCGGCATGTATGAGGGGTCGGTAAAAGGCTTCTTTACGAATTCGAGTTCACCAAGGCCGCGGTACCCCAGCGCGTGGAATTCCTCCGCCTGCCGAACCGCGTCGGGTGCGTCCATGTCTACATAGCCGAAAGGAACGATTCGCTTGGGATGCCGCTTCGCTGCCTCTGCGATTATCGTACGCCTGGCATAGGGCGTGAGTACACACGCCGTCACCTTCAGCGGCTCGGTAACTTTCACCAGATCCTCGACGAAGTTAGGGTTTTTTTCGTCGAAGTGAACGTGCATATCAACAATCCGATCCTCGTCAGAAAAAGGCGTCGAACCCTTCGCGGGCATGGCAGTTGTCGCAACCGCGCCTCTCGAGACTGAGAGAGTTGCGGCCGCCCCCATGGTGGCAAGAAACTCGCGGCGTGAAAACGAGTGCATTTGGGACCTCGCGCACAGAAGAATAGGCTGTGATGAGACATCAGCTTATAGCCAATTGCCATGATCGTTGTCAAAGTCGGCGCATGCTCGGTTGGAGGGCACTGCCAAAATCTCACTCCCAAGATCAGCAGGTTTGACGATTGCGGCGGCTGCGAAAAAAGCGTGGCCCCCTAGCCGCCTGTGATATATAACATATCACCACAATGTCGTATCGATTCTCCACTGCGCGATTGTGATTTAAGGGGAAGGCGACGATGACCACAACCGATTCAACCATCACCCGACGCGCCTTCATCGCCGCCGGCGGGGCGGCGCTGGCCGCAACCGCAACTCGCTCTTTCCCGCTGCTGGCAGCACCGCAACCACGGCTGAGGATGGCCCTTGTAGGCACCGGCAATCGTGGGTCCCTGACGTGGGGACAAGAGGTCGTGAAAGGCTACAGTGATGTCGTCGAAATTGTCGGACTATGCGACATCAACCGCAAGCGCGCGGAAGCGGGCAAGGCATTGATCGGCATCAACGCGCCCACATTTGTGGACTTCGACCGGATGATTAACGAAACTCGTCCCGATACCGTCATGGTGACTACCGTGGATGGCACTCACTATCGTTACATCATTCGCGGGCTCGAACTAGGCTGCAATGTGATGACTGAAAAGCCGCTTTGTACCGATGAACAGCAGTGTCAGGCGATCCTGGACGCGCAAAAGAAGAGCAGCAAGAAAATTACGGTGACCTTCAACGCCCGCCACGCTCCCGAGGCCAAGAAAGTCAAGCAACTGCTGTTGGAGAAGGCCGTTGGCGATGTCATCTCGGTGGATTTTCACGAGTACCTCGACACCAGCCATGGCGCGGACTATTTCCGTCGTTGGCACCGTTTGAAGCAGAACTCAGGCACCTTGTTGGTCCACAAGGCCTCGCATCATTTTGACCTGGCCAACTGGTGGCTGGATTCCATGCCGATGGAGGTGACGGCCTTCGGCGATTTGAAATTCTACGGACATAACAACTCTTTCCGCAGCACGCACTGCCGGGTCTGTCCATACAAACAGCAGTGCAAGTTCTACTGGGATGTTACCCAGAACCCGCAGTACGTAAAACTCTACACGGAGTGTGAATCGGAAGATGGCTACCTGCGCGATGGTTGCGTGTGGCGGGATGACATCAATATTTATGACACGATGTCGGTGGTGGTGAAGTACGAGAACGGTGTGCATCTCACCTACACGGCCAATACTTATTTGCCTTATGAAGGTCAATCCGTTTCGATCAACGGGAGCCGCGGGCGGCTGGACTACACCGAAGTCAAGGCCAACGGATTCGCCAACAACGAAGTTCGCCTGACCCGCAGCTTCGGCAAATCGGAAGCGGTAAAGGACCTGGAAACGTCGCGGGCGGGCAGCCATGGCGGGGCCGACAGCTCGATGCAGGATCAGATTTTTCGTGGAGCACAGGGTTCTGATCCGCTCAATCTGCGCGCCGGTCTGCACGACGGTGCTCTTTCAAGTCTGGTCGGAATTGCCGCCCGGCACAGTATTGAACGGGGCAGTCAGACGGTCAAGATCAACGACTTGGTCAAACTCTAATCGCAGTTGATTCCGAGGATGCCAAAGAGTCGAAGAATGCCATCCATTTACGTCGCCGGTATTCTGGTTTGCCTCTTCTCCTTGCCGACAGCGGCGCAGCGGTCCGAAGAGTTGAATTTCGCCTCCGGACTGGAGCAATTCCAGGATCTTCGCCGCATGCTTCCGACGTACTTGAACAATATTGGCTTCCAGATGCTGGCGGAACGCAAAGCCCGCATGGAGAAACTGTCCACCATTGAGGAAGTCAACCAACGGAGAGACTACCTCCGGCAACGGATGCTGGACGATCTTGGGGGCTTTCCCGAAAGAACGCCGCTGAACGCGCGTGTCACGGGCGTCGTGGAGCGCCCGAAGTACCGGATCGAAAAGGTGATCTTCGAGAGCCAACCTCACTTCTATGTAACTGCCAACCTCTATCTGCCGAAAACCGGCCATCCGCCCTATCCGGCAATTCTCTTCCCTTTGGGCCATGAGCGTGGGGGCAAGACCAATCCGACCTGGCAGCAGATGCTCGCGTCGTTCGCGACCAAAGGCTACGTCGCGCTGACCTGGGATCCGATCGGCCAAGGGGAACGGCTGCAGATTTACGACGAAGATTTGCGTGAGTCCAAAGTGGGTGATTCCACTACTGAGCACACGATAGTTGGGACACAGTGCCTGCTGACCGGCGACCACGTGGCCCGCTATACCATTTGGGACGGCATGCGTGCTCTCGACTATCTTCTGTCGCGAAAGGAAGTTGATCCCGCGCGAGTCGGCTTGACGGGAAATTCAGGGGGCGGCACCCACACCGCCTATCTCGCGGCGCTCGACGATCGCATCAAGGTCGCTGCCCCTTCCTGCTACATCACTTCCTGGAATTTGATGCTTCGCACAATTGGTCCGCAGGACGCAGAGCAAGTTTTCCCCTGGTGGCTGCAAGATGGAATCGACTACCCCGATTATCTGTACGCTTTCGCCCCCAAACCCTATCTCATGCTCTCCGCTATTCGTGATTTTTTCCCGATCGCCGGCGCGCGCGAGACGTTTGCCGAAGCTGCCAAGGTCTACGCCGCGATCGGCGCAAAAGAAAAGGTGGGGATGTTCGAGGCGGACGATGGGCATGGGTACAACCAGGGGCGCCGCCTCGCCGCCTACGACTGGTTCGGCCGTTGGCTGAGTGGCGGGGAGGATAAAAGTCCAGAGCCAGAGATCGAAATGTCTACTCCCGAGGAGCTGCGCGCCACTCCGACCGGCCAGGTTGCCACTTCGCTGGGCGGTGAGAGCGTGTTCACATTGAACCTGAAGAGGCTGGAGCGTGCGAAGGCGACTCGATTCCGACGCCCCGACGATGTGGCTCGCAAGGCCAAGGAGTTGGCCCACTACGAGGTATCGAGCGCGCCATTAAAGCAGAATCCTTATGGCACGCTCTCCGGCTCCGGCTATCACATCGAGAGGCTAATCTACGAGAGCGAACCCGGAATCGTGATTCCATCGCTCCTTTATGTTCCCGACGCGGGAGCTGACAAGAAACCTGCCCTGCTTATGATCGTTGGAGAGGGCAAGGCAGATTCGGCGGCGGAGGCGGACGAGTTCGTGAAAGCCGGAGTAATTGTGCTTTCCATCGATGCCCGAGGCTTGGGCGAGACCAGAGTAACGGCGGAGGTCAACAGCAGGGAGTTTGACCACTACTTCGGAGACTACGACGATGCCATGACTGCTTTGCTGGTCGGCAAGACGATGGTTGGAATGCGCGCTCTCGACATCACCCGCGGCGTTGATTTGCTCTCGGCGCGCCCGGACGTAGATCCAAACCGGGTTTATGTCTACGGCAAGGATGGAGGCGCAGTGCCCGCTCTGTACGCCGCCGTGTTCGATCATCGCATCAAGAAACTGGCGCTCGAAGGCATGTTGTCTTCTTACGAATCGGTTGTGAAGAACAAAGTTCACCGGCAGGTATTCGAGAGCATCGTTCCTCGCGCCCTGAAGTTTTACGATTTACCTGATCTGGTGGCGACCCTGGTGCCGCGCGATGTCTGGATTGTGAATGGCAACGACCCGATGGGACACCAATTGCCGGCCAGCGAAGTCAGCAAAGAATACAGTCGCGCCGCCGATGCATTCCGGCAGGCGGGCGCGGAGAGAGCTATCCACATTCAGGATCGCCGGCCGGGCGAAGATGCCAGCATGATCTACCGCGAACTAACTGACGGCCACTAGCGGGAGCAGCAACGTGATCACGAGGATGTGTGCCGCATTAACCGTAAAGATCATGATTCGACTTGTGAGCCTGTTCTCGCTGACTGGGGTCTCACTGGCGGCAAATCCGAATAGCGGGCACCTCCCCGGCGCGTATTTCCGTCTGCTGGAAGCAGGTGCCGCCCAAGTCGAGGCCAGGCTCAATGCCGAGCCCTCGGCAACTTTGGAAACGCTGGAGGCACTTCCGGGATGGAGCCACTTTCCCTATTGCATTCTGGCATCCGCCGTCCTCTACAGCAAAAAGCACGCCACCAATCCTCGATATCACGATCCTAAAATGCTCGCCCTGACTCTCCGGATCGGTGATTTTCTCGCCGCCGAAAGTGAAAAGGGCCGCTACGAGCCACGGCTCGACAGTGACTGGGACACATACATGTGGCTCGAAGCCTACCGCCTGCTGGGTCCTGAACTCGGCGAGGAACGCAAAGCCCGCTGGAAACGGGAGATCGAAAAGATTGTTGTTCCGTTGGTGCCCGACACCACCAAGCGCCTGGATTTTCCCTGGTATAACTCGCCCTACATCGGCACCTCGCCAAATCATTATGCCCAGTGGGCCTCACTGCTCCTGCTTGCCGGACATGTGTTTGGGAACAACGATTGGGTAAACCTGGGCAAGCGGGTACTGCATCGCTTCGCCACTGAGGAGCAGACGCCCGACGGATATTGGGGAGAACACAGCCGGGCAGGTCCAACTACGGGCTACGACTATGTGACCTCCACCCAAGTTGCGCTTTACTGGGAGTACACACACGATCCGGCAGCGCTCCAGGCATTGCGCCGCTCCACCGACTTTCACAAGTACTTTACTTATCCCGACGGAACTCCGGTGGAGGTCATTAATGACCGCAACCGTTATTGGGGAGTTGACGCGTGGGGACATTTTGGGTTCTCCAATTTCCCAGACGGCCGCCGCTACGCGGAGTTTTTGACTGGTTTTTTTCGTGCCGACAATTTGACCCGCATGGACCCGCAGTGGGAGCACTGGGGCCTGACGCTGGACGCATTGGGCCGGCTGGCTCAGAGTGCGCTGTACTATCACGAAGGACGCACAGAGCCGATTCCTCAAGACCAGGAGCGCTATTCCTACCAGATGAACATTCCGGCGGGGATTCGCAAGACTGGGCCCTGGGTCGTGGCCCTTTCGGGCGTGATCAACACGCAGTCAGTCTTCAGCCAGTTCTACCTTGACCGGCAAAGCAGTATCAGCGTCTTTCACCAGAAATATGGCCTGATCATCTCCGGCGCCAATTCCAAGCGGCAGCCGGAGCTTGCGACGTTCGCAGAAAAGATCGAAGGGCAGCTTTATCACCTTCCTCTCAGCAGCCGTCTGCAAATGAACGACAAGCAGGACCGGCTTTCGCTGTCCTACAACACGTTCTTTAGCGACCTGTACGTTCCTGAACCCTCTCGAAAGGAACTGCGGCTTCGTTTTGTGCTGACCGGCCGGGGGACGCCCGCGGAAGAGACGAAACTCAACTTACAGCTTTGCCTGAAAGCAGGTGAGACGCTGGAAACCGGCGGCGGTAAGAAGATCCTGCTCGGGACTGAAGGAGTGGAGCTTTCGCCCGAGGACCTGGGCGGCGAAATCCGTCATCATGGCTGGACGCTGAAGCTGGATCCCATGGCCCGGCTGGTGTGGCCGATTTATCCCTTCAATCCTTATATGAACAAGCCGGAAACCAAGCTGGACCATGCTGTGGGTCTGCTGTCGGTCCCATTGCAGGCGAAGAGAACCAAAGAGGACTGGTTCGTCCGTCCAGGCGAACAGGAAATTCTGTTCCTACTGACGAGCGATTGATTTCACGAACATTGGGATGGGGAGCTTGTTTCTGAGCTACCCGGCGTCGAAAGACCCCGGGGCAACAGGATCGTCTTCAAAGCGCGTGACATGATCCAAGCCTCGAAGTTCTTGGAGGCGGTGGCGGGAATGAATACTTTTCCGCGGACTGCGGATAGCGGCCCGAAACGATGAACTGGATCAGACGGCCAACCGGCTTCCGAAAGGATTCATGAAGAGCACAAGGCGAAATCTCCTCACAACCGCACCCGCGACACACCTGTTCTCTGTCCCCGCAAGCCGGTGCCTTCGCCGGCTGAGTTTGCTGATCTTCTGCGCCAGCGTCGTGTCGGCCCAAAGCGCCTTCGCCGGTGAAATTCTGCTGCCTTCCGCAGCGCTCGAGCGTAGCCGCCCCGTGCAGTTCGTTTACAAGACCGCCTGGCCTTCCACTGGCCAAGGGCAGCTGTCCATTAAGTGGACCGATGCCTATGGCCGCGTGATTGAAGACCGCAAAGTGCCGGTCACGCTCACCGATGAATCCCAGGTAGGGTTCGAGCTCGATCTGCGCCGCGCAGTCGCAATGCAGAATGAATTGAGCGTTCATTTTTCCTTTACCGGCAAGAACAAGAAGGGCGAGCCGGACAACCGCGAAGAAGATGCCAGCGCCTCGTTCGTGGCCAGTCCACCGAAACACACCTGGTGGGATTACGAGACCATCATGTGGCAGAGCCACACTGCCGACCAATACGCTGTACTCAAAACTCTCGGCATCACCGCCGCGATGCACCGCGGTAAACCAGTAGATTTGCCGGAATACCTCGCGAAGAAAGATTTGCCGCAAGATCTCTTGAAGAATGATCTGCGCTGGTATCTGGAGAATATTGCGACCGACTTCTACGCCGAATACCATCGATGGTTCCCTGATCGGCCAGTGAACTGGAAATTTAAGGAGGCGAAAGAGCTCTACGCAAAAGATCCCTTGAGTAAGGAGGCATTCAAGCGGCACCCGAGTCTGTCGGACCCAGAATGGCTCAAGACAATTCATGATCGGCTGGTCGCTTGTGCGCGCATCAACGCTCCCTACCGGCCTCTTTTTTATAACCTCGGCGACGAAAGCGGTATCGCCGACTTGGCTGCGTATTGGGATTTCGACTTTTCCGACCAGTCACTGGCCCAAATGCGGACTTGGCTGAAAGAGCGATATGGCACGCTGGCCGCTCTCAATCAACAATGGGGCACGAACTTCGCCGCCTGGGACCTAGTCACACCCATGACCACAAACGAGGCGATGAAGCGGTCGGATGACAACTTTTCCTCCTGGGGAGACTTCAAGGAATGGATGGACATCTCTTTTGCCAATGCCGTCAAGATGGGAGTGGACGCAGTTCACTCCGTTGACCCCGAAGCCTACGTTGCTCTTGAGGGAGGCCAGGTGCCCGGCTGGGGTGGATATGACTACTCTCGGCTGGCAAAAGTTCTACCCGCCATGGAACCGTACGATATCGGCGGGAACATGGAGATCCTCGAGTCGCTGAATCCGAAACTGGTGAGGCTGATCACGACCGGGGGCAGGGGTCGGGAGGAAAAGTGGCGCCTCTGGTATGAGCTTCTCCACGGCAACCGCGGGCTCATCGTCTGGGACGACAAATACCAATTTGTCAACCAGGACAATACTGTCGGCCCCCGAGGCAAGGAGTCGGCAGCGTTCTACACAGAGTTGATCAGCGGCATCGGCGCTCTTTTGATCAACAGCGAGCGACAGTCTGATCCCATTGCCATCCACTACTCCCAGCCCAGCCTGAGAATCGAGTGGCTGCTCGAGCAGCGGCCCAAGGGGGAAGCGTGGGTCAAGCGCAGCTCGGCTACTGAGGAGGGCGGCGACTTTCAACGCCTGCGTGAATCCTGGTGCCGTTTGATCGAAGACCTGGGCCTACAGTACCGGTTTGTCGCCTATGATCAGGTTGAAGACGGTGAGTTACTTCGGGGCGGCTATCGCGTCCTGATCCTGCCTCACTCGACGGCCATTTCACAGGCGGAAGCAGATGCCATGCTCAGGTTTGTTGAGCAGGGAGGAGTGTTGATCGCCGACGGTGAGCCCGGAGTGTTCGATGAGCATGGCCGGAAACTTCCACGACCGTTGCTCACTGACCTGTTCAGCGGCGCGCACAACGGCCCCGTTACCGAACGCGCCTTTGGACAAGGCAAGGCAATTTATCTGAGCGCAGGAGTGCTCAACTACTATCGCGACCGGCTTCTGGGCAAAGAACAGGGCACGCTCCACCTGGTAAGCCAGCTGTTCAAAAACGCAAGTGTAGCTCCTCATTTTGCGGTCACGGAATCGTCCGGTGAACCTGCGGTCGGGGTTGAGGTTCATACTTTCAAGAATGGCGGAGTTCACATCGTCGCACTGCTGTCCAACCCCCAACTGTACATAGAAGACCTCGGTCCTAAAGGAACTATCTCAAACCAGCGCTTCGAGAAGCCGCGGGCCGTGCTCCTTACCCTGCCGGGGGGTTCTTACATTTACGACGTCCGGACGGCGAAGCCTTGGGGAGGAAAAAAACAGGTCACGATCGAGCTCGATCCGTACGAACCGACGATTCTCTCTGTTTCACTCCTTCCATTGCCCACGCTGGTTGTCTCCGCACCGTCTCGCCTCGGCCGAGGACAATCCGGTCAACTGGGATTGAGTTTTTCTGGGGCGTCACCGGCTGCAACGCATGTATTCCGCGTGGACGTACTCGATCCCGCAGGCAAAATCGCGCCGCAATATAGCGGCAATGTGCTCGCTCCCAATGGCCGAACAGGCAAACTTCTGCCTTTAGCGCTCAACGATCAGGCTGGTAACTGGACGATACGCGCCAAAGATCTGCTGACCGGCCAAACGCAAACGAAATCACTCGAGGTTTTCTGAATGGAAACGACACTCAGGACACTCAGGATGAAATCCATCGATCGCAGGGAATTCTTAGTAGCCGCTGGCACAGCCGCTGCCATGCCAGTCTTCGGGAACGCACTTACGCCGGCCGCAGGCGGTTCAACCATATACGCCCGGCTCTTCGTCGGATGCTGCGCCTACTCTTATAGCAAACACCTGACCGCGGGGACCATGGCAATGGAGGATTTTTTTCGGAAGGCGGTCGAGTTAGGGGTTCACGGTGTCGACGTCACAACCTATTGGCTGAAGTCAACCGATCCAGAATATCTGACCGCGTTGCGTCACTTGGCATTTAAGAACGGAATGCCGTTCTCGGGCGCCGCGATTCGTACGGAAATGTGCCAGCCGGACGCGACCAAGCGGGCGGAAGAGGTTCGCAAGATCCGGGCCTGGATCGATGCTACAGAGGTACTGGGAGCGTCACATCTGCGCGTCTTCGGCGGCGAGCTTCCCAACGGCGCCACAGAAACACAGGGTGTCGACTGGGTGGTGGAGACGATGAAGCCAGCATGCGACTATGCCGCCAAACACGGGATCACTCTGGGAATCGAAGATCATGGCGGAATTACTGCCCACGCGTCTACAATTTTGGAGATCCTTCGGCGTGTGGACTCCCCTTACGCGGGCATTAATCTCGACATCTCCAATTTCCACGCCAAGTCCGATGAAGATCAATATTCCGAAATCGAGGCCTGCGTTCCTCTTGCGACACACGCGCACGTCCGCGAAGTATTTTCCGAAACCGAGCGACCCATTGACCTCGACCGAGTTTGGAAACTATTCGCAAGAGGCGGATACAAAGGTTACATGTCGGCAGAATACGAAGGCAAAGAAGATCCTATGACCGGCGTGCCGAAACTGATTGCGAAAATTAAGGCCCTTTGCAGCAAGTATTCGAGCGCCTAGTATTCGAGCGTCTAGTTGCGCTGACTCCAGCGATCAGATAGATAGGGTCCGACAAAATGAGGGTGCCATGGCTCGCATGTGCATGTATCGGTTCTGTGGCTTGATCGCGCTGGCAGTGATTTTGGGCTCGACGACGATTGCCGTTGGCCAGACTGCTCACACGAAGAAAGTTTTCATGATTACCGACATGGAAGGTGTGGACGGGATTTTCAACTCCGAACTCCAGTGCAACCCGTTCCAGAGTCCGCGATTCGAGGAGTCCAGGAAGCTCCTGACTGGCGAAATTAACGCTGCGGTAGACGGTTTGATGGAAGGGGGTGCAACGGAAGTCGTGGTCTGGGACGGGCACGATGCCAGCCGTACGCTCTCCACTTTGGATATCCACCCTAAGGCACGGCTGCTCATGGGCAGCCCGGTCTCGTCAACGCTGGAGCTGAATTCCTCCTATAGCGCACTGGTCTTCATCGGGCAGCATGCCATGGCAGGCGCAGAAAAGGGTGTGCTCGCGCACTCCTACAGCTCCGATGGTGTCCAAAATATCTGGGTCAACAACAAAACGGTAGGAGAAATCGGCGCGCGCGTCATGTTGGCCGGCACTTTCGGCATTCCGGTGGTGATGCTCTCCGGAGACGCCGCGGCATGCAAGGAGATACACGAGCTCGTTTCCCAAGCCGAGTGTGCGGAAGTGAAGTGGGGCGTCAGCCGGACGGCCACTTTCAGCCTTTCGCATCCGGCAGCGTGTTCGCTGATCCGAGAAAAGGCTCGCCGCGCCATGGAGCGCCTCGCCGAGTTCAAGCCTTATGTGCTGTCCGGGCCGGTGGAAGTGAAAGTCCAATTCACGACCAAAGCCACACCCGATATCCAACCACGCGCAGGCATTGAACAGTTGGACGAGCGCACATGGGTTTTTCGTGGGAAGGACATTATTGAAGCGTGGCTGAAATACTCCAGTTTCTGACACAGAGAAGCCTGCAGCGCCGAGAAAGAGCGGCCTTCGAGGGCAGCGTAAGGGATTCGTGAGCTTCAGTCCCCGTGGCACGACTCCACCTTCGACTCGAAGCGTCATTTCTCGACAAAATCCACATATCCCTTCTCGCGCAGAAAGCGGAAATATCCGACGAAATCGAAATCCGTCGGCCCCAGTTCCAAGCGGGTCAGGTGGATGACCTCGGCAAGGTTGCGATGGCCGTCACACCAGTAGAGGGCAATGGTGGGGACTCCTTCCCATGCCCCTGAAGGGTAGCCCTCACGTTGGTCGGGCGGAATGTCGTCGAGCGGCAAGGTCCCATAGCGCTTGCGCCGAACCACAATTTTGGCCGCCTCCTTCAGTTGAGGGTCTGCGGCCGCGATCGGTTTCATAGGCGCCTTGAAGCCAAGCTCCAGAGCTCGGCGATCAATAGCGTGACGCACTCTGTTGGTTTGCTCCTCCCCGAATCGGCGAAGGCTCTCAACTAGCGGAGTCAGGTTTTTTCTTGCCTCCTCGCGTCGCGGTTCCGGGATCAGCCGAAGAACTGAGAGAACGGACTCGGTTTCGCGATCAACCGAATATGTGACGCGATCGATTGCGTCCTGAAGCCGGCGTGCGAGGCTGTCAGCTTCGTTCGTCGTGGGGACGCGGTCCAGAAACGACGCCGCCGTATCCAAAATCTGTTGGTAGCCCCGGGTCTGGCTCAGTTCCGCCAGCCACATCGCCTCGGACTCTCCCGCATTGGCCAGGTAGTAGAGAAAAGCCGCATTCACAGTTGCGATATCGCGCAGCGAGCGCGGATCCACCCGGTCTGGAGTGTCTTCACTGTTATGGTGAGTTTCTACTCCGCTGCCGCTGTAACCCCACACTGTCGGAACATTGACCGTGGGCTCGCTTAAATAGGTGTCGGTTCCACTCATGAATGTATGTTCATGCCAGAGCCGATGGACCTGGGGAAAGTACTCCTGAGCGACCCGCAAAATGAACGCATCCGTATAGGATTTCGCCACGTGTGGATTCATGTAAAAGGTGTACTCGGTGCCTGCCAAATCATAGGAAGCGGCCGGCGTGTCCATGCACAGCGCCGCGACCGTGCGGCGCATTCGCTCAGGATGGGTCTGGATGTAATGCATCGATCCGTACAGTTCACCCATGATGAACAGTCGTATGCTTCGCTTCGGGCGCGGCAATTTGCCGGAGGCGATCAGCCGATTGAGCGTCGCCAGCGACTCGAGCATTGCCGCGACACCGGTAGCATTGTCCTCAGCACCTTGCTCGGAGGAGTGGCCGAGGGTCAGCACTTCTTCGGACCCGGTTCCGGGAATCACGCCTGTCACGTAGGGATAGACGCCGTTGTAGTAGCGAGTGTCGACTGTGGCCTTCACGCGCACCGCACCATGTTCTGCCAGGAGTTTCTGAACCAGGGCGGCTTGCCGGGGAGTGATCGAGAAGGAAAGCAGGGGGGTACTTGCCTTGGTGAACGCCCAACCATTGTCTCCCCAGGCATTGATCCACTGCCGGCCGTCCTCAAGCTTGGGATTCTCAGTGAAAGCATTGATGGCGCCCGTGGCCCCGGCCCTCACTAGTGCCCACTTAAAATCTGCGGGATTCCGGCTGGTGAGTACGAGCTTGCCCCGGAGCGGCATGTGCGCGATCTTGGCGGGGTCGGTCTCTTTCAGTTCCAATACCTCGGCCGTCACACCCTCAGGGGGCGTCGAACCGCTCCACATGCCGAGCGAAGTTGGGACTTTCTGAAAGTCGGCAAGGATAGCCTGCTCAGCGGGAACGGGGGGATCAACAATTTCCAGCCGAGCCGACTTCGCGTCCCAGGCGAGTGGCATCGTCCAAAAACCGGCCTGAGTTGTGCCATCCGCCGGCGCCCCCAAAAGCTCGACATTCTTCAGGCCAATCTCTTCCATGGTCTTTTTCACGAATTCCGCTGTCTCCTGGAACTTGGGGTAGGTGAACCAGCGGTCGGTCGAGTACACCTGCTGCATGAAATCCATGGCTTGGCGGGGCTCGATTTCGGCGCGGATGGCCTCGACCAGTTGCGCAAGGTCCACAGGCGCCGCGGCCAGCGCCCCTGCCCAAGCGAGCGGGAGAAAGACGATAACGAGTGCCTTGATGGGTCGGCGAATAAAGCGTCGCGCAGCGGTCATTCAGGTTCTCGTGGACTTCGAAAACGCCGTGTACAGTCTACCTCTATATATACTCGCGCAAATATTTCCCAAGGCTTGGCGCGCTGATGCCCCGAATTTTGAGCTGGCGGGCGAAGCATCCGGAAATGACGGTGTTACACTGCTGCACGCTGGGTCGGATCTCGGGCTTCTGGGCCGCGAATAGGACGAATTCGATGCACCCTTCATCAATTCGCTTGCATTGGGTGCGGGTGCCGCTATGGGACCCTTTTCGCATCTCCAACGGCGAAGTTTCCGTCAAGGATGCGATCCTGGTCCAGATCGAGGCGGGAGGCACAACCGGCTGGGGCGAAGCTTCTCCCCTGGCGGGGTCTGCCTATTCCGGAGAAACTCCGCAAAGTACCTGGGACTTTCTGCGCCAGCGCCTGGTTCCAGCTTTACTCGAGCAGCCCGAACTTGATCCGCTTCGTTGCTTTGAACGTTTATCGAACTTTCCGGGAGAACCTTTTGCAAAAGCAGGACTGGAAGGGGCGGTGTGGGACCTCTATGCCCAGCAGAGCGGCGTGCCGTTGTGGTTCTTGCTGGGAGGCCATAAGCGGCCGCTCGCGTCAGGAGCGACAGTAGGACTCATGCCAGACCTTTCTGAACTCTTGAATCCGGTGCAACGGTTCCCCCGCCAGGGCGGGATGTGGACTTGGTGCGCGCCGTGCGCCGGCGCTTCGGCAACATTTCCCTCATGGTGGACGCAAACACGTCCTACCAGCTCGACGACACAGGCATTTTCGAGGAACTGGACCGCTTCGACCTCATGATGATTGAACAACCTCTGGAGCGGGAGGCCTTGACCGAACATGCTGAGCTTCAAAGACGATTGCGCACATCCATTTGCCTCGACGAATCGGCTCACGATCTGGAGTCGGTCGGCTCCATGTATTCGGCAGGGCAGCGCGCGTATCCTCAACATCAAGGTGCAGCGCATTGGGGGCGTCTGGCCGGCGCGCCAGGCGCACGACCTGGCGCGAGCTGCCGGCATTTCCTGCTGGCTCGGGACTATGCCGGAGTTGGGGATCGCCTCGGTGCAAGGCCTACATCTGGCGACACTTCCGAACTTCACGCTGCCCTCCGACGTTGTGGCTTCGGAGCGCTGGTTCGTCGATGACATAGTCGGTCCGCCAATTTCGATTACGGAGACTGGTTTCATTTGCCTTCCGGATGGCGCGGGCATGGGATATCGAGTAGCGGCCGACAAAGTCGTGCAATACCGCACTCGCTTCGAGGAACTACGAGCATGAGTTCACTTTCTGTCCTGGAGTGCCGTAAGAGTTTGATGCATGGTCTCATTCCCGCCGTGCCGGTGCCTTTCACTGCGTCCGGTCAGATTGATGCGACCGGGCAGCAGCGATATGTTGCGTACATGGCCAGTCAGCCGGTGGCTGGAGTGGCTGTATGGGCTCACACCGGACGCGGTTTATTACTAAGTCGCGGACAACGGATTCAAGTCCTGCGCGCCTGGCGTGACGGTCTGGGATCGGGAAAGTTGCTCATCGCAGGAGTAGGTGGTTCTCTACAATATGCGCGTGATGGCGTGGCGTTTGTTAATTCCGCACTGAGCATGGCCGAAGACGCTCTGGAACACGGCGCACAGGCTTTGATGGCTTACGCACCGACGCCCTTTCGCCAATCGAACCAATGTGAAGATCTAACGCTTGATTATCATCGGCAGTTGGCGTCGTTGGGGGCTCCGCTCGTTCTCTTTTATTTGTATGAGGCCGCAGGCGGTATCTCCTATTCCCAAGGACTCCTGCGCGAGCTCCTTGCGCTGTCCGAAGTGGTCGGAATCAAGCTGGCCACGCTCGATAGCGTGATGACCTTCCAGGACGTCGCCTCCCTGATTCGCCGAGACTTTCCGGAAAAGTTGCTGATCACCGGGGAAGACCGTTTTCTGGGCTACAGCTTGATGTGCGGAGCGGAGGCCGCTCTCATCGGCATGGGCGCTGCCTGCACTGGACTACAACTCGATCTGATGCAGGCTTTTTTCCAGGGACGATCCGCCGAGTTTCTTACGCTATCGCGCTTAGTGGACGAGCTGGGCGAAGTTCTTTTTGTTTCGCCGATGGAAGGCTACATCCGCCGCGTCCTGTGGGCACTGGTCCAGGAGGGCATCATTGGACGCGAATCCAGTTACGATCCCTGGGGACCAGAGCTGCGCGAAGATGAATTCCCTGAAATCAGCAGTGTTCTTCGCCGAGTAGCTCAGCTCGAACCGACAAAAGGAAATTGAGAAAGCCTTATGTGGGAGTTGCTTCCTCCAAGAGTCCGCCTGGTTGGCGCTCCGTGCCTCAACGAACGCAATACGCGACAACTCGCGCAGGACTTCGACAAGTTCCGTAATGGCCTCCCGCGGCCCCTCGAGGCTTATATCCTTGCAACCTACGGCGTTGACCTTGCCACCGAGTATGCAGGCTTGCCAGTCAAGAACCCCTTTGGCAAGGCTTCTGGACAACTTTCGCTTGCTGCCCATCAGATCGAGCGCGATGCCGCTGCTGGGCTGGGCTTCGTCATTTTAAAGACCCTCGTCGCCCAGGACCCAAGCGGCCGGCAGAGCATGCGAGAGTGGGCCATTCCTGAGACACGCATGCTCGTCGAACCCATTCACGGACGCATGGGCGGGGAGGGATGGACCGTCACATGGAAAGGTCGGGGCTGGTTTGACAGCTTCGTCGCGTACCGGCACCTTTTCGGCCAAGCGCTGAACGTGGGGCAAGCGTCGAACATGCTGGTTGTGCCCTCCGTCAACTATCACCTGCCGGGTGGCAAAGAGACGTTCTGGAAGCAGGAGGAATACACTTTCACCACGCTCCGTTTGTTCGAGACCTGGAGCGAGGTCTGCGGCGACCGGCCGATGCCTCTGGAGAAGGATTTCAGCCCAACCTTGGCAGGCAATGAGCGCGCCACCCAGCAGGCGAAGATTGCGGAGTGGCTACAATCGGTTCCCGGTCTCATTCACCGCGCTGCGCCTGGCAAGGTTTGGGTTGGGCTGAAAGTTTTTAATACGCTTTTTGATGACCATTTCCAGGTTCAAATGCTCGATGGCGTACACGGCCCACCAGCGGGTGACGATCGTGCAGATTTCCTGGTTTATGCGAACCGCCTGTTCGATCCGGCTAAGGAATTTGAAGGCAAGCTGGGGGTCGCTTACGGTGGTCCTGATCTGAGTCACCGGAATCTGGCCGTGCTGGAGAAGTTCTTGTCCGTCCGGTCAGACGCCGACGCGCGCACGCGACAACGAGACTTGGTAGACCACTTACCGATTAGCGCTAGCGGTGACATTCACTCGGGTCGCATAGCAGCCGAGTATCTTCTGCGCGGTGCCTCGAGCTTCCAGATGCACACTATCTTCCAATTGCCCAACGGGCAATTCTCCATGCCGACCGGGAGCAAGACCGAGAGGGCGTTACATCGCTTGCTCTTTCATCCCCAGGATGGCTTCATTCCCTGGCTGTTGGACCTGAAAGAAACCTTTGGGTGGAAACAGGAAATGAACATCCAGCAGATGGCCAAGTGGTGCCAGAATAACTGGAAGAACGTTGAAGAGTTGACTTCGGAGAAGCAGAACGCATAATCACCCACAAACTGGGAAACCGGTTAGTTGGGAAACACTGATAAATTTTCATCTCTCCATGCGCGTATTCTACGGCTGGTGGATTGTCCTCGCTGCGTTCCTGAATCTTTTCTTCTCGGTCGGTATCGTCTACTACGGCTTTCCGGTCTTCTATCCTTCGATGGTCGATTCGCTCGGCTTCACCCGGGCGCAATTGACCCAGGGCTTTCTGGTGGGATTCGTGGTGGCGGGTCTGCTATTCGGGCTTTTGGCAGGCGTCCTCATCGACCGATTGGGATCTCGTCAGGTCATCCGAATCGGCATTTGGTGTGTTGGCCTGCCGCTGATCGGGATGGGAAGCATGACGCGCCTGTGGCAATACTACCTGCTCTGCATCATAGAAGTGGTCGGTTACGTGCTGACCGGACCTATTCCCAACCAGGTCTTGATCTCCAACTGGTTCCGGCTAAAGCGTGGCCGCGCCATGGGTGGCGCCTATCTGGGATTAGGCGTGGGCGGTGCAATTTCCCCGCTTCTGATCAACGGCCTAATTCAGAGCTTTGGTTGGCGGCACGCCTTTGAAATCATCGGAGCACTCATCCTGATCGTTCTCTTCCCAGTTTCCCAGTGGATCACGCGCTCCAGCCCGCGCGACTTGGAACTTCTTCCTGACGGGATCTCCCCGGCTGCTTCCCCGATTGAACCCGCTTCGGGCGCGGGAGGGTACGTTGTTGGAGTGGAGGTAGCGCAAGCTGTGCGCAGCGCCAACTTTTGGTTGATCGTGGCTGGCTGCACTTTGACCATCGGCGCCATCGGCGCCGTGACACAGCACCTGATCCTCTTTCTCAAGGGCCAGGGATATTCCTTGAGCGGCGCTTCCCGCGTATCGAGCGCGCTGCTGGTTTCAAGTCTTGCGGGCCGGGTGATCGTCGGATACTTTGCCGATCGCTACAGCATAAAAAATGTGATGGCATTGTTCTACCTGGTGCTGGCGCTGGCAATCCCATTGCTGTTCGCGGCCCAGCGGCCTGCCGCCGTCTGGGGGTTCGCGCTGTTCTATGGCTTTGCCATGGGCGCCGACTACATGTTGATTCCGCTGGTTACGGCGGATTGCTTTGGATTGTCGGCCCTGGGCAAACTCTTGTCTTTAATCATCATGGGATATTCCATGGGCCAATGGTTTGCACCCTGGCTGGCAGGGAGAATCTTCGACACCCGCCACAGCTACGATCTTGCCTGGATCATTATGTCTGCCGTTGCGGCCGTGGGTGCTGCGCTGATCTATGCGATAGCACCGGATCGGCAGGCGGTCGCCCGCCAAAATTCAATACGCGCAGGCGAGTGCGCATGATTACAGCCTCTGCTTATACCAGAAGTTTGCTGGCCGGTATTTTTAGAAAAACACGCGGGAAGACCAGGGCGCTTTATTGTAAAACCAATATCCACCTGAGCGGATCGTTAATCGATAGGAGGTCACCACATGGCAACCGATAAAGTATGTAAAGACATCTCGCGACGGAGTTTCATGAAGCGTACTGCGGTGGGAGGTGCGGGACTCGTAATTGGGACTCAAATTCTGAGCCGGGACCTCGATGCCCGCACACCGAAAAGTGCGAACGCTACGATGATCGGCGTCCCGTTCGAAGCAAGAGAACGCGTGCGCCTGGGAATTATCGGCGTAGGCGGACGCGGAACCAGCCTGTTACAGGATCTGCTCGCCATTGAAAAGGTTGAGGTCAAGGCAATCTGCGATCTTGTGCCGGAAAAAGTCGCGCGCGCTCAAAAAGCGGTCACGAACGCAGGCCAGGCAGAGCCCGCCGGCTTCAGCAAGGGCGAATGGGATTTCAAGAACTTGACCCAGCTCGAACTCGATATGGTCTACATAGCCACCCCTTGGAACTGGCACGTCCCCATGGCCCTCAGCGCCATGAAGAATGGCAAGCACGCTGCCGTCGAAGTGCCCGCCTGTGCGACAGTCGAAGAGTGCTGGGACCTGGTCGATACCTCCGAAGCCACTCGCAAGCACTGCGTCCTTCTGGAAAATTGCTGTTATGGCTCCAGCGAGATGATGGTCTTGGGCATGGTGCGTGACGGACTCTTCGGTGAAATCACGCACGGAGAGGCGGCTTATCTCCATGACTTGCGCAGCATTTTAACGTCGAGTGAGGGAGAAGGCCTGTGGCGCCGATTTCCGCACATGAAGCACAATGGCAATCTGTATCCGACGCACGGATTAGGTCCCGTCGCTCATTACATGGACATCCATCGTGGCGACAGGTTCGACTACATGGTTTCGGTAAGTTCCGCTGAAGCCTCGCTGAGCGCCTATGTCAAAGCGAACTTCGCTGACGGGGACCCGAAGCGCAGCGAAAAATACATTTGCGGTGACATGAATACCAGCATCATCAAAACCGTGAAAGGCCGTACGATTATTCTGCAGCATGATGTCGTCAACCCACGGCCTTACAGCCGACTGAACTCGATCTCGGGCACGAAGGGCGCGTTCGCCGATTACCCGCCGCGTATCTTCGTCGATGGCCCAAAGCAAGAGGACTGGCAGAACATCGATGCGTTTCGCGACAAGTACGAACACGCACTCTGGAAAACGACCGGAGATCTGGCTCGCAAAATGGGTGGCCACGGCGGAATGGACTACATCATGAATTACCGGCTGATGGATTGCCTGAAGAGGGGTCTGGTGCCCGATATCGATGTCTACGATGCTGCCGCATGGAGTGCGCCCACTCCGTTAAGCGAAACATCGGTGGCACAGAATGGCGCTCCCCAGAAATTTCCTGATTTCACACGCGGTAAGTGGAACGCCCGCTCAGATTCGACAGGCTTTGCACTTCAGACTTGAGGGTGATTGAAGCCTGCTATTATGCTCGCAGCGTTCCTTGCCTGCTGATAGGACCTATCATGACCGAAGCCGTGCAGCTTGAGAGTCCGGTGAAAGAAGCGGCTATAACCGCACCTGAACCCAAGCCCGAAACCAGCACCCGACTGGTATCACTCGATGGATTCCGCGGCCTGGTAATGACCCTGATGCTCGCCGAACGCATGCGTTTGCCCGACGTCGCGCGCGCGTTTCCGCACAGCGCGTTATGGGCTGTGATCGCCTTCCATACCGAACATGTCGAATGGCAAGGATGCTCGCTGCATGACCTGATCCAACCCGCCTTCTCGTTCTTAGTGGGCGCTGCACTCCCCTTTTCGATCGCGAGCCGAAAAAGCAAGGGGCAGACTTTCACTCAGATGCTTGGCCACGCGGCCTGGCGCGCGCTGCTGCTGATTGCTCTCGGAATCTTCCTTCGCTCAGTGGGATCACGGCAGACCTACTTTACATTTGAGGACACGCTGACGCAGATCGGATTGGGTTACGTCTTCCTGTTTCTGCTGGGATTCGCGCGTGTGCGAACGCAAGTGGTGGCGCTGGTGCTGATTTTGATTTGCTTTTGGGCAGCTTTCGCGCTTTATCCACCGCCAAGTCCGAATTTTGACTATGCCAGGGTCGGAGTTTCGCAAAACTGGAACCACAACTACACCGGATTTTTATCTCATTGGAACAAGAATTCGAATCTTTCGTGGGCCTTCGATGTTTGGTTCTTGAATCTCTTTCCGCGAGAACAGCCTTTTGTCTTCAACGAGGGCGGTTGGTCCACCCTGAGTTTTATTCCCACGCTTGGCACCATGATACTCGGGGCCCTGGCCGGAGAATGGCTCAAGGGAAAAGGATCCAAAGAGCAAAAGTTGCGAGGGCTCGTGATCGCGGGAGCAACCTTGTTGCTGCTTGGACTCGTGTGTCAATGGGTCGGTATTTGCCCAATCGTCAAAAGGGTCTGGACATCGTCTTACACGCTGTACAGCGGGGGCTGGGTAGTGCTGATCCTGGCCGGTTTTTATGCGCTAATCGAATGGAAAGGATGGCGGCGATGGGCGTTCCCGCTGGTGGTAGTCGGAATGAACTCGATTGCCGTGTATGTGATGAGTTGGACCATGACGGGCTTCTTCGGCGATGCCTTAGACCGCCATATTGGAAAGCCGATGTCGGCGATGGCAGGACCGGTGTTTCAGCCCGTCGTGCACGGCTTTGCGGTGATGCTGAGTTTCTGGTTTATCCTGCTTTGGATGTACCGGCGGAAGATCTTCTTAAAGATCTGAGCGATTGCAAAAACATACATTCCAATTCTTTTGGCAGGAGCCGCTCTCTAGGTCGCGGCGAGCTGTGCCCTCGTGATTTCAGAGTGCCGGACTGCGGAACGGATCACAGTTCGTCAGATACCTGAAAGCGTGTCCGAGAAGGAGTTGATTCGAAAAGCTCCGACGCAAGACCTGGCAGGTCGATTTAGCAATTGTGCCCCGCTACGACATTGTCATCGTGATGCGCTCCTGAAAACTGGGGAAAAAAATTGGGGAACCCCAGAAACGGCCTCCTGATTCTCGCACTCTATGTGGCGAGCGTTTTTCCAGTAGTTGCTTCCGATACGCCACTCGGGGACGCCTTCCTGGGGCGTGATACGAAACCGAGCAGGACTTACTCCGCGTCCAGAGGATGCTAAAAAAGCTCCTTTCCATGCTGGGCGGACTTCCTTCCGAACCATCCCCATTACATGCCCGCATCACGGGCAAGATCGCGATGGATGGTTTTCATGTCGAGAAGTTGTCTGGCCCGATTCAATATTTGCTCCGGGACGGAGCTTAGGACGATTGAACTTGTTACGGCACCGGAACTATCGGCAAAATCAACGCTGAGAGGTGCTGTGCATCGTGAAAAATCACGTTGGTGGCCGCCACAGGTTGGCGCGTGGAGAAGCCGTCTTCGCTGGTATTGAGATTTCTATCGAACCGAGGAAAGTTACTGCTGCTGACTTCAAGGCGCAACCGGTGGCCCTTGCGGGAAATGTTGCTTGTGGCCCACAGATCAAGGGTGAACTTGTAGGTCTGGCCGGGGTTCATGAACTGCGGCTGCTCCCGGGAATCGCGGTAGCGCGCGCGGACGATTCCTTCGGTCAGGTTCTGTGCGAAACCGTCTGGCCATACGTCCACGAATTTTGCGGTAAAGTCGGTATCCACGGCGGAGGAACTGGCGAAGAGTTCTAAGGTGATCGGTCCTGTCACTTCCAGGTCCTCGGTCAGCGCAGGGGTCGAGTGCACCAGATGGTCGTCACGCTCTTCCACCGGCCGCTGGTCGTGGGGTCTAGGTTTCAAGTGAAGGGGGCGTCGCAGCACAAAGGCCAGCCGACGGTAGGCGCGGGATTCGCGGGGTCATACAGGTAGCGATCGCTGGGTTCTGAGCGTGGTGCGGCCGTGGAAAGACTGCCGTCTCCGCCTAGCGAGTTCGCTTTCCCCGCCGAATGCAGAAAATCGAGGCTCGCCACGCGATGGCCAAGACCAATCATCCTCATCGCGCCATTGGTTGGCGCCCATTACGAAAATTCTCACCGGCTTTGTGTTGCCAAATTCGTTGGCAGCGTTCCTGAAAATGGCCATACCAGCTCAAAATCAGTTCGTCTTCGTCGAATTCGGCGGCCGCAGTGAAATCCACCTCACCGATTTTGCGGCCCGAGCCTGCATGGCCTCCGATTGTGACCAGCAGGCGCTGTCCCTGGCGTGCAGCTTCGCTCCCGCCATGTAGCCTTATGCCGATGTAGTTGCGCAGGGATCCGCCAAGAAAAATGTCATACCAGGCAGCAATCGTCAGTGCGGGGACGTTGATCTCTGAAAAGTGCTCCTCGATAGACCAGCGCTTCCAGGACTCGTCGTAAGTGGGATGAGCCAGCCAGTCGAGAAAAATATGGAGCCAGCGAACGGGTCAGGTGCGCATCGGCCTGGTGCGGTATTTCTACTATATGGATATTCAGTGAGCGGAAGCTTCCAAATTCCGTTTAGCGCACCTCGCCAAAACTCGCAGGCGGCACACCCCCGTTTCGCTGAAGACTGTAACAGCTTTTGCTTCGAGTGCACAGCCGCGAAGCCCCGTCACTCTTGGCTCGAACGGCGCAAGGTTCTGGCGATTTGTCAGGTCTACAATTTTCAGAATGGCGGCCCTGTCGTTTGCTCAATCACGGGCCCGAGGCAGGGCGCATTCGTCATTCGGCTTATTGCACGATTACCGTAACCGATGCCGTGGTTCGACCGTACTGGTTCGTCGAATGCAAGGTATAGGTGGTCGTTGCTGAGGGCCTTGCTACAGTCTGCGTCCCACGCACGGGGCCGATCCGTGGATCGACGATGTTATAGGTGCTATTACTCACACTCCAACTTAGTGTTACCGGAGAACCCGCCGAAACGGTCGAAG
>QIAU01000227.1 GCA_003225055.1 Acidobacteriota bacterium
TCCTTAATTATTACTGATGATCGAAAGTTCGACACTGGTCCGACACGGTGGGCCAGGTAGTCGGCGGAGGTCAGGCGGAGCGGTGGTGCAAACCGCCCAATCGTGCATAGCCGATCCCTTCGCTGGTCGCTGCCGAGCCGACTCTGCGGCCAGGCGTTTGCTTGCCCCGCCAAAGATTGTAGTTAACCCGGTGAACACTTTCTTCCCTGTCGACGCTATTTGGGATGGCTTCGATGACGCTCTGCGGAGCCATAGGCGGAATGATCCGGTCGACCCTGTAGTCAGCCGCATCAAGGAGAAACGCGATACTCAGATCTTGTCCGCTCCCGCCCCCCGTCACGACAAGCATGTTCAGATCGAGAAGCTTGCTGAAACACGCGGAATTCGTATCCGGCACAATCATCTCAACTAGCAGTACTCTTCCTTTCTTTGTCATTGCCTCGCGACAATTTCTAAGCACTGTAACCGCGCGGGGGGAAAAATCCGATCCTGGCAGGCCTGAGCGCATTGATCTTTGGTTTATTTGTATTCTCTGTTTTTGTGCCGGACGTCAGATGCCGGCGCCGGCTGCCGCACTGCGCGTCGGCGCGAAGACGCCGGACTTCACGTTGGCTGACAGCGATAACAAGGCGGTGTCGCTCGCCGGACTGTTGACGGAACCGATCTGCGGGGCCGCGCCCAAGGGGGTGTTGCTGGTTTTTTACCGAGGGTACTGGTGACCGTCCTGCAACTCCGAGTTGCGGAGTATCCAGCATCACCTGAGCGAGCTTGAAGGGCGCGGCAATCGAGTGGCCGCCATCAGCGTTGATCCCCCGGGCACTTCGCGCAATCTCGGCAACAAGCCGCCTATACCTACACGTTTCTCTCGGACCGAACGCTGCGGTGATTGCGCGCTACTACTTGCGGCACCCGAAGGCGGGGCCTGACGAACACGATGTCGCTCGCCCGCGGAATTTTTGGCATGGTCCGCTGGGTAAATCTGACAGAGAGTTACTGGATTCGCGCCACGACCGAACAATTGCTGCAGGCGACGAACGCTCTCGAGTAGCGGTTCGCTGCCCTCCGGGTAGTCTCCATCAAAGATGTTGACACCCCTATGCAGTTGCCCCGTAATACGCGACACTTCTAAACAGCATGCGTCGCCCCCCATCTTTTTCGGATCTCGAAGACCGGCCTGCTGCGTGAGGGTAAGAACTCGGCTCTGGGAATTTTCCCAAGCGGTCGCAGCTTCTTCTCATAAAACTGGGTGAGCGCCCGCGACGTCCGGCGGAAGCTGCCACGCAGGCACGGCAGTAATAGCAGCAGTGATCGGCTCATATCGCAATAGATGTATATACATACGATGCGCATGCTCAAAAATCCCCGTAACGCACTGAGGAGCCCCGCCAAAGCGGGTTGTCGGGATCGTGTTCCATTCCAGGATTAGCGAACGCGGTCGCTTAGAAAGCAGCCGCGGCGAGCAGGCCCTCGGCAAGTACCTACCGGTGAAATCGGTGGCCCGACCCAAGGAAGGGTATCGGACTTAACACAGATCTTACAGCTACCTTGCGAACCGTTTACCCCTCGCCCCCAGCAGCTTCGGTTAACGTTCCCAAAGAACAGCCGGTTTATAGGAAGTCCACGCGCGGGAGCCGCGCCATGGCCGCAAGCGCAGCGAAGATACCTGTAACCACAACGATTACCAGCCAATCCATAAAGTTTCGGCAGTGAACAAGAGTTGGCGGATGCCGCACAGCTCTCGTCGCTTTCCGATGAAACCCCGGAAGGGCGTTCTATTGTTGTTCTGGCGAAAGAAAAATACGGACTGCGGGGGAGAGAATTGGGCCAGCACGATGCGAAATTCGTCCCATTCAGTGCTCAAACCCGCATGTCAGGTGTTGACCTGAATGGCTCTGAAATCCGCAAGGGAGCAGCCGATGCAATCGCGAACTACGTAACTCAGAGTGGTGGCAGGATGCCGAATCAAGTGAGAACCACTGTGGAAGAAATTGCGCGTTCGGGAGGGACGCCTCTTGTAGTCGCCGAAAGAAGCGGGGGGCCCTCGGTGTGATCGAACTCAAGGACATCGTAAAAGGCGGTATGAAAGAGCGGTTCGATCAGTTGCGAGCGATTGGAATCCGCACCGTCATGATCACAGGCGACAATCCGCTCACCGCCGCCGCGATCGCGCGAGAAGCTGGGGTGGATGACTTCCTCGCTCAGGCCACTCCGAAAGACAAAATGGATCTGATCAAGAAGGAACAGGCCGGCGGCAAACTTGTGGCAATGACCGGGGACGGTACCAATGATGCTCCGGCACTGGCGCAGGCCGACGTTGGAGTCGCCATGAACACTGGTACGCAAGCTGCCAAAGAAGCCGGAAACATGGTCGACCTCGATTCCAATCCGACCAAGCTAATCGAGATCGTAGAAATCGGCAAGCAACTGCTCATGACACGCGGTGCCTTGACAACGTTCTCTATTGCCAACGATGTTGCTAAATACTTCGCCATCATCCCGGCAATGTTTGCGGGAACCTTCCCCGTACTGAACGCGCTGAATATCATGCGCCTCGAGACGCCCGGTTCCGCAATCTTATCTGCGGTGATCTTCAATGCTCTGATAATCATCGCCCTGATTCCGCTCGCCCTGCGCGGTGTGAAGTACCGACCCATGGCCGCGCCTGCACTTCTTCGCAACAATTTGTGGATTTACGGTGTGGGCGGAATCATCATCCCGTTCATTGGGATCAAAGCCATAGACATGCTCATCACTCGCATAGGGCTTGCCTAAGAGGAACTCGCCATGAAGAAGAATCTTATTACGGCCGTGCTGATGACAATTGCGACCACCATATTGTTAGGGCTCGTTTACCCATTGCTGGTAACGGGTATGGCCCAGGTCATCTTTCCTAAGCAGGCCAATGGCCAACTAATCCAACAGGACGGCAAAACTGTCGGGTCCAGAATCATTGGTCAGGGCTTTTCCGGGCCGGCATATTTTCACTCCAGACCCTCGGCAGCTGGAACCGGCTACGACGCTGCTAATTCTGCGGGATCGAACTTCGGGCCCACAAACCAAAAGCTCATCGATCGGGTGAAGGGTGATGTTGCTTCGGCTCGGGCTGACAATCCCGGTCAGT
>QIAU01000102.1 GCA_003225055.1 Acidobacteriota bacterium
CCCGACGGCTGCTCTCATCGCCAAACTCCGTGGCCAGTCTGCTCAGCAACTGAAGTGTCTCGTTTTGGGACTCGCTCGAGTATCGGGAATCATCACCAACCTCTTCCAAGAGCCGCGCGCATTCCATGCGTGTCCACGGTCGCATTCCCAAATATGCCGACTGAATATAGCCCAGTGCTGCCAGGCGCTCGAGTGCTGGATACACCCAGCTGTCCAAGGGCACATACGGTGAACCCATGTTCTCCGGATTGCGCGGGCTCTCCGGCTTGTTCTCGACGAGTTCTCCCCAGCCCTCGCCACCCAGTTCCGGATTATGGTGAGCGCGGTAGACTTCTCGGCCCAGATACCAACCCAAGCTGCTTCCAATGAACACATCCGAGGCGAAGTGTTTACGGCCCGTAACTCGCGACAGGCTAATAGCAGAGGCGATGCCATAGGCCAGTATTCTGGTGAGCGGTCCGGGATATTCATGGGCGACGACACTGGCCACGGACCATGCGGCTGCGGCATGATCGGATGGAAAAGAACTTCCTCCCTGCCAAAACTGCCCTTTACCATTGCCGTCTGTCGGTCGATCTCTTCCTGCTGCCACCTTGATTATGGAACTATTGAGGAGACTGTTGGCGAGGGCTTCGCCGCTCAGAAAACCCGTCTCTCGCTTGTGATCATTGTGCGCAAGACTCCCCCAAAGATATAGAGTGCCTGCCGCGCCTACGAGGGAGCCCAGACCCAAGCTGGAGAAGTCTTGACTGCGCCTAATTATCGTCGGACTCGAGGGCAGCTTCTTTTCAATCGATGTGTCACTCCCGATAAGGAGAGAGCTTGCCCCGACGAAAGGAAGAAACCAGTTCACGTCGTTGGCGCGGATACGGGCCGGTCTTGTCCAGAAAGCTTTTTGGTCAGCAAGCATGTTCGGAACGAGCATTCGCTCAGGAGGTCGCTGATCTACACGCGTAGATAATCCGGTGCCAGCAACAGCCTCCCCAGTGCCGTTCTCGGCCTGGCTCTGAGTTTCCCTTTCCTGCTCAGTGGCCCGTTGCTCCTGTCTCTCTTCTTCCGCCGCCAATTCTTCATCCTTTTTCTTTTCCTCCAGAGCCAGTTTTTCCTCCAATGTAGCCAATTTCTGCTTCAATTCATTCACTTCCTTACGCAGGCGTGCAGACTTGTTACTCGGTGCGGCTTGACTTACCTCCGTAGCAATCTGCGCATAGGCCGTAGGGGTCGAGAAGCTGCTTGCCAGGAGGAGTAGACCTGCCGGGCGCTTTATGTGTTGCAACATGGACTGCGAGCAGAATGTCTTGGGGAGTTTCAATCGACACTTTTGCGGCGATGGCGAGGTTAGAGGTTATCTGAGCCGTGCTCAGGACGTTTTTCCAGACGTTTGAGCCGCCCACAATTCTCTCGGGCACGACGATCGAGTCTCCGGGCCGCATCGTGGTATTCAGGATGCCGCCAGTCCACCATGATCCACTGCCTGCGCGGCCAATTACAGAGCCGTTGGCCCGAATAATGTAGAGCTCCTTCTTATTAGCCAGGTCCGTAGGCCCGCCCGCCTGACGCAGATACCAGCTGGCATTCTTTCCCGCACTGTAAGTCAGCGCCGAAGGGTTGAAAACCTGTCCGGCAACCAGGACGAAGCTCGGTTTCTTGGGAACAACGAGAACATCGCCCTTCCGTAGCTCAATGTCATTTAGGGTGTTCTGCCAGCGCTCAATGTCACCAGAAATGTTGATGACTAGGCGTCCTGCAAGTGGCTGGTTGCGCAGCGCGGTAACAACGTGCTCCTCTTGCTGGGCCATCGCCTGGATCATTGCGGCCTGGTCGGACCCAGAGCTGGACGGTGAGAACTTTGCACCTCTTCCCGCCGTCTCGATGCGCCGTATTAACTCCGTCCGACTCCGCTCCTCGAGCTCGCGCACTTGGACACGTTCCAGCACCGCACCCTCGGGGTATGCAGTGCTGCGAAACCCGCCGGCGCGCTTCAACAACGTGCTCAGTTTTTCGCCTTCCTCGATTCCGTAAGTACCTGGGTACTGCACTTCGCCCTTTATGGTGATCGATGCACCGATGTCACTCCAACCCGCCAACTCGTGGACGGTCAGCACATCATTTGGTTTTAGGGCGATATCGGCTGCGGCGTCCCCGGTGAGCGCCTTTGCGATCTCAACCGTTTCATGTTTTGCGACGACTTTTTGGCCGTTTTGCACTACGTAGCTGGTGATATCCGCCTCGTGCGTGAACGCACTCCGTTTGAAGCCACCTGCCATGCGTACCAGGCCAGCTGCCGTCATTCCGTGAGTCAGAGGATACTTTCCAGGCCTGAGAACCTCGCCATAAATTGAGACCTTCGGGGGGTCAACTTCGTAGCGCCCAAAAATGCGAATGGTGTCGAAAGGCTGCAGCTCGATAGGGTCGTCTCCGTCGAGTATGTCTCCGAGATTGAATTCAATGACTGTAGGACGATAATCGGGTGGCGCCAGACGGACGATCTCTGCATGCTGCGCCGGCTCGGGAAGCAGGTCCTGATACGAGCGGATCAATTCGGAAATCTGGATTCCCTCACGGTAGGGATACTTCCCCGGGCGAAAGACGTGTCCCTGGAGATAGACCGTTTTGTCACTGTAAGGCAGGATCGGAGAAATCGTTACCCGGTCCCCATCCTGGATTGCAAAACTGCCAAGCTGTTTGTTTATGGCATCCGCGTCATCGCTCGGCGGTAGACTCAGGCTGAGCATGATTCTCTTTTGGTGTACTTCAATCCGTTCCACATTAATCTGCCGCAGTGTCGCCGACACCAGCATGCCACCGGCAAGCTCCAGCACTGCGGAAAGTTCTTTTTCATTTCTTAGCTCGTAGATAGCGGGGCGTCGCACCATGCCAGCAACGGTAACTTGAGCGCCGACCGGTGGAACCAGGATGGTGTCGCCAGGTTCCATGCGCTCAACGTCGGAGCGAATACCCCGTAGCATGAGGTCGTAGAGATCTACCTCGCGGACGAGTTGCTTCCCTCGATAGTGACGCACCATGCGGAGCGAGCCTTGATCTGTCGGGCCGCCGGCGATGTAGAGCGCATTCAGCGGAGTCGAAAGCGAGCTGATGTCATAGGCGCCGGGCCGTTTCACGTCCCCCACCACATAAATGCGAACTGTCCTCAGTCGGGTTAACGACACATCGATTCTTACCTTCTTAAATTGCCTGCTCAGGGCCTCCTGCACCATTTCCTGGGCATCGGCGAGTGTGTGCCCGGCTACCACGACCGCGCCCGATTCTGGCAATGCTATCCGGCCTCCGCGATCCACGGTTACCGCAAGCCTTTGCGATATGCTCCCCCAAATGTTGATATTCAAGCCGTCGCCGGGCCCCAGCAGGTAATCAGGCCCGGCTGGAAGATCCATGGGTAGCGAGTCAAAGTTCCCAGTCCCGTTGAGGAATATGTCCATGCCAAAGCGCTTCGGTGTTGCACCCTGGCTCGGAATCTGGCGGTATAGGTCTTGCAGTGAGGGCAATCCCGGATAAGGGTTTGGCTGCCGATTTGTGGCGGGCCGGTTCTGGTCTTGCGGAGGCGGTGAATTTTGTGGTCGCTTTGCCTGACTTCGCCGACCTAACTTCGGTTGATCCGTCTCTGGCTGCTCCGGCACCCTTGACTCTCGCCTCGAGTCCCCGGAGGAACGCCGCTCTTGCTGGTCTTTGTATTGCTCGTTATCTCTGTATTGCTCGTTATCTCTGTATTGCTCGTTATCTCTGTATGGCCGGTCATTATTGTATCGATCCGGCTCGGTAAGTTCGTCCTTGGTGGTCTGATCCGTAGCCGGGTTCGCAAATATGTCATTGCGCTTTTCGATCTCCCCTCTTGTGAGCGTGCGAATACGCGCATCTTCTCGAATCAGCCGATACAAGGCCTCGTCAGTAAGATCCTGGGGATCCATCAACGTTCCCTGCTCGTAGGATTTCGCAATCACCGCATTCTTCACCTCGAGGAGCAACTCCGGGTCGTCGCGTAAGAGCGAGATCATCTTGTCCGCCGAAAGTGAGACGAGCGCCCCTGCCTCTGGCTCGGTGCGGGACTCGGACTGATCAATCGCTTGCGAGCGGTCGATATTTCTCGTGGTGTCCGTCCCAATCTGAGCGAGAGCGTGAGTAGCACAAACTAGTACAAACAAAACGGCTACAGTTTCCAGCCGATTTCTTAGACCTGGACGGCGCTTCATGACACTCCTGCCTCTGGCTGTGTTTCGCGCGACAAAGCCTTCGAGATGGGCATATTGAAAGGGACTGAATTGAAGGGAAAAACTCGCAGCTCTCAGCTCATCGGACGGGCTCGATATCTGCCTCGTCGACTTCGACAGCAACCGAGCGCATGATCAGATCGATGGAAAGCACCACACGAAACCTATCTTTTCTGCGTACCACAATACCTTCGACACCAGCCATGGGCCCGCTGTGGACACGCACCCGCCGGCCGATTTTCAAATAGGGGTGCGGTTCTATCCAGGCATTCCTAATCAGCCCGCTGCGGAGAGCCTCGATCTCGGCATTGGGCAAGGGCGCTGGCTTTCGGTTGAAGCTCACGATCTGCACTACCCCGGGCAAGCCCAGCACCCGTAAACGATCTCTGAGCCCGATCCTCACAAATACATATCCGGCGAAGAGCGGTAACTCCAGTTGTTTCCGCCGATCTTTCCAGCGCCGGATGCTCTTATACAGGGGCAAGAAGCACTCAATGCGATATCCCAGCATTTGCTGTGCAACGCGCTTTTCATGACGAGGAGCTGTGTAAGCAGCGTACCAGCGCGGCTCTTCGCAGGCGGGTAGCTCGAACAACCGCGGAGTCGCAGCGGTTCCGAGATCGAGTTGATGCCTAGCCGACATCCTCTTGCTGTAGCTTCGCCCCCTCACTTACATGGGCTTGTGTGAGCTAACCCTTTGAACAACCAGCAACTTAGTCCTACTCGAACGCCTCAAACACCATTTGTGACAGGCGGCTTCGAGTTCTCCACGCTGTGGCGCAGAGCCCCGAGGATTCCTTGCTCCGAAGTTTCAACCGACTTGGAGCGAATATCCAAAAAGGCCCAGTAGAAAACCGTGCTGTTGCGTTCTGCCGCTATGGCGAGAACCTTCATCTGGGGATAACGCCCGAGCAGGAAGCCGCATAGAGCAGGTCGCGTGTCTTGGTCCTCGAGACTCATGATCAGAAAGTCGGGTCTGGTTCGTTCCACAAGCTCTGTCACTTCTGATTCAGCCTCAGCTTCGCCAACAACCTCGATGTCCGGCTGCTCGGCGATGGTTGCGAGAACCAGGTCCCGCATCAGGCGTGGCCGATTTGCTACGAGCACTCTGATTTTTTGCACGGTTCGGCTCCGTGCCAAGCAGTATCAACTCGCAGCGAAAAAAGAAAAGGTTCAATTTCGGCCCACGCGCAAGGCGCTAGGACCTGCCTAATAGGTCTCAATAGGAGGGGTGGGATAGGCGGGCTAAGATCGGGCTATTTGAGTACCAGAAAAATACCTAATCTCGTTTTATCTCCGGGGGTTCTCAGGCTGACATTCCCTGAGCGCGGCAGACTTCAACCGCAGCCAAACGATCGCTGGCACCTAGCTTGCGCAATATTCGGTGGATGTGGTTCTTAACCGTTTGATCGGAAAGGTTTAACTGATTTGCAATTTCTTTGTTACTAAGTCCGCAGCTAATCAGTTGTACCAGCTCCTGTTCGCGACGACTGAGGCCGAGTTGAAGGTTGCTGAAGAAGACTGGGGACTGCTTGCTCTGGCGCGCAGCGTACTCGAACAGCACGAGGCAAAGATTGGGTGGGCAGACCGCCTCTTGACCCGTTGCTACTGAATGCACTGCTTCCGCTATCTCCGATGCCGAAGCATCCTTGAGAAGGTAGCCTGCGATGCCCGCGCGGACAGTGCGCAAGAAAATCTCCTTGTCTGATTCCATCCCTACCATAACAACTTTCAGACTTGGAATTTCTTTGCGTGCTCTCGTAATGATCTGAACGCCAGAGAACGTGAAGGCAGCGGAATCCACAATAAGGACCTGTGCTGCAACATCGGTGATCTGCCTGAGAGCCTCTGGCGAAAAGCAGGCTGCCCCGACCACACGTATGTTGTTTTTCTTTTTGAGGATTTTCGTGAGCGCTTCTCTCAGGAGACGATTTTCTGCAAGCAGAAACACGTCGACCAGTCCGGGGAGAACGACTGCGCACATATACACGGCGCCTCAAAGAGATCCGCTACCAACGCGGTTCATGACGGGAAAGCCGTCAATTAAGCCAGAGTACCTCAGGAATTGCAAGAAAAAAGTACTCCGTGTTCTAGAAGCGGAATGAATCGGAATAGATTTTCCCCAAGCCGGGGTAGTTACTTGCAGCAGCAGCGAAGGTTACGCGAAAGTAAAACCTAGCTTTGTTTTCAACGGTTTGAACATACGCGTCGCAAGTGGAGCGTCGCAAGTGGAAAAGATAGACACCGCCGCTCTATGCAGCAGAACATGCGTGAGTATTTGCAGATTAACCTGTGCCTCTAACCACCTAGATGATTCAGTCGCCGGCGCCGAGGTTCATTGACCGTCCTGACCATACCCGGATTTCGCAGCACCGACTTGGTACGACAAGATGCTCTGGCGAGCAGCGGTACTTGCACTCCAATCAATTCTCCTGGATCAACTCTACATATGCAACCGCAGCGAATCCTGAGGGACTATATCTTTTGTCGGACAATGCGGCAGGATGGGTTGCGTTACGCATTACGCACTCTCAGGATGCGAATTAGCTTTCTATAATCAGGCGACTTTCTAATCGAATGGGTGTAATGTGTCACCTCGTGAGGCGACAACTGAGCCAGAACAAAGAGCTTGCTTTGATGCTAGGCGCGACAGTGCTGATCATCGCTTTTATCTCTTGGCTCATGCTGAAGTAGTGCCTTCTCGTCGCCCAATTTGAAACGGCGCGACGAAGCCAAAACCATGTTCGCGAAATTCGAGAAAATGCGCTCCGAGGAGAAGCGTCAGTAAGAGGATCAGCTTCGCGATGTAGTTCGGCGGCTCGCGGACGTGCGCTTCCAATGCTGCGCCTTTCCGGTGTTTCACGATCATGAAGGAGGACATCTGTCTGCTGAAGACCCACAACTAACAATTCAGCAAGCGACTAGCCGAACGCTGCGCCACAGCATACCCGCTCCCTGGATGATCGCAATGGTCGTTCCTTTATCCGAGGTCAAAAAAAAGGTTGAGTCGAGGACGGAGTGCAGTGCAAGCAGCCGGATAATCGGTCTCCACATCCGCGATGTCTGCGTGTAGCCGGGCAGCAGAACGGATAGAAGCGCAGAGGACTTCCACCTCCAAGCTGTTCAACATGCTCGGCACACGAACCCAAGGGCAGCGTTGCTGCGCTGCCCCGTATTTGCATTCAGCCACAATCGTTAGAACTCGAAACGAAGCCCCACCTGGCCTGTCCGATTACCCGACACGCCGAGCACGTCGCCGAACGTCTTGCTGTTGAATGCTTTCGGGTTAAAGAATGAGGTTGCTGGCGTCAGTGCGGTTAATCAGGTCCAGCCCTTTGAACTGGTTCGACAGATTGCCGTTGGATTGGTCGACATTGGCGAACAGCTTGGACCAGCCGCCGTAGCTGAAGCCATTGGAGATGGCGGCCATCGGCAGGCCGCTGTGGTAGCCGAGCTGTACACCGAGGCTCCAACCACCGAGCACGCAGTTCCACGTATCCCCCTGCGACAGCCATTTTCCGCCGTGGCCGAATGGCAACTCGTAGATGAAATCGCTTTGGTGGGAGTTGTTCTCGGTCGCGCATTCGAAGTTGGCGCTCGTCAGCGGCGTGTTGTCGCGTACAGAACAGGAACTTCCGAGCTCGTTCAGGATCACGGCACAGAGCGGCACAAGATGTTCGACAAATCGCGCCTTGAGCTCGCGAGACCGGGCGAGACGCTCTTCAAGGAGTACTCTCGTTGCAGCATGAGTTTGAAGTTCTTCAAGATCGCGGGCGCCGAGACTCGAGGCGAACACTCGGCGGTGGTTAATCCCCCCGTTCCGAGTGACCAAGCAAATCGCCGAGGATGCTCCTTCAACGGTCGCCTTTGCCAGTTAGCCGCACGAGTGTCCAACCAGCAGCTCCGGTGGTTTGGCGCTTAACCGACCAGTAATCGATAGTGCGGATCGGCAGTGGTAACGGAGAGCTCAATCCCTCTGGATTCGTCAGTGTCTACGGGTTCCAACAGGAAATGAAGTACCGTACCGTCAACAATCTGCAACAACTGATCAATCGCCCAGAGCGCCTCTTACCTATTTCCCAACTCGTCTGCTGCACCACCTGGAGCCGGCATAAGACAGATTCTAATGCCGGTGGTAGCCCGAACTGATATTGTTCGATCATTGCCGCTCTGCCCGATCAAAGATGTGAAGACCCAAGTTCGTCGCTTGGTCGCCTTCAATGTAGGGCGTGCGCTATTGTTGATAGTTCAGTTCAAGCAAAAAGACCGACGGACTTCTTAGGCAGTACTGCGAATACCCCTTAAAGAAGGTTCTTGGCGGACAAAGAGGCGCTTGTTTAGGATACTCATTCTGCAATCTGGTACGACAAAATGGCGGCGAGGCGTTTCAACCCCAAAAGAAAGATCGCGCCGGTATCCGACTCGGCTTTGTTGGGGAGTCTGGCTGCGCGAGTCAAATATACGGGCAACCCGGGACATAAGAGGAATCCTGGAAACTTCGGTTTGACGCCGCCTTCATCGCCTCGTCCAGACAAAACATTGTGCGACGGTGCTAACATTTCGCAGAGAGAGGTCGCTCAGCAGCTTTTGCGTGAAGGTGTACGGCGGGGTCTGATTAGTACGCAAGAGCGGAGTGGTTTTCCCCAACTGATCGGGGCTGTGAGCCAGAACGGGATTGCGTTAGAGGCTCAGCTCGAGAATGAGATACTTGGCACGTATCACGGGTATCCAATGCAGAGAACGGATCCCCTGAGCTCTGAAGTGCTGCGACGCTGGCAAGAAGATCATCAATGACAATGGGCCAACAATTTCGAATCGAAATCGACGGGTGGATGGCAGGAGGTTCAGGCCTTTCTGAAGTTCAAGACACCACCGCGGAAATCGTGATGAGCGTGGATTCTCGTTTAATCACCGAAGTCGAGGACAGGCACGCGAAAACCGTTCGCAAGAGCATTAGAGCGTCGGCTTATCTACTCGCATCGTGGCTGGTTTCGAATTGGTGGAGACTTCGCTGGGAGCCATATAAAGAGTCGGGATCGAATGGTTTGGGCCTCGATTGGAGGCTTTCTCATTCTGTGCCTGCAACCGCCGGTGGATATGCATGGCCTCCAGTAACCCTTGCGAGTGACGGGCGAAGCATTTTACTGAAGTGTGAAGCAGACGAGACTCCTGATGATGCGGCACTAGCTCCCATTCGTTATCTGAACTCATTCAGCATAGTCGTTGAGCCTGAGGGATTCGAGAGTGCGATAGCCGGTTTCGTTGAGAGGGTGCTTGCAAGACTTGATTCTCTCGGATGCCGAGAAACGCCCCTGCACAGCCTCTGGTCAGATGTTCGTGAAGAGCGCAAGAGCGAAAAGAAGAGGTCGCGCAGAAAACTCGAGGCCCTCCTTGGCCTTGACCCCGATGACAACTCTGAGTTGATCGATAAGCTATTGGATTGGCAAGCCAAAGTCGGTACACACGCCTTGGAAGAGATTGCCGCCGCAAGCGAGAGCCGCCATATCCAAACGGAGCTCGACAAAGCGAAGGTGGTAGCCAGTTCCGTTAAGACTTTCGCTGAAATTACAGCATTCGAAGTCATTAAAACCCGCCTCGACAAGGATGCGCCTTCGGACGCCGTACCTTGGAAGTTTGGGAGACGAGCGGCAAATGCATTGCGCGAAGCTTGGGGACTGGGCAAAGGACCCGTCTCCACAAGGGATATTGCCGAACGGCTTCAAATCCCTCAAGCCAAGGTCGAAGAATTTCATCCGGAGGCTCCCTTTTCCTTAGGGGTCAGAGGCAAACAGGAAGAAAAGCTCAAACTGGTCTTAAACCGAGGGCACGAACACAGCCGTCGCTTCGATTTGGCTCGTTTGATTGGAGATCATCTCATGATGGAAACAGACGATCAATGGAGACCGGCTACGCGGTCCTTGACAGCTCGACAGAAATTTCAGCGCGCTTTCGCTGCTGAGTTTCTGTGTCTCTCCGACGAACTGGCTAAACAGTATCCGGGTCCGTATGACGTAGATCAACTCGACGAGATCACAACAAGAATCTCGGAGGAGTACAACGTCTCACAACGCGTTGCCCTCAATCATCTTGCGAATAGGGGTAGTATCCCTCACCTGGTTCGTAGCAACGATGAGTGGCGAGAGGAATGGTATGTAATTCGTTATTAAGCGCATGTCGCGGCGGCCGAGGGGAATTCGTAAACACTTGAAACTTGCCCCTCAGTTTCCGGTTCAACGACAGCTTTCTTATTCTTGCGCCTCCCTTACACGTTCCGTGCTTCTCTGCGACCATTGGGACCATTCGGGTGTGCACGTCTCGGAGTCGACTGTGCTAATTCGCTTCCGCGGCGCATACGCTTACGTGGATGCTCTTTGCTCCTACGATCGGGCCGGGCTCGCGTAGAGTGATCCGGGACCCGAGGACGAGACCGTCGAGCAGACCATCGCCGACCTCCGAGCGCTCCTGCGGGCCATCCGCCAACCTCTGCACATGGATCTTCCAGCCTCGTGCCCGACTGCTGTTACTCCCCTTCCGTCGGCGAAGATGAGCACCCGCTCCGCTCCCTCATAGCGCCGCCGCCCATCCATTTTCCACCAGCGGCGAATGCTCTCCACGGCAAACTCGGCCGTGTCGTGTGAAATTCCCACATTCACCACCGCCCGGTTCCCCGCTACCTCATACGTGCCGTAAGGGATGGCATGGCCTTGCGCGTGACTGGGAAAATCATGCACATTCACCCGCTGCGGGTAACCTTTCCGCCTCCACGTCCGCCCCTGGTTCTGAAAGGCAATACTGAAGTAGGTCTCCCCGGTTTGATTGTTGCCCCAATCAGGATTGCACGAGCGGCCCGGTGAGCGCTCCCGGGACAGCCCGGGAATCCCATCCAGATGATTGCAGCTCTTGACATCATGATGTCTAGGATGTGATCATCAATGTGTGCGAACTACTCTTTCTCTTGATGACGATGTCGTCAAGCTGCTGCGCCGCGAGCTTCGTCGGTCCGGCGCTTCGCTGAAGGCGACCGTGAATCACTTTCTCCGGCTGGGCTTGATGGTGTCCGGAAAACGAGAACGAAAGCCGTTCGTGGTTCACCCGCGGCCATTAGGGCTGCCCCCCGGACTTAGCTATGACAACGTGGAGGATTTGATAGAGGCACTGGAAGGTACGACGCACAGGTGATTGTTCTCGACGCCAATGTCCTGTTGTACGCTTACGACGCCAACTCCGAAAATCACGCAAAGGCTCGTGCTTGGGTCGAACAGGTGTTCTCGGACGGAACACCCATCGGGTTGCCGTGGCAAACGGTCGCGGCCTTCCTCAGGGTGGTGACAAATCCAAGACTCCCAGGGAAGCGGTTCACGCCGGAGGAAGCGGCCCAGGTTGTGCATCAATGGCTCGAGCAACCAAATATACGCTTGCTGGCGCCTGGTGATCAGCACTGGATCATCCTCCGACAGATGATGATTGATGGCCAAGCCCGAGGTCCTTTGGTGAGTGACGCTCAACTCGCTGCGCTAGCAATCGAGTACGGCGGCACTCTTCAGACGACAGATCGGGACTTCGCTCGTTTCCCCGAATTGCGGTGGAGCAATCCGCTAGAATAGAAGAATCGGCTTCAGGGAACACCTCAGGTTCGGATTGCAGAGAATCCCTTTCTCCGAAGAGGCGTGCCGGGTTGCGACTCTATACCGGATACGCTTCTCGAGAACTGAATTATCGTAGGAACTCCTGCGTGTTTTCTCTCGTAACCAATGCCTCGCCGATATCAATCCGTTTGTCCACAGGTTCACCACGCGCTGCTTTGAACGCAGCCTCAACGGCATTGCCGCCCAGCTTTTCGGGATACATCGCCACATCGCCTGCCAGCCGCCCTGCTTCGACGGCGCGGACAGCTTCGCGCGTGGCATCAATTCCGACCACGGCAACCTTGCCTGTCAGATTCCGCGCGGCGACCGCCTCCACTGCTCCCAACGCCATTTGGTCATTGGTGGCGAAAACCGCCAGCAGGTCGGGGTATCGCGTCAGCAGGTTTTCCATTACCGACAAGCCCAGTGCTCGTTCGCTGTTCGCTGGCTGCACAGCAACGCAATCAATCCCGGCGGCAGTACGAATCGCCTCCTGAAAGCCAGCCACTCGCTCCTCATGGGTCAACACGCCCATAATCCCGCGGATTATCGCCACTTTGCCTTTGCCGCCGAGCAGCTTGACAATATATTCCCCGGCAATCTGGCCGGCTCGGCGATTGTTCCCACCCACATAACTCACCTTGGATGGCCAATTGATATCGGTGTCAAATATTACCACTGGAATTCCTGCGGCATGCGCGCGTTCGAGCACCGGGATCACTTCCGCAGCACCCGTGGGCGCTACCGCCAAAGCGCCTACTCTCTTGGTGATCTGATCTTCAAGGATCGCTACCTGCTGATCAATATTCACCTCGCGCTCCGGCGCCACCACCGCCAGCCGAACGCCGGGATGAGCCTTAGCCGCGTCCTCCGCGCCGGCTTTGACGCGTTGCCACCATTCGCTGTCGAGCGCTTTTGTCACCAGCGTAATGTTCAGGCTTTTCGTCTCGCTCCTGCGCCCGCAAGAGATCAACATCGTTACGCTCATCGCGATGGCGAGTAGCGTCTTCATGCGCAATGTCCTAGCGCCTCCAACTCCTGTACCTCCACGGGCCGGCGTTCTCGCGCCAGGCTGATCCGCAGCGCCGCCTCGGCATCCGCTCCCGTGATTGATGGCGGCAGCCCCTTTTGGACATGCTCGACAAGTTCTGAATCTGCGCCAGGTAAGCATTTTCGAACCGCTCCATAAAGTGGAGCACGGCATCGTGCGTGATTCCCTCCGTGGTCAGCATCAGAATCGGCGTTTGCCGGCAGTATCCGATTTGGATGGAGTCTTTCGTCCCCCAGATTTCGCTGCGAATATCGTAGCCGAAAGCGGCATTGCGGCTCAGTTGCACCACGCCCAAGGCGCCGCTCTCGAATTCCAAATCAATGATCGCATTATCAATATCGCCTATGGACTTCATTTCAGGGTAAGCCAGCGTGGCGCCGATGGCATGCACGCGCTGCACGCGTTGCACCACATCGGTGATCAAACCACCACTCATTTTAGGATCGCAGAACTCGATGGGTGGCGCGTAGGGATCGCGAGAAATGGAGGTGAACATCACCGGCTCACCGATAGCGCCTTCTTCGATTTTCGGCTTTGCCGCCAGGTACCCGGCATCGAAACGGCGTTGAAAAGCCATCTGAAAGAACACTCCCGCTCTTTCCACCGCTGCAATCATCTCGCGTGCGCCATCCAGGGTCAACGAGATCGGCTTCTCGCAAAAGATTGCCTTTCCACTCCTTGCCGCATCTATGATTTCTGAGCGGCGCGCTGCCGCAGTATGTCCACCCACACCGCAGCGACAATCACGATTCCAATCACCACCGTTTGCCACGCCGCCGAGACGTTGAGCAGGTTGAGTCCGTTTCGCAGTACGCCCATGATGAGCGCGCCGGCCAACGTGCCACTCACTGTGCCCACGCCGCCTAAGAAACTCGCGCCGCCAATCACCACAGCCGCGATGGAATCCAGTTCTACGCCGACTCCAGCCAGCGGAAAACCCGAGTTCATGCGGCCCGCTAGGATGATCGCTCCGGCCGCCGCAGTCAAACCGCTCAGCGCGTACACCAGAATCAGCCGAGCATCCACCGGAACTCCTGATAGCCGCGCCGCCTGCGGATTTCCCCCGATTGCGTACACATCGCGTCCGACGGTCGTGCGGCTCAGGAACACGTGGAACGCTCCGCAAAACATCAATACCAGAATCACAGGCAGCGGAACCCAACCGATAGTTCCCGCGCCCAAAAACCGGAAACCTGAAGGCAGTTCCGAGATAGGAAAACCGCTCGAAATGACCAGCGCCAGCCCACGCGCCACGTTCATCATGCCGAGCGTCGGAATGAACGGGTGCGGCAGATGTAACTTCGTCAGCAACACACCGTTAATCGCGCCCAGGATCGTCCCGATAGAGATCACCGCGATTACACTCGGAAGCGGCGGCACCCCCGATCGCATCAGCAGCGCCACCAAGACGCAGCACAGTCCCAGAATCGAGCCCACCGACAGGTCAATTCCAGCGGTGATAATGACCACCAACTGCCCCAGCGAGACGAGCGTATTCACACTCGACTGGCGCAAGATGTTAAGCAGGTTATCGGCCGTAAAGAACCGGTCCGACGCTCCGGTCAGTGCCCCACAGAGAATGAGCAATGCCAACAAAGGACCCAACTTGCGCACAAGCGCAGCCGCGGATATGGTTCGGTACGGTTTTGCCGCGCGTACAGCCCTGGCCGTTTCGCTCAATTGGCTGCTCCGGTAGCTAAGTGCATAATTCTTTCCTCTGTTGCTGCTGCGCGCGCCAACTCTCCCGCAATGCGCCCACGGTGCATCACGATAATCCGGTCTGCCAGCCCCACCAGTTCCTCCATCTCCGACGACGCCATTAATACCGCCGCCCCGTTCCCGGCAAGGGTCCGAATCATGTCGTAAATCTCTGCCTTCGCTCCCACGTCAATGCCTCGCGTGGGTTCATCCAGCAGGAACACGCGCGCGCCCGCGTAAAGCCACTTCGCCAGCACGACTTTCTGCTGGTTGCCGCCGCTCAGGTAAATGACAGGCTGGTGCAAGCCGGCCACTTTGATGCGCAGTGAACCGACCCAT
>QIAU01000029.1 GCA_003225055.1 Acidobacteriota bacterium
CTCTGCCAGTCGAAGTAGTGCAGGAAGAATTGTGCACTGGTTCCGCCCACCAGCAGACACCCTGCCTGCTGCTTGGGCAAGATGTCTTGGAACAAGCGTGGCGCCATCCTGACGCCGCTCAACAGCAACACTGTGAACACGAAATCCAGAGCCAACACAGAGCGGGAGAAGTTCTCTGCCCGAGTGAGGTAGAACAACACTGTGATCGTGATCAATGAGCCGCAGATGGCCGCTTTCAGGATCGGATATGCTTCGCGCAGGGATTGCAGCTCCCAGTTGCCACGGTACGCTGAGAACAATGCCAGCAGTGGCGTCTTGATAATCAGAGACAGAGCACTGGCCACGAAAAATGGGTACAGGACAGAAGTCATGCGGCCGCCGAAGTGCAACAGAAAACCCAGGTAAACCGACAGCAATAGCAGCGCCATGTCCAGCAGGATAGCGGCGGTTCGCTTGGCCAAGGAATCGAGGAACTCGGGAACGAACAGCGTGAAGACATTGGTGCGAGACAGCCAGTCCTCGGGCAATTCAATCCTGGCCAGGTAAAGCCAGAACAGCGTGCCGGCTACCAGGAACAGCGCCAACACTGATTGCGCAAATGGTATAGAGAGTCAGAACCGCGTTCCGTTCGGTCAGACCCAGTAGAACCAGCCGGTGCGAACTATGATCCTTGGCACCTGCGGAAATAGCACGCCCGTTGAGCCTTCGAGTGACCGACACCAGCACCATGTCAAAGATGGGCAGGAACAGCACCAGGACTGGCGTGAAGAGTACGGAGAGGACGGTGCTGACATGCTGTGCGCCAACCACAAAGGAACACGCCAGGAAAAACCCGATGGCAAGGCTACCTGTATCTCCCATAAAAATCTTGGCAGGAGGAAAGTTGAAAAGTAAGTAGCCGAGCAGGGCGCCCACCATGGCCAAGATCAATCCTTGAACGGAAGTGCTGGGTGTTTGCACGATCAGAATCGAAACTGCGGTGATTATCCCCACGCCCGCCGCCAAGCCGTCCATGTTGTCCAGCAAGTTGAACGCGTTGGTAATTCCCACGATCCAGACAACCGTAAAAAGGATATTCACGGCAGGCGTCGGACGCAGGGGATAGATGAAACCGCAATAAACCGCCACCAGCGCCAAGATCACCTGGATCAACAGCTTAAGGTAGGGCCTGAGGCTGCGCAGGTCATCCCACAATCCGATCGTCCCCATGCTGATCGTCAAGAACACGAGGGCGATGCCTTTGGGGGAGGGCGGCAGTACGAAAGCCGCAACCAGGAGGCATAGGAGAATTGCCATTCCGCCAAGCTGCGCCACCGGTCTGGTACTCCACCGATCGATGCGAGGAAAGACCAGCCAGCCTCGGCGATGGGCAATCTTGATCGTCGCCAAAATGAAACCCGCTGAAAGTGCCGCGCACGCAAGCACGGTTGCGATGATGTTCATCGAGCTAGTTTGGGAGAAAAAACCGCCGGTTAACTGGAAGCCGTCTCAATGGCGCTCAAATTCGCGATGGCCGGGGCAAACTCGCCAGGCGCGAATTCCGCCCGCGCAACGAAGTGCGAACGCTCATAATCGATGACACTCTGCAACATAGTATCCAGGTCGCGCCTGGGACTGTAACCGATCAGCTCCTGAACTTTGGAAAGATCAGGAACACGACGCATCATGTCTTCAAAACCCTCTTCGTACGCCTTGTCGTAGGACACTAGGACAATCGGAGAATCGGATGCAGTCAACTGCTTGACCCTCTCGGCAAGCTCCAGGATGGTGACCTCCTGATTGCTGCCGAGGTTATAGACATTGCCCACCGCGGAGGGATGCTGCACGATCTGAATCATCGCGCCGACGACATCGCTGACGTGAGCGAAACATCGCCTCTGTGACCCGTTCCCGTACACGGTGATCGACTGCCCAGACAGCGCCTGGCGAACAAAATTAGGGATCACCATGCCATACCGCCCCGTCTGCCGCGGTCCCACGGTGTTAAACAGCCGCAGGACGACAGCTGGAACTTCTTTCTCCCTCCAGTAAGCAAGGGCCAAAAACTCATCGATTGCTTTGGAGCACGCGTAACTCCAACGCCCTTTATCCGGCGGGCCCATCAGGAGGTCGTCTGTTTCTTTGAACGGCACGTGCTCTCGCTTGCCATATACCTCCGAGGTCGAGGTGATCAGTACCCTTTTGCGTTTCTTGGCCGCCAGATTGAGAACGACCTCGGTGCATCGGAGGTTAGTTTCAATGGTCCGCACCGGGCTCTCCACAATCAGGCGCACGCCCACAGCTGCGGCGAGGTGATAGACGATGTCGCATTGATCTATTAGCTCTGCCATCAGCCGATAGTGAGTGACGTCGTCGATGTAGTAGTTGAAATTCGGATGACCTTTAAGGTGTTGGATGTTTTGTATGGAGCCGGTTGAGAGGTCATCAATGACACAGATCTCATCCCCCCGTTCAAGATGGCGCTCCGCCAGGTGTGAGCCGATGAACCCCGCACCACCGGTGATCAGAATTTTCATTCGATGTTCTCCACGCTTCTAGAGATTGGAATCGACAACGGGTTGAACTCTGGTTTGCAACGGACTGCCCACATCGACTGACAGCTCGCCGTAGAGCTGCGCAAAATCCTGCAGCAGACGCTCACGAGAAAAATTCATCCTTGCGAACGCACAGCCTTGAGCACCCATCTGCGCTCGCAGCGTCGGGCGCTCTGCGAGAAACTTCAAGGCTCGCGCAAAACTGGCCACATCCTGACTTGGCACGGTGACTCCGTGGTCCCAAACTGAAAAACCCTCCTGCCTGAAGCGACGCGTTCCTAGCAGGTCTGGCACGCCGCCTACTTCTGTGGCAGCCGTTGCCAGCCCGCAGGCCATCGCTTCGATCAGGGTGAGGGGAGTACCCTCATTGAGGGAGGTGAAAGCAATCACGTCGAGCGCGGGATAAAGCGACAGTACTTCCGGACGAAACCCCGTGAACGTCACCTGCTTCGCGATCCCGAGTTCCTGTGCATGCTGCTCGAGGCGGGGTCGAAGGTGACCATCCCCAATGATTACGAAGCGGGCTCGGAGACCTACGCCCGCAAGCAACCGAAAGAGTTCCTTCGCGGACTGCAGGAGCATGATGTGGTTCTTGATCGCGGTTAGTCTTCCGACAGCTCCAATGAGTAACTCATCCGCCGGAACCTGTAGTTCCTCACGGAAGACTGGCCTGCCAGCTTGCGGCAGCTCTTCCATGTCGATTCCAAGCGGAATGACGCGAAATTGTCTGGGATGGCCGACGCGAAAACCTTCACAGATTTCGCGCCGCTGCAGTTCGCTGATTACGATGATCCGGTCGGTGCAGACCCGGGCAAGGAGGCGCTCGATACTCAGAAATAGCCAGCTCTTGGTCGGCCCGTAGTAACTGTGGAAGATGTGCCCATGATAAGTGTGAACGACTTTGCAGCGACGGGGCTGCAACCGAAGCGCGGAAGGCGACAGCCACTTGTACACCATTGCTGCGATCCTCCCCGTAGTACCGGCCTTAGACTTATGCGTATGCACGACATCGGGCTTAAGGCGGAATAGTTCTTGAATGAGGCGGATAATAACAAGACAGTCTCTAACGCCGATCTCTCGGCTCATGCTAGGGATCAAACGAGGCTGCACGCCCAGCCCTCGAGCGAAATAGCCCATGTCAGTCTCACCCAGCGCGCACGCACCCGTGATGAGTTCTGTTTGGAACCGAGCAGTCTGGAGCCCGGAAGTGAGCCATACGACATG
>QIAU01000030.1 GCA_003225055.1 Acidobacteriota bacterium
CGCCCTGTTACACTCCGACCACTAGTGTCGCTGCCGCGAGTCGACGCTCCGAGGATTGCAGAATGGGGACGTTAAATTGTTCCGAGGCGATGATATAGTTTTGCGGCGAAAACCAGTTAATCGTAGCCTCAAAGCGCGCTCTTGCGTTGCTCGGAGATTGTGATGGGACGAATCCACGTTCTACTGTATCTCTACATGTCCAGTTCCCTCTTTGCGCAACAACCGCAAATCCAATTCCAATCGGTTCCTGATCCCTTGAAACTTCCAGCGCATCTGTATCTCGGTGAAGCCGCTGGAGTGGCGGTCAATTCCAAGGGGCACATTTTCGTCTTGTCGCGCGGCAACTCGACCGGCCCGGCTTACGGAGCCGCTGCGGCACAACTGCTGGAGTTCGACGCTGAGGGGAAGTTCCTGCGAGAGATTGGCCACAACCTGTACGCCTGGTCTTATGCGCACTCCGTCAAGGTCGATAAGGAGGACAACATCTGGGTGGCCGACAAGGGCTCGGACATGGTCATCAAATTTAATCCCGAGGGCCGTGTAGCCATGGTTTTCGGACGCAAGCAGGAGGCGTCTGACGAGAAGACCGGACCTCTGCCGCACCCGAACCCGCCGCTGCCTCCTGTAGATGGCATGTTCCGTCAGGTGACCGACATGGCGTGGGACAAGGCGGGCAACACCTACATCAGCGATGGCTATATCAATTCGCGCATCGCTAAGGTCGATAAAAACGGCAAGTGGATTAAGTCGTGGGGAGAACCTGGAGACCAAGCGGGGCAGTTCAGCACCCCTCACAGCATTGCTATCGATGCGGAAGACCACGTCTACGTGGCCGACCGCGGCAATCGCCGCATCCAGGTATTCGACAGCGAAGGAAAGTTCCTTCGGCAAATCACTATTGATGTGGCATTTGATCCGAACGCCAGCCCCGCAATTGGGAACAAGCCAGTCTTACCTATCAAAGGATCCCAGACGATGGCGCCGGGCTCGCCCTGGTCAATCTGCATCACGCCTCCGCCGAACCAGGTGCTGTTTAGTTCTGATGCCTACCCTGGTCGCATTTATAAGCTAAGTCTTGACGGTAGAATTCTGGGAGTGCTGGGGGAATCCGGCAAACAGCTCAAGCAGTTCGGGTGGATTCACGAAATTGCATGTCCGTCCGACAATGAACTCTATGTGAGCGAGTTGTTGAACTGGCGGGTACAAAAACTAGTTCTCAAAGCGGGTCCTGAGAGGCACTGAGATGCTATCCCTATTGTACTCATTGGCCGGACGGGGATTTTGAGTGCAATGGCCCGGTTTCGCCAATTGAGGGGGAGGGACACCTTTCCGCGATGCGCCGGCGCAACAAGATCCTGATCGTCCTCGCCATCGGGTTGCTCGCTGTGTGGGCGTTTGCCGGCCGCATCCTGGCTCCGTACTTCAATCCTGTTCTCAAGCCGCCGCCCTACGGGGCCTCCGAGCGCGCCCGCGCCCTGCACGCCAAGCTTTTCATCGCCGACCTGCACGCCGACTCGCTGCAGTGGCCGCGCGACCTGCTCGCGCGCAGCTCCTGGGGACATGTCGATCTGCCGCGCATGGAGGAGGGCAACGAGGCGCTGCAGGTCTTCACCGTCTTCAACCGCATCCCGCTGCACATCAGCATCGAGCGCAACACCAGCGGCTTCGACGGCATGATCCCGTTTGCCATCCTCGGTCTCTGGCCGACGACAACCTGGTTCTCGCCACACCGCCGCGCTCTCTACCAGGCCGACCACCTCGCCCAGCTCTGCGAGCGCTCCGCCGGCAAGATGATCTGCATCCGCAACCAGTCGGACCTCGCCCGTTTCCTCGCCGCGCGTGAAAAAGATCCGCGTGTCATCGGCGCCATCCTCGGCATGGAAGGTGCATATCCGTTCGAAGACCAGCCCGCCGCGCTGGACGAGATGGACCACGCCGGCTTCCGTGTCGTCGGCCTCACGCATTTTCTCGACAACGACTTCGCCGGCTCGGCCCACGGCGCGCTGAAGGGCGGCCTGACGCCCGCGGGCCGCGAACTGGTCGCCGGCCTCGAACAGCGGCACATCATCATCGATCTCGCGCACGCCTCGCCGAAGACGATCAACGACGTGCTCGCCATCGCCACGCGCCCCGTGCTTGTGTCGCACACCGGCGTGCGCGGCGTCTGCAACAACACGCGCAACTTGAGTGATGAGCAGCTCCGCAACATCGCCGGCCGCAGCGGTCTCATCGGCATCGGCTTCTGGGCCGTCGCCATCTGCGGGACCGATGCGGCCGCCATCGGCCGTGCCATCCGCCTCGCGGCCGACGTTGCCGGCGCCGACCACATCGCTCTCGGCTCGGACTTCGACGGCGCCATCGCCGCTCCCTTTGACGCCACCGGCCTAGTCCAGATCACCGACGCGCTCCTTGCCCAGGGCTTCACCGACGACCAGATCGCCGGCATCATGGGCGGCAACGCCCTCCGCTTCTTCCGCACTAGCCTGCCGCAATAGCTGGCTTTTCGTTCTAGCCACTAGCCACTGCTTTTTCGTGGATGTAGACGAATCAGGACTGGCAGCGTAACTGTTGATCGCGGTAGGGATACCACTCACGTGGTACCCCCCGCACAGATCCGGACGGGCGCTCGTTAGCGCATCCGGTTCTTATCTCGGATGACTGGCGGCGAAACGGGCATCGGGAAAGGGATGGAGCACCTGCGGTGCAGGAAGCCAGCGCTTGGCCAGGTCGAGCATCCGTGTCCAGTTAATTCGGTGTTTCTGACTCCGGCGGCGAACGGAATGCCACCAGAGCACAAGCAACCGGTGCCGGAACACGGATAGGCTAGCGGTGTTTCCTGGTACCGCGTAGTAGTTGAAGTAGCCTTGCACGATCGATTTGAGCCACTGGCCGGTTTGGGACAAGGGATCGTGCATCCGCTTGCGAAGCTCCGGCTTTATGCGTCGAAGCTTTGCCCGCATGCGTTTGCGGATCGTCTTGCGTCGAACTGCAAACCGTCCAAGGCTGTTCTTCCCGCTGATATGCGTGAAGCCCAGAAAATCGAACGTTTCAGGCTTACCTTCCCCTCTTCGTTTCCGGTTCTCTTCGGCATACCGCCCGAATTCGATCCGGCGCGTCTTATCCGGGTGTAGCTCCAGTCCGAACATAGCCAGTCGCTCCCGCAAGTTCTCCAGGAAACGATCTGCATCCGCCTGATACTGGAATCCCACAATGGTGTCATCTGCGTATCTGATGACCACCACTTCGCCTTGCGCCCACTTCTGGCGCCAGACGTTCACCCAGAGATCGAAAGCGTAGTGCAGGTAGATGTTTGCGAGGAGCGGTGAAATCACCGATCCCTGCGGACTACCTGTTTTCGGTTCCGACCATTTGCCTTCCTCCATTACCCCGGC
>QIAU01000103.1 GCA_003225055.1 Acidobacteriota bacterium
TGATGTACGTTGACATTCAGGTTATGGCAGTACGGTAACTGGACATTGGCTACCGTGCTTAGCTCGCAGGAGCCCGGAGGCGCATTGGTGGCCGAACCTTGGAGGTACGCGGGAGGAAATTCGCCCTGTCCAACGTTGATACCGCCCGACATGGTTCCGGCGTTGTTGTAGATGCGGTTGTTGGCGATCTGTATGTTATGCCCCCATCCGTGGACGAAGATGCCGCCGCCGCCCTGGGAGCTATTCGTGATTCCCAGGCCGTCGATGCTCGACGGGCTGCATTGGAAGCTGCTCGGGTTCGGATTGGGCGTCGCGTTGTTAGCTCCGCAATCGGCGGAGGTTAGCAGCGTAGTGCCCGTCGGGAAGCCGGCCAGCAGCGTGGGATCGAAGGGATTTTGTCCGTGGAAGTCCACGCCTTTGGACAACACCGTAATGGCGGCTCCTTCCAGGGCGCCCATCAGTGATGGCTCTTGCAGCATCTCCGCCAGGTTGCCATTCAGGTTGGCGTCCCAGCCGAGGGCGGCTTCCAGCGGCAGCCGGTCCACCTGCGGATTAGTGCCTGTGCCAATGAAGTAGGGCCAGCCACCGCAGCTGAACGTCCCTGTCGGATCGTACGGATTCGCGCCACTGTTGATGGGAACACCGTTGAGAGCCAATCCCATCAAGCAATTGACCTGTCGCCGCCACACATCCAATTTGCCGGCGGGATGAGTATTTCCGTTGATGATGCTGGAAGCGGCTCCGACACCTTGTAGACGGACCGGCTTCCACATCAACAACAGTTCAGCGTGTGACGAGGCGGAGTGGATGGCGCCCGGCGTTGTACACGCAACGGTTCCTCCCGCCGTGTTGGTGCAAGTGGGGTCGATAATGATCAGGTCGCCCGGCTTGGCGGCGTCAATCGCGGCCTGGACCGAATCGGTAGGAGCGACGTGCGTCGGAGCCTTGCCGCCGATAGTAACCGTCACCGTGTCGATCGACTGTTTACCGTTGGCCGCGGTGATGACCAGCTCACCACAACTCGCCGCGGTGCTTGGAGCGCCGTATTCTACTCGTTGCTGCACGGGGCACGCCGGCACACCAGTAGGCACGGTTCCCGTGATCGTTGTGTCGCTCCAGCTCACACCGGTCAAGGGATGCGGAACGCCATCACTGCCCACCAGTGCCACGGTCCCGGCGGTAGCGCCAAAACCATAGTGCCGCGGGATGAACTTCAAGTTGTAAGGAGCCGTTGTGGCCGAGGGACCGGTGTACGCGTTGTTGGGTACCATCTGGTCGCCCAGCGCCGTAATCGTGAGGGTATCACCGGCACCGTTCACGTATGGTCCAACACCGGCTCCATCCACTTCTTTAATCGCAGGCGTGGCATCCGGATAGGCGCAGTCAGGATTGTTGTACCCCGCACCCGCGAAGGCGGACGTGGGCACTACCGGCGTATCCATGTACTGCGTCTGTCCCGGCATGAACGGGATCTCGTAGCAGAAGTTGCTGTATTGCGGGTTAAACAGCGGATCGGGAGTCGGTCCCGTTCCGGGGTCGTTCATACAGGTGACCATCATGGTGGGCGCATAACCCGTCGGGTTGGGCGGGTTGACTTCCCAGGTCGAGTAGGTCAAGCCGTCATAGGCGCCCCACTGGTCGGCATACACGCGGGAAATCTCGTTTCCAGCCCAATCCTTGATGGATACGGGCAGGTTGGCCGGGGAGAATTTCTCGCCGAATTGCGGCGAGAACGGGTCGAATTCCGAAGTGTAGTCGTCGGTGATAATGCCGGTGAAGTGCGCGGCGACGTGAGTCGAAGTGAATACCCAGAACTTCGCCAGCGCCGACGCCTGGTCCTCAAGGATCACTTCCTTACGGTCGCACAGGTTGCGCGTCGCTCCCGCGAACGGCGCCACTTCCCCGGACTGCGGGAACAGGCTGATGAAGTCGGGAACGATCCGGGCCGCGCCCACGCACGGCCAGAAGGTCTCGACGCTGCCCGTATCACCCTCGTGGCGTGGGGTTGCGCCCAGATCGGTGGTCGGGTTCTGGGCGTTGTTGGCGTTGTAGGTGGCGCCCACCGCCGCCTGGTCGGGGAGGATGAAAATGTTGGCGAGGCCGCCGAACTGCTGCGTTGCCGGCGCGATGTAATTGTCGCCGATCAGGATGTTCTTGTCCTCTTCCTTCACCAGTTCGTAGCCCGGAGGCACGATCATCTTGGGAGTGCCGTCGGTTGGGTTACCAACGCAGATCGTGCAGTTCGTTCCAGGGAGCGCTCCGGGCGTACCGTTGACTCCTGCTACGACACCCGTGGGTGTCACGGGTACTCCGGTCGTCGGGTTTCTGCCAATTATGCTGGGGAACTGGTACATGCCGTCGTAGGGCGCTGGCTGCACCTGGTTCCAGTTGTGCATACCGTCAAAGCACTTGAACTGGGAGCTGTTCGGGATCGTGTGCGCCGGAGTGCCGCCGTTGTTGTACGCGTCAAGCCACATCGGCTGGTTGAACAGGGTGAAGAAGAACGTATCCGCGTTCGGTCCGGTGGCTGCGCCTTGCCCCGGGCAGTTCATATAGGGTTTGTTAGTGCCCGGGTAGAAGCCCTGGGCCCAATCGTCCCAACTGCTCGTCTTGGTAGTATCAACCAACTTCAGGCTCTGCGATCCGTCCGGCGCCGTGCTTACTTGATATAGGTTGATGGTGACCCCCGGCACATCCGGGGTCCAACTGGTGTGGAGGAGCAGCGCGGGATCATCGAACGGCCGGGTTGAAGCGTAGATCACTTCGCCACGGATTCCGCCGTTCTCGCCAGCTAGGAAGGGCCTTTTCCCGAATTCAATAAACGAGTTCTGGCCGGAAAAGCCCTGCCAGCCTTCGCTCACAACCCAAGCCGGATCGATTCGGCCGGTGGAGGTCGGGGTGCCGGTCGTCGAACCCGCGGAGCAGTCCGCATTGTTGCAATAAACGGCTCCCGGCACATGCAGGGCCGCAGGTAAGGGGACCGCCTCGTAGCTGTTCGCCATGAGCGAGCTAATCGTATGGGGGCTGGCTGCGCACGGCGGGTGGCCTGTGCCGCCGCAACCCGGTCCATCGTCGGCGGGTCCGCCCGCGTCGTAGACCACGTGGGTCCCCGTGTTCTTGTAGCGCGTCGAATCCGATTCAATCACGTACCAGGAAAACAGCGGGAATATCTCGTTGAAGCCCGCGTTGCCGCTCAGGTCGGTGTTGTTGAAGTTGGAGTAGCTCCCGTCGCGGAACCGGATGTTTGTCGGTACCAGCGTCAGGCCGGATTCGTTGGCGTCCCGAACACCGTTGCCATTGGTGTCAAAGAAGCTGCTGGTGTAGATGTTCGCCTGCCACTGGTTTATGGCAATATCGCCTAGCCTGGTGTTTCCATTCACCCGGACTGGCGTCGAAAGCCCGTCTACCAGCATGTCGTTCCACTGGTCGAAGACAGTCAACCTCCAATCGCCGCTCGGCAGGCCCGACAGGCTGAAGCTCCCATCGCCCGCGCACTTGGTGAAGGCGAAATCTTCGCCGTCCGGATCGCCAAAGCTCACGTAGCACTGGGTAAAAGCGAAGCTACTGTTGTCGCCGCTGCTGTAGAGTCTCTCATCCGGCGTGCGGCTCATGCGTTCGGTGGTGACCCGGCCCGATACGGTAAAGCCGCATCTGCCCGTGACGTTCGGGTCGGTGCCGTTGCAAACGCCTGCCAGTCGGGCGTTGATGATCGCCGGATTGGCAAAGCCAATGGATACGTGGTATCCCGCCGGACCATACTCTTGGAAGAAGCTCGGCTCACTGACTCGCAGGAACGAATCGTGCGCCTTCTGTCCGTCCAGAGTGTTGGTCTGCAGCCACTCTTCCCCTTTCCCAATCCGGTCGGCGCCCGGCGTGGCTACCACGCCGTACCTTCCCGGCATCAGGTTGGCGACCACGGCCTGGCCCGCCAGCGGAGATAGAGTCGTGCCGTCCGATTCAAACTTCGGGCAGGTCACGATCATGCCCGTAATGCCCTTTTGAGTCGGATCGCTGGTAGGCTGCGCCGAAATCGGGCACGCATCCTTCCCCGTGGTCGGATCGACTGTCCCCGCCAGGCTGTTCGACAACGGCATGTTAAACATGTCGTACGTCATCTGGCCGGTCGCATCGCCCGTGCCGCCCGCGTCGTCAAACAAAACGATTTCGAAACCGCCCAGACCAGGCTCGTTGGGAGACAACACGTCAATTCCGCCGCCGCCATCCTGCTCGCCGTTGAGCGGGAAGTCGTCCTGAAACACGAATACGGACAGTTTCGCGGTTGGCAGTGGAGTGGGTTCCGTCAATATGGTGACGGATGGGGCTGTCCCGGTGGAACCGGGGAAAACGATCGGCGCGCCGCCCATACCGTGCCCGCCCTGGGCATTCCCTGTATTGAACGGGTTGGCTGCATCGCCCGGCAAAACGGAGATGTAATAACGCTTCGTCGGATCCAGATGCACCGTGCCGGGAAGTACTGGAGTCTGTTGTCCCGCGTCGGTTCTGCAAACACCGTTGCCGACATCGCACACTGCGGCTGCATGCAACCCAGTTGTGGGATCCACCACGCTTTGGCCCGCTTCACAGGACAGTTGTCCAGTGCAGCCCGCCGCTATTAATGGCATATAGCTGGTGTGGAAGTTCGTTCCGAAGGTGGGAACGACGGTCGTAGCTGTCGTGCCGCCGGTATTCGTCGTCTTCGTCGGGTCGACGTAGAACGTGCGGTCTTCCTCAATTATCCAGCGATAGTCTGCGATAGCAGCTCTCGTCTTGCCGTCCAGAACCGTAACCGCAAGATTGCTCGGGGCCGGGAAGACCAGCGTCACAGTCCCGGTACCCGCACTCACGGTTCGCTGCGAGTTCTGCGCTTTGTAGGTAAAGGAATAGCTGCCAGCTGCCGCAACGTACGCGTTGAAACCCCCATTCGGATCCACGGATCCGCATGGAGATGGGCTGGGAGGCGCATAGCTCGTACAGGCCGGAAGGCTCACGCTGGAAGCGCTAACCGTAAGAGGATAGCCAGCCGCATCTTTGTCTACGGACAGGATGCCGGGGGGCTTGATGCTCAGCGATGTGGCGTTCGACGTGTACGTGATGTTGCCCATGGTGATGCCGCTAGCTGCCTCAATCGGAGCCGCGCCCAGGGTCACCGTTGCGCACGCGGCCCCTGAAGTTGCACCGTTGCCGCAATAAGTGAATGAAGTTGGCGGCCCAGAATAGGTAAATGTGCCGTTCGCGTTGAGAACCAGGCCGGCCGGTACCGTGCCAGAAACCTGCACACCATAGACGTTGACGTCGTTCGCGATCACACCTTTCGCTGGATCAGACACGGTGAGAGTCTGTCCCGCAAGCACCGAGTTGTAGGTGTCAGGGTTGGCTAGTGCGCTAGCAGCCGCGAATACACCGGTACTCGGAAGTCCGGCGCCGTTAATGCTGATGTAAGCCAGCATACCAGCGTCGCGCGCGGTCGCGTTACCCGACAGGCTCAGCTCACGGTCGTATACCGGGAGGGCCGTTCCACCGGCGACGGGCGTGTTGATCATTACATCGTAAGTCTTGCCCGCAGCCATAAATACTTCACTCTGCACACGGGGAACGCCCGGCAGCGGGTTGCCGTCCTCGGCGATCAGCGAGAAACCGGGTAACACCGTGCTGGTGGTTCCCACTGTCTGCGTGGTGTCCGCTCCCACGATCGAAGGCACGTGCATGCGCAAGCCCGCATTCACCAGGCGCACGAGCACACTGCCGGTCACCGCCGACGCTGGGGCCGCGGCAAACAGCGAGGTTCCAGCGCTGGTCTTGTTAAACGCTGCTCCATTGATGAGGTAATACAGCGGTGTGTAGTTGACCGCCGGCGGATAGCAGGTGTTGTACGTCGTCGAGCTGGGATTGCCACAGCCGCCTGGCTGGCCGGACCAGACAGCGGTCTCGCTGAAACCCGCGGTATTGACGGCGGCGTTGACCGCTTTGTTTTGCACCGCGTCGATTTCACTAAGGAGTACCGGGATTTCCGCGTTGTAGGTCACAGCCGGGGCAGTGCCCGCCGCGGGATAAGCGGTGCCCGCGGTAGTACCTGCAGGCGCCGTCGTCACTACCAATATTCCATACAAGCCCATTGGGCCTTGGATAGACGGGTGTGTACCCGACTCAATCAGGTAGGTGCCCGGCCGCAGGGCTGACCACGTCAGCGCCGCGCTCGCTCCCGCCGCCACTTCCGTCGAGAACGACCGCACACGGTTACCCTGCACTGGAGCCGTAGTTCCCGCCCCCCCGGCGATCGGCCACGTGGTAGCCGCCTGGGCGCCGGAGTGGTCCGGGGAAAGCGTGGTCGTCCTCTGAGTTGTGTCTCCCAGGCCGCCGCCCAACTGCCCCACGATCACCAGCGAAGTAGGCACCGTGTTGCCATTCAAGAACGAGAGGCTATTCGTGAGGTTGATGGTCAGGCTCGTCGTCCCCGTGGTGGCAACGGGAACTGTAATCACCACCGGGGACCATCCTGCCGGGGTAGTGAGGGTCGCGGCTGGGGCGTTCGGATTCAACGCCGCGCAGGTCGCTGTCGACCCGGCCACGGCCGTACCGCACGTGTAACCCCACATCGGCACAACGGAGCCGTCGGGCAGGGTTACGCTGGTTGGCGCGGCGGTCAGATTGACCTGCGCGAGTGCCAGACCCGCTCCAAGGAGGAGAACAGTTGTTATCAATACCGCTGTCTTCAGGCTGGCTTTGAGATAGTTGGGTAGCATTGCTCTTCTCCTCATGACTAGTTGGTCTCGTCGATCTGAAATTCCCGGGAATCAACCAACATCATCATCATCATTCCGCCGGGAAAAATATTGTTGGTGGTGATCTCGCGCTCGTTGTGCGAGTGCCACATGAAGGCAAACCCAGCCTCGCTGGCGGGCGGGTTCGCGATGGTGCCCGAAGGCGGAGTTGAGCCGGTGGCGCCGCACGAGCCGGCGGGAGCACCGGCGCTGCATCCAGTCGCCCGCAGTGTCGCGTTCGGACCAAGATAGGGGCTGCCGCCGTACCAGGCGCCGTTGGTAAAGATGTTCGCGTCGGGCAGAGTTACCGGGCCGCCGTCTGCGACATCGCCGAAAGGTGCGGTTTGAACTGGCTTGTTGTGGTCCTGGCACCACTCGAAGTAATTGATTGCGGTGGGGGCGCCGGTGTTATAGCCGTTAGCATCCGGAGTGCAGGGAAGCTTGGCTAGCGGGTCGCGAGAAGCAGGCTTGTGGCCGTATGGGTCCCAGTTCAGGCCCCTACCGGTCCAGTAGAAGATACCGTCCATGGCCACCCCTGGAGTTGTGGTCGTGGTGAACAGGAGAGGTCCGCCGAGACTGTTAACGGGATCGCTCTGGCTGACGATCAAGTTTCCATCGCGGGCCAAAATGCGCACGTGGTTGCCGTGCTCGTGGAAGGGATGTTGCCAGCGGCCCTGGCCGATGATGCGCAGCAATACCTGCTCACCCGGATGCATGTGCGGATTGCCGTTGTAAGGCTGGTGGGGATACTCGGCGGCGTAGTTAGGATCCATGTCGTCGGGCATCGAGCGTCCGTTGATCAAGTAGTACGCGGGATGGTAAGGCTCGGTCGCGACTTCGAGCTGGCATCTCGTGTCCCCGGCAGTAGCGCAAAATGCCGCCGTGGCCACAACCTGCTCCTCTGCCTGGCGATGGATTCTGGGATCCATCTCGGAGAACTGGAAGAGGTATTCGCGGTCGTAACAGGCCTTGGGGTGGTTGTAGGCGGCGGCGGCCAGGCGGAAATCAGTCTCGCCCCAAAACCCTTCGGCAGTGAGGTTCGAAGCCGCGAGCCCCGACGTGCAGTTCGCGGGAATGGCGGACGGGATCACAATGATGGCGCCGTACAGGCCCATTTCAACCTGCAAGTCGCCTTGCGTGCCGCTGTAGTAGGCGTGCGTGCCAGCCGTCGAGGCCGTGAAAGTGTAACTAACCGTGCCCCCGTGAGCCGCCTCCTGCGTCAGCAGCCCGGCGGCACCGCCCGACGTTGTCACGTCAAATCCGGGGAACAGAATCGATGTATTGCCGGCCGCCGCGGGCAGATTATTCGTCAACGTAACCGTGACTGTCGCTCCTTGCGTGACGATCAGCGTGGGGCCGGGAATCTGCATCGTACCGCCGCACGCGCTTCCGGTTGCGGGACCAAACGGGGCGGCAGTGCCGCCACTACTACAGGCATAGCCCCACGAATAGACCAACGATCCATCAGGCTGCGAGATGAAGGCTGCGCTGGCCGCGAGGCCGAAACTAGTCCCTTTAACCCCAGGAGCCGCAGCATGCGCCGTAGCTGTGAGCAACAGCGCCACGGCTAGGATTGGCGCGAGAAACAGTCGCACATTCGAGATCGCTTTCTTCATTTTCGTCGTCCTCATTGCCGCGCTCCTAATTGACATGGACTTCGGTCATCAGTCCGCCGAAGTTCTCAGCGTCATTTGATAAGTGGTCAAGATTGGGGGTGTAGAGGTAATAGGTGCCGGTTGCCATCGGCGTGGTGCAGCTGGTCATAGAAGCACGAACCGCACAGGTGTCGAGGATTACATCCAGCGACTCACCCCCGCCCAACGTAATCGAGTTGGTGTTGTAATAGAGGTTGTTTCCCGCCTGATCCCGCAGCAGCTTGGCATTCAGCGCGATGACCTGCATCGGAATCCCCAGGGAAGCCAGAGTCTGGAATTCGGTAACGTCCAGGTCGGAAATGCGCAGCAGCGCCCTGCCGCCCGCCGGAATGCTGATGATTGTGGGCAGCGGCTGGGAGTAGTGCATGGCGCCATCCGCCGAGATCGTCGCCAGCGGCCCGGGGGTCACTGTGTCGGGGTAGCTTCGGCCGTTCAGCAGGAAGTACTTGTCTTTCATGTCGACAAAACCTTCCGGGTTGAAGGTCATGCCGACGAAGTGGAAGTTGGGATCGAAACCGTGAATCTGGATGGGATACTCGACATCGTATGCGGTCGAGCCGTCGCCATCATTGTAGGCATACTTGTAGGGCTGACCCGTTAGGGCATCGGTGCTTTGAGTGGCGCCGGTATTGGTGAGGGGCAGCGGATTGCTGCACAGAATGTCGGTGTTGGAATCACATTTGGTGCGCAGATCCCCCTGCTGAGTGCTGAGGGCAGTATAAAGGCTGGTGCCCAGCGCAACCCGATTCTGCCGTGGGCGCACATAGATCTGTCCCACCATGCCCATCTGCAAGTGCTCGGGCGGGGTAATGTGACAGTGCCAGAAATAAGTGCCCGCGTCGGGCGCAAGGTAGTAATAGGTGAAGCTGCCGCCGATGTTGATGGCGACCGAGGCGTCCGGCACGCCGTCATAGAAGGCGGAGGCGTTCGGGTAACCATGGAAGTGAACCGTGTGCTGCTCGAACAGGTCCGGCCGCATGATCATGCCGACGTTGGTGAGGGTCAGGAAGAATTCGTCATCCTCATCGATCGCCATTAATGGGGCCGGAATGTTGCCGTTCATCACTCCAACATCCTCGATGGGCCGGGGATCCACGTGTCCGGTACTTGGGGCGGCGGTATTCCCCGTCGTGTCCGCCATCAGCCCCACCGCGCCGTTATAGCTAAGTTTCGTAGGACCATTTGGGCCCGGTCCCGCCCCATCGCTCGTGGCTGGGTCGCCGGGCGCAAACGTTCCCCCATAGACGCTGTTGAACACGCCCGGGACCTCTGTGCCAGGCTGCCCATTCGCAATGTCCGCAAGGCCAGACAAGGGTCCGAAAGAGAACATGTATGTCTGCGTGCCGTCTCCCATCGTGGCGTACCCGTCACCACCCGAGATCTGCTGGCACTTGATCGCGCCGTTCACGTGCGCGGGTGTCGTCCCGTATCCATTTATGCCTGTGTAAGTCGGGCCTACGTACGCAGGTTCCGTGTCGGCCGCGGTCGGGTGAGTGACCGTGGTAGTTGGACACTGAACTCGGAATGACTGGGCGCTTGCGACCGCCGTCGCAAGGCAAACTAGAAGTGTTGGCAACCAAACCTGGGACAGCTTTCTCATGGCTGTACAGCCTCCTTCTTGACTGGCCGGCGCGCCGGCAGCGCCGCGTTGATCCTTAATCGTCCACAGACCCCCCGCCAACGAGTCGACCCAAACGGTGACTAATCGGGTGGATCTGAACCTGGGAAACAGTGGTCCCGGTAACGGGTTCAAGGCCCTAACCTGCACCGGGGTACATCAATCATCCTGTTGTAAATACGAGTGTTACCCCACTAAAAACTTAAAAGGGGAGGGACTTTTTCGGGGAGGGTAATAAACCTTATGCAAAACAGAAGCTGAATACTTGGCTACAAGTTGATCCGTCTTGTCGGCTACCTGGTTTCTTGCCTGGGCATACCCCAAGCGCTCTTAGAAGATTACTCACAACTGTTGTTCTTTCTTTGCGCTTCATCAAATAAGCAAAAAAAAAGTAGAGAAACCCTACAAATTCAGAAAAGCACACAAAAATAAAGCCTTGAGCGCGAAATTTAGGGCAGCCAATCGGCTCAATTTCCCAAGTGGGAGTTTTCCCGGGGTTTTGGAACCAAGCTTATAGGCGGTCGCAAAGTTTCCTTGCTTGAGAGCAACCGGGTGGCGGGAAGAAGATGGTAAACAGCGCAAATCGAGCGTAAAAAGCCGAACCTCACTTCAGGATCTCGGCCAGGTATACCTCAAACGGCTCAAGCGACAGTTCTCTGAGTGCCCCGTCCTTCCGAGGTTCGCTCGCGGTCGTGAGCAGCAGCTTGCTCTTGGGTGAAACCAGGCCCTGGCCCGACAAATCGAAGCTAACCTTGTGCGCCTCCTCCGACATATTCAGCGCCACCAGCACCATTTCATGCTTATATTTCCGCAGGTACGACAGCACGTTCGGGTCGTCCTGGTTGAGCGGAATGTATTGTCCATCGAGCAGCGTCCGGCTCTGGTGCCGCAAGGCAAGCAAACGTTTATAAAACTCCAAAATGGAATTAGGATTTTTCAATTCGCTGGCGACGTTGTGGCTTGTCGAGGTCGGAGGTACCGGTAGCCACGGCTTTCCGCTCGTGAAGCCGGCATTCGGACCATCCGTCCACTGCATGGGGGTGCGCTCGCCGTCGCGTCCTTTTTCTTCAGGCCAGCCAATTTTGCCGATTGGATCTTTGACCTCTTCTTGGCGCGTTGCATCGTTGTTGGTCATGCCGATTTCTTCGCCGTAATACATAATCGGCGTGCCGCGCAGCGTCAGATAGAGTCCCGCCATCAATTTTGCGATCCGATCATTGTGCTGCCCGTCCCCGTAGCGCACATAAGAGCGTACGATGTCATGATTGCTGATCACGAAAACCGGCCAGCCACCGGCAGAATCCACCGCCGCAATCTGCTTGCGGAATTTGGGCGGCGACAGCTTGTTGATTTCCGTGAACATAAAATCCATGGGCATCTGTAGTTCGTTGCTGTGCTCTCCGTAATACTGCTTCAACTCGTCGATGTCATCGGTCCAGGTCTCGCCGATCAGCACGGCACCATGCTCATCGGCGACCCTGCGCAAATCCTGCAGCACTTCATGCACCTCGGGCAGCTTCTTGTTGTACTTGTCCTCCATGTTGGGATCGCCGTATTTATTGGTTCCGGCAAGAACGGGATTATCCCGGAGGTCGGGATCTTCAAATAAGGTATCCACCGCATCCAGCCGGAACCCCGCCACGCCCCGCCGGTACCACCATCGCGTCACGTCAAACATGGCCTTTTCCACAGCAGGATTGCGCCAGTTCAGGTCGGGCTGCTGGGGATAAAAATAATGGTAGTAGTACTGGTTCGTCTTAGGATCCAGGGTCCACGCCGAGTGTCCAAACGTCGACTCCCAATTGTTGGGAGGCTGGCCCGCCCCTTTCCCGTCGCGCCACAGGTACCAGTTCCGATGCGCGGCACTCTTCGAGGAACGCGAATCGAGGAACCAGGGATGCTTATCGGAGGTGTGATTCATCACAAAATCCAAGATGATGCGAATCCCGCGCTTGCTGGCCTCGCTCGCCAGCCGGTCGAAATCCTTCAGCGTCCCGTACATCGGATCGATGTTCTCGTAATCGGAAACGTCGTACCCGAAATCTACCTGCGGAGAAGGGAAGCAGGGCGTGATCCAGATCGCATCCACCCCCAATTGCTTCAGGTAGTCGAGTTTCGAAGTGATCCCGCTGAGGTCGCCGACACCATCATTATTACTATCTGCAAAACTGCGGGGATAGATCTCATAAAAGACGGCGTGCTGCCACCACTGGTGCCCCTCCGAATCGACCGCCTTCTGCGCCCACGCCGTTGGCACGAAACCGAAGCTGAGCAGCAAGACGAACGACGCCAATAATTTTTTGTCCATGAGAAGCAGTCGCTCTCTTTAGAATTTGGATCTAAGCTACGGTCCGATAATTATGTCGTCAGTCTAAGGAGGCGTTGAGCCTCCGCAGGATCTCGCTTCGACAGCCTGGCATTTGGCTTTCAGACATTACGGTGTTCCGCCGTGCTTACCGCCAAAATGGAAAACAACCTTACTATGTGTGTACTCCTGATCCGTCGCCGCTGAAAACTGAATTCGTACTCTGGCGCCGCTCTTATCCAACACCGCGCCATCGACCGAACCTATCTGTTCTGGATTCCATAATCCCAATTCGTAAACCTGTCCCGGCCGCCCCGCCACATCCAGCGTAAGCGCGTCCATCTTCGGGCTCCAACTCTCCGAAACCACCCGCAGGCCTTGGCTGGCGCTCGCGAGCGCAGGCAGTTCAGGAGAATAGGCCAGTCCAAAATCGTTGTGCACCCGCATGCGCAAACTGTTCGGGCCGCCCGAAAGCGGGAAGCGCACGGTCGCGTGCTGGTCAGTAGCGTTCTTCTCAAGATGCACTGGCACAGGCCGTCCATTGATTTCGGTTCCCGACACAGTCGCGCGCAAGCTGATAGAAGGCGAAAATTCCAGTGTGCAGGATCCCGCGCCGCTGCGCTTTACTTCGAGCACAATCGTGTCCGCCGAGCGCCGATACAGAAGATCGAGCAAACAGTTTTCAACCCGCAGATTGCTCAAGTGCACCCAGCTCCACCCGTAAGGTACATGGGGCGCAAACACGGCCTGATGACGAAACACGTCCACCCCCAGGCCCAGCATCCCGCGAAGCATCGGACTCACCACCATGGCCGCCGACCAGACCTGGTGCGGCGAACTGGTCGACAGAGACTGATGGTAGTCCCCGGAGAGCACCTCGGTGACATGCCCCAGCGATCCTTCCCAAGCCAGCAGCGCGTTGGCCCGTAGGTTGGAATAAGCGGGCAGCGCCCGATGGTAGTGGTATTCGCCCACCGCAGCCCATCCCGTGAATAAAGGCCACACCGATCCAAAATGATAGCCGCCCGGGTTGTACTTGGGATCGCGCGAAGAGATGATCCGCATGCCCCAGTCGGTCTGGTGGTCCGAATCCGCCAGCAGGTTGATCGTAGCTTCGCTCTTCGCCTCGTCCAGCAACCCGAACCACATCGGCACCGTGGCCAGCACGCTGGGTGTTTCCACGCGCTGGTTGTTGCGGTCGAGGGCAAAACTGAACAGACTCTTCTCCGCCGACCAGAAGGCCTGGTTCACCAGAGCTTTGTGGCTGGCAAAATCCTGCCCGAATTCCTTGCTGACATCCTCCTTGCCCAAAAGGTGCGCTAGGTTCCCCAAGTCATGCAGCGCCTGCGCGCCCAGCCCGCTCTGATAAAGTTCAGTCTTCACCGGCAGCAGTGGCCCGCCCTCCACCCATCCGTGCCCGATTCCAAAATTCTGCGGCAGATTCTGCGTGTCATAGGTTGACTTCAGGAACTGATAAGCTTTCCACAAGCTGTCCCATTTTGCTTTGACGAAGTCGGCGTCTCCGCTATGCACCACATAGTCATTCATGGCGATGATGTAGAGCGGCGTCGCGTCTGCCGAAGCATAGGCATAGGGATAATCCTTAAACCAATTTACAAACGAGCGCGATGCGGGTAGTTGGGAAGTCGCCCTCCGCGTCCAGCGCCAGAGCCGTCCACAAAGCATCACGTCCAAAGAACCAGGCGAATCCCGGGCGCTGGCTCGTGCCCGAAGTTCGATAACCTGCAATCAATCCCGTGCCCAGATAAGGATTGGTAACCAGCCCCTGCGCCATGCTGATGCGCGCCCAATCGTACGCCTGCTCGAGCTGCGCGTCGGGAAGTTCCAACCTGACGGTCTGATCCAGGTACTTGCGGTAGTAATCAGTGGATTCGCGCAACAGACTCGCGTAATTGCTCGTCAGCCGCTGGTAGGTGCTCTCGGCATCGGCCAGGCCCTCGATCGATGCCGCGATGACCATCAGCTTGGTTTCTTTCCCTTTGGGGGTCGGCCCCAGTAAAAATGAATTCTCTCCGGATGACGAGTAGTTGGTGTCGTATTCTTCCGAGTCGAGAACGGCCGTGGGAGACCCCACCAGTGCCGCATACTTCTTCTGCTCTTCTCCCAAATAAAAAGCGTGCAGCGCGAGATCCCAGCTCAAGTAAGTACCACCCAGGGCGGCCGGCCACTCGAGTTGAAAATCCCGCTGGAATCGGGCTTCAATCTCAAGGGGCATGGCCGTTTCCACCTCAAGCGTGATGATCGCTCCCGGCTCCGTCCGAGGGACAAACAGCGTTTCACGAATCTGGAACGTATCCCCCGCATAGAGAAGGCTCGACGACTCTGGGCGCACGGTCACCGTTCGTGCCAGCGACTCGGCGGGCAGGACGCGCCCATCGGTATGAACCAGAAGATGGAAATCGCGGAAAATCTTGAGCGGATAAACCCAGGCCTCAAATCGCCCTGCTTCGTTGCCAAATAATCCAGCCCGCATGCCCACGGCAGCAAGAAACTCCCAGGAGCGCACTGGGCGCGACAATTCGAGCGACGCCTCCTCTCCCCATGCGACTTCGGGAAACCAGGTTAAGAGGATGGCGATAATGGCAACGAGCGCCGGGTGGGACCGCTGGAATCGGGGGCAGTAAGCACGTCGCATGCTTGGCCGGTGAGACGTCGAAACTCCTGCTGCGGTACTATAAAGGTAGTCGCGAATTCTAGCACGAGCCCAATTGAGGCGGGTACCAGCCTGTTGTCTTCTTCACGTCGCGCCTTTCTCCAATCGCTCAGTCGTTCCGCGCTCGTCCTCTCCCTCGAAGGTGTTTTTTCGCTTGCCCGTCCTCTTCGCGCCCTGGCTCAAAACCAGAAGGACACCCCACCTCGGACACCGCCTGCGGCCTTAGGCGTGAGCTTCGTTAATGTCGCGAAAGAATCAGGCCTGAATGCGAAAACCATCTTCGGCGGAGAGCATAAGAATACTTACCTGCTGGAAACGACCGGGTGCGGCGTGGCCTTCTACGACTACGACAACGACGGCTGGCTCGACATTTTTGTGGTGAACGGCTCGCGCCTGGAGGGTTTTCCCAAGGGCCAGGAGCCCACTTCCCACCTCTTCAAGAACAATCGCGACGGCACTTTCACCGACGTCACCGACCAAGCCGGCCTGCGCCGTTCCGGCTGGGGACAGGGCGTCTGTGTCGGCGACTACGACAACGATGGCTGCGACGACCTGTTCGTCACCTACTACGGCAAGAATGTCCTTTATCACAATAACGGCAACGGAACTTTCACCGATGTCAGCGAGAAAGCGGGTGTGGCTGGAAAAAAGACGCGCTGGGGAACTGGTTGCGCCTTCCTCGACTATGATCGCGACGGCCATCTCGACCTGTTCGTCGCCAATTACATCGCGCTCGATCTGGCCACCGCACCCGTCCCTGAATCCGGCCCCTGCCTCTATAAAGGAGTCATGGTCGCCTGCGGTCCCCCTGGTTTGCCCGGAGACACCAACATCCTTTACCACAACAACGGCGACGGAACTTTCACCGATGTTTCCGACTCGGCCGGCATCACCGGGGCCAACGGGTTTTACGGCTTGGGAGTTTTGACCGCCGATTTCGACAACGACGGCTGGCCCGACATCTACGTTGCCAACGACTCGACTGCGAGCGCTCTTTTCCAGAACAAGAAGAACGGCAAGTTCGCGGACGTCGGCATGGAAGCTGGATGCGTGCTCAGCGCCGACGGCAAGCCCCAGGCGGGGATGGGAGTCTCCGCTGCCGACTACGATATGGACGGCAATCTCGACATCGTCAAAACCAATTTTGCCGGCGACACCCCGTCGCTCTATCGCAATCGAGGCAACTGGAATTTCGAAGACACTACCTTCACCGCCGGCTTAGGCATGCACACCCAGTACCTGGGCTGGGGCTGCGGCTTCTTCGACATGGATAACGACGGTTGGCCCGACATCCTCGTCGCGAACGGCCACGTCTACCCTGAAGTCGAGCAACTCAAGACCGAAGCCGGTTACGCCCAGCGCAAGTTGCTTTACAAGAACCTGCGCAATGGCCACTTCGCAGACGTCTCCGAGATTGCCGGATCCGGCATCTCCACGCCCTATGCCTCGCGCGGCTGCGCCTTCGGCGATTTTGACAACGACGGCGACCTCGATATCGTGGTGACGACGATCAACGACTACCCGCAACTGATCCGCTGCGATTCCCGCCTGGACAACAACTGGATCAAGGTCAAGACGATTGGCACAAAATCCAATCGCAGCGGAATTGGCGCGCGAATCAGGTGCGTGACCCGCCTGCCGGGAGAAACCAAACCGCATTCCCAGATCGACGAAGTCCGCAGCGGCGGAAGCTACATCTCGCAAAACGATCTGCGCGTCCACTTCGGAATCGGAAAAGCCGCGCAGGTGGACCTCGTCGAAATCCGCTGGCCCAGCGGCCAAATCGACACTCTCAAAGACCTCAAGCCCAACCAGTTGATCTTTGTCGAGGAAGGCAAGGGTCTCGTGCGCACCAAGCCCTTCTCGCCAAAGACGACAAAAGCGTAGATCCGTAGATCCAATGACCAATGATGGTTGCGATTCCGGCGTAGTCGGGCAGGTCGAAATTCGTTAGCCCCGCACCTGAGCGCGGGATCAACAAATATGCCGAGTCCGGGAGGGACGATACCTACTACTGCCTGATGCTCTCCAGCAATTTCCTCTCCGCCTCCGTAGGCGGCTCAAATCTCCCTCCCAAGTACTTGGCCAGAAACTCTTCGCTGGCCGCGTTGAACGCCGTCCGATTCTCTGGCCGCGCGAATCCGTGCCCTTCATCGGGAAACACGTAATACTCCACGGGCTTCTTATTTTTACGCATAGCCGCCACAATCTGATCGCTCTCCGCCTTGTTGACTCGCGGATCATTCGCGCCTTGCCCAATCAGCAAGGGTGCCTTGATCTGGTCCGCCTTAAACAGAGGAGACTGCGACTTCAAAAACTCCTCATCCTCACCCATGCGACGGTGAAAGATCGCCAGAAACGTAGACCAGTACGGCGGAATCGTCTTCAGCAGCGTGTTCAGGTTGGATGGACCAACGATGTCCACGCCGCAGGAAAACGCATCCGGCGAGAAAGCCACCGCCGCCAGAGCCGCGTAACCGCCGTAGCTGCCGCCCATGATGCAGATCTTTTTCGGATCGGCGATGCCCTGCTTCACAGCCCAGTCTTCGCCATCGAGCAGGTCGGTATGCATGGTTCCCGCCCACTGCCGATCGCCGGCGTTGAGATACTTCTTCCCGTACCCGGTAGACGCCCTGAAATTCGGCTGCAACACCGCATAGCCCCGGTTCGCCAACCATTGCGCGTAAGGATCGTATCCCCACAAATCTCGTCCCCACGGCCCGCCGTGGGGAAACACCACCATGGGAAGCCTCTTCGCCTCCACGCCCGCGGGCGTCGTCAGGTAGCCGTAGATCAACATGCCATCGCGCGCCTTGTATTCAATCGGCTTCACTTTGGAGAGCTTGTACGTCTCCAAATCCGGGCGGTTGCTGAACAACACAGACGCTTTCTTGGTGGCCCGATCATACAAGTAGTAATAAATAGGCGCGTCATCGCCCTCGAACGCCACCACCCACCGGTCATCCGCCAGGTCACGGCTGACGTTGCTGATGTCCGCATCTCGCACCTTCTGCAGTCGGTCATAGTCGGCCTTGAAAGCAGGATCGAGAATCTGGAAATCCCGGCGCTCGCGCAGGAAGACCACCGCTTCGAGCTTATTGGTCTTGGGCTGAGTCACGACAAAAGAGACATCGAACTGGGGATCCTCAGCGATTACCGTCTGCTTGCCGGTGGCCATGTCCACCGAGAGCAGCCGCGCAGCGTTGGCGTCCAAGGAAGTCGTGACCCAAAGCGCCCGGTTATCGGGGGAGAAGCCCACAATCTCACCCAGGGTTTCGTCGGCGCCCCATTTCATCAGCTCGCGCCAGGGCGACTTGGCGTTGTCGCGGACACGGATAACAGTGCCGCCATCGGGAGTGGTGACCTGCGCCGCCCGTACCTGAAGATCATGATCAGGCTGCCACCCCGCGACGTCGCCCGGATTCTCGGTATCCAGCCCAAGTTCGCCCGTATTCAGGTTGATCCGGTAGATGTCAAATACTTTGGCATCACGCTTGTTCAGCTGGATCAGGACCGTGTCGGGATGCGAGGGCTCAAGCGCGACAATGTCGGCGCGCACTTTCTCGAAAGGAGTCAGGTCCTTGGTCTGCTGGGTGGAAACCTTGGTCTGATACACGCGCCAGTTCTCGTCCCCGCCCTGGTCCTGCGTATACAGGATGTTCTTGGAGTCGTACTGCCAGGAAAAATTGCGGATGCCACGCTTGCGGTCATGGGTAATGACCCGATCATCGTTGTTGCCCAGCGTGCGCACCCAAACGTTCAACACACCTTGGTCCGGGGCAAGATAGCCGAGCCGGGTGCCGTCGGGTGAGATTTGCGGGGAAGAACGCTCAGGGTTTCCAAACAGCACTTTTCTGGGAATCAAGGAAGTTCCCGTCTCTGCCCATGCGCCGAAAGCAGACAACAGAACCATAAAAGTCACAACCGCAAATCGAAGGCGTTTCATCACGACTTCTCCCCGGAACACAGAATTGTACCCAGGTTTGATTACGAGAAACAATCGCAGATGGTTCCCGGGTGGAGCAGAGGACAGGAGGATCCAGCCTGTCGAGGCGAGGGATGCGAGCAAAGTGAAAATTACTGGTTCGAATTACTCCGTTTTATCGGCCTTTCGGAACGGAGTTCTAATATTTTCTCAGCCTGTTTGCTTTTGTCGGATCAGACTCAATCAGCTCTTCCAAAATTGGATTTAGAAATCGCCCGTATTTTGCGAGCATAACCTCGTCGTGGGACGCCAGCGCGCTTTCCACCGCCCGCCGGGTCGCGCCTGTCACCAGCTCGATCCTGCCGACAAAAACGCGCACGGTTTCAAGCGGGATAGGATGAATCGTCAGTGGAAGCAGCGAATTCAACATTGCCGCCGGCACGACATACAACAATCGACTACCTTCT
>QIAU01000031.1 GCA_003225055.1 Acidobacteriota bacterium
AGCCAGCACAGCACGACCTTGGCGCACATTCTCGCGACAGCTTTCTTCCTCGTCGCGCTCTCCTTCGTCTACCGCTCGTTCTACGGCATGCGCATCAAAGGCTCCGCCGCGTAGCGGAGATTCTCCCTCTGGGTTTTCATAGGGGCGCGCTTTCGTGCGTCCCTAAGACGGGCGCGACATGTCGTGCCCCTACGACTGCAACGCAGCTTCCGCTACCGCGCTAGTGTCCCGTCCCATTTAAATATTGACAGTACGCTTGGGGTGCTCTATTATTGTAGGCGTGTTCCCCAGTGCACCAGCCTTGGCGGTCGACGGAGCCCAGAAGCGAGAGTTGGAATCCCTGGCTCGTGCCGGCACCACTCCGCAAAAGCTGGCCCGGGAGTGTGCGGTGATCTTACTGGCCAGCCAAGGAATCCCCAATCACGCCATTGCCCAGCAAACCGGGCTGTCTCGTCCCACGGTGATTGCCACGCGCAAGCGCTTCCTCGCCCGTGGCCTCGAAGCCCTTCGTCAACGGCAAAAGCGGAAGCGGCGGCGGTCGGTGCTGACCCCGGAGGTGGAACAGAAGATTTTGGACACCACCCTGAAGACCCGACCAGCCGATGGAACCCACTGGAGTGTGCGCGTGCTCGCCCACCAGCTGGGAATTTCCCGCATGATGGTACAGCGCGTCTGGCAACGCTATGCCATACAGCCTCATCGCGTGGAGAAGTTCAAGATCTCCAATGATCCGAAGTTCGAAGAGAAGGTGCGCGACGTGGTGGGCCTGTACCTCAACCCGCCGGATCGCGCCTTGGTACTTTGCGTGGATGAAAAAAGCCAAATTCAGGCCTTGGACCGTACTGCTCCGCTGCTGCCTTTGCGTCCCGGGTTGCCCGAACGGCAGACGCACGACTACACGCGGCATGGCACGACCACCCTTTTTGCGGCTTTCAACATCCTGAACGGGAAAGTCATCGGAAGCTGTCTACCGCGTCATCGGGGGCGGGAATTCGTTAAGTTCTTGAACCAGCTGGAAAAGGAAGTTCCACCGGATCTGGAGGTGCACTTGATCCTGGACAACTACAGCACGCACAAAAGCGCGGAGGTCGAGCGCTGGTGCAAAAGCAAAAAGCGCCGCCGCTTTCACTTCCATTTCACGCCCACCAGCAGTTCCTGGCTCAATCAGGTGGAGCGATGGTTTGGATTGATCACCGAAAGAATGATCCGTCGCGGAACCTTTCGTAGTGTGCATGAACTGGAACAGGCCATCTACCACTGGCTGTCCACGTGGAACGACCGTCCCAAGCCTTTCGTCTGGACGGCCACGGCGGACGTCATTCTCGAGAAGGTGCGCCGCTGTAAAGAATTAAATGGGACGGCACACTAGCGGCAAGGCTTTAGAGTCTTAGGTCGTTTCGATCTTCACCGCCCCGAACGGACGCTCCACTCACAGCGGAGAACTGCTTAAGACGTTTTCGACCAACAGAAATCGCCGCAAAATCACTTGGTCGAGTAGCCGGGCGCCATTGCTGGCGCCCAGCTACTCGACAGTAATGGGGCGAATCGGGTCTGATGGGATTACTTCCGGCTTGCCCGTTTATCCAGGCACAATCTGGAGAGGCAGCCGCCGACCAGCTGCGAAGGAGCTCACTTCTACGTGTAGCCCACATAGCTAGAGATGGCCGTATTACGCGCCAGTCTTCCATCTCCGAGTGCTTGCCGGCAGTGGCTGAAGGCGCTTGGACGAAATGCCGACGTCCCAGAACGAATATGGCCCACCTAAATGCACGTCTAGAGGCTATGGGCACTCCACTCGTCTTATTTACTGCTTAGTTGCACGCCTTTGGAGGAGAACAAGAAGCACGTGTAAATTTGAGATACTTCCGAATAGGCCTCATGCGATGGCTGTTCGTTGCCTGGGCCGGACAATCTCCGTTCTATCTCTCGACACGAGTTGACGCTCGCCAACCTTCTCGTGCGGTCGAGAGCACCGTTAAGGAAGCGATATGCCTGCTCCTCAAGGCCACCGGGGAATCATCCTTGTGGCCGATGACAACGAAGCCAATCGCGAACTGGTGTCCGCGCTGCTGAGCGCAGAGGGTTACCAGGTTGTCTGTGCATCGGACGGCCAGCAAGCACTAGCCCGGGTGGATAACGACTCGATTGATCTCGCATTGCTAGACGTAGTGATGCCCCGCCCGACCGGGTTCGAGGTTTGTCAGGCGATGAAGTCCAAGCCGGAAACCCGCTTGATTCCCGTCATATTGCTCACCAGTTTGAACAGCGACGCGGACCGCCTCCACGGCATCATGTGTGGCGCCGATGATTTCCTCAACAAGCCCGTGAATGAGCACGAACTACTGGCTCGCGTGCATTCCCTGTTGCGCTTGAAGCAATTCACCGATGAGCTGGACAACGCTGAAACCGTACTGTTCAGCCTCGCACTGAGTATCGAGGCGAAGGACCCCTATACCGAGGGCCACTGCGACCGGCTGTCGAAATATTCCGTCGCGCTGGGAGATAAACTCGGGTTGACCCAGGAACTGCGCGTCGCTCTGCGCCGGGGCGGTCTCGTTCACGATATCGGTAAGCTCTCCGTGCCAGAGCACATCCTGCTCAAACCCGGACCGCTGAGTCCGGAAGAGCGAAAAATCATGGAGCAACACACTGTGATAGGTGAAAAAATTTGCGCCCCGCTCCGGTCCTTCCGCCACGTGCTGCCCATCATTCGCCACCACCATGAAAAGCAGGATGGTTCCGGGTACCCCGATGGGTTGAAAGGCGAACAAATTCCAGTCACCGCGCGCATCCTTCAAGTCACCGACATCTACGACGCGCTTACTACGGACCGGCCCTATCGCAAGGCTCTTCCACTCGATAAAGCCTTTGCTATCATGCGCGAGGAAGTAAAACGCGGCTGGTGGGATGGTTCCTTGATCGATCAACTTGAACTGCTTGTGCGCGAATCTGCACGTCAGTTGGCAGATGTAGGGGCCAAGAATGAGCGCTAGCTGCTTTCAGAATCGGCCAAGCGATTTTCACCGCCCACACCGATCATCTATTTGTCGGATCGCGGCCGCAGGCACTTTCGTCCTTCTGCTTTTGCTCGCGGTGACAGATCAGATGACTCGGGCCCAGGACACGCAAGGCAATCAAAACCCTCCTGAGAATTTAAAACAAGTGAGCCTGGAACAACTCGGACAAATCGAGGTTATAACAGCATCCAAAGTACCTGTGAAAGCCACTCGAACTCCGGCAGCGATCTACGTGATCACTCAGGAAGACATACGGCGTTCCGGGGCCACAAGCATCCCGGAGGCCCTCCGCCTGGCGCCTGGTGTTGCAGTCGCACGGGTCGATTCCAATACGTGGTCCCTCGGTGTGCGCGGATTCGAGAGCACACTCTCCCGATCAGTACTTGTGCGGTCCAAGACACACTGCTTGAAGATATCGAACGGATCGAAGTCATTCGAGGCCCCGGCGGTACCATCTGGGGAGCAAATGCCGTCAACGCGGTGATCAATATCATCACCAAAAGGGCTCAAGAGACCCATGGAACGTTGGTATCCACCGGCGGCGGAAATATCGATCAAGGCTTCGTCAATTTCCGGTACGGTGCGGGCAACAGCAAGGGTTTTAACTACCGTATATACGGGAAGGCTTTCACGCGGGGCCCTGAGTTTCATCCCGATCACCAACAATTCGATGACTGGCGCATGGGTCAGATCGGCTTCAGGACGGATTGGGATGCACACAATCGCGACCGGCTAACGCTTCAAGGCGACGTCTACAACGGCGATGCCGGACAACGCGTGGGGATCGCGAGTTATTCTCCTCCGTTTATGACCGATGTGCAACAGAACGCCGAGCTTTCGGGAGGCAATTTGCTCGGTCGCTGGGAGCGTGAGTTGGGTTCAGGGTCCGACATCCAATTACAAACTTATTACGATCGTACGAATCGGAAACAGGCCAACTTTGCCGAGTCTCGAGATACGTTTGACATCGATTTCATCCATCATCTAACTCTACCGGGGCGGCAGGATTTCCTATGGGGCCTCGGAGCGCGCCTGAGTTCGGGGAATGTTTCCGAGGTCGTGCCCACCGTCGTGTTTACGCCGAATCACTATACGGACAAGCTCTACAACGCATTCATCCAGGACGAAATCCCCATCGTTGGAGACCAGCTTTCACTAACCATCGGGTCTAAATTCCTACACAACGGCTACAGCGGCTTCGAGATTCAGCCGACTGCGCGGCTCCTCTGGACGCCGAGTTCACGGCAAACCGTATGGGCCGCCGTCACTCGCGCCGTTCGCACGCCCTCCCGCGTGGAAGAAGACCTCCAGCTCACCGGATTGGCGGCGCCGACTCCCTTGACGTTTTTCCGGGTTATCGGCGACAGAAAGTTTTCCTCGGAAAGCCTGATTGGCTACGAAGCAGGATACCGGAGCTTGGTGAGCCCCAAGTTCTACGTTGACATCGCGGCCTTTTATAACAACTACGACCATCTCCTGAGTGTCGAGCCTGGTGCGCCGTTCTCTGAAAGCTCACCGCCCCCGCCTGTGGCTGGCGAATTGTTGTTTCGCCCACCTTTCCTTAGGATTTCCCTTCCTGCTACGATTCTGCGATGAGTAATCTCGTCATTCTTTTTGTCCATTTCCTTGCTACCCTGGTCCGCTTGCTCGGACCTAGGGGCGTCCGTTCCATAGT
>QIAU01000116.1 GCA_003225055.1 Acidobacteriota bacterium
GATTCGGCGTCGGCTCAAACGAAACTCGATTACTGGAAGCTGCTCAGCAGTAGACCAGCGATCGTGCTTAAGCAGCTTCCCTGCTCTGTTTTTTCCGCCCAGCTGGATTTGTGGGGGCATGAGCAGGATCGCGTGCCTGCTCGTGTTGACGGCGGAAAACAAAATAATCACCTGCTGCCCAATGTCAATGACTTCACTGATGCCAGCACGAAGGTGATCGTCCCTGGTGTTCTTTCCCTCGATCTGTTCGCCAAACAACTCGGGCAGCGGGGCGCGGGTTTGCCGATTAAGTAACTGATCAAGCGATTCTGGTTTATTTCCACTCCGCACTTCTGCCGCCATACTGGGCGCAGTTGCGCTCGCCAGTGATGCAGGCACGACTCCTGGCGAACTCGGACGCAAACTGCTCTGGACGGGCATCTTCGACAGGCTCGCGCTTTCGCCAACTAACGAAACCGGAACGGTTTGCTGCTCAATCAGAAATCCACTCAAAGGCTTATATCTCACCAGAAAATCGACCTTCGCATGTCCTGGCGCTCCTCCGTCGCTCACCAGCAACAAGCTGATTTGTCGTCCCCGCGTCGTGGAGACGAGGAGGTTGCTCTCGGCGGGTCTGCTTGTGAGCGCTTTAATGAACACCAGTTCCGGTTCATGTTCGTTGTATTCAACTTGGAACAGCATACGATCCCCGACCACCACCGAATTCACCGGCTCTGGGAGACGAATCGCCGTGACAAAATGCGCTGCGACCTCTACTACCGTGACCTTACCATCCACTGCCATTCGGGTTCGGATTTGAGGATCCACTGCCACGGTCTGCGCCATCATCGCCCTCGTCGAAAGCAGGCTGCAAAACAGAAGCGAGAGCATACCGATGTCCTTCATGACCCACCTCATTTGGTTTCCCGCGCTGGGGATAAAGTGACTGCGGTGCTGGCTCGTCGCGCACCATATCTCTGAGCAACCCGACTGACGTATGTGTGCACGTCCGGATTGGCGTATGCCAACCCACGCGACCGTATCGGAGCTTCACCGGCATAATATGCGGCTGTGACCAGCCTTAAATCGCCGTTGAACTGCTGGTTCAACCAAGCCAGGTACGCCACACCGCCCTGGATGTTCTGCTCAATGCGAAAGCGATTTCGCACGCCGAACCGAACAGCAGTCCCCGGCATCAGCTGCATCAGTCCCGCTGCACCTTTTTTCGAAACTGCGTAGGGGTTCCAAGCCGACTCTTGATCGATGATTGCCTCCACCAGCTCGGGCGGCACCTGGTACATGTCTGCGTAGTACCGCGCCCACGCGCGCGATAGGCTATACACTTCGCCGGCTGTCACCGCTGGCCGCTGAGCTCGCGCACATCCAGCAAGCACTAGCAGCACTCCCGATACTGTCGCGACTAACTTCACACCAGGGCTTCCTCCTCGAAGCCCAGACGAGTTTCCGCGCTGTGATCTTTCGACATGATCTGGTCTCGGTACCGCTTCGAATCAGCGACTAGCCCCTCGAAACCATCTCGTAGCAGCAGTCGCTTCCGATCAGCCTCAGTCTTCGCCAGGAGGGGCATTAGCAGGTCTCTCTGACGATCCGAAATTTCGTGAAGCCCGAGAATCTCGAGGGCTTGTGCGAGATCCAACATTTCCGCAATGGACGGCGGTTTTTCCATGTTCCAGCCGCGAAGGGCATGTGCCAGCCCGGCAAGTTGTCCTCGTAATTGAGAACTCTTACTTCTGCTGCGTACAGTGAGGATTTCTGTCTCCCGTTGGACGGTTGGATATTCGAAGCGTAAGTAGAAGCATCGCCTCCGCAGCGGATCCCCGAGACGGCGTTCTTCGTTCGAACTGAGAACTACCAAAGGCACACTTGCCGCCGCCACCGTTCCCAGTTTGGGAACCGTGACCTGCCACGCGCTCAGGATCTCCAGGAGCAAGGCTTCGAACGCGTGGTCAACCTTATCGACTTCATCTACAAGCAGCACGCAGGGCCGGTCTTCGCGACGCAAAGCTCGCACCAGCGGCCCTTCCGAAAAGAAATCCAAAGTGTGTAACCGCTTACGGATAGCGTTCCAGTCCTCTCCAAGATGTTCAGCATGGGTTTCAAGAAACAGTTTCTGCAGGGCCTCATCGAATTTCCCGATAGCCTTGTCCTCAGTAATGCCTTCATAGCATTGCAGGCGTTCCACGACGCTCCCCTCCGCTTCCGCCACTGCGTAAGCGAGCTCGGTCTTTCCACAGCCCGGCGGCCCTTCGATCAGCAGCGGCTTCTGCATCTGTGTGGCGAGGTACACCACATTGAGCGTGACTTCATCCACGATGTATCGCGCGGCACGTAGTCTCTCCGCGAGTTCCTCTGCTGATGCGAACACGTCCGGCTTCCTCTTGGCCCGTAAAAAGTACACCCAAATACTTTGCTGCGCACTTCGTCACATGCGGTCCTACGTAGCTAATCAGGCACGTCTCACATACACGGTGAAAAACTCGGGCCTTTCACGAGTTTCTGTCCTCCTAGCTAAGCTAGCGAGCGCGTTGTGTGCCATCGCACAGATAACGTAACCCTCCGGCGCATCGCTGATACTCTAATGAACATGTGCGTCAGTAGTTGCGGATTCCTCGACACTTTTGAGCACATCGAATATTCAACTCCATCGCAACTTCTTCACACAATTTTTGTGCTAAAATCAATTTGGGTGGCTGCATGTTCGTCGACACAGGTATGCAGGCACGTCGAGAGCGTCCCGCAGTTTGTTCGGCCTGAAGTCGAATTGGGTGGTTGCACGTTCACAATCATCTCGTCGACGAACGGTTCCTCAAGTTTTTGTTCACCGAAAGCAATCTGGGTGGTTACAGACTTGCCCGAATCACTCCCCCAATTTACCGAGTCTTCCTCAGATCTTTTGCCACTGAAAGAAATTCAGGTGGTTGCTCAAACCATTTGGGCTTAGGCGTGTGGGATAGCACGCCGGCACCAGTGTACAGAATTACTGGCATTTGGATCAGGGACGATTCAATGAAAATCCAGGCGGGTAGGTCAGCGTGTCTTTACGAAGGAGTTTTCGATACCGTTTGTCCTGCATTCAAATCATCCGACAGAATGCGGTTGGCTCCGCTCTAGAGCCGAGGCAACAATGAGAGCGCCCCAGCAACCAGTCTGGTACTCGTCCTCGATTCGAAATGCAGTCGAGATTTCAGCCGATGTTGCAGGTTTGCCTCGGCATCGACGTCGTGGGCGTAAATCAAGACATTCGCGTCGATAAACGTACGATATATCGCATATGGAGTTCCTCTCGGCTTGCTCGACTTACCAACCAACGTGAAATCCTTTGTCGAGAAGCTGCAGCCTGGCCTTCGGCACGTTCACATGCCTCGTCTTCACCAACCATGAACTCGATCTCCCGGGCGAGAGGACGGCTGGTCGAAGTGTCGCGGCGAGCCGCCAGAACCTTTGCCTTCCTGAGCACCTGTCGATCGAGACTTATCGTTACGTTCTGTTTTCCCCTGTTTCGTGAAGTCGCCACAATCGGCCTTCCTTTACACGTACGAAGCGTGTAACACCTATTTCACGTGAGTCCACACGCCTTGGATAATTCGTTTTGCTGCTCAGAAACCTTTCCTCAACTCTTTCGTCATCGAAAGCACTTTGGGTGGTTGCGCATTTCGCATTTCCTGGACGCACTTCTTTGAGCATTTCACCCCCTTATCGTTGTGCAGTTACCGGCACGCTCAACGCCGGTTGGTGAGCTGGGCAAGAATTGTGCGCCCTTTCATACAGGTTTTTGACAGTCGCACGAATGGGACGTAGAAACGCCGTCAGACCAATGAACGCCGAAGTTAGGCTCTTAGGGATTCGTCAGATCCTCGCGCAGAAACAGCTGTTGTCAGGAGGATGGCCCGCCTTGACTCTGTCCTCACAAACCGTCCTTGAACCAACCGCATATTCGATGATGGCACTCGGGTCTGACCTTTGGGATGAACATACACGTCCCCGGAGATCTCTGGTTCGCTGCCAAACACCTAACGGCAGATGGCCGGCTTTCATTGGGGATGACGAAGAAGGGTCATGGGCAACCGCACTCGCCTTGATTGCATTGCGCAACTATTCCGAAAATGTTCCTGCCCAGCTCAAAGGCTTTAGGTGGCTTCTGCGGTCTGCCGGCAAGGAATCGAGCCTGCTTTGGAGATGGAAATTTCAAACTGCGGATCGGCATGCGCGATTTGACCCCAACAAGTTTGGCTGGCCATGGCAGCCTCGCACGAATAGCTGGGTGGTCCCGACAGCGTTTGCGATTCTTGCCCTGAATCAACTGTCATGCACCTGTGATCTTGAAGATTCTGAACAGCGGATTCGCCGCGGCATCGAAATGTTATTGGATCGTGTTTGCCCGGGAGGCGGATGGAATGCGGGCAACGGAGTTGTGTACGGCGGCGCTCTTGCCCCTCACCCGGACGATACTGCCATCGCCTTGCTTGCACTGAAAAATCATTCGGATGAACCTGTCGTACCTAAGAGCCTGGAATGGCTCGAAGGCACCGCAACGACTCTATCTGCTCCGTGGAGTCTCGCATGGGCAGTTCTCGCGCTCGCCGCTTACTCTCGCAATGTTCGTCCACTTGTAGGATTTTTGGCTGATTTGGTGGGGCACATTGATATTCAAGACACAGCAACGCTAGCGGTTGTTGCCCTGGCTCTCGATTTCGAACGTTCTTTGATCCTTCTCGCAAGCTAATACATGGCGATCACACGTCAAGAATTGCTCGTAGGCGGTGCGGCGATCGTTGCTGGTGCGTCCGTGACGACGCCTTTTTTTAGACCACGGTATCGGATCAAGCGGTGCCCTGCGCGATCACGAGTTGCAATACTTCATGTTGAGGATTACTCCCGACCCATAGACGAATTGTTGTTCTCCGGACTCCGTCTCTTTTGCATCAATGTTCAAGGCAAGACGGTGTTACTCAAGCCGAATTTGGTTGACTACATCCCGGGCACCGCCCTCAATACACACCATCAATTAGTGGTTGCGGCCGCCGAGGCGTTCCGCCACTTAGGTGCTCGGAACGTAGTTGTTGGCGAGGGCCCGGGACACCAGCGTGACACTCAACTCGTGCTTTCCGATAGCGGCTACGAGGGTGAGTTGAAACTGCACAAGATTCCGTTCGTGGATCTCAACCGCGACGAACTCATTCAGGCGGACTTCATTGTCTCGATGCCAAAGGTAAAAACGCACCACTGGTCCGGTGTCACTCTGAGCATGAAGAACATGTTCGGGGTTGTCCCGGGGAACAAGTACGGTTGGCCTAAGAATATTCTTCATTGGAGCGGGATCCAGCATAGCATTCTAGATGTCTGCGCGACGGTGCCGATTCATTTCGTAATCGCCGACGCCGTCATGGCGATGGAAGGAAATGGTCCACTCAACGGCAGCCCCCGGCCACTCTGCACAGTTGTTCTGGCGGACGATCCGGTCGCTGCCGATGCCACTTGTGCCAGGGTGATGGGTTTCGAACCCGATCGCATTGCACATATTCACGAGGCGTCACACTTCCTCGGAAATTCTTCACCCGCTCTTATTGATCAAGCGGCTGAGGCCCTTCGAGTCCCCGAGGTCCCGTTTCAAGTCGTTCCTGAATTTCGGCACATTTGTGCGATTTGAAACTGAGGTGAGAGTGGACCAGTCAGCTCCCAGCCGCGGCCGCAATCCCCCGCGCGCCATTCGCACGCTGGAATACTGGGGATACTGCGATAAAAGGTGGGCCTCCGCCCTCCCGGTGCCCTATCCGTCATTTGAGGATTGGCGTCACAATGCTGATCGATACCCAGACCTGGACGTAGACTGAGTCAGCTCACGTACAACCGCGGTGGAGGCCACAGGGTCACCTGACGATTCCGCCCTTACATTGCTTTATGTGAGCAAAATATACGTTCCCACGAAATTCTTTCCCGCATTTGCCACAGACTCTCACGACAAGTAATCCTTAACAAGCCAATCCAGTATTTGTGGCTCCATGAGTCGGAAATTTAACTTTGGGCCGCCAGTCCTGCCACAGCACTGGCAAAATTCCTCAAGTGCCTTTTCCGATACGAACGTATCCACCACTGTCAGTTGCTGTGTTGCAAGCCACCGCCGTACCTCATCGAGTGAGGCCCCCAATTGTCGCGCCACCCGTTCCCAAGACAAACCAGCAGTACCATTCTGCTTCTGGGTATTCACATCGCCAACGGCAGGAACGTCGAAGGACATACTATGTTTTTTGCAGAACGCGGCCAGTGATGTCACTGATATTCGGGGATCCCGGACTCTCAGCGTCCCTTTTGCAATCAGGGCATAAGCTTTTCGATGACCCATATGGAACATCTCTTGAA
>QIAU01000117.1 GCA_003225055.1 Acidobacteriota bacterium
AACCGCGGCTCACCGTATAGAGCGTAAATAGAATCGGGCCATAGGCGCGCTCGTCGTGAACATCTATTTTGCTGCCTGAAATGGTCCAGTCTCTGAACCAGAATTTCATCGTTCCTCCCGCGTGCTGGTTGGGCGGGTAGAACGAGAAATCTTTGATCATCGGAAACTCGACAGGGGTCGGTTCCAGCTCTGCTGAACTGCATGCAAGCGCCAGGCCGCCTATGAGCCATTCAGCCGGAATCTCACGGTCTATTTCTACGGAACGCCCTCCATTTACGCTGACGGCACGCAGTAACACTTTGTATCCCTTCGCAGAGGGATGCGCGTAGAACTGCAACCGTATCTCGTGCTTGATGTCGATCTTTGGGGCTGAAGCTTCCAACGTCCCGATAAACAGCCGTCCATCGGCATGAATACCAACGTTCATTCCCCTTCCGTAAATGGCGGTGGCGCGATAGTCCTGCATCGGGTACTTGATGCCGACGCGGAAACCGACGAAGCCACGCTCTTGCGCTGAACCATCGAGACTTCCCAGCCTTACACTCAGCTTGAGATTTCCGCTTCTTCCCGAAACTTCCCGTGTGAGCAACGCCACGTTGCGGTCGCCACCTGAAGAAATGCATTCGAGGCGACCCGCGTGGACCCGCCAGTCCTGCAGCGGATTTGGCCAATACGCCGGTCCGGGCCAGGGCCGCTGGAGGCCGTGCGGCCAAGTACTCCTAAAGGAGAACTCCTCCTCATGAAGCTCGCCAACGGCCGGCCAGTCCCACGCCAGGGTGGATGCTCCCAGCGCAGTACAGCCAGCCTTCTTCAGGAAAGATCTGCGATCGAATCGGTTCTTCATTTTTCGCTTTGGCCCGAACGGGAAGGAAGCATGATACCCTTTTGATGTAATGGATTACAACAGGGTAAACTCACTCCCATTCCGTCCCAGGCGGGCCAACGAGAGCGGTTCTGACTGGACGGTCAAGCAAGGATATCGAGTCCATCCGCGCACCGTTCGAAAATGTTTGTGAGATCAGCGCCTCTCGCCGGCTTTTCGGCCATCGTCTTTATTTGCGTCTTCATTTGCGTCTTCATCCATGCTCTACGGATTGACAATCCAAAATCCAGCCCGGTACGATGCCTGCTGTAATGCATTACATTAAGGAGGGTTCTGTGCGCTCGGTTATCTGGAACATAGTTCTGGCTCCTTGTCTTTGTCTTTCCTATTTGCTGCTGCTGGTCCCTTATCTTTCAGCCCAGGTAGTGCAAGGGAAGCCCTCGCCCGCTGTGGTTTCTGTCGTAGTTCACGCTGGCCAGGGAACCAAGAACGTTCCGGAGACGCTGTTTGGAAGCTTCCTCGAGCCGATCGACGACTCCGTCAACAACGGTCTAGTCGCCGAAATCCTGACGAACCGCAGTCTCGAAGGCGGGTTATGGAGCCATGAAAATCTTGAGAAGCTGTATCGCGAGCAGCCAGAGCTTATCACATCTTCGAACAGAACCGGTATTCCCTTGCCATGGCTGCCGTTGAATCCTGCGGCTGGAAATCGTTTTGAGCTGCATGTGGGAGATGCTGCAAACAGCTGGCAATTATTGCGAATTATGGGCGTTCCTGATGAGCTCACCGGCATCATGCAAAAGGTCTATCTGCCGGTGCAGCGCGTACTCAGCTACAAGGTCTCGCTTTACGCCAAGCACCTGAGTGGTCCGGACCGGATTACCGTCTCTTTGCGCTCTCGGCGGAATGGCAGCGTGTTGGCTTCGTCTTCGGTCCAAGCTGCAAGCACGAAATGGACGAAGTATGAAACCACACTGATGCTGCCAGCAGGGTCCGTACGCCGATTGGAAGCGGTCAACTTCGCTGTTTCTGTTGAAGGTGACGAGCGGGTTGATGTGGACCAGTTTTCATTGATGCCCTCCGATGCCATCGGCGTCCTTGATCCTGATGTAATCGCCATGGCAAAAACGATGCATCTCACCCAGCTCCGGTTTGGGGGAAACTTCAGTTCTCTCTACCACTGGCGGGATGGGATAGGTCCCATGGACGAACGAAAGACGATGGAGAATGTCGCCTGGGGCATTCCGGAGTACAACATTTTCGGTACTGACGAGTTTTTGCAGCTGTGTCAATTGATTCATGCCATACCTCAGTTCGATCTCAATATGGGCAGCGGCACGCCGGAGGAAGCCTCGGAATGGGTACGCTACATCCGCGAGCAATACAAGGGCCCTGTTCTTTTCGAAATTGGGAACGAGTTGTATGGCAAATGGCAGATCGGCTATCCGACACTGGGCGAGCTGGCGGCGAGAACCCTGGCCTTTAGCCGGGCGGTGCGAGCCGTGGATCCAGATTCAGAGATCATCGCAACCGGCTCGGGGCCGGTGGATTTCCAAAAGTGGAACGGCGTCGAACTCAGCACGCCGCCCGGCACATTTAATTACCTGTCTACGCATTTTATTGAGGGCACAAACCATGCGGAAATGATGAACGCCACTCCCGACTTCCTCGCCTCGGCAGCGTACGCCACCACGTATGCCGTGGGGCCCTATTTTAGTGGGATGCAAGCGCAAGCAGATGCCTCTCCAGGGCTGTCTGGCAAAGTGCACTTTGCAGTGACGGAGTGGCTCTTCAACAGTAAGGGCGAGGGCGAACGCAACTTCACCCACGAGAGCCCCAGTTGGCTAAACGAAGGAGGTGCCATCATGGCTGCTGGCTTCTTCAATACCATGCTGCGGCACACTTCGGAAGTCAAAATTGCCGACATGACCGGTCTGATGGACTTTGCAGGCATATGGAAGGAACGTGGCCAGGTCTATGCCAGCCCTGCCTTCTATGTGTTTCAAATGTATTCGAATCTCAAGGGAGAGACTCTGCTGCCTGTGACTACGAATTCCGGAACCTACTCGGTGGCCGGCGGCATTTCACCCATTCCGGCTGCTGAGAATGTTCCGTATGTTGACGCAGTGGCCGCGCGGAGCCTCGACCGGAAAAGCATCACGGTGTTTTGCGTGAATCGCAATTTGAACGAAGACATCAGTATTCGGATCAGTTTCCAGAGTTTCGCCCCCGCGGTCACGGCACATGTCGAGCAGATGAAGTCGATAGATCGGTATGAAATGAATGACGAAGCGGAGCCGAAGCACGTGGTTCCTGCGTCCTCGACCATCCCCCTGGATGGTGCAGAGTCCATGACAATCACCCTGCCGCGTGAAAGCGTAACCATGATCCATTTCGAGGAACGCCGCTAAATGCCAAAAGATACGCTCGGAATCACGGTGCGAATTTCAAACCAATCAAGTGCGCCGGTTCGAGGTCGCGCAAGGGCTGTTAAGCCGGTTCAACCCGAAGTCACAACTGATGTTGGCGTCGG
>QIAU01000118.1 GCA_003225055.1 Acidobacteriota bacterium
ATCTGATCGAGATGTTTTCCTCCTTTTGCGAAACCGTTGTCGTCCCTCCGCTCCGGCTCCCTCACGATCGTGCGTTGTAATGGCAGGCTGCAATTTGTGTCCATCCTTTACCCCCTCAGAAATTGAAATTAGCGTGCAGGGCGGGGAGGGGAACCATTGGAAATGTCTCAATTGGATTGGCGGGGCGGGTACCCGGTATTGACCTGATTCACGGCGCCGTAGAGTCCCAAGGGCCGCCGGGGCATGTCTCTCCTGGGCCTTGGGGATAACCGACCTCCATGTTCAGGATTGGGATCTCAAGATGCACCAACGATGGCGCCTCGTAGTTCAATCCACTAGATTCCTCTGCTGGGTTGATGGGAAACTGCTGGACCTATGAGACAGCCGGGGTAGTGCAGTCGATGTGCCGGACATAACTCTTGTAGATTCAATGGCTATAGTAATCCTAGCTAAAGGCTGTTGAAAAACCCCGAGTTTGGATTTGCTCTCTGGAGACCCGGAATTTCGTCAGAGATTTGCTCTGTTCGTTCTCTACGCTGCCCGCCTGCCCAGCAGCCTTACAACCCGTAACCAAAAGGTGACGAAACCCAGGAGGACCCGGTGATCCCCGATGGTCCAGCAAGAGTGGACCCACATCGTGGGTAGTCAAGAATTCCGAGTGAAGCGCAAAAGATTTCCGTGGGCCCGCACGACTCCAAGCGGGTGGCGTGCTTGCTGCCGGTGCAGCGGTGCGCCAGGCGAAAGTGCATTCGCTCGGGCCGAGAACCGCTCGATCCTCAGCGACCGGTCGGTGGTGATGCAAACACCGGAAAGGATGCAAGAACCAGAGCAGGGATAGAACTCCCACCCACATCCAGAGCCAGGCCCACCCTCGCTTCATGGCTCACGCGCCTCGCGCGCACGCCGCAAGTTGCGCTCCTTATTCATCTCCGCCAGCTCCCGCAAACACTCCTGCAGCTCTTGCCAGGCAGCTACTCCTCCCCGCGTCGCTTCCTCCGCCCCTTTCGGCACGTAGTAGCCCGTGGTCTTCCCCTTCTCTCCGCGATAGCTGATATAGAGGTGCGGACCATGCTTGGGTCCGCCCTTGTGGCAATGGCAGCCCGGCTGTCCACACGTGCGGTAGGTTTCCGACAAGGCTCCGAAAACCGCCACCCGGGCCAGACGCTCGATCTCGCTCAGCAGCTTCCGCCGTCGGGCGGAAGTAGTCGCTTGCAGCATGCTCGCTCCTCCTGTGCTCTATTCTTGCGCTCCTGCCAACGGGCCAGCGAAAACAGATTTTTAGTGATCACCGACCAGCCCACGTAGCGCTGAAATCCATGCTCTCCCTTGTAAGTAGCTCGCCACATCGAAAACGGATGCTTCAGGGTGCTGATGGTCGCTTCACAGCCAGCTCGCCAGCGCAAAGCTCGTTTGAACCAACGCTGTTTCTGCCGTTCCGCGCGCTTCCGCGACAAACGCCCACGCGCCGGCAGCGCCACCTTCGCGACTCCCCGGGCCTCGGCCTCGCTCTCGTTCTTGGCGGAAAAAAATCCGCGATCGGCCGTGGCCATCTTCGGAAGGTGCCCAAAGCAAGCCTGATGTTGGTCGAGTGCCGGCATCCAGGAGTTGGTGTCTGCCGCATTGCCCTCCAGAATTTTATAACCGCTCACGATGCCATGCTCCACTTCGTCGAGGCGCACCAGCCTGCCAAACTCGTTCGGCTTATGCGCTTTCCCTTTGCAGATCACTTGCGTATGCGGTTCGAACAAACTCAGCACTTTGCCCGCTACGTGCGTATTTCCTTCCCCCACGCGCTGCTTGGTCTGGGAGATCACCTTTTCCACTAAAGGCAGAAAGTGCCGCAACTGGGCAGCCTGCTTTTCCACCTCCCGCAGATTGCCCACCACTTTCAGCCGCCCTGACTTCCAGCGCTGCAACACCTCGCTGCCCTGCCGCACCACCTTCCGGGTCAAGGCTAGGAGTTGGTCATAACTATCGCGCATGCGTTGCCGGCTGGCTTCGCTCCGGGATTTTGCCGCGCGGCTGATCTCCAGCAAGCGATGCTTCACCGCGCGTCCGTGATTCACCACCTCCAGGGCACCCGCCTGGCATTTGGCCGCCATGCGTTTCAGCGCGCGGCTGAGCACGCGAATGCCGTCCCCCAAAAGCGTGCTGTCACTGGGGTAGTGCACATTGCTTTCCACGACCGTGGAGTCGATTCGAATTTTGTGTCCCGGGGCCGCGCCCTTCTCGCGCGCCAGTCCCACCACACGGTGATGAATCTGCTGGGTGGCCTCCGGACTCAGCACCGCGAACAGCCGGCTGAAGGCGCTGTAGGTGGGCGTGGCCTCGGCGTCAAAGCGTGTGAAGCGGCGGTAGATCAGGTTGCTGCGCAGTTCGCGATCGAGCTCACGAAAGCTCCAACCCTTCAGGTGTTTGAGCACGCAGCAGCGCAGCAGGCGATCGGGAGCGATACCGGGGCGGCCGTTGCGCGCCGAAGCGGGGCGCCGACCGGCCAGGCAGTCGCGGACCAGATCGACCAACAGGGGGTCGTCCAGGAGGTGATCTACGGGTTCGAGCAAGTCGTCCTTCAGCAGGGCGGCCTGCTGGGCCAAGGGGAGATAGAAGAGCCAGGATTGGTGTTGGGTCGAGGAGAGCATGATGACTTAATCGAATATATCGATTAGGCGTATGATTGTCAAGAGAAAAATGAGAAAAATCGAAGGATTCTGGTTTTTTTTCTACGAATTTCCGAGGAAAAACACGGGGGCGAGCCCCTGCGAACGGTCACGTTCGCAGCGCCGCTGCTCGCATTCGACAGGGGTTAGGCTGGGGGTTTTTCAACAGGCTTTAGCTACTCTCCCAAGCGCCGATTTTTCGATAGCAGCGGCTTGAGCCAGCATGCTTGAAGGCAAATCTGCCTACCCTAGATTGCGGTGTCGTCTTGCTTTCCCCTGAGTG
>QIAU01000119.1 GCA_003225055.1 Acidobacteriota bacterium
TTTGATCTGTCTCGCACTATGGCGGGACAGGCGGACACCTGCACCTCGTTAGCTGTACGTCGCGATCTTGGCCGATCGCTGCCGTCTGCGAGCAGGGAGCGTTACTGTCCGCTTCTGACCCCTTCCGGTCATTCCGATTTGCTAATTCCGGACGTTCTAATTCGCAGGAGCGGACGTCCTGGGCACGCGCTTGATCACTGCACGACCGCGACTGAGTAAACGCGCGCTCCGCTATCCGTCGTCACGGCGATTCGATCTCCGTCAGGGGATATGGACAGCGCAAGAGTCCGCGTGGGGAGGTTAATTTTCTTGTAGCTGAGGCCCTTCCATGGGACCCAAAAGAAGAGACCCCGGTCATTATCGACAAACGCCACGTACCTGCCCTTTGGATCCCACTTGGCCTGACGTATCGGGCCTCGAGCAGCAGGGAAAGATGCGACCCGAGCGCCGTCCTTCACGCGAAACACTCGTACCGCCTCAGTCGAGCTCATCGCGTTGTCCCATGCTCTCTGCTCGCGTGTGTTGTAGTACTCCCCTCCATGCAGGGCGCCGGAGCTGACACCTGTCAAGATCAGATCGCCCGTTGGGCTTCCCGCGATTACGCCAAGCGAAACCACGCCGTACTTAGAGTCTTCGTAGGCGCGAATTTCGGTGATCGTGGCACCGGAGAGGGAATCAAGTATCACAAGCCGACCGGAGTTCACCGTACCCAGGCCTAAAAGACGACCGTGCGCGAAAAGGCACAGCGAAGACACGCTGTATGGAACCGCGGCGGTACGTAACAGCTGCCATGATCGACTATCGTAGATGGCGATATTCTCGCGAAAACCCTTCCAGGCCGGCCCGCCTCGCGTCGCCATGGCAAAGATCGTTTCATCGTCCGAAGTCATGAAGTGGTCGGCTCTATTCAACGGATACTCGTCACCCGGCTGTGGACCATTGACTGTTGCCACAATCTTGCCGGTGGCGATATCCCAGACCGAAAATGCGGCGCTGTCGTTCGCCGCACCTGGCGGCGGAAATACCAATTTGGATGAGTTCTCGACGAATGCCAGCGAGCCCTCCAATGTGGGACCACCACCATCGCGTCTGATCCGATTCACCAACTGCCCTGAGCGATCCCATATGGATAAAACACTCCCGTAATCGCTCGCGACTGCTACCCGCGAGCCATCCTCTGACCAGGCAACGGCCACTCCAGCACCGGGCGTTGGCAGATCGATCTGTGGTACTACCTCGACAGAGAATCGATCGGGCGGGTGGGAACGCCCAGTTGTGAAGGCAAAGCAGCTGATGCAAGCGAGCGCAATCCGTGCCATTGCCAGGTTCGTTGAGTTCACGATACGTGCCGTGGCTAAGAGGACTCAACTGTTTGCGCGTTGCATTAAGGTGATGTTCTCGGTGCACGAACCTTTCTGTGCCCCGAGGGATAGGCGCGTGCTCTGGTAGCCTACATCCGAAACGGTCACGCCATTTTCAGTGGTCGTGCAATCACTTAGTCGATCCTGGAAGCCCAGTCCGCAATCGGTGCTTGCAATGACTGCTCTCAGGAAGCCCAAGGCTTAGCGTCGAAGGTTGACTCCTGGCCCGGTCAGAGCCTACCCGACCGACCAGCGCGTCCATTCATAGCTTGTCCCAGGCCAATCAGTCGCGTCGCGAAATGAGTCGCCGCTCCAGCGTCTCCGTAACGGTCCGCGTCTCTGACCGGCCATCTGGTCCTTTGATATCCAGCTTTGTCACCTTCGTTCGGCGGCGGACGTTTCCAGCGGGATCCGTTTCGAACGTGACCGAGATCGTGCCGGAGACGATCTCCCTCGCCCGCTCAAGAAGTGCCGCGTCAAGGGACACCGGCTTCTTCGTAATCTCCCCAACAACGACGTCGGATTCGGCGCGAGCGCGACGAACCGCGTCGGGGTCGACCGGCATCTCGACAGAGAAAATCGCACCATTTGGACCGGCTGCTTTCCTTGCCAATTTTCCGGAACCGAGTGCTTCGGTTTCCTGGTAAGGAGCTCCCTCGCGAAGATCAGCTGACCTGAGGTCGAACGATTCGACCGTTTTGATCACCGATTGCGGATCGCATTCGATGTGAAATGCATTCCACGTGAAGATCCAGTGCTCGCAGACGGTGCGGGGCCATCCGGCAGCCTTGAGCCAACCGTCGACCCGGGCCTCGAGTTCGGGGGCGTTGAGCAGCTGCGCTGGTCCGTCAAACGGCTTGAAAACCTGCGCGGGAAATTGCCAATTTCCGGCCCTCTCTTCTGTCGTAGCGGCTTTCGGCAGGTCATACTCCAACTCCACGCCGTCCGCGCGCAGGCCGATCACCCGTTCGATGATCGTGTCTTTATCGTGCGAGCTTCCTGAGGATCTATCGCTACCCAGCTGCGCAGAGTTCCTGGTCAAGGTGATTTCGTAGGTGTCGCCGACTTGAGGCGCCAGAGGTAATGCTCCGGCGCGAGCAACGATGGCCGGCAAGAGTAGCGCCGCGGCTATCCCCATGAACCCAATCAATTTCATGCGCATAGACTGCGCACTCGTGGTCGCGCTGACAAGGTCCGCAACGGGGCTAGACCAGCGTCCCCTCTCAGGACGCGAGCGACCGCTATACGGAAATCTGAGCGGCCGCCAGCAACGGCCACTTGGCCGGCTGCGGACGGATTGGCGCTCACGACCCAAAGCAGACGTTCATCTAGGCTAGGCTGCGTCGCTTTTGGTAATGACGCTTATCGAAGCCGAAGCCCACGTGGACGATCCGGGCCGCGCTCCTCAGGGGCTGGATGCCTCAGCCAATTGATCAAGGACTGTGCTGCGGGACCAGGCAATGTGTCCTTTCGATGCACGGCATGCATAGCGAGGACTTGGCTTCGCGCCGGCGCTCCCTCAACGCGAATTCTTACGAGAGTACCGTCCCGAATGTCCTTATCGACCATATGCAAGGGCATCTGGCCCCAACCAAAGCCGGCTCTGAGGAAGGCGTGCTTAGCACCCATATCTGCAAGCCGCCACGTCTTCGTGGACAGCACGCCAAAGTTTCGACCGCCGGACAATGGTGTCGGATCGGACAAAACGAGCTGGACGTGTTTGACGATTTCGGACTTCGACACAACTTGGCGGTGCGTGGAAAGCGGGTGCGTGGGCGCCACGACGCTCACGAACGGGACCTCGAGCAAGGGGCTCGACTGCAACTCCTCCGGGACGGTCGGCAACGTGCCGACGACCCCGAGCGCCTGAACGTGGAGACGCAGCGGCGTATTCGGATATTTCACCCGGAACAGCCCCACGGCGCGTGTCAGCGCGCTCATCGGATACACCACGTCGATCACGACCGATAACTCTGGCTCGAGTCCTTCTCGCATGGTGCGCGCGCGCGCCTTGAAGCCGTCGATACCGTCGGCCACCTCGCGAGCCGCCTGCAAAAGCTCCTTTCCCTGATCGGTCAGGCGCGGATAGTGGGAGCGCCGATCAAAGAGCTGAACACCGATTTGCGCCTCTAGGTTCGCTAGCGTCTGGCTAACAACGGATTGGGCGCGCTTTAACTTCCGGCCGGCAGCGGAGAAGCTGCCTTCCTCTGCGGCGGCGATGAAGGTACGCAACTGGTCCAGGGTCAAGCCGTCGAGCATCTATCGCTTTCAACGATGGACTTTATCGAACTATATAGGCTTCCCAGATGAGGTGCGAAGGGTCATTCTGCGCCGGCCCGAAACGACGCCATAGGAGCCACCGTGAAAGACGCATCGACGAGCGCCGCGAAGGCCGGCCTGAATGCTCTTCTTACGCCGACGAACTGCGCATTGATCCTGATCGACCATCAGCCGTTCCAGTTCGCCGGCCTGCGCAGCCACGACACTCAGACTATCATCAACAACGTCGTTGGGCTGGCCAAGGCGGCGAAAATCTTTGGCGTTCCCACGCTGCTCAGCACGGTGGTCGAGGACAAAGGCGGCCACCTCATCAAGCAGCTGCAGGACGTCTTCCCCGAGCAGAAGCCCATCGACCGCACGTTCATCAACACTTGGGAGGACGAGCGCGTCGTGGCTTGGGTCAGGAGAACCGGCAGGAAGAAGATCGTCATGGCTGCGCTGTGGACCGAGATCTGCCTCGCGATGCCGGTCATCCAGGCCCTCGGCGAAGGCTACGAGGTCTACATCGTCACCGACGCCTCCGGCGGCGTCAGCGTCGAAGCGCACGAAATGGCCATCCAGCGCATGGTCCAGGCCGGCGCCGTGCCCATCACCTGGACAGTGTTCGGGTCCGAGCTGCAGCGCGATTGGGCCCGTACGGCGAGCGTGGCAGCGCTTGCTCAGACGCTGGTCGATCATATGGGCAACGTGGGCACGAGTTTGCTGTGGGAGCAGCAGCTGCTCAATACGCCTTCCGAGGCGAAATCCAAGAGCGCCGTTGGAGTCTGAGGCCATGAACATAGGTGTCATCGGGGCGGGCGGCATCGGCCGCGCTTTCGCTGGCCACGCCGCGAAGGCGGGCTACGAGGTCATCATCAGCAATAGCCGCGGCGCCGATTCGCTCGCGGCGGCCGCGAAGGAGCTAGGACCGCGTGTAAAGGCGGGCACGCGGGAGCAGGCAGCCAAAGCGGATGTGGTATTCATTTCCGTACCTTGGGACCAGGTGCACGCTGCTCTGGACAATCTGCCCGCATGGAACGGCCGAGTGGTAATCGACGCGACCAACCCCGTGGTTCAACCGGGCTTTCGCCTCGCCGAACTGCACGGCAGCACTTCAAGCGAGGTCGTGGCGTCGCTCGTCCCAGGAGCGCGGGTCGTCAAAACCGCGAACACCCTGCTGCGCGACGTGCTCGCTGCAGATCCAAGGCAGAACGGCGGACGTAGGGTGCTCTTCATGTCGGGGAATGACGCCGACGCCAAAGGACAGGTGAAGGCGATCTTCGAGAAGGCCGGGTTCGCCATGGTCGACCTCGGCGCACTGGCGATCGGCGGAAGGCTGCAGCAGTTTCCCGGCGGGCCGTTGCCGACGCTCAATCTCATCATGCTCGACTGAATCGGACATGAGGCCGACTCTCGCCGTGCTTGCATTGGCCCTGTGTGCGTCTGCGCAGGGCCAGGAAAGGAGCGCTGCCGTGAAGGACGTGGCCCTCTGGTATCAGGCATTCGACCGGAACGACCCGGCGCTTCTCGACCGGATCCTGAGCGAAACATGGGTCGAATTCCCCCCGGCGCCTGGCCAGCCTGCCGGACCGGATGGCGCGAAGCAGATCCTCGCCCAGCTCCGAACGGCGTTTCCCGACATGACGATCAAAATGCAAGAGGTGTTGCAGGACGGAAACAAGGTGATCGTTCGCTCCGAAATTGCAGGTACGCAGCGCAATGCGTTCCTCGGGTTCGCGGCGAAGCACCGAAAGATGACAATCCAGGCGATCGACATTCATGAGTTCATATTGGAGAATTAGCGTGCCCGGTGATTTTGAGAACAAGGTCGTTCTCGTTACGGGCGCCGGCTCCGGCATCGGACGCGAAGCCGCGCGTATTTTCGCTGCCCGAGGCGCGCTCGTTTATTGCGCCGGACGGCAGCAAGGGAAACTGGCCGAGACGCGTGACCTGATCGCGAAGGCCGGCGGTCAAGCGCGCATTGTCCGCACCGATGTTTCCGAGGAGAGGGACGTCCAGTCGCTCGTCGCGCGCATCGGCTCTGAAGCGGGTCGGCTCGACGCGGCGTTCAACAACGCCGGCATAACGGGCGGTGCTCATCGTATCGAGGACTATCCGACGGATGATTACGAGGACGTGCTCCGTGTGAATCTCAAGAGCGTGTTTCTCGGGATGAAGTATAACAGGCCCCGGCGGCATGTGTGCGTACGCGGCCTCGAAGCATGGCGTCCTCGGGCTGACTCGCGTTGCCGCCATGGAGAATGCAGCTCACAGCGTTCGCATCAATGCGCTGGTTCCGGGTTGGACCGAGACGCCCATGGTCGCCGCAAACGCGGCACAGAATCCGGGCTTCGCAAAGCTCGCACGGTCGGCGATCCCGGCGAAGCGCGGCGGACAAGCGAGCGAGGTGGCGGCGGCGGCAGTCTGGTTGTGCTCGCCGGAATCGAGCTACGTCTTCGGGCAGATGCTGGTTGTGGACGGCGGCATGACAATCGGCGGATTCGAACTATCGTGAAAAACACCCGGGTTGTCGTCGTTGGAAACAACCACCGGCCGCCGTACTTCCAACAGATCGAATGCGGTCGGCATGTGTCCATCGCCGATGAGCCGTCGCAGCGTGGAGGCCTTGATGCAGGTCCTTCCCCCTCCGCCTATCTCCTTTCCGCCCTGGGCGCATGCACCTCCGTAACCTTGCGAATGTACTGCGGGAAAAAGGGCTGGGCCATTGAGACAGTCTTGGTGTCGCTGGAGCTCTTCGGCAAGCCAGGTTCCTGGGGAGTTCGCCGTGTGGTTCAGATCCTGGGCGACTTGACCCGCGAGCAAAGCGGGCGACTCGCTGAAGTATGCGAGCGGACGCCGGTGACGCTTGCTGTAAGGCGCGGCGTTAACGTACAGACAACGGTGTCAGTCCAACTACCAGCCTAAGTTGACGTCGCTAAGAAGTTAGAGCTAACCCTGATGAAGCGGCGGCCGATTCGGAATGCGCCAACGTCTCGCAGGCGTCGACATCGACTGTCCGGGTCTTGGCCCGAAACCGGACCTACGCTAATGACTGCTTCTGGCCGACAGCGCCCTTCAACGGCCGTTCCTGAATGCGTGAAGTGCTGCGAAAAGGGCTCGGTCGGTGCCTGCGCCTGTCGGGTCTGGTCAGCGCATGGGGGCTGGGTTACTTGGAGGCGACTGGGCCCTGGGTGCGGGTGTAGTCCGACGGAACGGCAAATAGACCCGGATCCGGCTCGCCTTGCACGATGTGCTCCAAGCGGTAGCTGGAACCACCGCCCGTCGTCCCGTGTCCCGTCTTGCTGACGATCATGCCGAGGTCGGGACTGAACCATTGCTCGATCGTGATGCCGATCGGCTTTTCATTGCCGATCGCACCTGCAGCGAGTATGTACTCACGGCGCGTTCCGACCGCCCGGATGCCTTCCATCACCTGCTCGCCGAGTGACTCGGGTTCTGACCAGCCGTGCTCATCGGGGCCGATCGTCAGGCCGTTTTGGTGTGCGGAAACAGCAGGTACCGCTCACCTCTGACCGGATCATAGATTTCGACGACGACGTTCTGCAGCGCAGCCTTCGGTCCCGCTGATTGTTGAGAGAGCTCGCGCTCGATGCGCGTCCGCCCAGCGCTGTCGCGGTAATAGCGGGTGAGACGAACGGTGCGAGCCATCCGATTGCCGTCAGTGAAGTCCCGTGTGATCTGCTGCGTGGCGACCGCCGAGAAAGGCGCGCCAGTAACACTGAGGGGAGTCAGCGGAGCATCGACTGCGAGCTCCTGCGCTTGCGGTTGGCGTAGGTCGAAGGCAAGGCCCGCACATAGCGCGACGCAGAGGCGGACGGCAGTCAGTCTGTTTCGCTTCATGCTACGCGCCCCGAGGGTTGGGCGAATTATCCGGGCGGCAGCTTGCGATATCAATCCTTCAGGGAGGGGCATCATCGGTGGCGCGCTGACGCGGCGGCCCACCTCGTACGTCCGTTGTTGAGCGGCACGCTGCGCAACGGCATGCGGCGCTCGCGGTGAAGCTAGAAGCGGCGTGCAAG